>NZ_JABJWC010000049.1 GCF_013155395.1 Komagataeibacter melomenusus | reverse complement strand
CCCTGCTGCCCGTGCTGCTCGAACACGGCATGACCCATGCGGGCAACACGGTCACCCTGGCCGACCCCGCCCGGCTCGAACCCATTGGCGAGGCCCTGGCGCAGGCGCTGGCCTTCGGGGCTTGCGGCATCGATCAGTCCCGTGCGCAGGAACAGGTCGATCAGCACGAGGTTGACGTTGAACTTGAATGCATCCGTGTCGCGCACCAGCGCATAGGCTTCCTCGATCGGGATCAGGCGGAATTCCTCCACTTCCCCATCGGCGGGGGTGGGCGTGAAGTCGGGCGGCAGTTCCAGCTCAAAGCAGTGCAGCACGTCGCGGCGCAGCCCTTCGGGGCGGTCGAGCGCGTAGCGGATATCGGCGGTGGGGCGGGCGCGCCGCACCAGTTCGGCTGGCAGGCTGGCTTCCTCCGCCGCTTCCTTGAACAGGGCCTCGGCCGCCGTATGGCCCGCCGGTATGCCGCCCGCCACGAGGTGGTCGAGCTTGCCGGGGTCGAGGCGCTTGGTCATGGCGCGCCGCGCGATCCACAGATGCAGGCCGTGGGGCAGGCGCACGAGGCCATTGAGGTGCACGCCCGCCGCCATCAGGCCAAACAGCGGCAGCGCGCCCCGGTCGATGCGGGCCACGGGGGGCTGGGCCATGTCGGTCCAGACATCGAACAGTTCGTGGTGCGAGCGGTACACGCCCGCCTGCGCCATGGCCTCGCCAATGGGTTCGAGCCGGGCGGGGTCGGCCAGGGTGACCGTGTTGCCCGCATGGGTCATGCCGTGTTCGAGCAGCACGGGCAGCAGGGCGGGCTGCACCCAGCCCGCGGGCGTGGCGCCGAGCCGGAACTCCAGCCGCCCGCCGGGCAGCACCGCCGTGTTGCAGGCGGCGATATGACGAAAGAAACCTTCAAGGCTGCGTGACATGTTTCATCCCTGTCCTTCGGGTTGAGGCTGGCATAACGGCTGCCCTGCGGCCTGACAATGCCAGCCTGCCCTGCCAGTACGTGGGAATATGGGTTGCAAAACAGGCGGCGTGTGCCACATGCGGGTGCTATGGCTGTTTCCCCCAAGGCCCGGCCCGACAGGCCGGAACGTTCCGCCGCCGCCACCTTGCGCGGCCTGCTGCCCTATCTGTGGCCCCGCCATGACCCGCGCACCCGCCTGCGCGTGGTGGGGGTGTGCGTGCTGCTGGTCGCGGCCAAGGTGGCCACCATTGGCGTGCCCTATGCCTATAGCCGCGTGATCGATGCGCTCCAGCCGCATGCGGGGGGCGTTGCCATGATGCCGCTCCTGCTGATCGTGGGCTATGGCCTGCTGCGCATGGCCGCCGCGGGGCTGGGTGAGTTGCGTGATGCCCTGTTCGCCCCGCTGCGCTACCGCATCAGCCGGATTGCGGCCATGCAGAGCTTTACGCACATGCACCAGCTCTCGCTGCGCTTTCACCTCAACCGCCAGTCCGGCGGGGTGACGCGGGCCATCGCGCGTGGCACGGAAGCCATCGAGACGCTGCTGCGCGTGGGCGTGTTCAACGTGGTGCCCACGCTGATCGAGGCGCTGATGGTCATTCTCGTCATCTGGCGACTGTTCGACTGGCGGTATGCCGTGGTGATGCTGGCGGCGGTGGCGGCGTATGTGGTGTTCACCATCAAGTTCACCTCATGGCGCATCGGCCTGCGCCGACAGATGAACGAGATCAACAGCGAGGCAAGCTGGAAGGCGCTCGATAGCCTGCTCAACTACGAGACCGTGAAGTATTTCGGCAACGAGGAACACGAGCGCCAGCGCTACGAGGATGCCCAGGCCCGCTACGAGCACGCGGCCATCCGCACCCAGATCTCGCTCAACGGGCTCAATTTCGGGCAGGCGGCGATCATTGCCACGGCCCTGATCGCGGTCATGCTCATGGCCGGGCGCGATGTGGAGGCAGGCCGCATGACGGTGGGGCACTTCGTGCTGGTCAACACCTACCTCATGCAGCTTTACCTGCCGCTCAACTTCCTGGGCAGCGTGTATTCCTCGCTGCGCAATTCCCTCGTCGATCTCGAGCACATGTTCGGCCTGATGGATGAACGCGCCGACATTACCGATTCTGCCAGCGCCCTGAGCCTGCCCGCGCGGCTTGATGAGGCACCGGCCGCCGATATCCGTTTCGAGGACGTGCATTTCAGCTACCGCCCCGACCGCGAGATCCTGCGTGGCATCAGCTTTCACGTGCCCGCAGGCCACCGGATGGCCATCGTGGGGCCGACGGGGGCGGGCAAGTCCACCATCAGCCGCCTGCTGTTCCGTTTTTATGACGTGACCGCAGGCCGCATCATGGTCGATGGCCACGACATCCGCGACTACTCGCAGGCCGCCCTGCGCGGGGCCATTGGCGTGGTGCCGCAGGATACCATCCTGTTCAATGACACCATCGGCTACAACATCGCCTATGGCCGCCTTGGCGCCACGCAGGCGGAGGTGGAGCAGGCGGCAAGGCTGGCCTGCATCCATGACTTCATCATGAGCCTGCCCGAAGGCTACGCGACAAGGGTGGGCGAGCGGGGGCTCAAGCTCTCGGGTGGCGAGAAGCAGCGCGTGGCCATAGCGCGCACCATCCTCAAGAACCCGCGCGTGCTGCTGCTTGATGAGGCGACGAGCGCGCTCGACACCGGCACCGAGCACGAAATCCAGACCGCCCTGCGCGCGGTGGCGGCCAACCGCACCACGCTCATCATCGCCCACCGGCTTTCCACCATCGTGGACGTGGATGAAATCCTTGTGATGGGCGCGGGGCGCATCCTCGAGCGCGGCACGCATCGCGCCCTGCTTGAGCGTGGCGGCCTGTACGCGGGCATGTGGGCCGCCCAGGCGGAGGAGGATGCCGAGCGCGGGTGAAGCCCCTCGCGCGGGCTTGTGACCCCTTTCATGCCCGCCCCGCACTGGTCAGGGGCGGCAAGGCGGTACATATCAGGGATAACGCGAAAAGGAGCCGTGACATGACGGACAAGACCAACCCGCCCCCCGAGGGCGACGCCATCCCCCCCGAGCTGAGCCATTGCGGCGCGGTGGTGGACAAGGCCATCGAATACATGCTGGGCGAGAACCTGCCGCCCATGGCCATTGCCTCCGCCCTGCTTGGCGGCTCGCTTGGCCTGCTGTCGCGCACCATGGGGCGCGAGGCCATGCAGGACCTGCTTGAAAACGCGCTGCACAGCGTGCAGGCAGGCGAGCTGCATCCCGACCATGAAGGCGGGGCGGCCTGAATCAAGGGGCCATGAAAGGGCTGGAACGGGGTCGTTTCAGCCCTTTTGCATACAAAATATGCCGAATCATGCTTATGCGTCTTGACGGATGGCGGTGGTTTGGCGATAAGCCGCGCCTAATCTAGACGATCCTTGCCGGGCATTTATGCCTCGGCCAAAGTTATATCCGAGGATGATAAAATGTCTCGCCGCTGCCAGATCACAGGCAAGGGCGTGCTGACCGGTAACAACGTCAGCCACGCCAACAACAAGTCCCGCCGCCGCTTCCTGCCCAACCTGCAGGAAACCTCGCTGCTGTCCGATATTCTCGGCACGGCCGTTCCCCTGCGCATGACCACCAACGGGCTGCGCACGGTCGAGCACAATGGCGGGCTGGACTCGTTCCTGCTGTCCACCCCGAACCGCAAGCTGACGCCCGAAGCCATGACGGTGAAGCGCCGCATCCTGCGCGTTCAGGAAAAGAAGGCCGCCGTGGCCTGACACGCGCCCTGGCCACCTGCCTGCAATTGCGGGCGGGCGGCCGGTGCTGTCAAAAAGCCTGACTGAAGTCTGGCGCATTGTTCCGCTGTGCCGGTCTGCGTCGTCCAGGTTGAAAGAGACTGAGGGCGGAAGCAGCTTACGGTTCCGGCAGGCGCGAAAGGGAAAGGTTCCCCTTCGCGCCCGTGTTGTCTTGTGGAGGTTCCCCCGTGTCCGCCAAGTCTGATCTGTCCCTGATTCGCAATATCGGTATTACCGCGCACATCGATGCCGGCAAGACCACCACCACCGAGCGCATCCTGTATTACACCGGTGTGTCCCACAAGATCGGTGAGGTGCACGAAGGCAACACCACCACCGACTACATGGCGCAGGAGCGTGAGCGTGGCATCACGATCACCTCGGCTGCCGTGACGTGTGAGTGGGAAGGCCACCGCATCAACATCATCGACACCCCGGGCCACATCGACTTCAACATCGAAGTCAACCGCTCGCTGCGCGTGCTCGATGGCGCGATCTTCATCATCGAAGGCGTTGCCGGCGTGCAGCCGCAGTCCGAGACCAACTGGCGCCTGGCTGACCGCTACAACGTGCCGCGCATCATCTTCATCAACAAGCTCGACCGCACGGGTGCGAACTTCTACTACGCGTTCGACACGCTGAAAGAGAAGCTGGACATCGTGGCGATTCCGCTGCAGCTGCCCATCGGCGCGGAAGAGAACTTCGTTGGCGTGGTCGACCTGATCGAAATGCGCGCCATCGTGTGGGAAGGCGGCGAGCTTGGCGCGAAGTTCCACTACGAGGAAATTCCCGCCGACCTGAAGGAAAAGGCCGCCGAGGCGCGCCAGAACCTGCTCGACACCGCGCTGTCCGTTGATGACGCCGCGATGGAAGAATACTTCGACAAGGGCGACGTGGACGTTGCAACGCTCAAGCGCTGCATCAAGAAGGGCACCATCGCCGGTGACTTCCGCCCCGTGCTGTGCGGCACCGCCTTCAAGAACAAGGGCGTGCAGCCCCTGCTCGATGCCGTGATCGACTTCCTGCCCGCGCCGAACGACGTGGAAGGCATCCGCATTGCCCCGCCGGAAGACGAGGAAGTTGACGAGAACAAGCTGCCGATCATCCCGGTTGACCCCGATGGCAAGTTTGCTGGCCTCGCCTTCAAGATCATCAACGACAAATACGGCACGCTGACCTTCGTGCGTGTTTACCGTGGCGTGCTCAAGACCGGTGACACGGTGCTGAACACCACCAAGGGCCACAAGGAGCGTATCGGCCGCATCTACCAGATGCATGCCGACAAGCGCGAGGAACTGTCTGAAGTGCACGCGGGCGACATCGCCGCTTTCGTGGGCCTGAAGGACAGCCAGACCGGTGACACGCTGGCCGACCCGACCGACCCCGTCGTGCTCGAGCGCATGACCTTCCCGATCCCGGTCATCGACATCTCGGTCGAGCCGAAGACGAAGGACGGCGTGGAGAAGATGACGCTGGCGCTGCAGAAGCTGTCGGGCGAAGATCCCTCCCTGCGCCTGAAGACCGACCAGGAAACCGGCCAGACCATTCTGTCCGGCATGGGCGAGCTGCATCTCGACATCATCATCGACCGCCTGCGCCGCGAATATGGCGTGGACGCGAACATCGGCGCGCCGCAGGTGGCGTATCGTGAAACGATCACCAAGCCGCATACCGAGACCTACACCCACAAGAAGCAGTCGGGTGGTTCGGGCCAGTTCGCGGAAGTGAAGATCGAGTTCGCGCCGGTCGAGCGTAACGAAGGCATCTCCTTCGAGAACAAGGTCGTTGGCGGCACGGTGCCCAAGGAATACATCCCGGCGGTGGACAAGGGCATCCAGGCCCAGGCCACGACCGGCGTGCTCGCGGGCTTCCCCACGGTGGACTTCAAGTTCACGCTGCTCGATGGCAAGTACCATGATGTCGACTCCTCGGCGCTGGCGTTCGAAATCGCGGCCAAGGCCTGCTTCCGTGAAGGCATGAAGAAGGCCGGTCCGGTCATCCTCGAGCCGATCATGGATGTGGAAGTGACCACGCCCAACGATCACGTGGGTGACGTGGTGGGTGACCTTAACCGCCGCCGTGGCATGATCCAGAGCCAGGAAACCGCAGGGTCGACCGTCATGGTCCGCGCTTCCGTGCCGCTGAAGGAAATGTTTGGCTACATCTCGCACCTGCGCTCCATGACCAAGGGCCGTGCGTCGTTTACCATGCAGTTCCACCACTACGATCCGGTGCCCCGCAACGTTGCGGAAGAGATCATGGCGCAGTCCGCCTGATCTTTCTCAAAAGAGAGCATCAAAAAGAAACCGGCTCCCGAAAGGGGGCCGGTTTTTTTGTGTTGTGAGGCGCTGCGCACAAGGCGCTGCCAGCGATCAGAAGTTTTTGGTGAAGCTTTTTGCAAAAAGCTTCAGAAAATGCGGCATCCGGAAAGTCTCATGGCTTCCTGTCAGGCTGTTGTTCTTGCCCAATGGTCGCCATGCAAAAGGACCTTCCCGTCCTCAAGCAGTTTTTCAAGATGGGCCTGCAGGTTCAGGCGCGCGGCGCGGCGCAGGCCGGGGCGCAGGTTGTGGTACAGGCCGTCCACGATCTCATCGAGCGTGCTTGGCCGGGCTGGCATCAGCGCCATGATGCTCTCCTCGCGCGCGATGCGGTGGGCGACGAGGCCGTCGATGCAGGCTTCCACCCGGGTTATGGCGGGGCCGTGGGCAGGCAGCAGCAGCCGGGCCCTGCGGGCGCGCAGGATGTCCATGCTGCGCAGGAACTGCCGCACCGAGCCATAGGGCGCGGGCGGGATCATGGTGGTGGACCAGCCCATGACATGGTCGCCGGTAAAAATGATGCCATCCGCTGTTTCCAGGCAGATATGGTCGCTGGCATGGCCGGGCGTGTGCAGGACCCGCAGGCCCGCAATCCGGTCGCCATCATGCAGGCCGGTATCGGGGGTGAAGTCCGGGTCTTCGCTGGCATGGAAGCCACAGACCGGAATGCCCAGACGCTGCCCGAGCGGGCGGGCGCCATCAAGGTGGTCATGATGGGTGTGGGTCAGGATGATGTGAGTCAGCGGCCGCCCGGCCGCTGCCGCCACAAGGGCATCGAGATGGGCGGGTTCCGCGCTGCCGGGGTCGATGACCACGCAGCCCCCCGCATGTTCCGCCAGCCAGCTATTGGTGCCGTTGCCGGTCATGGGGCCGGGGTTCTGGGCGACCACCCGCCTGATGGCGGGTGTCTGGGGCAGGGGCACCCCGTAGGGCGGGGGCGGTTCGCTCACCCGCCACCCGTTGCGCGGGGCAGGCTTAGCCAAATGCGCCAACATGGTGCATCACGCCGGTGCTGATTTCACGCACCATCTGGAACAGGCGCTGCATCGGCTCGAAAATTTCGGTGTATTCGCGGCTGTAGGTCCCTTCCTGCCGCGGGCCGTGCGGCTCGTGGAAGTCGAGGTCGAAACCGCCATCGGAGCGATAGGGGAAGATCTGCTCGAGTTCCTTGAGCACGGCGGGCACTTCCAGGCACAGCACCTTCAGCGTCATGACATCACGCGAGAAGGCATGCCGGGGCGAGAAGTAGGGCACGCGGGTGGAGAGCATCCAGATCTGCTCGATCAGGGCGATGCGGATGGCATGCAGCAGCAGTTCATCGGGCTGCATGCGCGGCGCTTCGGGCCAGGCGCGGCGCAGGGCGAGGTGATCTGACTGGATGCGGCGGAACATGGCCTGTGTGGAGGCCCAGAAATCAAGCTGTTCCAGCCCGTGCATCAGGGTCAGGCAGGCCGCCTGCGCGCCCGCGTCGCGCTGGGTGGTGGCGCGTTCAAGCCACATGTCGGGGTCGAGCAGGCGGATCACGCCGCGCAGCACCCCGTGGTCGGAATGGGCCAGGCCGTGGGCCGCGAAATCCATGGCACGGCGGAAGCGCGGACTCTCGGCCAGGTATTTCTCGAAGGTTTCGGGGTGGCGGGCCGCCGCCGTGCCCAGCCCCTGCAACGTATTCGCGCACCACGCAAGCTGTTGCAGGATGGCGTTGTTGGGAATGGCGCGCAACTGGCTGGGGTGCTTGATGCGCGTGACGGTGGAGGCGGCGTCGCTCTGCCGCGCCGAGGGGCGCGAGCCGGTCTTGTCGATCAGCGAGGGACCGAACGCGCCGAGCAGCGCCGCATAGCCGGGGTCTTCCACCAGCCCGGTCATGCCATTGGCGATGGTGGAGAAGAAATCGGCCGAGAAATCCGGCTCGTCATAAACCGGGTCGCGGTCGAGCGCGCTGGTGGCGAAGGCGTGCTCGGCAATGATGCTGACCGTGGCATCGGCCAGGGCCTGGGTGCCGAACATAAGGTAGCCATCCCCGCCCTGGAAGGCGGTTTCCTCGCGCAGCTGGATGCCTGCGCGGGTGTAGCGGGCGCGGGCATGCGGCGGGGAGAGGTAGTCAAAGCGGTCGGCCAGCCGGTAGGGGTGCGCGCCGCGGCCGATGCTCTCGCCATGGGTATCGAACAGGATCACCTCCACGAAGGCGAGATCCCACTTGCGTAGCAGGTCGCACACCTTGATGCGCAGCCGCTCGATCAGGTAGGTCGCGGCCAGCTGCCCCACATACCGCCCGGAATCGGAGAAGCCGAACTGCAGGCTCAGCTTGCGCGTGCGCTGCAGGTAGGCCCGCCAGTGCGGCGAGCGCAGGGCCTCCTCGATGATCTGCTCGCCGTTTTCCAGCGCGTCCTGCGTCTCGAACAGAGGCGAGATCTCGATCATGTCCTCCACGCCGTATAGCCGCGCCAGCCACAGCGCGGCGAGCAGGGTGTAGCCGGTCTCGGTCTCGGCAATGAGGAAGCGGATGGGGCTGGTGCGGTCGATGTGGCGGAGGATCTGGCGCACCGTCATCATCAGCCGCCCTGCGCTGGCCTGCTCCATCAGCAGCGAGCCGAAATCGATCTCGACCGGCTCCACCGTGTCCAGCGCCTCGTTCATGCGGCTGATCAGCGCGCGGCGCTGGGCGGGAATGTCGGGGCTGTCGGTAATGTTCAGGCGCTGGCGGGCGATGTTGTGCAACTGGGTCGCGTTGAGGCGCGTATGCGTGTGGGCGGCGGAAAGCCCGTGCGCCATGAAGCCCGCCTGCGCCACCACCAGGGCCATCCTGTCCTCGGTGGTGGCGGCGTCGATCGCCTCGCTGAAGGCTGCGCGCAGGTCGTTGCTGCTGGTCAGGGCCTCCGTGCTGCGGTTGATCAGCACATCGGCAAAGCGCGACACGCCTTCAGGCTCGGGGCCGGTGGGGCAGGCGGCGATCTGGGCGGTCACGGCCTCAAGGGCCGTGGCCACGCGGGCGTGGAGGTCATTGGCGCAGGAGGCGAGGGGCGCGAGCTGGGCCTGCAGGCGGCCCAGTTGCAACTGCTTCATGCGCAGGCGCAGGCGCAGCGTGTCCCACCAGCCGATATCGGTGCGGCCATCGGTGTCGTAGCCGACCCAGCTGGTCATGATGATGGGGCGCGGCACCAGCGTGGACCACAGCTGCGGCCAGTGGGTACGCGCCTCTGACAGCAAGATGGTGTTGAGCCGGTCCAGCGCATTGCGTCCGCGCAGGATGGCCTGGGTGGCGAGCGTGAACTCCTCATCCAGCGTGGGTGGCCCCACGCGCCGGTGCGTGAGGAAGGCGGGAACATGGTCGGGCGCCGTGGCGGGGTTGGTGGAGGCCAGTTCGGCCAGCGCCTCATAGACCGGGTTGGCCAGCGCGAAGGTGGGGTGCGCGGTAAACACGGCGGCAAAGCGGCTGCGCTCGATGGCGGCGCGGAAGCGCGCGATGGGCACCGGGCTGTCGGTCGGGTCAGGCTGCACGATGCGGCGGGCGACATCGCGCATGCGCTCCGTCACGGCCTGTTCATCCGGCCCGTCGAGATAGGTGGCGATATGGTGGGCGCGGCCTGCAAAGGCGCGGTCGCGCAGAAGGCGTACGATGTCCTCCACCACGTCCATCGGCAGGGCGCCACTGCTCATCTGGCGGCCAATCTGGCGGGCCAGCGCCATGACGGGGCTGCCCGATGCGGTCTCGTCATGGCTTGCGATCAGCTGGCTGGCCTGCGCGAGCAGGTCGGACACATTTCGCGCGGCGGCTTCGGTCATCGGGTTGTCCTGTCATGAAAGGTCGTCATGGTTCTGCCCCCCAAATCCCATGTTCGGCGGCAGGCTGCAATGTCCCGCGTGGTTTATTCACGTCTATTTGGGGCGTTATATCGAGTGTTGCTTGGGCTGGCGGGGAGACAATGGTATCAGTGACTTCATGAATGGTATTCCACAAACGGACCAGGATGCACGGCGCACCCTGTTGCGCTACAAGCGGTCCGCAACGGGGCTGCTGGCCGCCATGGCGGGGCTGACGGTGGCAGGCTACGCCCTGCCGCAGATGGGCTGGCTGGCCGATCGCCCCTGGCTTGAAATCCTGCGCTCGGGCACCAAGGCGGGCGTGGTGGGAGGACTTGCGGACTGGTTTGCCGTGACCGCGCTGTTCCGCAGGCCCATGGGGCTGCCGATTCCGCACACCGCCATCCTGCCCGCCCAGAAGGAGCGGCTGGCGCAGGCGCTCGGGCGGTTCGTCTCGAACAACGTGTTTACGGAAAAGGAGGTGGAGGCCGCGTTCAGCCGCATCGACCTGCCTTCGCTCATTGGCAATATCCTCCAGGAGCCCGAAACGGCGGAGATGGTCAACCGCGCCGTGCTCGGCTCCGTGCCCCATGTGCTCGACCGGCTGGAAGATGGCCGCGCGAGTTCCGCCATCGCCAGCCTGCTGCCCACATTGCTGGGCGGTGAGGAGATCGCCCCCATCGTGACCCGCAGCCTGCGCGCGATGGTGGAGGGCGACTGCCACCAGGAGGTGCTGTCCTTCCTGCTTTCAAGGCTGAAGGAAGGGATCAAGGCCAAGGAACCCGCCCTGCGCATGATGATCGAGGACCGCGTGCGCGAGCAGGGCGGCCGCGTGCTGGGCTGGGCCATTGGCGGCTCGATCGCCACCAAGGTGCTGCTGGCCGCAAGCCAGGAACTCGACCGCATCGACCCGCAGAACTCCGAGCTGCGCGAAGGCTTCACCACCTGGGTGCGCACCGAGATCGACCGGATCGAACTCGACCCCGTGCGGCGCGGCGAGATCACGAATGCCGTGATGGGCGTGCTGACGCATGACAGCGTGCGCGGCTGGAGCAGCGACGTGTGGCACCGCCTGCGCGGCGTGATTGAAGAGGACATGCGCAAGGGCGAGACAAGCTGGGTCGCAACGCTGGTGCGTGACGCCCTGCAGCGCCTGGCCGACCAGATGTATAATGACGTTGCCATGCGCAAGCGCGTGGAAGACGCCGCGCGCAACATGATCGTGAGCAGCCTGCCCTTCCTGCGTGATCGCATGTCGCGTTTTATTTACTCGGTCGTGAACGGCTGGGATGCCGAAAGCCTGAGCGACCGGCTGGAACTGCGCGTGGGCAAGGATCTGCAGTATATCCGGCTTAATGGCACGCTGGTCGGTTTTCTGGCGGGGTGTGGCCTGTCCGTGTTATTGCAGCTGATATTCGGAACCGGGATCGGCTAGGGCATGACTGCGTTACGATTGGACTTGACGGCGCCCGGCTGGTAGCCCATCTGAAACTTCAGGAAACAGTACTGTTCTGGTCCAATTATGGATACGGGCTCAGGACGTACGGGAGAGCGGAATGCTGAAACTGTCGAAACTGACCGATTACGCCGTGGTGGCTCTGGTCCGGCTGGGGCAGAAGAGCGAGGTCACCACCTCGCCTGTCCTGTCGCGTTCGACCGGCATTCCCGAACCCACGGTGGCGAAGGTGCTCAAGATCCTGGCAACGCAGGGCATCGTGACCTCGCAGCGCGGCGCGCGCGGTGGCTACAGGCTGGCCCAGCCGCTGGAGGAGATTTCGATCGCCGCCGTGATCCAGGCCATCGATGGCCCCATATCGCTCACCACCTGCGTTGATGGGGGCGATTGCGATGCGCGCTCCACCTGCGGGCTGGGCGGGCAGTGGGATATGGTCAATGCCGCCATCCGCCATGCGCTTTCAGCCATTACGCTGGCTGACATGAAGAACCATACAGTAACCGACAGACTGGGCGGCCTGCACGTGCCGCCCATGCCCGACGGGCCCGAGGCCACGGCCTGATACAGGGGAGGAAAGACACATGCCGGCAGTAGCCGAAACCCGCAAGACGGTCGAAACCCTGGGCCAGAACACCTATAAATGGGGGTTCGAGACCGATATCGAGATGGATATCGCCCCCAAGGGCCTGAACGAGGATACGATCCGCCTCATCTCCAGCCGCAAGAACGAGCCGCAGTGGCTGCTGGAATGGCGGCTGAAAGCCTACCGTTCCTGGCTGGAAATGCGCGAGCCGACCTGGGCCAAGGTCCATTACCCGCCCATCGACTACCAGGACGTGCATTACTACGCGGCACCGCGCAAGAAGCCCGGTCCCAAGTCGCTTGAGGAAGTCGACCCCGAACTGCTGCGCACTTACGAGAAACTGGGCATCCCGCTGCACGAGCAGGCGATGCTGGCTGGCGTGGAACTGCCCGAGGGGGAGGAAGCCCGCCCGCCGGTAGCAGTCGATGCGGTGTTTGACAGCGTTTCCGTCGCCACCACCTTCCGCAAGACCTTGCAGGAAGCGGGCGTGATCTTCTGCCCGATCTCGGAGGCGGTGCAGGAGCACCCCGAACTCGTGCGCAAGTATCTCGGCTCCGTGGTGCCGGTGACGGATAATTTCTACGCAGCGCTGAATGCCGCCGTGTTTACCGATGGCTCCTTCGTGTTCGTGCCCAAGGGCGTGCGCTGCCCGATGGAACTCTCGACCTATTTCCGCATCAATGCCCGCAACACCGGGCAGTTCGAGCGCACGCTGATCATTGTCGAGGACGGAGCCTCCGTCTCCTACCTTGAGGGCTGCACCGCGCCGATGCGTGACGAGAACCAGCTTCACGCCGCCGTGGTCGAACTCGTGGCGATGGAAGATGCCTCGATCAAGTATTCCACCGTGCAGAACTGGTACCCCGGCGATGAGAACGGCAAGGGTGGCATCTACAACTTCGTGACCAAGCGCGGGGCGTGCCGTGGCGCGCGCTCCAAGATTTCATGGACGCAGGTTGAAACCGGCTCGGCCATTACGTGGAAGTATCCGTCGTGCATTTTGCAGGGGGAAGGCTCGGTGGGCGAGTTCTACTCGGTGGCGGTGACCAACAACCACCAGCAGGCCGATACCGGCACCAAGATGATCCATATCGGGCGCAACACGCGCTCGACCATCATCGCCAAGACCATCAGCGCGGGCCAGTCCGACAGTACCTATCGCGGGCTGGTGCGGATGATGCCCAAGGCCGCGGGCAGCCGTAACTTCACCCAGTGCGACAGCCTGCTGATCGGTGACCGGTGCGGGGCGCATACCGTGCCCTATATCGAGAACCGCAACATGTCCGCGCGCGTGGAGCATGAGGCGACAACCTCCAAGATATCGGAAGACCAGCTGTTCTACTGCCGCCAGCGCGGCCTGTCGGAAGAAGATGCGGTGGGGCTGATCGTCAACGGGTTCTGCAAGGACGTTCTGAAGGAACTGCCGATGGAATTCGCCGTGGAAGCCCAGAAGCTTCTGCAGATCAGCCTAGAAGGCAGCGTGGGCTAACAGGGATTCAAAGACGTGAGCAAGCAATTCGTAAGCATCAATGGCCTGTGCGCCCGCATCGATGATGGGGAAGCCCACAAGGAAATCCTGCGCGGGGTCGATCTCGAGATCCCGGCAGGCGAGGTCCATGCCATCATGGGGCCGAACGGCTCGGGCAAGTCCACCCTGTCCTATGTGCTGGCCGGGCGCGAGGATTATGAGGTGACGGGTGGCACGGCCACCTTCAAGGGGCAGGACCTGCTGGCCCTCGAGCCTGAAGAGCGCGCGGCCCTTGGCCTGTTCCTTGCGTTCCAGACGCCGGTGGAACTGCCGGGCGTGAACAACGCCAACTTCCTGCGCACCGCCGTCAACGCCGTGCGCCGGGCGCGTGGGATGGACGAGCTTGATGCCGTGGCCTTCCTCAAGGCCGTGCGCAAGGAGACCAAGCATCTGTCCATGTCCGACGAGATGCTCAAGCGCAACGTGAATGTCGGCTTCTCGGGTGGCGAGAAAAAGCGCAACGAGGTGCTGCAGATGCGCATGCTCCAGCCATCCTTCGCCATTCTTGACGAGACCGATAGCGGGCTGGACATCGATGCCCTGCGCATCGTGGCGGAGGGCGTGAACTCGCTGCGCTCGCCTGATTTCTCGGCGCTGGTCATCACCCATCACCAGCGCCTGCTCGACTATATCGTGCCCGACCGCATCCATGTGATGGCGAAAGGCCGCATCATCCATAGCGGCGGGCCGGAACTGGCCAGGCAGCTTGAGGCGCAGGGCTATGCCCAGTTCCTCTCGGAGGCGGCGTGAACGCCATTGCACCGGTCGGGATCAGTCCCTCAGCCTTTCTTGACCGGGGTGACGTAAAGGGGAATGCCGCGCGGCTCAGGGCCGCCGACTACCTGCGCACGGTTGGCCTGCCGCGCGCGGGCGTGGAGGCATGGAAATACACCTCGCTGCGCGCGCTGGCCGATGTGCCGTTTGCTGCGGCAAGGCGCGATGTCGATGCAGGCGCGGTCGATACGCTGCTGGCCGAGGTCGAGACCATATCGGGCCTCGGGGCCGGGGCCAGTCGGGCCGTGTTCGTCAATGGCCGTTTTGATGCCGGGCGCTCGCGCCTGCCCCAGGGAGTCAGGGTTGCGGCCTTTGACCCGGCAGCTGAAATGCGCGACGGGATTGACCCGGCGGGCGACGTGACCACCGCGCTCAATACCGTGCTGGCCGATGACGGACTGGCGCTGGTCGTGCCCGCAGGCGTGGATGCAGGCTGCCTGCTGCTGGTCAGCATCGGCCTTGCAGGCGAGGATGCGCCGGTGTCCTTCCACCCGCAGCACCGCATTGTGGTGGAAGAGGGCGGCAGGCTGGCCGTGCTCGATGCGGCTGTGGGGCGGGGCTATTACCTGCATAACCCGCTCTATGACATTACGGTGCAGGAAGGCGGCTATCTGTCGCATGCCCGTATCCAGGCGGAGGGCAAAAAGGCGCTGCACCTTGCCGTCAGCCACGCCCGCGTGGCCAGCCGTGGCGTGTATGACAGCTTTACGCTCACGCTGGGCGCCAGCCTGTCGCGCCATGAGGTGCATGCCGGGCTGAATGCCGCAGGGGCCAGCGTGCATGTGAACGGCGCACAGCTTCTGGCGGGCCACCAGCATGGCGACCTGACCAGCGTGATCACGCACGGGGCACCGGACTGCATCTCGCGCCAGACGGTCAAGAACGTGCTGGCCGATCATGCGCGCGGCGTGTTCCAGGGCAAGATCCATGTCGAGCGGATTGCCCAGAAGACCGATGGCTACCAGATGAACCAGGCCCTGCTGCTGTCGGACACTGCCGAGATCGACGCCAAGCCCGAACTCGAGATCTACGCCGATGACGTCAAGTGCAGCCACGGCGCGACCGTGGGCGCGCTCGATGATGACCAGCTTTTCTACCTGCGCAGCCGTGGCATCCCCGGTGAGGCGGCCCGTTCCATCCTGATCCGCGCCTTTTTGCATGACGTGGTGGACCAGATAGATGACGCACGGCTCAAGGACAGCCTGAACCTTGCGGTGGAAGCCTGGTGGAAGCGGGAGGTCGCCTGATGGACCAGAGCGTCATCACGCCCGTCGATGCGGCTGGCAGCCTGCGCCATGTCCGCGCCGACTTCCCCATCCTGGGCCAGAAGGTGCATGGCAGGGATCTGGTGTTTCTTGACAGCGCCGCCTCGGCCCAGAAGCCCCGGCAGGTGATCGACTGCATGGCCGAGACCATGCGTACCCAGTACGCCAACATCCACCGTGGCCTGTACTGGATGAGCGAGCGCACCACCGAGGCGTATGAGGCCGTGCGCGATCAGGTCGCCCGCTTTCTGGGTGCCGCCGCGCGGGAGGAAATCGTCTTTACCCGCAACAGCACCGAGGCCATCAACCTCGTCGCCCATTCCTATGGCGGGCTGCTGAAGCCGGGGCAGGTGGTGCTGGTGTCCGAGATGGAACACCACGCCAACCTCGTGCCGTGGCAGATGCTGCGTGACCGCACGGGCATTGAACTGCGCATCACCCCCATCACCGATGACGGGGCGCTGGACATGGAGGCGCTGGAGGCCAACCTGGCCGATGGCAGGGTGGCGCTGGTGGCGATTACCCATATGTCGAACGTGCTGGGCACCATTACCGATGCCCGCGCCATTATCGACATGGCGCATGCGGCGGGAGCGAAGGTGCTGCTGGATGGCAGCCAGCTTGCCGTGCACCGCCGGGTGAACGTGCAGGAACTCGGCGCTGACTTTTATGTCGTGACCGGGCACAAGCTGTATGGCCCCACCGGCATTGGCGTGCTGTGGGCGCGGCGTGAACTGCTGGAGGCAATGCCGCCTTTCCTCGGGGGTGGCGACATGATCTCCACCGTGTCGTTCGAGCGCTCGACCTGGGCGAACGTGCCGCATAAATTCGAGGCGGGCACGCCTGCCATCATCGAGACCATTGGACTGGGTGCTGCCCTTGCCTATATCGAGTCCATCGGGTTTGACGCGATTGGCGCGCATGAAGATGCGCTGACGGCCTACGCGCTTGAGGCGCTGGGCCATGTCAACGGGCTGAAGGTGATCGGCACGGCGCCACAGCGCGGGGGGGTGATCTCTTTCACCATGAAGGATGTGCACCCGCACGATATTGCCACCCTGCTGGACCGCAACGGCATTGCGGTGCGGGCAGGCCATCACTGTGCCGAGCCGCTCATGCGCAGGCTGGGGGTGACGGCCACGGCACGGGCGAGCTTCGGCATCTATACCACGCCGGAGGAAATCGATTTTCTGGCCGCGACGCTGGAGCAGATCCGTGGCTTTTTTGTCTGATGGTCGATGATGGCGCAGGATGATCTGTACCGTACCGTGGTGCTGGAACGTGCGAAGGCGCCGCAATATGCCGGGCCACTATCCGCCGCCACGCTGAACGGGCAGGGGTCCAACCCGCTCTGTGGCGACCGGGTGCAGTTGCATGCGGTGCTGGACGGGCAGGGGCGGATCGAGGCGATTCGGCATGAAACGCGGGGCTGCGCCATCTGCGCTGCCTCCGCCGACCTCATGGCCGGGCGGGTAACGGGCCAGGACCGCGCGCATGTGGGCAGGCTGCACGCGGAACTGGTCGAGGCGGTTGAAACCGGCATGGCCCCGGAGGGGCTGGGCGAGCTTTCGGCTTTTGCGCCCCTGCACCAGCACCGTTCGCGCAGGCGCTGCGCCCTGCTGCCGTGGTCGGCACTGATTGATATGCTCAATGATGATAAAGACAGGTGAAAGTCTCATGGACGAGAAAAATCAGGTAGAGCCTGCCATCGGCATGGCGGAAGAGACCGGGCATTTTTCCCTTGAGGCCAGCGATGCGCCTGCCGAGAAAGCAGCCCCCGTATCGGCCTGGACGCCGGATGGCGAGGTGCCTGCCCCCGCAGCCAGGGCGGGCATGCCCGACGAGGAATCGGTCATCGAGGCGATCGCCACGGTGTATGACCCCGAAATTCCGGTCAATATCTATGAACTTGGCCTGATTTACGCCATCGACCTGCATGAGGATGGATCGGTCAAGGTCGAGATGACGCTCACGGCCCCCAACTGCCCCAGCGCGCAGGAACTGCCCGTGCAGGTGAAGGAAGCCGTGGAAAAGATCGAGACGGTGACCTCCGCCACGGTCGAGATCGTGTGGGAGCCGCCATGGGACATGTCGCGCATGAGCGAAGACGCCCGCCTTGCCCTGAACATGTTCTGAACCCTCAAAGGGGACTGTGCCATGACCGAACACCAGACTGCCGCACCCGCAAAGGCCCCCGCCCGCCGCGCCCTGCCACCGCTCATGACGTTGACGGACCGGGCGGCGGCGCGGCTGGAAAAACTCTACCAGACCAAGAACGCAGGTCATCTGCTGCGCATCGCGGTTTCAACCAAGGGTTGTTCGGGCCATGCCTATGACATGAGCTTTGTGGAACAGGCCGGCCCCGGCGATGAAGTGGTGGTGGACAAGGGCGTGACCCTGCTGGTGGACCGCAAGGCCACGCTGTTCCTGATCGGCTCGGTGATGGATTACGAGGTCAAGCAGCTTGAATCCGGCTTTACCTTCACCAACCCCAATGAAAAGGGCCGCTGCGGGTGCGGGGAAAGCTTCCACGTCTGAGGCCCGAAGATAAAAGACAGACGTTTCTGGGTGCCGCCTTTTTGAAAAAAGGCGGCTTTTTTTTAAGCTTTTTGCAAAAGGCTTCACCAAAAACTTTTGTCTGTTTCAGCGCCGGTGATTTTTACCCGCACCCGGCAGCTTGAGCACGCACACGGCCTCGACCTCGGTTGACCACAGGAACTGGTCGATTACCGTCAGGTGCTCCAGCCGGTAGCCCAACTGTTGCAGCGGGGCCAGGTCACGCTGCAGGGCAGCCGGGTTGCAGCTGACATAAATGACATGGCGCGGCTTGCCCGCCACGATCTGCGCCATCTGCGCGCCTGCGCCCGCATGGGGCGGGTCAAGCACCACGGCAGCCGCCTTGGCCAGTTCGGCCGCCATGACCGGCTGGCGGTTCAGGTCGCGCAGTGCGGGCAGCACGCGGGTGCCGCCACTGGCCTGTTTGAGGCAGGCCAGCGCCGCCCGGTCCCCTTCATAGGCCAGAACCTTGGCATGGGCGGCAAGCGCAAAGGAAAGCGTGCCACAGCCCGCATAAAGCTCGATGATGCCAGCCTTCAGCCCCTTGGTGGGGAGTGCAGCCAGCACGGCGTCCCTGATGGCGTCTTCACCCCTGCGTGCGGGCTGCAAGAAGGCACCGGGCGGTGGTGTTACGCGCACGCCATCAAAATGGTGAAAGACCGGCCCGTTCAGCGCCAGCGTTTCAGGCGGCGTGCCGCCCAGCGAGATGCGCGGTATGCCATGCGCCTTGCTGAACTGCGCCAGAATGCGCCGGTCATTGGCATCCGGCGTGCCATCCATCGTAATCAGCAGGTCCGGCCCGCTATCGAGCATGTTGATCTGCAGGTCACCACCCGCATGCACGCCGGGCAGTGAATGCAGCATGTCGCGCAGCGGGGAGAGCAGGGCGAACAGGGCGGGGTCGAGCAGGGTGCACGCAGTCATGTCCACCACATCACCCCGGCGGCGATGCAGCCCGAGCACGATGCGCCTGCCTTCACGGCGGAAGGCAAGGTCAACGCGCCGCCGCCCCTGCGGGGCCACCTGCACGGTGGCAGGGGTGGGGATGGTGGCAAAGCCCGCGCGGTGCAGCGCATCAAGCACGCGCCCGGCTTTCCATGCCAGCAGGGCGGGCAGTGCCATCTGTTGCACGCGGCAGCCACCGCACTGGCCAAACAGGGCGCAGGGCGGCGTGACCCGGTCCGGGCCGGGGGTGATGATGCGATCAAGGGTAGCGTGCGTGCCATGGGCCGCGCCAAGGGCCACCACATCACCGGGCACGGCGCCGGGCACGAATATCCGGCCGGCCGGGGTCTCGGCTATGCCATCCCCGTCATTGCCAAGCGCCACCACCCGGGTGGCACCGGCCATGTCCTGTTCCATGCGGGTTCTGTTTATTCGTCAGCCGGGACGACGGGCTTTTCCCGGCGCGGCAACTGCATGAAGGCCGGAATATCATCGCCAAACCCGGTAATGGCATGGTCGGGGGCGGCGGGCAGCAGGCCCTGATCGCGGCGACCCGCGCCCGTGGCGGGTGCAGGGCGGCTGCGCGAAGGTTTCGGCGCGGGTGCTGCTTCCTCCACCGGTGCTGCCGGTGCGGGGGCAGGGGTGGCCGCGTTGCTCTTGCGGCGCGATCCACCCTCGCTGCGGGATTTGCGTCGGCCGCCAGCAGGGCGCGGCTCATCCGACCATTCCAGGTTGTCCACGCCTTTGACCTCGATTCGGGGTATGGGTTTGCCCGTCAGTTTCTCAATGGCCTGGGCCAGGGCTTCCTCGTCAGGGGTGGCGAGGCTGTAGGCATGGCCGGTGCGGCCCGCACGGCCCGTGCGGCCGATTCGGTGCACGTAATCCTCGGCATGGAACGGCAGGTCGAAGTTGAACACGTGCGACAGGCCACCAATGTCGATTCCGCGTGCGGCGATGTCCGAGCAGACAAGGATTTGCAACGCGCCGGACTTGAATGCCTCAAGCGTCGAGAACCGGACCGACTGCGGCAGGTCGCCATGCAGCGCACCGGCTGAAAAGCCATGCTTGATGAGGGACTTGCACAGCACATCAACATCACGCTTGCGGTTGCAGAACACGATGGCGTTCTGCATGTCCGCCTCACGCAGCAGCTTGCGCAGCGCGCGGCGCTTGTCAGCCGCATCGACAATGGCAAGCCCGGTCTCGATGGTGGAGGCGACCGATGAGGGGCGGCTGACCGTGATTTCCTTGGGGTTGCTCAGGAACGCATCGGCCAGACGGCGGATCTCGGGCGCCATGGTGGCCGAGAAGAACAGCGTCTGGCGCAGCGGCGAGAGCATGCCCACGATCTTCTCGATATCGGGGATGAACCCCATGTCGAGCATGCGGTCGGCTTCATCGATCACCAGCAGCTTGGTCTGGGTCAGCAGCAGGCCACCGCGCTCGAACAGGTCGATCAGGCGGCCCGGCGTTGCGATCAGAACGTCCACGCCGCGGTTGAGCACTTCCTTCTGCTCGGCCATGCTCTCGCCGCCGATCAGCAGCGCATGGGTCAGCTTGAGGTGCTTGCCGTAATTGACGAAATTCTCGGCCACCTGCAGCGCAAGCTCGCGCGTGGGCTCAAGGATGAGCGAACGCGGCATGCGCGCCCGGGCACGCGAGCCCTGCAGGATCTCGAGCATGGGCAGGGTGAACGAGGCGGTCTTGCCCGTGCCGGTCTGGGCCACGCCCAGCACGTCGCGGCCCATCAGCACATAGGGAATGGCCTGTGCCTGAATGGGGGTGGGATGACGGTATCCCATTTCATCAATGGCGCGTTCGATGGGTTCGGACAGGCCGAGTTCCGAAAACAGGGGCAGCGCCTCTTCCTGCGCCGCGGCGGCCTGTTCTGGGGCGTCAGGCGGCACGGCCGCTTCCGTGCTGGCG
>NZ_JABJWC010000048.1 GCF_013155395.1 Komagataeibacter melomenusus | reverse complement strand
GTGCCGCTGCATCCCTTCACCCCCCCGCCCGAGGTCAAGCCCGACCCGCAGGCACGCGGCCGGGCGGAAAAGGTGACGGGGGGCACGCGCCTGCACTTCGCCACCCAGTCAGCCGACATGAATCCGCGCATGATGACGGCCCTGCAAACATTTGCCACACTCATGCAGAAGCTGCCCGACCAGCACATCAACATCGTGGCCTATGGCGAAGGCCGCCCCGATGATCCCTCAACGCCACGCCGGGTTGCCCTGAGCCGCGGGCTTGCCGCGCGTTCGGTGCTGATCCACGCGGGCGTGGCCCCGACCCGCATCTATGTCCGCGCCGTCGGCCTGCCTGATGAGAACGCCCAGGGCGCGGGTGCGGATTGTGTTGACGTGACCCGTTCCGGTGTGGTGGCCTCAAGCACCCAAACCGAGCCACCGGCGCATTAAGGAAACCACTGCGTGACACGACCGACGACCTACCTTTTACGGGTTCTTGTGTTTCTTCTGGCTGTCGGGGTTGTCGCAGCCCTGCTTTCCCCCACCCTCTATCAGGCGTTCTGCAACAATCCCTATCTCGATGGCCTGATCATCGGCATTCTGGTGCTGGGTGTTGCGTGGAACATCATCATGATCCTGCGCCTCATCCCCGAGGTGCGCTGGGTCAACATCCTGCGCCACCCGCGTGAGGGGCTGACCACGCCGCCGCCGCCGCGCCTGCTCGCCCCCATGGCCTCGATGCTGGCCACCCACGACAAGGGCCGCAGGCTCACGCTTTCCGCCCCGGTCATGCAGTCGCTGCTCGACAGCCTCTCCGCCCGCCTTGACGAGGGGCGCGAACTCTCGCGCTACCTTACCGGGCTGCTCATCTTCCTCGGCCTGCTCGGCACGTTCTATGGCCTGCTGCTGACCGTAGGCTCCATTGCCGACGTGATTGGCAACATGTCGGTTGGCAGCGGCGACACCAACGCCATGTTCGACCAGCTCAAGACCGGGCTGGCAGGCCCGCTGCATGGCATGGGCACGGCGTTCTCGGGTTCCATGTTCGGGCTTGCGGGCGCCCTTGTGCTGGGCTTCCTTGATCTTACGGCAGGGCAGGCCCAGACCCGCTTCTTCAACGAGCTTGAGGAATGGCTGGCCACCATCACCCGCCTCTCGGCAGGCGGGCTGCAGGTGGGCGGCAATGATGCCAGCGTGCCCGCCTACGTGCAGGCCCTGCTCGAGCACACCGCCGAGAACATGGAAAAGCTGCAGGCCCTCATGGCGCGCAGCGAGGAGACGCGCGCGCAGGAACAGCGCCTGCTGACCGCGCTGAACGACCGCCTGGCCCAACTGGCCGACAACCGGGGCGAAGACCACCTGCAGGGCATTGAATCCCTGCTGGCCCGCCTTGTGCAGGAATCGGCGGCAGGCCGCGAGCAGATGGCAGCCGACATCCGCAACGACCTGCGCCTGCTGGCACGCACCATTGCCGCAAGCACGCCCGGAACGGGCCACTCCGCTTCCTGACCGCAGACCAAGGCAAGGGTTATTTCATGGCGCGCCGTTCCCGTCGCTCGATCCGTTCCGAACTGAATGCCTGGCCGGGCTATGTTGATGCGCTGTCAACATTGCTCATGGTCATCATCTTCGTGCTGCTGGTGTTCGTCCTGGGGCAGGCTTTCCTGTCCGTCACATTGAACAAGCGCCAGCAGGCCCTTGACCAGCTTGAGCACGAGGTGGCCCGCCTGGCCCAGATGCTCTCGCTCGAGCACAGCCACACCACCGCACTCCAGACCGAGATCGCCACCCTGCACAAGGAGCACGAGGCGGACGTGGCCACCGCCACTTCGCTCACCGCCCAGCTCAACCAGCAGACCAGCGAGCGCGATACCGCCCAGAGCCATGCCACCGCCCTTGATACGCAGTTGGCCCAGCTCAACGAGCAACTGAGCGCCGTCAGCGCAGCACTCGAGGTGAACGAGCAGGCCGTGCAGGAGCGCGACCGCAAGATCGACAACCTGGGCATGCAGCTCAACGTGGCGCTGGCGCGCAAGGTGGAGCAGTTGCAGCAGTACCGCTCCGAATTCTTTGGCCGCCTGCGCAGCGTGATGCAGGACCACAAGGGCGTGCAGATCGTGGGCGACCGCTTCGTGTTCCAAAGCGAGGTGCTGTTCCCCGTAGGCAGCGCCGACCTCTCGCCCGAGGGCGTGGAGCAGATCAAGATACTGGCCAAGACCCTCAAGCAGGTCGCCGCGCAGATTCCGCCCGATGTGCCATGGATCCTGCGCGTGGATGGCCATGCCGACCGGCTGCCCATTCACACCGCCTTCCCCAGCAACTGGGAGTTGTCATCCGCGCGCGCCATTACGGTGGTCAAGCTGCTGATTGCCGAGGGCATCAACCCCCACCATCTGGCCGCCACCGGCTTTTCGGACTACCAGCCGCTTGATAACGGCACCACGGCTGAAGCCTATGCGCGCAACCGCCGCATCGAGTTCCGCCTGACTGATCGCTGACAGGCAAGGATCAGGATCAAAAGTTTTTGGGTGCCGCCTTGTTTCAAAAAGGCGGCGTTCCTTGAAGCTTTTTGAAAAAAGCTTCACCAAAAACTTTTATCTTTTAATGAGATTTTTTCAGGTGGGCTGGCCAAAAGCCTTCAGGCGCAACTGCTCGGTCTGGTGGGCGGCATCGGGAATGGTGGGTTCGAGTTCCACCACATGCTGCCATGCTTTCCACGCGGCCTGCCAGTCGCCGCGCTGGGCCTCGGTCTCCTGAAGAATTTGCCACGCCATGACATCGCGCCCGTCATGGTGCAGCGCCACGCCAAGGTCGGCCACCGCGCCATCCGGGTTGGCGGCGGCAAGGCGGGCCTGCGCGCGGTTGCGCCACAGCACCTCGACATCAGGCTGGAGCAGCAGGGCATCATCCATGTCCTGCTCGGCATCAAGCGGGCGCTGGGCGTCAAGGTCATCCTGCGCGCGGCGCACCAGCAGCGTGGTGGTGGGCGCCAGATCCTTCAGGCGCAACTGCTCGATACGCCCGAGCAGGTCACGCGCGCCGCGTGCGGTGGCGGCATGGGCCAGTTCCGTCTCGAGGCTGTCGAGCGATGGCTCGGCCGAAGTACTGCCCTGCGCCCTGGCGGGCGGCCCTGCATGCCGGTCAAGCCCGTGGGGCGGAGCCTCCGCCGCGCGGGCAGGCAGGGACAACAGGCTGCCCGCAAGCATGAGTACGCACGAAAAGCCACGCACACAGGTTACTGAAAACCTGCCTGCGCGGCCTTGCGGCTGTTCAAAGATGAACCGGACGGTCAAGGCCGCCTGGCAATCAGCCCTGACGGGCCTTCATGCGCGGGTTCTTCTTGTTGATGACATAGACCTTGCCACGGCGACGGACCACACGGCAGTCCTTGTCCCGAACCTTGGCCGATTTCAGGCTGTTTCTGATTTTCATGATCCGACCCTCGACTAGCGGCGATGTGCCGCAAAAGAGGCGCCCGAATACCCTTGCCAGCGCCACGAGTCAACTCCGGTAGCGGATTCTGGCGCCATTTACAGCAGGAAATTCTCCTGAGGGATCGAATCCGGCACAAAAAGCGGGGCGATGGCCTGAAAATCCGCCATGCGGGGCGAACGGGGCCGCCAGGCCAGGCCAATGGTGCGCCAGGCCTGCGCGCCGCTTACGGGGCGCACGGTCACGCGGGTCCAGTCCATCAGCGGCGAATCGACCGCCAGTTGCGGCAGCAGCGCCAGCCCCATGCCTGCCGCCACCATTTCCACCAATGTGAACAGCGAGGTGACGGCGCACTGCGTCTCGTCCTGCGCGCCCGACCACCCGCCCGCCTGGCGGCACATGGCCAGAGTCTGCTCGCGCAGGCAGTGCCCGTCCTCGAGCAGGATCATGCGCTCATGCACAAGTTCGGGCACCGGCACCACGTCAAGGCGGGCAAACGGGTGCGCGCGCGGCATGACCAGCATGAAGGGGTCGCGCCACAGCGGCAGCGTCTCGCTATCGGCACACTCGCACGGCATGGCCAGCAGCACGAGATCGAGGCGGCCCAGCGCCAGTTTTTCCATCACGTTATGGGTCAGGTCTTCACTGAGCGAAAGGCGCAGCCGCGGGTACTGACGCGGCAGGCGGGCGACGAGGGTGGGCATGACAAACGGCCCGATGGTGGGAATGACGCCCAGCCGCAGCAGCCCGCTCATGGGCTCACGCGAGGCGACGGCCATGTCGAGCACGCCCTGCAGCGCCTCGAGCGCATGGCGGGCCTGGCACACCACCCTGTCACCCAGGGGGGTGAACACGACCTTCTTGCCCACGTCACGGTCGAGCAGCCGCACATCCATCTGGCGCTCAAGGGCCAGGATTCCGGCGGAGAGCGTGGACTGGGTCACGGCGCAGGCCTTGGCGGCACGGCCAAAATGCCGCAACTCGGCCAGCGCGACCAGATACCTGAGCTGCTGGGCGGAAGGCATGGGAAGCATCGATAATGCCGATCAATATAGATATAAATTATTCACTGGCATGATAGCAGTATCCCCGCCATAGATACAGTTGCCGGGTTGCGAGACTGACCCGTTCCATATTTTAACCCGAACAGGAGATTTCCTGATGCTGACAGTCGGTGACAAGTTTCCCGCCTTCAACCTGACCGCCGTTCCCGGTGGGCCCGAAGGGCTCAAGGGCGAATTCGTGCAGATCACGGATGCCTGCAACGAAGGCAAGTGGAAGGTCGTGTTCTTCTGGCCGCTCGACTTCACCTTCGTCTGCCCGACCGAGATCGTGGCCTTCGGCAAGCTCAACGGTGAGTTCAAGGACCGTGACGCCGTGGTGTATGGCGTGTCGATCGACAGTGCCTTCGTGCATCTGAACTGGCGCCTGAACCACGAGGACCTCAAGACCCTCGAGATCCCGATGCTTGCCGACATCAAGCGCGAGCTGATCGAAAGCTGCGGCGTGATGGCCCAGCAGGCTGGTGCCGCGCTCCGCGCCACCTTCATTGTCGACCCCGAGGGCATCATCCGCCATGTCAGCGTCAATGACCTGTCGGTTGGCCGCAACCCGCAGGAGGTGCTGCGCATCCTCGACGGGCTGCAGAGCGATGAGCTGTGCCCGTGCAACTGGAAGAAGGGCGACGCCTTCATCAAGGCCTGATCCCTATCCGGCTGGGGTTTCCGCGCGGGGTCATGCCCGCGCGGCAGCCCGCGCCGCCTGCCCCGACCCCTGCCACGCGCAGGCGTGGGGACAAGCGGGGCCGTGCCCCCCCATCTCCCCTGACATCCATGGAGAAAGCCCATGTCGATCGACTCCATCAAGGCCGCGCTGCCTGATTACGCCAAGGACCTCAAGCTCAACCTCGGCTCGCTGGCCAATGACATCACACTCACGCCCCAGCAGCTTGGCGGCACGTTCGTCGCCTCCGCCATTGCCACGCGCAACACGGCGCTGACCCACGCGCTCGTGGCCGAATACGGCCCGAAGCTCACCCCCGAGGCGCTCGAGGCCGCCCGCGCGGCCGCGGCCATCATGGGCATGAACAATGTCTATTACCGCTTCGTGCACCTTGTGGGGGGCGATTACGCCAAGATGCCCGCGCGCCTGCGCATGAACATCATTGCCCGGCCCGGCGTGGAGAAGGCGGATTTCGAGCTGTGGGCCATGGCGGTCTCGGCCATCAATGGCTGTGGCATGTGCATGGAAAGCCATGAGCAGCAGCTCCGCGCGGCGGGCATGAGCACCGAGCAGATCCAGACGGCCGTGCGCATTGCCGCAACCGTAAGCGGCCTGGCCGTTGTGCTTGAAGGCGTCGAGATTCCTGCCTGAACGCCCCTGCCCTGAAAAAACGCCATGAATCGGAAGATCATGGCGTTTTTTTTCGCCTGCCCTGTTGCCATGATGGGGCCAGCCTGTTATTTGCCCTTTCACCGAATGGTTGCCACCCCACGGGGTTGCAGCGGATGCGGGTGTAGCTCAGTTGGTTAGAGCGCCGGCCTGTCACGCCGGAGGTCGCGGGTTCGAGCCCCGTCACTCGCGCCACCTTATGGTGCCCTTCTAAAACTGGAAAGTTTTTGGTGAAGCTTTTTTCAAAAAGCTTCAGAAGAACGCTGTCTTCTTGAAAAAAAGCCGGCACCCGGAAGCGCCTGCTTTCCAGCCTCAGCCTGCCCCGGCCTCATCAAGATACTGCGCCACCATGGGCCGGTATGTCGCGCCAAACAGGCGCAGATGCACCAGCGCGGTCCACAGCCGGTAGATGGCAAAGCGCACCGCATGCCCCGCCTCCAGCGGGCCTTCCGCCATGTAGAACGCCGCGGGCGGCTGCGAAAACACGCCCATAGTTGCCAGATCCACCTCCGCGTGGCCGTAATGGCAGCACGGGTCGATCAGGCCGGTCACGCGCCGGTGCGCCACCAGCACGTTGCCATGCCACAGATCGCCATGCAGCAGGGCGGGCGCGGGCGTTGCGGGCAGCAGGCCGGGCAGGCGGCGCATGAGTTTTTCAAGCCTGTGGGCCACGTCGATGGGCACATGCGCCAGATGCACGCCCAGACGGCGTTGCGCCCAGAATTCGGGCCAGCTATCAGCCCATGCATTGCACACCCTGACCGCGCCAAGGGCGTAATCCCCGGCCCAGCCATAGCGCGTCACGCCGCCTTCGGGGCGGGCTTGATGCACCTGCGCCAGCACCCGGCCCAGATCGCCCCAGCAGGCCGCCAGCGTGCCCTCTGCCGGGCGGTATTCCATCACCAGCGCATCCGCGTCCACTGCCAGCACGGTGGGCACCGGGGCGCCGGTCGCGCCAAGGGCGCGCAGCATGGCGGCCTCGGCCAGCGGGTCGGGACCATTCTTGGCCACGACCGTGCGCCCGTCATTAAGATAGACCAGCAGGGTCTGGGCCATGTCGCCGCCCTGCAGCGGGTGCCAGTTCCATAGCCCCGCGCCCAGCAGGGTGGCGGCATGGCGGGCGAGGCGGCTCATGGATGCGCCTGCAACAGCCTGACCAGCGCCGCCGCCCCGGCGCTGACATCGCGCCATGTGGCCTCGAACCCGCTGGCATCGCCATAATAGGGGTCGGCCACCGCCTCGCCCTGCCGGTCGGGCACGTGGTCGAGCAGCAGCGAGAGTGCAGCCCGCGCCCCTTCGGGCTGCATGGCACGCAGATGCGCCAGATTGGCATGGTCGAGGGCTATGATGTGGGTAAAACGGGTAAAATCAGCAGGCCGGACCACGCGGGCGCGGTAACGCCCGATGTCGATGCCATGACGCAGCGCCACGGCACGGGCGCGCCGGTCGGGCGGGGAGCCGGCATGCCAGTTGCCCGTTCCCGCCGAATCGACCATCACCTCCAGCCCCGCCGCCTGTGCTGCCTGCTTCAAAGCGGCCTCGGCCAGCGGGGAGCGGCAGATATTGCCCATGCAGACAAACAGGACGGCAGGGCGGGTGGTCATCTGGCCCCTTTATGTTCGGGAAATTTCTGCGCCAGGATGCCCAGCGTCTCGGCAATGAGGGCGGCGGGCGTTTCCTCAAGGTGCAGCACGATGGGGTGCTCATCCGCCGTGGGCGGCTCGAGTGTTGCAAGCTGGCTGGGCAGCAGGCTGGGCGGCATGTAATGCCCGCGCCTGCGCCTGAGGCGGTCATAGAGCGTGTCCTCGGGGATTTCGAGATAGAGGAACACGATATCCGCCGCCCCGTCCGCGCGCAGCAGGTCGCGGTAGGAGCGCTTGAGCGCCGAGCAGGTCAGGATGCCCCCCTGCCCCGACGCCACGCGCTCCAGCAGCCATTTGTGGCATGCCTCAAGCCAGGGCAGGCGGTCGGCATCGGTCAGGGGAATGCCCGCGGCCATCTTTTCCACATTGGCGCGCGGGTGCAGCAGGTCGCCCTCCTGATAGGGCCAGCCCAGCACGTTGTGCAGCCCTTCGGCCAGCGTGGTCTTGCCGCAGCCCGACACCCCCATGATGACCAGAACCAGCGGCCTGATGCCCTGGTCCTGCAAGGTGCGCCCGGTCATGCCACGCCCAGCCGCTGCAGGCCATCGGCAGTGGCCACGATCACCTCCGACGTGCGGCCAATGAACAGCCCGGTCTCGATCACGCCCACGATCTGCTCGAGCTGGCGCTGCAGGGAGACGGAATCGGCAATCGGGCCGAAATGGCAGTCAAGGATCATGTTGCCGCCATCGGTCACGAACACATTGCCGCCCCGGTCCAGCCGCTGGGTGATCCTTGCCCCAAGCGCCTCGAGCTGGCGGGCGGTGCTGTTCCAGCCGAAATTGGCGACCTCGACCGGCACGGGCACGCGCGTGCCAAGGCGGTCGACAAGCTTGCTGTCATCCACCACCACCACGAATTTGCGCGCGGCGGCCGCCACGATCTTCTCGCGGAACAGCGCGCCCCCCAGCCCCTTGATCAGGTTGAGCGAGCCACGCTCGACCTCATCGGCGCCATCGATGTCGATATCGATCTGCGGATGGGTGGCAAACGTGACCAGTTTGATCCCGTGCGAGCGCGCCTGCTCGGCCGAGCGCTCGGAGGTGGGAATGGCGCAAAAGCGCAGGCCATCGGCCCAGCGGCGGCCAAGTTCCTCGATCATGAAGGCCGACGTGCTGCCCGAGCCAAGGCCGACCACCATGCCTTCCTTGACCATGTCGGCGGCTTCGATGGCGGCCTGCCGCTTCAGTTCTGCCCGTGGGTCCGTATTGGTGGACATGCACTGCTTCCTCTTCCTGCGGGGCATCCCGGCCATGGGTGCCCCGTCGTTTTTATTTGGCCCTGCACCGTATCACGCCGATACGGCACGCCACGCACTTATTGCCCCGCCGCTGCCTTGTCCATAAGCCAGATGAGTTCACCCTCGGTGGTGATATGGCTGGCAGGTTCCGCCGGGTCGCCCGCGCGCACCCTGGCAAAGGCTTCGTGCTTGCCAGCGCCTGCCAGCATGAACACCACATGGCGGCTGGAATGGATGGCGGGATAGGTGAGCGTGAGCCGGGTATGGGGCGCATCATCGGGCACGCAGGTCGAGACCCACAGCTTTTTCTCCTCCAGCACGGGCTGGCGTGGAAAAAGCGAGGCGGTATGCCCGTTATCGCCCAGCCCCAGCATCACCACATCAAACAGCGGGCGACCGGGCTCGAGCGTCTTGCCACCATAAACCGCCTCGAGTTCCGCCTGGTACTGCGCCGCCGCCTGCACCGGCTCGCCCGAGGTGGGCATGGGGTGCACGTTGGCGGGCGGCACCTTTACGTACGCCAGCATCTCGGTCTCGACCATGTTGTAGTTGCTGGCCGCATCGCTTTCGGGCACGAAGCGCTCATCGCCAAAGAAGAACTGCGTGTTTGCCCACGGGAAGCGGTCGCGATATTCAGCGGAAGCCAGGATCTGGTACAGCCGCCTGGGCGTTGACCCGCCGGACAGGGCGAGCACGAACGGGCCGTCCTTTTTGGCCAGCGCCTGTGCGGTCAGCCATTTCGCCATATGCTGGGCAACGGCCTCGGCATCGGGCAGCACCACCATGGCCCCGGTTTTCACGTCGTGTCCTGCGGTCATGTCAGGCTTCTCCCAGCACGAATTTCTCGATTCCATTGGCAAATCCTTCCGCCTCGCACGAGGTGGAGACATAGGTTGCCTGCTTCTGCACCTCGGGGCTGGCCTGCCCCATGGCGATCGACATGCCGCTCTTGCGGAACATCAGCACATCGTTGGGCTGGTCGCCCAGGGTCACCATCTGGCTGGCGGGAATGCCCAGCAGGCGCTCGAGCGCCATCACCACGCCGCCCTTGTTGGCGTCCTTGTTGGTCACATCAACATAATAGGGCTGCGACAGGGCAGCGGACGCCGTATCGCCCAGCGCCTGCTGCAGGTCGTGCTCAAGGCGCTTCATCAGATCAAGGTCGTCGCTCACCCCCGTGATCTTGACCACCTGGTCCAGCTTCGCCTCGACATCACCCACCACGGGCGGGAACTTGACCGTCCACTGCTCGCGCGCCACATGCGGGGCATCAAGTCTGGAGACGATCCAGTCATTGCCGTCATACACCCACGGATCAGCCCTGTGGTCGCGGATGATGCCGATGACCTTGCGCGCGGTCTCTGCCGGCAGGGTGCGGGCCTCGATCACGGTAAAATCGGGCCGGACCATCATGCCGCCATTGAAGCCTGCGATCGGCTCCGAAATTTTCAGCGGGTCGATCACCATCTTCATGCCCTTGGGCGGGCGGCCGCTAGTAATGGTAAAAAGGATGCCCCGCTCGCGCAGGCGCTCGACCGCGCGGATGGCCCGTGGGGTCAGGATCTTGTCCTTCGTGACCAGTGTGCCATCCACATCGGCCAGTACCAGCCTGATCTGGCCTGCCGGCGTTGCGGCTGCGTCGTGGGGCATGTCGCCTCTCCCTTCTGTGCCGTGCCCCTCAGGAGCGGGGCAGGACAAAGTGTTCCATCGCGTAGGCCCAGCCATCCTCGGTATTGGGCCGGGTCACGAAGCGGGCATGGGCCTTGACGTTATCAAGCGCGTTGCCCATCGCGATGCTGACCCCCGCTTCCTTCAGCATGGGGATGTCGTTGTTCATATCCCCGATGCATGCCGTATCCCGGATATCAATATCCAGCAGTTTGGCCAGTTCTTTTGCCGCATAGCCCTTGTTCGCCTGCGGGTGCGTAATATCAAGGTAAATGGGGGATGACTGGTGTACGCTCGCCTTGCCCCCCAGCAGGTTTGCAAGGTCGCGCTCCACGCCTGGCAGGGTGGCCGGGTCACAGGCCACACCCATGATCTTGCCCACGTTTTCATAATGACCGGCAAAGTCATCCACCCGCACGGGTGTTGTCTGCACCACCTCGCGCTCATGGATCACCTGTGGCGTGTCATCGCGGCGCACCAGCCAGTCATGGCCGATGAACAGCCATGGCTCGACCCCGTGGCTGATGAGGAATTCGACCGCCTGTTTCGCAACCGCGGGCGCAAGCGACAGGCGCTCGCGGATGGTGCCGTCCGGATCACAGATCAGCCCGCCATTCAGCCCCGCGATGGGCTCGCGGATATCAAGCGCGCGAACGAACTGCATCATGCCGCGTGGGGCACGGCTGCTGATCAGGCTGAGCTTTATGCCCGCCGCCCGCAGGTCGGCCGCCGCCTTGTGGGCAGCGGGGGTGAGTGCGCGCTCAGGCGTAATGAGGGTGCCATCGATATCGGACACCACAAGCCTGACGGCATGCGGGCGGGAAACGGGTGGGGTCATGGGCATCATCCAATTTTAAGCCAGTGGCGGTGGTCGCGGGCCAGCAGGGCATCGGCGGCTTCCGGCCCTTCGCTGCCTGCGGCGTAAAAGGCGAGGCTGCGGGCATCCTGCCCCCAGTCCAGCACCGGCTGCACGGCGCGCCAGCCTGCCTCGATATTGTCGGCGCGCTGGAAGAGCGTGGCATCGCCGATCATGCAGTCATAGATCAGGGTCTCATAGCCCGTGCTTGGCCCTTCGCTGAACCATTCGGCGTAATCGAATTTCATGCGCACGCCGCCCAGCCTGACCGAGGGGCCGGGAATCTTGGCCGAGAACTGCATGGTCACCCCCTCGGTTGGCTGGATGTGGATGACCATGATGTTGGGGGCCAGCTTGTCCACCGGCGTGTCACGGAACAGGGCATAGGGGGCGGACTTGAAGTGGATGGCGATCTCGGTCTTGCGCGCGGCCAGCCGCTTGCCGGTGCGCACGTAAAACGGCACCCCCGCCCAGCGCCAGTTGTCGATACCGAATTTCATGGCCACATACGTCTCGGTCAGGGAATGCGGGTCCACGCCCGGCTCCTGCCGGTAACCCGGCACGGCCTTTGCCCCCACCATGCCCGGCGCGTACTGCCCGCGCACCACATCGGCAGGGACAAGGGGGTGGATGGCATCGAGCACCTTGGTCTTCTCGTTGCGCACGGCATCGGCATCGAACGAGATCGGCGCTTCCATCGCCGTCATGGCCAGGAGCTGCATGACGTGGTTGGGCACCATGTCGCGCAAGGCGCCGGTGCCTTCATAGAATTTGGCCCGCTGTTCCACGCCCACGGTCTCGGCGGCGGTGATCTGCACGTGATCGATGTTCTGGCGATTCCACAGCGGCTCGAAAAACCCGTTGGAAAAGCGCAGGGCGAGGATGTTCTGCACCGTCTCCTTACCCAGATAGTGGTCGATGCGGTAGATCTGCTGCTCCTCAAGCGTGTTGAGCAGCCTTGTATTGAGCGCGATGGCCGATTGCAGGTCGTGGCCGAAGGGTTTTTCCACGATCACGCGGCGGAAGGCGTCTGGCCCTTCGCGCACCAGCCCCGCCTCGCCCAGCCGGTCCACGATGGGGCCAAAGAAGCGGGCCGCGACGGCCAGGTAGAAGATGCAGTTCTGCCCTGCCGTTACATCGGCTACGGCCTGATAGGTCTGCATGGATTCAAAGTCGCCCTGCACGTAGCGGATGCGCGGCAGCATCCATGCCCATACATCCTCACGCAGCTTGACGGCCTCGGCCCCCCGGCGGGCGGTAAAATCCTCAAGGGCCGTGCGCACGTTATCGCGGAGCTGTGCGTCGGTCAGGTCCGCGCGGTCAACGGCCACGATGCCAAAGCCATCGTCAAGCAGCCCGGCGCAGGCCAGGTTGTAGATGGCAGGCAGCAGAAGGCGGCGGGTCAGGTCGCCGCCGCCGCCAAAGATGACGAACGAACCCGGCGGGCTGCGCCGGGGGGCGGCTTCATGGTGCGTGTCGCCCACCTGCGAGACTGCCGAGGCAATAATGTTTTCCATTGTGCTGCTGTCCCTGAACTGTGTTCGCTATAATCCTCCCCCGGCTGTTCCGGTTGCAGTCATTGCGCGCTGTCATTTCATGGGAACAGCCAGAGCCTGCCCAGAGGCCTAGCATCCGGGCAGGCAGCCAGTTACCGGCCCGGCGTCAGGTCAGTTATTCGTACCCTCAATGTGACCGCCAAAACCGAACCGCATGGCAGAGAGCATCTTCTCGGCAAAGTTGTTGCCGGTGCGCGAGCGGAAGCGCGTGAACAGCGAGGCGGTGATGACGGGCACGGGCACCGCCTCCTCGATCGCGGCCTCGATGGTCCAGCGGCCCTCGCCGGAATCGGCCACGTCGCCCTTGTAGTTCGACAGGTCCGGGTTGCCCGCCAGCGCACCTGCCGAGAGGTCGAGCAGCCACGACGAGACCACGCTGCCGCGCCGCCAGACCTCGGCAATATCGGCCATGTTCAGGTCGAAACGCTGGTTCTCGGGCAGGGCATCGCTGTTCTTGGACCGCATCACGTCAAACCCTTCGGCGAAGGCCTGCATGATGCCGTATTCGATCCCGTTATGGACCATCTTCACGAAGTGGCCCGAACCGGCCGGGCCGCAATGCAGGTAGCCCTGCTCGGCACGCGGGTCAAAGCCGGGCTTGTCGCGGCCGGGCGTGCGCGCAATATCGCCAATGCCCGGTGCGAGTGCTGACAGGATGGGATCGATATGATCGGTGGCTTCCTTCGTGCCGCCGTACATCATGCAGTAGCCGCGCTCCAGCCCCCACACGCCGCCCGAGGTGCCGACATCGATATAGTCGATGCCCTTGGGCGCAAGTTCGGCCGCGCGGCGGATGTCATCTTTGTAGAAGGAATTGCCGCCATCGATCACGATGTCACCCTTGCCCATCAGGCCGCCGAGTTCCTGCACCGCCTGCTCGGTCACCTCGCCCGCGGGCAGCATGAGCCAGATGATCTTGCGGCCCGCAAGCTTGCCCACCATGTCCGCAAGCCCGGTGGCGGCGGTGGCGCGGCCCCCTTCGGCCTGCGCGCATACCTTGGCGGTAACGGCGGGATCACGATCGAAGGCCACCACGTCGTGGCCGTGGCGGGTCAGGCGGATGGAGATGTTGCCGCCCATCTTGCCAAGGCCAACAATACCGATTTGCATGATCTAACACTCCTGGAAGCGGGATAGGCCCGTAGTCCTATCGCCTCGGGCGCCATTTCCCAATGACCCCCATCAAAAAACCCGCCCCGCCGGGGGCGGGACGGGCGGGCGGCTGGCTCAGACCGCGTGGGCGATATCAAGCCCGAGTTTTTCAAGACCGGTTTTCAGGTCGCCATGGATGTGCACCCGCAGCACGCGGCGGCCACGTTCGGCCAGCACCTCCATGTCGCCACGCGCCTGGGCTTCCTTCACGATGCTGAAGGTATATTTCTCGCCCGGCACCGGCAGGTTCACCTCATCATCGCAGGTGATCTGCACGAACACGCCCGTGTCAGGCCCACCCTTGTAGGCCTGCCCCGTGGAATGCTGGAAGCGGGGGCCGAATTCGGCCGCCGTTGCCAGCTTAAGGCCGTCACGCACGGCCAGCCGCGCCTTCTGGATCCAGTCGCGCGTGAAGGTATCGCGGTCGATATAGGCCAGCAGGGCCACGTAATCCCCGGCCTTCGCACGGGCGAAATGCGCCTTGAGGATGGCCTCTGCCGTCCTGGCCCCGCCAAGCGCCTGCACGTTCCTGGGGTCGGCATAGAAGGCGAACGGGCCATCCTTGGCGAACGGTTCGTAGGGCGGCAGCTTGCCGGTCTCGTTATAGGCGGTGGTGATCTTCTTGGTCTCGATCTTCGATTCCTCGACATCGGGCTGGTTGAACGGGTTGATCCCGATCACCGCACCGGCCACCGCAGTCGCGAACTCCCAGCGGAAGAACTCCTCAAGCACCTGGCGGCGCTCATGCAGCTCGATGGTCACCACCGGCTCGCCTGCCGCGACGAGGGCCGCGAAGGCGGCGTCCTGCTTCGGGCACGGGTCCTCGGCCAGGCGCAGGTAGGTGAACACGCGGTCCTTGCCATACACGCCAGCCTTGCCGATCGTCTCGTCATCGATGGGGATCAGGCCACGCCCGTCCTTGCCGGTCGATTCCGCAATGAGCTGCTCAAGCCACGCGCCCATGTCGTAAATGCCGGGCGAGGCGATGATGGTGACCTTGTCGCGGCCAAAGTCACGCGCAGCCACGCCGAGCACGGCACCCAGCACCACGCCGGGATTCTGCGCGGGCGGCACGGAGGCGGCACATGACTTCTCGCCACGCTGGGCGGATTCGAGCAGCAGTTTCAGCGGCAGGCCCGCCACGGCGGCAGGCACCATGCCGAAATCGGACAGCACGGAATAGCGGCCACCGATCTGCTTCTCGCCGTAAAAGATTTTCCAGAAGCCATCCTTCTTCGCCACGTCTTCCATGTGCGAGCCGGGATCGGTCACGGTAATGAAGTGCGAACCTACCTTGTCACCCAGCACCTTCTTCGCCTGATCGAAGAAATAGGCCTTGAGGATATTGGGCTCCAGCGTGCCGCCGGACTTGGACGAGACGATGAACAGCGTCTTGCTGATGTCGATCTTTTTCTCGAAGTCACGCACCTGCTGCGGGTCGGTGCTGTCGAGCACGTAAAGATGCGGGAAGCCCTCACGCTTGCCAAAGGTGTTGGCCAGCACTTCCGGCCCGAGGCTCGAGCCGCCCATGCCCAGCAAAAGCGCATCGCGGAAGCCGCGCGCCTTCACCTCGGCCTGGAAATCCTCGAATTTGGACAGGGCGGCTACCTGGTCATCGGTGATGTCGAGCCATTTCAGCCAGCTTGCCTCGTCCTTGCCGGTCCAGACGGTGGCGTCCTTGTCCCACACGCGGCGCACGGTGCCATCCTTGCGCCAGGCTTCCAGCTCCGCATCGACCGCCTTTTGCAGCTCGGCGGGCAGCTTCAGCGCGGTGGAGGTGACCTTCTTGCCCAAGAATGCCGCCTGCTTGGCCGCGACCGAGCCCAGCAGGTCATCAAACGCATCGGCAAAGGAAGCAACGCCTTCATCAACCAGCTTGCGCGTGACACCATCCAGGTCGAGGCCAAGGCTCCTGGCTTCATCCAGCACCCGCAGCGCGCCCGCCACGTCCTGCGTCAGCGTCTCGGCCACCTTGCCATGGTCACGGAAGGCATCGAACGTGGCTGGCGGAATGGTGTTGACCGTATCGGGGCCGATCAGGCCATCGACATAGACCACGTCGCTATAGGTCTTGTCCTTGGTGCCGGTGCTGGCCCACAGCAGGCGCTGCGGGTTGGCCCCCGCCTCGGCCAGTTTCTTCCAGCGCGGGCTTGCGGTGACTTCCCGCCAGTATTCATAGGCCGCCTTGGCATTGGCGATGGCAACCTTGCCACGCAGGGCCTTGAGTTGTGCCGCATGCTTGTCACCCGCGGCCACGCGGGCGTCGATTTCCTTGTCGATCTTGACGTCGATGCGGCTGACGAAGAAGGACGCGACCGAGGCGATGCCCTTCACGCTCTCGCCACGGCTCAGGCGGTCTTCCAGCCCGGTGATGTAGGCTTCGAGCACCTTTTTATACGCATCGATGGAGAAGAGCAGGGTGACGTTGATGCTCAGCCCTTCGGCAATGGCGGCGCGGATGGCGGGAACGCCTTCCTCCGTGCCGGGAATCTTGATCATGAGGTTGCGGGCATCGACCGCTTTCCACAGGCGCAGCGCCTCATGCAGCGTGCCCTTGGTGTCGCGCGCAAGGTAGGGCGAGACCTCGAGGCTGACATAACCATCCACGCCCTTCGTCTGTTCATAGACCGGGTAGAGCACCCTGGCCGCGGCGCGGATGTCATCAATGGCGAGCAGTTCGTACAGCGCGCCCGCGTCAACCACCTGATGTTCCAGCACGGAGCGGATCTGGGCATCGTAATCGGTGCCCTGGCCCATCGCCTTCTGGAAGATGGCGGGGTTTGACGTCACACCCTTGAGGCCATCTTCCTCGACCAGCTTCTTGAGGCTGCCATTTTCGGTATAGGAGCGCTGGATGAAGTCCAGCCAGGGGGACTGACCCAGACGCGCCAGTTCCTTTAATGGATTTTCAGCACCAGATTCACGCGCACTCATTGACTGTGCTTCCTTTACTTTTCAGCAACGCGGCAAACCCGCACCGCCAATACTACTTTGCCCAAAAACACGACAGGCAGGACTGGAGTCCTGCCTGCCTGTGTTTTCTTTTATTTTCCGGCCTGCCTGCGGGCGGCGGCAACCACGGCATCAACCGTGAACCCGAACTTCACTTCCAGTTCGGCCGCCGGGGCGGAGGCGCCAAAACCGTGCATGACAATCGTCTCGCCCGCAAGGCCGGTATAACGGTCCCAGCCCAGCTGCGCGGCCTGCTCGACGGCAACACGGGCCGTGATGTCAGGCGGCAGCACGCTGTCGCGGTAGCTCCTGGGCTGTGCCTCGAACAGATCCCATGACGGCATGGACACGAGGCGCACCTTGATGCCCTCCGCCTTCAGCTTTTCCTCAGCCTTGATGATCAGCCCCACTTCGCTGCCTGTCGCCATGAGGATCACATCGGGACGCCCCTCGGCATCCGCAAGGACATAGGCCCCTTTTGCCAGCCCTGATGCAGGCGCATAGGTCTTGCGGCAGATGGTGGGCAGGTTCTGGCGGCTCAGTGCTAGCACGCTCGGGCGGTCGGTAATCTGCACCAGCGTGCGCCACGCTTCGGCCACCTCGTTGGCATCAGCAGGGCGCAGCACGGTCACGCCGGGGGTGGCGCGAAGCTGGGCAAGCTGCTCGATGGGCTGGTGGGTCGGCCCGTCCTCGCCCACGCCGATCGAGTCATGGGTGAAGATATAGGTCACCGGCAGCTTCATCAGCGCGGAGAGGCGGATGGGCGGCTTCATGTAATCGGAGAAGATGAGGAAGCCCGAGCAGTAGGCCCGGATGCCATACAGCGCCAGCCCGTTGCTGATCGAGCCCATGGCATGCTCGCGCACGCCAAAATGCAGGTTGCGCCCGCCATAGGTGCCGCCCCATTGCGGCGGCTGGAAGTCGCCCGCGCCCTCGAAGGTGAGGTGCGTCTTGGTGGACGGCGACAGGTCGGCCGAGCCGCCGATCATCCACGGGTAGTTCCTGGCAATGGTGTTGAGCACCTTGCCCGAGCTTGCGCGCGAGGCAACGCCCTTGGCATCGGCATCAAAGACCGGGATGTCGCTGTCCCACCCTTCGGGCAGGGTGCCTGCGAAGATGTGGTCAAGCTGGCTGGCCTCGGCGGGGTATTTGGCGCGGTAGGCGGCGAAGAGTTCGTTCCACGCCTTGCTGGCTGCCGCCCCGCGCGTGGCGATGCCCGCGCGGAAATGCTCGGGCACGCCTTCGGGCACATAGAAGCTTTTATCTTCCGGCCAGCCGTAGAATTTTTTGGTCTCGCGGATTTCCTCCACACCCAGCGGCGAGCCGTGGGCTTCCGCCGTGCCCGCAAGGTGCGGCGCGCCCCAGCCGATGATGGAGTGGACGATGATCAGCGTGGGCCTGCTGGTCTCGGCCTTTGCCTCGGCCAGCAGGCGACGCAGGTCGCCGGTGTCATTGGCGTCCTTGAGTTCAAGCACGTGCCAGCCATAGGCCTCGAAGCGCTTGTGCACGCTCTCGGTAAAGGCGATGTTGGTCGAGCCCTCGATGGAGATATGATTGCTGTCATAGATCCATGTCAGGTTGCCCAGCCTGAGGTGACCGGCGATGGAGGCGGCCTCGCTGGCAACGCCTTCCATGTTGTCGCCATCGCCGCACAGCGTATAGACGTGATGGTCGAACAGCTTGAAGCCGGGGCGGTTATAGCGCTCGGCCAGCCATTTCTCCGCAATGGCCATGCCCACCGAGTTGCCGCAGCCCTGGCCGAGCGGGCCGGTCGTGGTCTCGACGCCTGCGGTGTGGTGATATTCCGGGTGGCCGGGGGTGAGCGAGTCAAGCTGGCGGAACTGCTCGAGGTCCTCAAGCGTGAGCGCCGGGCGGTCATTGGTGACGCCGCCGGGGCGCACGTCGCGGATGCCGGCAAGGTAGATGAGCGAATAGAGCAGCATCGACGCATGACCGACCGAGAGCACGAAGCGGTCGCGGTTGGGCCATAGCGGTTCGGCCGGGTCATAGTTCAGCACGTCACGCCACAGCGCGTAGCCCACGGGGGCAAGCGCCATGGGCGTGCCGGGATGGCCGGAATTCGCTTTCTGCACCGCGTCCATGGATAGCGTGCGAATCGTGTTGATGCACAGCGTATCGATATTGGTGGGCATGCCGCCACCTCCTTCAGGAGCCATGAGGGGGGATGTGTACAAGGAACGCATGAGGGACCGGCCTCCTTACAGCCATGGGTGTTGTTCCGACCAAACCGGGCCGCGTGGCGGAAGCCGACACCCCTTTCTTGTTATTCTTTCCGCGCTACCCACGCCCGCCCGGCCCGCATGCACGCGCGGGCAGCGGGAGGGCGCAGGGACAAAGGCTTTTCACGGCGCGTACCTTCTCACGACCTTCAGGACGGAACAAGCCATCTCATCAAGCCGTTATCCAATCCACGCCACAGATGCCAGCGCATGCGCCCGCCGCCAGTTCCGCCCGATCATGCCTGCGGGCCGGGAATTTGACATGGGCTTCATCCTCCCCTTCACCTGTTCCCCACGATACGCCGGCAGATGGAGACCCACGCATGCCCCTGCTACCCGCCAGTGACCACACGGATGGCAGGCGTTTTTTCAACCCGCCCGCCATCTGCCCCGAGGGCATGCAGCCTGCGCGCCTGCGGCGTCTCGCCATCCTGAAATGGCAGTGGAACCGCCCGAAATCGGACTGGCCCGCCTGGATTGAAAACCCCGCCCCCACCGGCGACCCGCATGCCCGGCCCGCGCCCGACACGGTGCAACTGACCTTTATCGGCCACAGCACCTTTCTCATCCGCCTGCCCCGGCCCGATGGCACGGCACTCACCATCCTGACCGACCCGATCTTTTCGCAACGCTGCTCCCCGCTGCCCTTTATCGGCCCCAAGCGGGTGCGCGCGCCCGGCCGCAGGCTGGCCGACCTGCCACGCATCGACATCGTGCTGGTCTCGCACGCGCATTACGACCACATGGACCTGCCCAGCCTGCGCGCCATCGCCCGCCGCGGCGACAACCCGCTGGTGGTCACACCGCTCGCCAATGCGCGCTTCATGCGCAGGACCGGGCTTACGCGCATCATGGAGCTGGACTGGTGGCAGGCGGTGGCCACAGGCGGCATCCACATCACCTGCACGCCGGCCCGCCACGGCGCGGCCCGCACGCCCTTTGACCGCAATACCAGCCTGTGGGGTGGTTTCATGCTGCAAGACGAGGCGGGCCACCAGCTGTTCTTTGCAGGCGATACCGCCGATGGCCGCCACTGGCGCCTGATCCGCCAGCGCCTTGGCGCACCCGACATCGCCCTCCTGCCCATTGGCGCATACGAGCCCCGCGCCCTGATGGAGCGCGTGCACACCACGCCGGAGGAGGCGCTGTCCGGCCTGCGCCAGCTTGGGGCGCGCTGCGGGATCGGCATGCATTTCGGCACCTTCCGCCTGACGGACGAACCCATGGACGAGCCGGTCACGCGCCTTGCAAAAGCCGTGCGCGACGCGGGCCTGCCGCCTGATACGATGGGCATCATGGCCCATGGTGCGTGCCGCGACATTGCGTGGGATCAGCCCGGTGATGCATGATTGCCCGATGTTCTTTTCAGCCAAACCGTCCTATGATCGATCGCTCATGACGGGACCGGCCTCCGCCCCCGTTTCACGCAATCCGACCAGCCAGGCAGGCACATGAGCAAGACAATCGCCCACGGCGACCCCGCCGCCGACGCACCCGAATCCTTCAGCAACGCGGAAATCGAGACCCTGTTCCTTTCCGCCGCAAGGGATGGGCAGACGGATCTCGTTACCGAATTCCTCAAGGCGGGCATCAACCCCGATACCCGCAATGACAAGGGCTACACCGCGCTGATCCTGGCCGCCTATAACGGCCACGAACCCACCGTGCGCGCCCTGCTGGAAGGCGGCGCCAGCCCCGACCTGCAGGATGCCAAGGGAGCGACAGCACTCGCGGGCGTGGCCTTCAAGGGCGACCTGCCGTGCGCGCGCGTGCTCGTGGCGCATGGCGCGGGCATTGACGTGCCCAACTTCGTGGGGCGCACGCCACTGATCTTTGCCGTGATGTTCAACCGCGACCCCATGGTCACCTTCCTGCTCGAACATGGCGCCAACCCCGACCTGCGCGATGGCGAGGGCATCAGCGCCCGCCTGTTCGCCACCCGGCAGGGCAGCACCGCCCTGCTCGCCGCCATGAAGCAGGCCGCCCCCGCCGCGCAGGGCTGATCCCGCC
>NZ_JABJWC010000047.1 GCF_013155395.1 Komagataeibacter melomenusus | reverse complement strand
TTTGTGTGGGGTCGGGGCTGTCGGTCGGGGGGGTCATGTTCATTTGCCTTGTGCCTTGCCACCTTTGCCAGCCTGGTTGGGAATGACCAGGCCACTCACGCGCGAGCCGGGGTTGTCGGTCAGGGTCGAGATATCGGTATGCAGGTTCACGATGGCCGATGTGCCGCTGACCTGATTTTCCCCACGGGTGATATGCACGTTGCCCACCAGTCGGGCAATGCCCGTATCGGGCACGTACACGCCCCGGTCGCCGGTTATGGTCTCGGTGCGGGTGCGGATGATGATGTGGCCGAAGGCATCGACATGGTCCATCGTGCCCGCGCCGGGCGATGGCTTGTCATCCGCTGCCGCGTCCTCCGGCGTGGTGGCGTCGTCGGGCAGGGGGTTCTTGCCGTTGGGGTGGGTCTGTTTCCATTCCTTGCGCTTGTTGCTGCGCTCGGGCTTGGGCTTGTCGTAGCCCACCAGCACGTCGGCGCGGATCTGGCGGCCGTCATTTGTGGTCATGGTGGCGTTGCCGCGCGCGACCGACATATGCTCGTGCGAGTGATATTCCAGCACGTCGCGCGCGGTCAGGATGTCCTGCGGGGCGGTCATCTTCAGGTGCTCGCCGGTCATGACCAGAATGGCCTGGTCCACGTCATACACCGCATGGTCGCCCCAGGCCTGGTCATTGAGGTTGAAGGCATGCACGTGGCCAATCGCCTCAAGGCGGTAAACCTCGCTCGATCCGCCTGACGAGCCGCCATCGCCCGCAGCGCCCCCGCCTGCCGCATCACCCTGCCCATTGCCCTGCGCCGTGCCCGCAGCCGCGCTGGCGGGGCCATTGCTGGGCGCGCCGATGGGGTCGGGCCGGTCGGGGATGGGCAGGTCCTGCGGCAGCACGTCGGACGGGGTGGCGAGGTTCGTATCCACGTCGGGGTCGCTGGCGGTGGCCGTGGTGGCGTCGGGCGTGCTGGCCGGTGCGGGCGTGCTCGTGGCGCCAGCGGGGGCGGGCGTGTCATCGACGATATGGGGCCTGCGCGTCTCGGGCGGGGGGGCGACGCCAAGATGGGCGGCAAGCGGCGCGTCGGGGCCGGGCGGGCGGCCTGCGGCCTGCGTGCCCGCTGCCGCGTTCGTGCCGGCTGCTGTCTGCGCCTGCCCCGGTGCGGGTGTCGTGGCCGCCTTCTTGCGGTAGAAGGCGATGAGCTTGTCGGCGCGCACGGTCACGTCGCCCCGGATGGCCTGGGCGCGGTCATAGGCGGTGACGGTCTGCGCGTTCTGGTCCCAGTCAAAGCCGCCTGCCGCGGTGACATTGATCTGCTGGCCATGCGACATGTCAAGCCCCTGCGCCATGGCGGGGGCGGCCACCACCAGCCCGAGCAGGACGCCGCCAAGCGGCAGGTGAGGGAGGAGGCGCGCCATCAGTTCGATCTTTCCGCTGCATTGAGGATCATGCGGCCCGGACCGCGAAACAGCATGATGCCGCCGCGTGTATCCACCATGCCGCCGCGCGCGTCGAGCACGCCCACCGGGCCTTCGGCATGGACCCAGCTATCGGTTACGATGATGTTGTGGCGCATGTCGACATCGGCCGTGGGGCTGAGCATGAGGGTTCCGTCATTGCGATAGAGGGTGACGTCACGCGTCAGGTCCAGCAGCTGGGTGTGCTGCATATACACGCCATCGCGCGCGGTCACATACAGCCAGTTGCCGTTATCGGTCAGGGTATCGGCGGCAGGGTTGCTCAGGTCGATGCGCTCGGGGTCGACCTGGCGGGCCTCGTCGGCGGTGATCATGTAGGGGCGGCCATGCTCGTCGAGGCCACGATAGGTGGGGTTGAGCATGCTGCCGCTTTTCACGCGCACGCGGCTCATCTGCGCCATGGTGCCGGTATGCATGATCACCGCGCGCTCGACCGCGGGCCATGCGGCGATCGAGCCGAGCAGCACCAGGGCCAGCAGCGGCAGCATCCACTTGGCCGAGCGCATGATGGCCTGCCTGCGCGCCTGGTCGGCGGCATTGGGCAGCAGGCGCGTGCGCGTGCCCTGGTCGAATATGCTGCGCTGGCGCTCGATATCGGCGGCGCTGCGGGCATAATCCTCGCGCTGGATGGCGGTGTCGGGATCGGTGCCGTCGTCCCTGTCTTCGGGGCGGTCGGTCATGCAATGCCCGCGCGCAGCAGGTCGTGCAGGTGCACGATGCCCACCGCATGCCCGCCTTCATCAAGGGCGAAAATGCTCGAGATCGGGCGCGGGCGGTCGTTCATGATCCGCAGCGCCTCGGCGGCCAGCAGGTCGGGGCCGATGGTCTGGGGCGCGGGGTTCATGATGTCGGCGGCCCGCGTGTGGTCAAGGTCGCGGCCCAGGGCCAGGCGCAGGTCGTGGTCGGTAATCAGGCCGAGCAGGCGGCCATGTGCATCCACCACGCCCATGCAGCCAAACGCCTTGCGGGTCATTTCCACGATCACGCGGCGCAGGTCCATGTCGGGCGCGCCAAGGGGCATGCTCTGGCCGGTATGCATCAGTTCGCTCACCCGGCGCAGCCGCGTGCCCAGCCGCCCGCCGGGGTGGAAGATGCCGAAGTCACTGGCGCTGAAGCCCCGGCGCTGCAGCAGCACGATGGCCAGCGCATCGCCCAGCGCAAGCTGCATGGTGGAACTGGTGGTGGGCGCAAGGCCGATGGGGCAGGCCTCGGGCGCATGGGGCAGCAGCAGCACGATGTCGGCCGCCTGCGCCAGCGTGGAGCCCGCGCGCGCGGTCATGGCGATGAGCAGCAGCCCGAACCGGCGGGCATGCGAGATGATGTCCGCCATTTCCGCCGTCTCGCCGGAATTGGACAGGGCCAGCACCGCATCGCCCTTCTGCAGCATGCCCAGATCCCCGTGCGAGGCCTCGGCCGGATGCACGAAAATGGCGGGCGTGCCGGTCGAGGCAAGGGTGGCCTGGATCTTGCGCCCGATATGGCCCGACTTGCCCATGCCGGTCACCACCACGCGCCGGTTGCCCGCCCAGATGCCCTCGACCGCCGCGATGAAGGCCGCGCCCAGCCCGCCATCACCGGCCGTGCCGTCTTCCATTGCGGCGATCATGGCTTCCAGCCCGGCGGATTCGGCGCGCAGCACGGCGCGGGCCTCGCGCAGCATGCGGGCAGGCTGGCCAGCGTCATCGCCCGTGGCGGAGGGAGGGGGAAGGGGGCTGCTATTCATGCACGATCTGTATCGGTCTGAATGGGTTCCCGGTCAAACCGGGCATGGGGCATCAGGCGGCCCGATGCGCGAAAATGTCAGGATCCTCGTAGCCCAGTATATCAAGCCGTGCGCGCGTGGGCAGAAAATCGTAGCAGGCCTGCGCCAGTTCACGCCGCCCCTCGCGGTGCAGCAGGGCCTCGAGCTTCGCCCACAGCGCATGCAGGTACAGCACGTCGGAGGCGGCATAGGCCAGTTGCTCGGGCCTGAGCACGTCCGCCCCCCAGTCCGATGACTGCTGCTGCTTGCTCAGTTCCACGCCCAGCATCTCGCGGCACAGATGGGCCAGGCCGTGGCGGTCGGTATAGGTGCGCACCAGCTTCGAGGCGATCTTGGTGCAGATGGCGGGGGCGACCGTAATGCCCAGCGTGTATTGCAAGATGGCCACGTCAAAGCGGGCGAAATGCATGAGCTTGGGCAGGGCCGGGTCGGCCAGCACGCGCATGAGGTTGGGGCAGTCGGCCGCTTGCGCGCCTTTGGGGATCTGCACCAGATGGGCGTGGCCATCCCCGCCTGAAAGCTGCACCAGGCACAGCCGGTCACGGTGCGGGTTGAGGCCCATCGTTTCCGTATCCACTGCAACACTGCCGCTGAAGGTGACATGCGCGGGCAGGTCGCCACGATAGAGGTGAATGGCGTCGGGTGATGGGCTTGTGGCCATATGTGAAATGCTCCGTCACGCAATTGAATTCACGGTGGCAGGTCTGCAACGCAACCGCAAGCAGGGCAATCCGTTGTGTCGTAACGCCTGCCTGTGCCCACGGTGGCCGGGGCCGTGAAGGATGTGCTCGGGGCGGTTTACACCAATTCCGGCTGCGGAACAGGCAAAAAGATAACGGGACACGCCCGTGATGGGCTGTCCTGACCGCCCCCGGAGGGGAGTGATATTCAGTTTTGAGAGATGGTGCCCAGAAGAAGACTCGAACTTCCACGACCTTGCGGCCACAGGTACCTGAAACCTGCGCGTCTACCAATTCCGCCATCTGGGCTCAGAGGCTCCCCAGCGGAGGCCGCCGGGGTGGTGTGAGCGCTGTTTAGTCCGCCCGGTGGTGGTGGTCAACAGGGTAAATGCATTTTTTTGAAATCAGGCGCATTTTTTCTTCCTGCACCTGGCAGGCGGCCCGTGCGGTCGTGGCCGTGCGGACAAAATGGCTGGGAAGGCGTTGGCAAAGGATGCCAGAACAGGAGCACGAAAACGATCATGGATCACGGACAGGAGCAGGCCATGGCACGCAAGGTGGCAACGGTATTTGGCGGGAGCGGATTCGTGGGCCGTTCCGTGGTGGGGCGGCTGGCGCGGGCCGGCTACGTGGTGCGCGTGGCGGGCCGCACGGCGGCGCATGCCGCGACCCTGCGCATGCTCGGCGATGTGGGGCAGGTGGTGCCTGTCGTCGCCTCCGTCACTGATGAGGCCGCCTGCGTTGCCGCCATCGAGGGCAGCACGCTGGTCATCAACCTTGTGGGCGTCCTCTCCCCCCATGGGGCGGCCACCTTCGAGGCGATCCATGTGGCGGGCGCGGCACGGATAGCGCGGATCAGCGCCGCCGCAGGTGTGGAGCGGCTGATCCATGTCTCGGCCATCGGTGCGGACGTGAACAGCCCATCGGCCTATGCCCGCAGCAAGGGCGAGGGGGAGGCGGCGGTCAGCCGCCACATGCCGCAGGCGATCATCATCCGGCCCTCGCTCATTTTTGGCGTGGAGGGGGCCATTCCCGCCATGTTCGCCCGCATGGCGCGCTTCATGCCGGTGGTGCCGGTCTTTGGCCCGGCCACGCGCTTCCAGCCCGTATGGGTGGGCGATGTGGCCGAGGGCATGCTGCGCATCGCCACCAGCGAGGGCATGGAAGGGGCGATCTTCGAGTTCGGTGGCCCCGTGGTCATGACCATGCGCCAGCTCGTGGCCTGGGCGGCGCGGTGGGGCGGGCATCCGCGCCCGCTCATCGCGGTGCCGCGCTGGCTTGCCACGCTTCAGGCCAGCGTGCTCGAGCACCTGCCGGGCAAGATGCTGACCCGTGACCAGGTGAAGCTGCTTTATGTCGATAACGTCGTGGCCCCCGGCGCCCGCACGCTCGAGATGCTGGGCATAACACCGTCGCCCATGGATCTGGTGCTGGACTGATTTTTGGCGCGCAAGGGGAGAATTTCGCGTATTTCTGGTCTTTTCCTGCGTTAAGGTCAGTACTGCTGTCTTTTCTTTGGGCAAGGCGTTGCGTAGGTCATGTGCGACACCGGGCGCGCCTGTCGTGCCTGACGCCTTCCTTCCATTATGCAGACCAGGGGCAGACCGATGGCCGAGCGCATGCTGAAATTCGTCTCCGTGGCGCAGGAGCAGCCCGACAAACGGCCTGCCGAGACGCGCCGCAAGGACTTCAACGAAATTTACGATGAGTTCGTGCCCGCAAAGGCCGCGACGCAGGCTTCGCGCTGCTCGCAGTGCGGCGTGCCGTTCTGCTCGGTGCACTGCCCGCTGGGCAACAACATCCCCGACTGGCTGATGATGACGGCGGCAGGGCGGATGGAGGAGGCGTATGAACTGTCGTCGGCCACCAACACCTTCCCCGAAATCTGTGGCCGCATCTGCCCGCAGGACCGCCTGTGCGAAGGCAACTGCGTGATCGAGGAAGGATTCGAGAGTGTGACCATCGGCGCGGTCGAGCGCTACATTACCGATACCGCCTTTGATAACGGCTGGGTCAAGCCGGTCAAACCGGTGGCCGAGCGCGATGAGAGCGTTGCCATCATCGGTGCTGGCCCCGGTGGGCTGGCCGCTGCCGTGCAACTGCGCGAGCAGGGCTACCAGGTGCATGTCTATGATCGCTACGACCGCATCGGCGGCCTGCTGATGTATGGCATCCCCGGCTTCAAGCTGGAGAAGGACATCGTGCTGCGCCGGCATAAGCTGCTGGTGGAATCGGGCATTCACTTCCACCTCGGCAAGGGCATTGGCGATACCGATGGCGCGGACAGCATCGCGTTTTCCACCCTGCGCGCGCGGCATGATGGCGTGCTGATCGCCACCGGCGTGTACAAGTCGCGTGACATCGGCGGCCCTGGTGCGGGGCTTGGCGGCATCGTGCGCGCGCTCGATTACCTCACCGCCTCCAACCGCGTCTCGCTGGGTGACAGGGTGGCGGACTACGACAATGGCGACCTGAATGCCGCGGGCAAGTCGGTCGTGGTCATTGGTGGTGGCGATACGGCCATGGACTGCGTGCGCACCGCCATCCGGCAGGGGGCGAAGTCGGTCAAATGCCTCTACCGCCGCGACCGCGCCAACATGCCCGGCTCCGTGCGCGAGGTGAAGAACGCCGAGGAAGAGGGCGTGGAGTTCGTCTGGCTCGCAGCCCCCCAGGCATTCGAGGGCGAGGGCCATGTGAGTGGCGTGCGCGCCAGCCGCATGAAGCTCGGCCTGCCCGATGCCTCGGGCCGCCAGTCGGTCGAGCCGGTGGAGGACAGCGCGTTCACGCTCGAGGCCGACCTCGTGGTCAAGGCGCTGGGCTTCGACCCCGAGCCGCTGCCCACGCTGTGGGGCCAGCCGGAGCTGGAAGTCTCGCGCTGGGGTACGCTCATGGTGGACCGTAAAACATTCATGACCAGCCTGCCCGGCGTGTTTGCCGCGGGCGATATCGTGCGCGGGGCCAGCCTTGTGGTGTGGGCCATCCGCGATGGGCGCGATGCGGCAGCGCAGATGCATGAATGGCTGGAAGAAATGACGGCCGCACAGGCCGAGGTGGCGGAGTAAGCATGATGGATCAGTTCGAAAACCAGTCCACCGATTTCGTGCAGGAATGGCGCGACAACGCGCAGGCCATTTCCGGCCTGTACACCCCGGCCGACGAGCATGATGCCTGCGGCGTGGGCATGGTGGCGGCCCTTGATGGCAAGCCGCGCCGCGACGTGGTGGAAGCAGGCATCGCAGCACTCAAGGCCGTGTGGCACCGGGGTGCGGTCGACGCCGACGGCAAAACCGGCGACGGCGCGGGCATCCATGTCGAGATCCCGCAGGATTTCTTTGCCGATGCCATTCATGCAGGCGGCGCGGAAAGCGGCGTGGACAGCCAGATCGCGGTGGGCATGATCTTCCTGCCCAAGACCGACATTGCCGCCCAGGAGCGCTGCCGCCAGATCATCGAGAGCGAGATCCTGGCGTTTGGCTACAGCATCTATGGCTGGCGTCAGGTGCCCATCAACACCGACTGCATTGGCGAGAAGGCCAACGCCACCCGCCCCGAGATCGAGCAGATCCTGATCCGCAACCTGCCCGGCAGCGGGGAGGAAGAATTCGAGCGCGACCTGTACGTGATCCGTCGCAAGATCGAAAAGAGCGCGATCGCCAATCAGGTCGACCTGTATGTGTGCTCGCTGTCATGCCGCTCGCTCATCTACAAGGGCATGTTCCTCGCCGAGCACCTGACCGAGTTCTACCCCGACCTGCTCGACCCGCGCTTTGTCAGCCGCTTTGCCATCTACCACCAGCGCTACTCGACCAACACCTTCCCCACATGGAAGCTGGCCCAGCCCTTCCGCCGCCTTGCCCATAATGGCGAGATCAACACCATCTCGGGCAACGTGAACTGGATGAAGAGCCACGAGACGCGCCTGGCCGACCCCATCCTTGACCCCTACATGGATGACCTCAAGCCCGTGGTGCAGGCGCAGGGCTCGGACACGGCATGCTTTGACAACGTGTTCGAACTGCTGACCTTTGCAGGCCGTGACGCGCCGATGGCGCGCTGCCTGATGATTCCGGCAAGCGTTGGCGGCAACTCCGCCATGCCGCAGCGCCACAAGGACATGTATTCCTACTGCAACGCCGTGATGGAGCCGTGGGATGGCCCCGCCGCCCTGTGCGCTACCGACGGGCGGTGGATGGTGGCGGGCCTTGACCGCAGCGGCCTGCGCCCGCTGCGCTACACGCTGACCGCGGGCGGCCTGCTGATCGTGGGCTCCGAGACGGGCATGGTGAAGGTGCCCGAGGCCGAGATCGTCAGCCGTGGCCGCCTCGGGCCGGGGCAGTCGCTCGCACTCGACCTGAAAACCGCGAAGCTCTACAGCAATGAAGAGCTGCTCGATGAACTCTCGCAGCGGCAGGATTTCTCGGCCTGGGTCAAGCGCACGCAGGAAATCTCGAGCATTGTGCGCCCCGATGGCAGCGAACCGGTTCTGTACGGGGCCGAGATGCTGCGCCGCCGCCAGCTTGCCGTGGGCATGACGCTGGAAGACCTCGAGACCATCCTGCAACCCATGGTGGAGAACGCCGCCGAGGCCATCGGCTCGATGGGCGATGACACGCCGCTTGCCGTGCTCTCCACCCGCTACCGCGGGCTTGCGCATTACTTCCGTCAGGCCTTCAGCCAGGTCACCAACCCGCCCATCGACAGCCTGCGTGAAACGCGGGTGATGAGCCTCGTGACCCGTCTTGGCAACCTTGGCAACATCCTGGAGGAAAACGAGAGCCAGTGCGACCTGCTCCAGCTTCCCTCCCCGGTGCTGACCACGGGCGAGTTCCAGGCGCTGGTCGAGTTCTGTGGCAAGAATGCCTGCATCATCGACTGCACCTTCCCCGCCAGCGAGGGCGAGGCCGGGCTGCGCAGCGCCATCGCGCGCATCCGCGCCGAGGCCGAGGACCGCGTGCGCCAGGGCTGCACCCATGTGTTCCTGACCGATGAGCACCAGTCCAGCGAGCGGGCCTATATCCCGATGATCCTCGCCACGGCGGCGGTGCACACGCATCTGGTGCGCCAGTCGCTGCGCACGTTCACCTCGCTCAACGTGCGCTCGGCCGGGGCGCTCGACGTGCATGCCATTGCGGTGACGATTGGCGTGGGTGCGACCACGGTCAACCCGTACCTGGCGCAGGAAAGCATTGCCGACCGCCACCGGCGCGGCCTGTTCGGCCAGCTTTCGCTCAGCGAGTCGGTAGAGCGCTACCGCAAGGCGGTCAACAAGGGCCTGCTCAAGATCATGTCCAAGATGGGGATTTCCATCGTGGCGTCGTATCGCGGCGGCTATAATTTCGAGGCCATTGGGCTCTCACGCGCGCTGACGGCGGAGTTCTTCCCCGGCATGCCCTCGCGCATCTCGGGCATCGGCCTGACCGGCATCGCGCGCAATGTGCTCAGCTTCCACCACAAGGCGTGGAACAAACAGGTGGAAACGCTTTCCGTCGGCGGGCGCTACAAGCTGCGCCGCAGCGGGGAAGTGCATGCCTTTGATGGCAACCTGATCCACATGCTGCAAACGGCGGTGGGCACCGGCAGCTTCTCCATCTACCAGCGTTATGCCGATGCGGTGCGCCGCCAGCCGCCGGTGGCATTGCGCGACCTGCTCGACTTCCGTGGCGGGCGCACGCCCATTCCCGTGGAATCGGTCGAGAGCATTACCGAACTGCGCAAGCGCCTGATCGCACCGGGCATCTCGCTTGGCGCGCTCAGCCCCGAGGCGCATGAGACGCTGTCGATCGCCATGAACCGCATCGGCGCCAAGTCAGATTCGGGCGAGGGTGGCGAAGACCCGGCCCGCGCGAAGCCGCGCCCCAATGGCGATAATGCGTCCTCCGCCATCAAGCAGATCGCCTCGGGCCGCTTTGGCGTGACCGCGCAGTACCTCAACGACTGCCGCGAGATCGAGATCAAGATGGCGCAGGGTGCGAAGCCCGGCGAGGGCGGGCAGTTGCCCGGCTTCAAGGTGACCAGCCTGATCGCGAAGCTGCGCCATGCAACCGAGGGCGTGACCCTGATCTCGCCGCCGCCGCATCACGATATCTATTCGATCGAGGATCTGGCCCAACTCATCTACGACCTCAAGCAGATCAACCCCGAGGCCACCGTGACCGTGAAGCTGGTCGCACGTTCGGGCATCGGCACGATTGCGGCAGGCGTGGCCAAGGCCAAGGCGGATGCGATCCTGATCTCGGGCCATTCCGGTGGCACGGGGGCGAGCCCGCAGTCTTCGGTCAAATACGCGGGCATGCCGTGGGAGCTGGGGCTGGCGGAGGCGCATCAGGTGCTGATGCTCAACCGCCTGCGCCACCGCGTGAAGCTGCGCACCGATGGCGGGCTGAAAACCGGGCGCGACGTGGTGATCGCCGCCATGCTGGGTGCGGAAGAATTCGGCATCGGCACGGCCAGCCTCGTGGCCATGGGCTGCATCATGGTACGGCAGTGCCACTCCAACACCTGCCCCGTGGGCGTGTGCGTGCAGGACGAGGAACTGCGCAGGAAGTTCGAGGGCACGCCGGAGAAGGTGATCAACCTGTTCTCCTTCATTGCCGAGGACGTGCGCAACATCCTCGCATCGCTGGGCTTCTCCACGCTTAACGAGATCATCGGCCGCACCGACCTGCTGCATCAGGTGCTGCGCGGGGCGGACTATCTCGATGACCTCGACCTCAACTCGCTGCTGGCGCAGGCCGATCCCGGCCCCTATGGCCGCTACTGCACGCGTGAGGGCCGCAATGAGGTGCCCGAGACGCTGGATGCGCAGATGATTGCCGATGCGCGCCCGCTGTTCGACCATGGCGAGAAGATGCAGTTGCAGTACAACGTGCAGAACACGCATCGCGCCATCGGCACGCGCATCTCCTCGCTCATCGTGCGCCAGTTCGGCATGACCAAGCTCGCACCGGGCCACCTCACGGCGCGGCTGCGCGGCTCGGCGGGGCAGTCGCTCGGCGCGTTCGCGGTGCAGGGCCTCAAGCTTGAGGTGCTGGGTGATGCGAACGACTACGTGGGCAAGGGGCTCTCGGGGGCGACCATCGTGGTGCGGCCGTCGCCGTCTTCCAGCCTCGTGTCGAACGAGAACGCCATCGTGGGCAACACGGTGCTGTATGGTGCCACCGCAGGCGCGCTGTATGCCGCAGGGCAGGCGGGCGAACGCTTTGCCGTGCGCAACTCGGGCGCTGTTGCGGTGGTCGAGGGGTGCGGGTCGAACGGGTGCGAATACATGACCGGCGGCACGGTGGTGATCCTGGGCGAGACGGGCGACAATTTTGGCGCGGGTTTCACCGGCGGCATGGCCTTCGTGTATGACGCCAGCGGCACGTTTGCCGAGCGCGTGAACCCCGATACGGTGATGTGGTGCCGCGTGCATGACCCCAAATGGGAGGCCGTGCTGCGCGAACAGGTCGAGACCCATGCAAGCGAGACCGGCAGCCGCTACGCCGAACTGCTGCTGCATAATTGGGACAAGACGCTGCCGCGCTTCTGGCATGTCGTGCCGAAGGAATATGCGAAGGTCATCGGCTTCGAGGCCCCGGCGCTGGCGGTTGGCGCGTAAAGGCAACGCACTTCACATCATGGCGGGGCCGGGCAGCAATGTCCGGCCCCGTCTGCATCAGGGCACAATATCGGGCGGTGGGGTCGCATAGCAGGGCGGGACGCACTAGATTCACATCATGGAATCGCGGGGCCGGTGCTGGTGCGCAGGCTTCGCCCGATCTGATGGTTGGTGCCCGATCTATGTTCAAAGCGAATTTTCCTGCCTCCCTGTCTGCCCCGCGCAGCGCCGATGCCCAGGCCCCTGCAACCCCGTCCGGCCTTGCCGGCCTGCCGCGGTGGGACCTGTCGGACCTGTATGCCGCGCCGGATGCCCCCGAACTCGCCACCGACCTTGATCAGGCCGAGGCCGATGCGCAGGCCTTCAGCACCGCATGGCAGGGCAGGCTGGCCAGCCTGCCGGGCGCGGAACTGGCGCAGGCCATTGCCGAATACCAGCGCATTGACGAGGTGCTGGGCCGTGCGGGTTCTTACGCCCAGCTTCTGTTCGCGGCCAATACGTCGGATTCCGGCGTGGCGCGGTTTGCGCAGTCGATCAATGAGCGGCTGACCACCATCTCCACGCATCTGCTGTTCTTCACGCTCGAGATCAACCGCATCGATGATACGGTGCTGGCCGCCCAGATGAGCGATGCGGCGCTGGCGCACTGGGCGCCTTTCCTGCGCGATTTGCGCGTGTTCCGCCCCTATCAGCTTTCCGATGAGGTCGAGGCGGTCCTGCACGAGAAATCGGTCACGGGCGCTGCGGCATGGAACCGCCTGTTTGACGAGACGATGGCCGGCCTGCGCGTGCGCCTGGGCGGCGAGCAGGTCACGCTGGGCAATGCGCTTGATTCCATGTCCAGCCCCGACCGCAAGCTGCGTGCTGCGGCGGCCAGCGCCATTGGCGATGAACTGGGCCGCAACGTGAAGCTGTTCTCGCTCATTACCAACACGCTGGCCAAGGACAAGGCCATCATGGACGGGATGCGCCACTACCCGCGCCCCACCTCGGCACGCAACTGTGCCAACATGGTGGAAGACGAGGTGGTGGATGCGCTGGTGCAGGCCGTGACCGAAGCCTATCCCCGCCTGTCTCACCGCTATTACGCGCTCAAGGCCAAATGGCTCGGCCTTGAAAAGCTGGAATACTGGGACCGCAACGCCCCCCTGACCACGCAGGATGAACCGCTTATCCCGTGGGCGGAGGCCACAAGGCAGGTGCTCGGCGCCTATGAAGGCTTCGACCCGCGCATGGGCGAGGTGGCCAAAAAGTTCTTCGACCACGCATGGATCGATGCGCCGCCCGTGCCCGGCAAGGCTTCAGGCGCGTTTGCCCACCCCACGGTGCCCTCCGTGCACCCCTACCTGCTGCTCAACTATCGTGGCCGCACGCGCGATGTGATGACGCTGGCGCATGAACTCGGCCATGGCGTGCATCAGGTGCTGGCGGGCAGGCAGGGCTACCTCATGTCCAGCACGCCGCTCACCCTGGCCGAGACCGCCAGCGTGTTTGGCGAGATGCTGACCTTCCGCGCCCTGCTCGATGCCCAGACCGATCCCGCGCGGCGCAGGCTGATGCTGGCCGCCAAGGTGGAGGACATGCTCAACACCGTGGTGCGCCAGATCGCGTTCTACCGTTTCGAGACACTGGTGCACGAGGAACGCCGCAAGGGCGAACTCCTGCCCGCGCGCATTGGCGAGATCTGGCGCCAGACCCAGGCCGAGAGCCTTGGCCCGGCATTCAACTTCACGCCAGATTATGATGTGTACTGGACATATGTTCCGCATTTCATCCATTCACCATTCTATGTGTACGCCTATGCCTTTGGCGATTGCCTGGTAAACGCGCTATACGGGGTGTTCCGGTCCGGGCATCCTGGTTTTCAGGACAAGTATCTCGACATGCTCAAGGCTGGCGGAACCCTGCGGCACCGCGAACTTCTGGCCCCCTTCGGGCTGGATGCGGCCGATCCGGGGTTCTGGCAGAAGGGGCTGGATGTGATCGCCGGATTTATAGATGAACTGGAGCGTGTCTGACGTGGCGGATGAACGGAATCTCGATAATACCGGCCTGTTTGGTGAATTCCGCCGCATGGTGCGCACCTCGGGCACGGTGGGCGGCATTGCCGCGCGCATTGCCGGGCACAAGATGGGCTTCCGCTCCAACCAGGGCGTGCATGCCGAGGACCTGAAAAGCGTGCTCGGCGGCCTCAAGGGGCCGTTGATGAAGGGCGCGCAGCTTCTCTCCACCATTCCCGGCGCCCTGCCCGAGGAATATGCCAAGGAACTGGCCCAGCTCCAGGCCAACGCGCCGCCCATGGGCTGGACCTTCGTGCGCCGCCGCATGGCCGCCGAACTCGGCCCGAACTGGGAGCGCAACTTCCGCTCGTTCGACCGCACGGCCTCGGCTGCCGCAAGTCTGGGGCAGGTGCACCGCGCGGTGCTGCCCGACGGGCGGCAGGTGGCGTGCAAGCTGCAATACCCGGACATGAAATCGACCGTGGAATCCGACCTGCGCCAGTTCCGCATGGCCGTGGGCCTGTTCTACCGCCTTGACAGCACCATCTGCCAGGATGACGTGCTCGAGGAACTGCAGGACCGCCTGTACGAGGAACTCGACTACCAGCGCGAGGCCGCCAACATGCGGCTGTATCGCATCATGATGGCGGACTGGCCCGACGTGACCATTCCCGAACCCATAGACAGCCTGTGCACGGCCCGCCTGCTGACCATGGAATGGGTCAACGGCCAGGGCATGCAAAAGGTGCTCGACGCCAATCCCACGCAGGAGCAGCGCAACAGCATGGCGCGCGCCCTGTTCCGCGCGTGGTATGCGCCGCTGTACCGTTACGGCGTGATCCATGGCGACCCGCATATGGGCAACTTCACCGTGCGTGATGATTACGGCATCAACCTGCTCGACTTCGGGGCCATCCGCATTTTCCGCCCGCGTTTCGTCCAGGGCATCATCGACCTGCACAGGGCGATCGAGACGGATGACGAGGATCTGGCCATGCAGGCCTATGAGGCATGGGGCTTTGTCAACCTGTCGCGCGATACGGTGCGGGTACTCAACGAGTGGGCGCGCTTCATCTACGGCCCGCTGCTCGATGACCGCGAGCGCTTCATTCAGGAAGATAACGACCCGCAATATGGCCGCGCCGTGGCCGAGCGGGTCTATAACGGCCTCAAGCGCACCGGCGGCGTGCAGCCCCCGCGTGAATTCGTGCTGGTTGACCGCTCCGCCGTGGGGCTGGGCAGCGTGTTCCTCCGCCTCAAGGCCAAGGTGAACTGGCATGCGCTGTTCCAAGAACTGGCAGGCGACTTCAACGAGGCGGCCCTTGCCACCCGTCAGGCCGCAGCCCTGCGCGCCGCCCGCGTGCCGCCGCCGCTTGGCGCGCAGCATTAAAGGGGACGGCAGGGCATCACCGGCCATGGCCCTTGCGGCCGGGCCGGTGACGCCCCACTTGGTGTAGCTATGGCAACAGCATCACGCAAAAAGAAGAAAACCACCGACATCGACCCCGCCGACATGCCGGTCACCTTCCAGCCCGAGCGGCAGGCGGCCAAGCCCAAGGTCAACAAATTCAGGGTTCATTCGCCCTATGAACCCGCGGGCGACCAGCCCACCGCCATTGCCGAACTGGTGGCGGGCGTGGAGGCGGGCGAGCGCGACCAGGTACTGCTGGGTGTTACGGGTTCGGGCAAGACCTTCACCATGGCCAAGATCATCGAGGCCACGCAGAAGCCCACCCTCGTGCTGGCGCCGAACAAGACGCTGGCCGCCCAGCTTTATGCCGAGATGAAGCAGTTCTTCCCGGACAACGCGGTCGAGTATTTCGTCAGCTACTACGATTACTACCAGCCCGAGGCCTATGTGCCCCGCTCGGACACGTATATCGAAAAAGACAGCCAGATCAACGAGCAGATCGACCGCATGCGCCATGCCGCAACGCAGGCGCTGCTCGAGCGCAACGATGTCATCATCGTGGCCTCGGTGTCGTGCATCTACGGTATCGGCTCGGTCGAGACCTATTCGCGCATGGTGGTCAAGCTTGAGGTGGGCGGCGAGATCGCGCGTGACAAGCTGATCAAGGCGCTGGTCGAACTGCAGTACCGCCGCAACGATGCCGCCTTCCAGCGCGGCACCTTCCGTGTGCGCGGCGAGACGATCGATGTCTTTCCCGTGCAGAACGAGGATCGCGCCTGGCGCATCAGCCTGTTTGGCGACGAGATTGACGAGATCAGCGAATTCGACCCGCTGACCGGCGAGAAGACCGGCGATCTCGAAACCATCAGCATTTACGCCAACAGCCATTACGTCACCCCCCGCCCCACGCTCACGCAGGCCATGACCGGCATAAAGCAGGAACTGCGCGACACGCTGGCCACGTTTACGGCGGAGGGCAAGCTGCTCGAGGCCGAGCGCCTGCAGCAGCGCACCACGTTCGACCTCGAGATGATCGAGACCACCGGCGTGTGCAAGGGCATCGAGAACTATTCACGCTACCTGTCGGGCCGCGCGCCGGGCGAGCCGCCGCCCACCCTGTTCGAATACCTGCCCGAGGATGCGCTGCTGATCGTGGATGAAAGCCACGTGACCGTGCCGCAGATTGGCGGCATGGAGCGCGGGGATCACGCGCGCAAGTCCGTACTGGCCGAATTCGGCTTCCGCCTGCCGTCCTGCCTCGACAACCGCCCGCTCACCTTTGCGGAATGGGACAAATTCCGCCCGCAGAGCCTGTTTGTCAGCGCCACTCCCGGCCCGTGGGAGATACGCCGCACCGAGGGCGTGTTTGCCGAGCAGGTGATCCGCCCCACCGGGCTGATCGACCCCGTCACCATCGTCCGCCCGGTCGAGCACCAGGTGGATGACCTGCTGGCCGAATGCCGCCAGACCATTGCCGATGGCGGGCGCGTGCTGGTCACCACCCTGACCAAGCGCATGGCCGAGGACCTGACCGAATACATGAACGAGGCGGGCATCCGCGTGCGCTACCTGCATTCGGATGTGGATACGCTCGAGCGCATCGAGATCATCCGTGACCTGCGGCTTGGCGCGTTTGACGTGCTGATCGGCATCAACCTTCTGCGTGAGGGGCTGGACATTCCCGAATGCTCGCTCGTCGCCATTCTTGATGCTGACAAGGAAGGCTTCCTGCGCTCGCGCACCTCGCTCATCCAGACCATTGGCCGCGCCGCGCGCAACGTCGATGGCCGCGTGCTGCTCTATGCCGACAAGATGACCGACAGCCTGGCCTACGCCATCGAGGAGACCGCGCGCAGGCGCGAAAAGCAGAGCCTGTGGAACGAGGAGCACGGCATCACCCCGCAATCGGTGCGCAAGCATATCGGCGAGGCCATTTCCTCGGTGTTCGAGCAGGATTATGTCACGGTCGCCCCCACGGCCGATGGCAGCGTGCAGGAAATGGTGGGCAAGGACTACAAGGCCGCCATCGCTGATCTGGAAAAGAAGATGCGCGAGGCCTCGGCGGAACTGGAATTCGAGACCGCAGCCCGCCTGCGTGATGAAATCCGCAGGCTCGAGGCGCTTGAACTGGGCATGGAGCCACCACCGCTGCCGCAATCGAGCGCTGGCATGCCGGGCACAAGCCCCAAGGCCATTGCCCGGCGCAATCGTGGCCCCGTGCCGCTCGGGCCGGGCGGCGGCGGGTATGACCCCGATCAGGCCAAGGGAAGGGGCAGGCGCCGTGGGCGATAGGGCCATGCCGCCATGCGCGGGGCAGCATGAACGCGAGATGTCTGCAACGCTGGAACTCCAGGCAGGCGCCGCCCGCCTTGGCCTGCTGCCTGATCTTGGCGGCAGCATCGCCTTCTGGCGCAGCGGGGCGATGGAGTTCCTGCGCCCGGTGGCCGACCCCCACCTTATTGCCCAGCATGGCCGGGCTGTTGCGGGGTATCCGCTCGTGCCGTTTTCCAACCGGGTGGCGGGCAACCAGTTCCGCTTCGAGGGGGTGGATTACCACCTTGCGCCCAATTTTGGCGGCGAGGACTGCGCCATTCATGGCAATGGCTGGCAGCACCGCTGGCGCATTGCCATGCTGTCGGACAGTAGCGCCACGCTCTCGCTCGACCACGCGCCCATCGGCCCGCGCGCAGGGGAATGGCCATTCAGCTACCGCGCCCAACTGCGTTATGACCTGCGCGAGGCCGGGCTTTCGATCGGCATCCTGATCGAGAACACCGATACCCGCAGCCAGCCCGTGGGCATGGGCTTTCACCCCTATTTTCCCCGCCATGCCGGGCTCAGGGTCGGGTTTGCGGCCAGCAGCGTGTGGACCAGCGCGCCCGACCACCTGCCGTTGCTGCGCATCCCGGCGGAGGGGCCGTGGTCGTTCGCCCATATGCGCGACGTGGGGGAGGCGGCGATTGACAACTGCTATGCCGGCTGGTCGGGCAGCGCCTTCCTGCGCTGGCCGCGCGAGGGCTATGCCCTGACACTCGAGGGCAGCCCCGAACTGCGCCATCTGGTGCTGTTTACGCCGCCCGGCCAGCCCTATATCGGGCTGGAGCCGGTCAGCAACATGAATGATGGCTTCAACCGCATGGCCATTGCCGATAGTGGGGTGCGCGTGCTCGCTCCCGGCCAGAAGATGGAAGGGCATATCCGCATGACGGTGGCACGATGCTGAAGACCCGTGCCGCGACCAGGGATGGCAAGCCCGCAACCGGCGGCCTGTCATGCTACATCACGCCCGCGGGCATCGAGGCGATGCGGCGCGAACTCAATGCCCTGCTGCGCGATGAACGGCCGAAGATCGTTGAAATCGTATCATGGGCGGCAGGCAATGGCGACCGCTCGGAAAATGGCGACTACCAGTACGGCAAGCGCCGCCTGCGCGAGATCGATCGCCGCATCCGCTTCCTCACCAAGCGCATCGACAACGCCATCATCGTCGATCCCGCCGCCCAGCCCCGGCGCGACCGGGTCTTTTTTGGCGCGCGCGTAACCTACGCCACTGAACGCGATGAGGAACGGACCGTTACCATCCTCGGCGTGGACGAGGCGGATATGGCGGCGGGGCAGGTCAGCCTCGTCTCGCCCGTGGCCCGCGCCCTCATGCGCGCGGGCGTGGGCGATGAGGTGAAACTGGTCACCCCGCGCGGGGAGGAAATGATCGAGGTGCTCGCCATCGCTTATCCGCCTTTACCCTGAAAGGGGGGCTGGCCGTGGGGCGGAAGGCATATTATGACATTTGGCTGCCGGTGGTTGCCTTTCGTTACCATCGGCTCGAACCGGACCTGTTCCGCGCGGAGAAACTGATCCTATGTCACGCCCCCTGAAGGTTGCCGTCCAGATGGACCCGCTTGGCGGCATCGATATCAACGGTGATTCGACATTCGCCATGATGCTTGAGGCGCAGGCCAGGGGTCATGAGCTGTTCGTCTACCAGGTCGAGGCGCTGAGCCTGAGCGAGGGGCGGGCCACCCCGCAGGGCCACCGCACGGACCGCGTGAGCGCCCGCGCCCGCCCGGTCAGGGTGCAGCGCAGGGCGGGCGACCACGCCACCTTCGGCCCCGAGCAGGTGATCGACCTTGGCGGCATGGACGTGATCCTGATGCGCCAGGACCCGCCGTTCGACATGGCCTATATTACCGCCACCCACATTCTCGAGCATATCCACGGCATCGGCCCGGACCGCGCGCTGGTGGTGAACAACCCCGCTGCCGTGCGCAACGCGCCCGAGAAGATCCTGGTCACGCATTACCCCGACCTCATGCCCCCCACGCTGGTGACATGGGATGTAAGGGCGATCCTGGAATTCCGCGCGAAATGGCGCGACATCATCGTCAAGCCGCTGTTTGGCAATGGCGGCGCGGGTGTCTTCCGCATCCGCGAGGATGACCCCAACCTCAACGCCCTGCTGGAAATGCACTTCGCCCGCTCGCGCGAGCCACTGATGATCCAGCGCTACGAACCCGCCGTGCGGCAGGGTGACAAGCGCATCATTCTCGTTGATGGCCAGCCCGTGGGCGCCATCGACCGCATCCCCGCCGAGGGCGAGACGCGCTCGAACATGCATGTGGGCGGCAGGCCCGTGCGGGCGGTACTGACCGCGCGTGACCGCGAGATCTGCAACGCGATCGGCCCGATGCTGCGCGAGCAGGGGCTGATCTTTGTCGGCATTGACGTGATCGGGGAATGGTTGACCGAGATCAATGTCACATCGCCAACCGGCCTGCAGGAAATTGACCGTTTTGACGGCATCAATACCGCAGGCCTGATATGGGATGCGATCACATCCCGTCTGGTCGCAGGCGGTGTGAACGCGTAGAAATTGAACCGGTGTTCATGACAGGCACGATGGTCGTGCCTGTCGCGCCCAGTGGCGTGGCACCGGATAGGGATTACAGGCAGTTGCGCGGGCCGTGTGGCGCGTGGGCAGGTCAGGTGGAATTGTAATGCAGCACGATGGGACGGATTTGATCATGGCAGACGCAGCGCGGAAGGGGGCTGGCCATGCCCTTTTCCATGGTCACGACATGGGGGCGGCCCGATGAGCGATGTCCTGCCCGAAGCCGCCGAGAAGGTCGTGGATATCCCGTCCCCCCGTTCCGCGATGGATGCAAACGCGGTCAAGGCGGCCTATCGCCGCTGGGCCAGTGTATATGACGCGCTGTTCGGCAGCATTTCCACTTTCGGGCGCAAGCGCGCGGTCGAGGCGGTGAACAGCCTGCCCGGCACCAGGGTGCTGGAAGTGGGCGTGGGCACCGGCCTGGCCCTGCCGTATTACCGGGCTGACAAGCGCATTACCGGCATCGACCTGTCGGGTGACATGCTCGAGCGCGCCCGCCAGCGCGTGGCCCGCATGCGGCTGGCCAATGTCGATGCCCTGCTGGAAATGGATGCCGAGGCCACCGGCTTCGAGGATGGCGCGTTCGATATCGCGGTGGCCATGTTCGTGGCCTCGGTGGTGCCGCACCCGCGCGCGCTGCTTGCCGAACTCAAGCGCGTGGTCAGGCCGGGCGGGCATATCCTGTTCGTCAACCACTTCCTGGCCGAGGGCGGGGTCAGGCTTGCGGTCGAGCGCGGCATGGCGCGGGCCTCGCACTCGCTGGGCTGGCACCCCGATTTCGCCATTGAATCCCTTCTGCCGCCTGCCGACCTGCGCCGCGCCACCCTGCAACCGGTGCCGCCCGCAGGGCTGTTCACCCTTGTCACGCTCGATCGTGAGGCGGATGACTGCGCCAGCCCGATGGTGGCCTGAGCCACACGGGCACAGCCCTGCCCCAGCGGCAGGGCTGAAATGACAATTGCGCGACCACACGGGCGGCCCACAGGGTCGTTTTTGTGTAGAAGTCGCGGTATATGATGAAATCATGGTAACGATTGGCCATGCCATAAGCGGCGCATGGCAGCAGGGAGTACATCGTATGCCCACAGGCACACAGTTCGGGGCGGATGCGGTGCAGGGTGCGGGGGCCTGTCGCTACAGGACCATCGGCATGCTGTACCTCGTCATGGCCATTGTGGCGGGCCTTGTGGGCGGTTTGCTGGCGGTCGGGCTTCAGGCTGGCCTGCTGCCCCATGCCCTGCTCGATGCTTGGGCCGGGGGCGACACGCCCGGCGCCATGGAGCGCATCGCGCGGCGCCATGGCATGATGATGGTCTTCTTCTGTGCGCTGCCGGCCCTTACGGGCGGGTTTGGCAACTGGTTCGTGCCGCTGCTGCTGCGGGCCCGCGCGCTGGCGCTGCCGCGCGTGGCGCTGGCAGGCTGGGCGCTGGTCGCGGCCAGTTTCGTGGCGGTGCTGGCCGGGCTTTCGCCCGCGCTGCCCGCGCAGGTTTCGCTGCTGGCACTGCTGGGCTGGTGCCTGGGCATGCTGATGCAGGGCATCTGCATGGTGGCGACCGTGCTGAACATGGGCCCGATGGGCCAGCGCCTGCGCGACCTGCCGCTGTTCGTATGGGCGCAGGGGCTTGCGGGCATGATGGCGGTCATGGTCATGCCGGTCATGGCGGGGGGGCTGACGCGCATCTGGCTGGCGGGCGGCGATGTTTCCGCTCATATCGATGCGCTGCTGCATGCCTTCTCCGGCCCCGAGATTGCGCTGCTCCTGCTGCCGTCCATCGGCATCGTATCGCAGGTTGTCGAGACCTTCTGCGCCCGCCCGCTGCAGATGCCGCGCCTTGTGCTGGGGGCGCTGGTGGTCATGTCGGTGGGGGGCAGTTCCGTCTGGGTGCATGACCTGCTGCATGGCGGGCTTGCGCATCTGGCAGCGCCTTCGGCCGCCGTGCAGCTTGGGCTGATCGTGGCACCGGTGCTGGTCGTGCTGGTGGCCTGGGCGCAGACGGTGCGGCTGGGCCACATGCGTGCCTCCGTGCCGATGGAATGGGCGGTGGGCTTCGTGGCCCTGCTGCTGGCAGGCTCCGTCATGTCGCTTATGCCCGGCGGCATGGCCGATGTGCATGCCGCAACGCTGTATGCCGCCGTCTTCGCGCTGTTTGCGGGCTTCTATTACTGGATTGGCAAGATGGTGGGCCATGTGGCGCCGGTGGGCGCAAGCCGCCTGCATTTTGCGCTGACGGTGGGTGGAACCGTGCTGTCGCTGCTGGCGTTCCATGGGGCGCTGGGCGTGCTGGGTGCGGTGCTGATGGGCCTGTCGGTGCTGGTGTTTGCAGGCATCGTGGTGCAGGCGGGCCTGCGCCCCGGCAGCACCCTGCCGGATAATTACTGGGGGCCGGGTGCCCGCACGGCAGAATGGCAGGTACCCTCCCCCGCGCGCGAGAAGGCATGACCATGAGCGGCACCGTTACCAACCCGGCCAGCGAGGCCGCCCTTGCCTATGATTCCAGCCGTGTCGGCACGCTGGCGCGTGACTGGCTGCTGCTGCTCAAGCCGCGCGTCATCTCGCTGGTGGTGTTTACCGGTGCCGCAGGCCTGGCCATGGCGCCGGGGCCGATCAACCCGCTGGTCGCTGCCGTCAGCATCCTGTGCGTATGCATGGCCTCGGGGGCGGCGGGCGCCATCAACATGTGGTATGACCGCGACATCGATGCGGTGATGAAGCGCACCGTCACCCGCCCCATCCCCGATGGGCGGATCGCGCCGGATGCGGCGCTGGGCTACGGCATTGGCCTTTCGGTGGCGTCCGTCATCCTGCTGTGGCTGGCCACCAATGCGCTGGCGGCGGGCATCCTTGCGTTTTCCATCTTCTTCTATGCCGTGATCTATACGATGTGGCTCAAGCGTTCGACACCGCAGAACATCGTGATCGGCGGGGCGGCGGGCGCCTTTCCGCCCATGATCGGGTGGGCTGCGGCCACGGGGTCGATGGCCATCATGCCGGTGGTCATGTTCGGCATCATCTTTTTGTGGACACCGCCGCATTTCTGGTCGCTGTCGCTTTATGCGTGCAAGGATTACGGGCGGGCGGGCATTCCCATGCTGCCCGTGGTCAGGGGCGCGCGGCATACGCGCTGGCAGATCCTGTGGTACACCATCATCCTCACCGCCATCTCGCTGGTGCCGTCTTTCATGCACCTGGCGGGCTGGCTGTACACGGTCGTGGCCAGCGTGCTCGGCGCGGGGTTCATCCTGTGTGCCATCGGCGTGCTGCGTGACAGGCAGGATGCCAACGGGGTGAGCCTGACGGGCGATGGACCGGCGCGCCGGTCTTTCCGCTATTCGCTGGCCTATCTGTTTTTCCTGTTCCTTGGCCTGCTGGCGGACCACGCCTTCATTGCCCACTGAGCGGGCTGTTTTCACCTACGGGAGACCAGGCTTATGGAACAGGCAGTAACCGCGCAGGCAACCCCGCAGCAGGAAGCGCAGGAGGCGCTGCGTCGGCACAGGGGGCGCATCAAGGCCGTGGCCGTTACGCTCTCGGCGCTGGCGGCGATCCTCTACGCGCTCAGCCTCGCCCCGCTGTAAAGGGAACAGTGTAAAAGTTTTTGGTGACGCTTTTTTCAAAAAGCTTCAAGGAATGCTGCCTTTCTGGGGTCTGTTTGGAATTGATTTTTCACAAGGTCCCTGATGTGCTTTAAACTGCATATGGATCGCTTGATATTGACGGATGCCCAATGGGCGAAAATGGAACCGCTGTGCCTTGGCAAGCAAACGGA
>NZ_JABJWC010000046.1 GCF_013155395.1 Komagataeibacter melomenusus | reverse complement strand
CACCCACTCCCCCACCACCGCCCCGATCGGGGCAATGGCCGTAGCCATGCGCACGCCGGTGGCAAAGGCGGGCATGGCCGCAGGCAGGCGTATATGCACCAGCACCCGCCAGCGCGTGGCCCCCATGGTGCGGGCTAGGTCCATCCATCCCGCCTCGGTCTGGCGCAGCCCATCCCCCAGAGCGGATGTAACGGGAAAGAAAATGACCAGCACCGCCATCACCACCTTGGATGCCATGCCGAATCCGAACCACAGCACCAGCAGCGGCGCGAGTGCGAAAACCGGCACGGCCTGGCTGAGCAGCACCATCGGCATGACCCACCGCCGCAGCGGCGCCCACAGCGCCATGGCGATGGCCAGCGCGCTGCCAGCCCCGATGCCGATGCCAAGACCGAGCAGCGTTTCCTCCAGCGTGGTCAGGGCGGCGGGCTCAAGCTGGGCGCGACCTGCCCACAAGGCCCGCGCCACGGCATCGGGCGCAGGCAGCATGTAGGGCGGCACATGCCCCCACCGCGCCAGCGCCGCCCACAGGACCACCAGCCCGACGCAGGTCACCGCCGGACGCAGCACCGCCATGGCGCGATGGGAGGCAGCATGACTGGTCATTGCCCCCTCCCACGCTGCCAGCATGACGGCCTGTGCGGCACCGATGCGGCAGCGACCGAACAGCGCATTCTCATGGCGCGGCGGAAAATGGGCACTGTCATTGCCCCTGCCACGGCGGCAGGGACACACACCGCATCCCCCAAAGAGAAAATATGCGGCCTCATTGCGCCATGCCCCACAATCGGCGCGCACACACGCATGCCACCTTCAGGCCACTGAAACGGATGAAACGTGTCATTGCATCATCCGCCGCAGCAGGCTGGCCTGCGCGGACAGCACTGCCGGATCATCGACCGGGCGTGGCGTGGCGCCTTCAGGCACGTCCAGGTGGGCAAGGGTGGCGGGGTTGCCCGCCATGAGCAGCATGGTATCAGCCAGGCGGCAGGCCTCGAGCGGGTCATGGGTGATCAGCACCACGGTGCGCGTGGCCAGCATGCGCCCGGCCAGATCCTGCATGCGCGCGCGCGTGATGCTGTCGAGCGCGGAAAAGGGTTCGTCCATCAGCACCACGGGGCGGTCTTCATACAGCACGCGCGCAAGGGCCGCGCGCTGGCGCATGCCCCCGGACAGGGCGGCAGGCAGCATGCCCGCCTGATCGGCCAGCCCCACGCAGCCCAGCAGGTGGCGCGCGCGGGCAGGGTCAGGCCGCGCGCCACGCAGGCGCGCGCCCAGTGTCACGTTATCAAGCACGCTGGCCCAGGGCAGCAGCAGGTCCTGCTGGCCCATCCATGCCACCCGGCCTGCAAGGGGCAGGCCATCATCGGCCACAATCCGCCCGTAATCCGGCGCGGCCAGACCTGCGATCATGCGCAGCAACGAGGTCTTGCCCACCCCGCTTGCGCCAAGCAGCACGGTCATATGCCCGGCAGCGAGCAGCAGGTCCAACCCGCGAAACAGCGGGGCGTTGCCAAAGTCCAGCCCGACGCCTTCAAGCCGGATGCCGGGGGGCGGCGTCATTTTTTACGTTTGGGGTAGGCAATGCCCAGCGCGTCACGCGCGGCGGTGGCCATCTGGTCCACGCGCTCGTTATTCACATCGCCCGAATGGCCGCGCACCCATTTCCACTCGATCTCATGCCTTGCACTGATATCGAGCAGCCGCCGCCACAGGTCCATGTTGGCCACCGGGTCGCCCGCCGCATTGCGCCACTTGCGCCGCACCCAGCCGGTGCTCCAGCGGGTTATGCCGTTGCGCACGTATTCGCTATCGGTATGCAGCACCACGCGGCAGGGGCGCTTGAGGGCCTCGAGCGCCTCGGCGGCAGCCGTGAGTTCCATGCGGTTGTTGGTGGTCTCCGCCTCGCCGCCCGAAAGTTCGCGCTCCTGGCCACGACAGCACAGCAGTGCCCCCCAGCCACCGGGGCCGGGATTGGGCTTGCAGCCGCCATCGGTCCAGATTTCAACCAGGTCGGTCGCGGGCTGCGCCACGTCGGCCGGAGATGTGTCTTCGCTCATGCAGGGAATTCCTGACCCAGATGGGCGGCAAAGAATTCCATGCGCGCCAGATAATCAAGCGGGTTCTTGCGCGTGACCAGCGCATCGGGCGGGGTGTTGATCCAGTCATACAGCCGGGTGAGCGTAAAGCGGATGGCCGCCCCCGTGGCCAGCGTGGTCAGGGCTGCATCCTCCGCCACTTCCAGCGGGCGCACGTGGCGGTAGGCCGCGATCATGGCCGCCGCCCGCGCGGGCACGAAGCGGTGGTCGGCATCAAAGCACCATGCATTGATGGTAATGGCCAGGTCGTAGGCATACCAGTCGGTGCAGGCGAAATAGAAATCGATGATGCCCGAGAGCACCCCGTCACGGAAAAACACGTTATCAGGGAACAGGTCGGCATGGATCTGCCCACGCGGCAGGGTGGGGTTGTTGCCCACCCCCGGCCATGCGGGCAGCACGCGGGCCAGAACCGCATCCACGTCACGCACCAGACCGGGGCGCAGTTCATCACCGCGCGCCCGGCAGGCATCAAGCAGCCCTGCCCAGGCCTGCGGCCCCATGGAGTTGGGGCGCTCGGCCACAAACCCCTCGCCCAGCAGGTGCAGCCGCGCCATGGCGGTGCCCACCTGCGCGCACATGTCCACATCCACCGCCACGGCCCCCCTGCCGGGCAGGAAGGTGGTGATGGCAGCAAACCTGCCGCACAGTTCACGCAGCGTGCGGCCATGGCGGTCGGCCACGGGCAGCGGGCAGGACAGCCCGCGCGCGGCCAGATACTGCATCAGCCCGAGGAACCATGGCAGTTCATCGGGGTTCACCCGGCGCTCGTACAGCGTCAGGATAAAGGTGGCCTCGGTGGTCTTCAGCAGGAAATTGCTGTTCTCCACCCCTTCCGCAATGCCGTGGCAGGCAATGGGCCTGCCGATGTCATAGCCTTCGAGAAACGCAGCCAGCGCATCGTCCGGCACTTCGGTATAGACTGCCATGGACGGTACGGGTCAGCCCAGCGGTGCTGGCAGGCGGAAGGCCACGTTTTCTTCCTTCACGGTGATTTCCTCGATCTCGAGGGTGAAGCGCTTGGCAAGGGCGGCCACCATTTCCTGCACCAGCGATTCCGGTGCCGACGCGCCTGCGGTAATGCCCAGCGTGGACACGCCATCAAGTGCCGACCAGTCCAGCGCGTTCAGGCGCGGCACCAGCAGGGCGCGGGGCGCACCCGAGCGCTCGGCCACCTCGCGCAGGCGCTGCGAGTTCGATGAGTTGGGCGAGCCGATCACGATCACCAGGTCACAGCCCGGCGCGATGGCCTTGACCGCTTCCTGCCGGTTGGTGGTGGCGTAGCAGATATCCTCGCGCCGGGGGCCTTCGATCAGCGGGAAGCGGTCACGCAGGATGTCCACGATCTCCGCCGTGTCATCAACCGAGAGCGTGGTCTGGGTAATGAAGGCGAGCCGCGAGGGATCGGCGGGCTGGACGGTGCGGGCTTCCTCGGCGTCGTTGATCAGGGTGACGGCACCCACGGGCAGCTGGCCCATGGTGCCCACGACCTCCGGGTGGCCTGCATGGCCGATCATCAGGATATGGCGGCTTTCCGGCCCGCCATCGGCGAAGTGGCGCTCGGCCTCGCGGTGCACTTTCGAGACCAGCGGGCAGGTGGCATCCAGGTAGAGCAGGTTGCGGCGCATGGCCTCGGCCGGCACGGTCTTGGGCACGCCATGGGCCGAGAACACGACCTGGCCATCGGCGGGGACTTCATCGAGTTCCTCGACAAAGATCGCGCCCTGCGCCTCGAGTGCCTCGACCACGGTGCGGTTATGCACGATCTCGTGGCGGACATAGACCGGCGCGCCATAACGGCGGATCGCTTCCTCCACCACGCGGATGGCACGATCGACACCGGCGCAGAAGCCGCGCGGGCCTGCAAGCAGCACCTTGAGCACGCGGGGCGGGGCCTCGGCGGCGGTATTATCGGGCGTATGAATCATCTGGTCGGGCATGGTGTTCCCCAAACATCCGGCGGGCGGTATAGGATACGGGCCGCGATCTGCTACAGTTGCGGCGCCGGCATCCCGAGCGATGGACCCGGCCCTACGCAAACCACGGCAATGGCGCAAGCCATTTTCCCGTTCATCCTAACGTATTCTGCCATGCCTGTCCTCCCCCCATGCTCCGCTGCCTGCCCATTCCCCCCCGTGCCATGCCTGCGCCATGGGGCTTCCTCCACACCTGACCTAGCCGGAACACCCGCATGATCCCTGCCCCTGTGTCGCCGCGCCTGTGGCGCAATGCCCTGAAAATCTGCACGGTCGCGGGGCTGTCCCTGCTGGGTGCGTGCGAGGGCGAATCCGATTCGATCGATTTCGCCCCGGCCTGCCCGGTGGTGGAGATTCCGGGCGAGGCAGCGGATTACTACCAGTACACCGGCAATGACCACGACATCACCCACCTCGTGGCGCGCGCCAGCCTGACGCGCGTGGTCGGCTCGTGCGAGGAAGGCCAGCACCGCACCGTCATGACCAACATGAAGATCGGCCTGCATGTCGAGCGCGGCCCGGCCTCGGGCGTCAATTTCGTCAACATCCCGTATTTCGTGGCGGTGGTGTTCAATGGCGAGATCAAGAGCAAGAAGGAATTCGTGGCCCATGTCTCGTTCGATGACGGGCGCATGCAGGACCTGACCCACACCCGCAACATTCCCATCACGCTGCCGGTGTCGCGCCATATCCACAGCGACCAGTACCATATCGAGATCGGCTTCCAGCTTACCAAGGCGCAGCTTGACTTCAACCGCGCGCATCTTGTCATGCCCACCTTCCACAAGATGTAAGGCCGCCCCGTGCCCGACCGCGCAGCAGACATGAAGGAACTGACCTGGCGCGGCGTGGTGATCGGCGCGCTGATCACGGTCGTCTTCACCGCGTCCAATGTCTATCTGGGCCTGCGGGTGGGGCTGACGGTGGCCACCTCCATCCCCGCCGCCGTCATTTCCATGGCGGTGCTGCGCGCGCTGGGCGGCGGCACCATCCTTGAAAACAACCTCGTGCAGACCCAGGCCTCGGCGGCGGGCACGCTGTCGTGCGTGTTCGCAAGCCTGCCCGCGCTGGTCATGGCGGGGTTCTGGCAGCGTTTCCCCTTCCTCCAGACTGCGGTGCTCACGGCGGCGGGCGGCATGACGGGCGTGCTGTTCACCATCCCGCTGCGCCGGGTCATGCTGGCTGATCCCACCCTGCCCTTCCCCGAAGGGGTGGCGGCGGCCGAGATCCTGCGCGCGGGCAACCATGGCGAAAGCCCCGGCGGGCTGCGCGCGCTGGTACAGGGCGGTATCCTTGCCAGTTGCCTCACCTTCGCCTCGGCAGGGCTGCGGCTGCTGGGCGATGGCGTTACGGCCTCGCTCACCTGCGGGCTTTCGGCCTTCCGGTTCTCGCTCGGCTTTTCACCCGCGCTGCTTGGCGCGGGGTACCTCGTGGGGCTGGAGGGGGGGCTGGCCATGCTGCTTGGCGCGCTGCTGACATGGGAGATCGCCATTCCCGTCATGGCGCATATCGTGCCGCACCCGCCAGGGCTGCCTGCGGGTGATTTCGCCACGCAGATATGGAAGGACAAGGCCCGTTTCATCGGCGTGGGGCTGATCGGGGTTGCCGCCATCTGGACCGTGCTGCGCATGGGCCGCCCGCTGCTGGGCAGCCTGCGCGCGCTGCTGGTGCGCCTGCCCGCCACGGCGGCCCGGCCCGCGCGCACCGATACCGATCTGTCCCCCCGCGCCATGCTGGGCATTGCGGCCCTTGTGGTCGTGACGATTGGCGGCCTGTTCATGGCCTTTTCAGCCCCTGCTGGCGCGGCATCGGCGCTGGTGGCGGCGCTGGCGGGGCTTGCGTGCTGCCTGGGGCTGGGGCTGTTCGTTGCGGCGGCGTGCGGCTACATGGCAGGCTTGGTGGGGTCATCCTCCTCGCCGCTGTCGGGCGTGATCATCCTTGCGGCGATGTGCCTGGCCTGCGTGTTCGTGGCGCTGCGGGCGGTGGGGCTGTTTGCCGGGGCGGAGGGGCTGCATTTCACCATCGGGTTCTGCCTTTACGCGCTGACCGCCATCACCGCCTCCGCCGCCATTGCCAATGACAACCTGCAGGACCTTAAAACCGGCCGCATGGTGCAGGCCACGCCCTGGCGGCAGGAAATCGCCCTGCTGATCGGCTGCGTGAGTGGGGCTGCGGTCATTCCGCCGGTGCTCAACGTGCTGTACCAGACCTATGGCTTCGTCGGTGCCATGCCGCATGCGGGCATGGACCCGGCCCAGGCCCTGGCCGCCCCGCAGCCTGCGCTGCTGCTCATGATTACATCGGGCATTTTCCTCCATCAGCTTGACTGGAGCATGCTGGGGCTGGGCGTGGCTGCGGGCTGCGGGCTGATTGCGCTCGATGCCGCCCTGCGCCGCAGCGGGCGCGGCGCGCTGCCGCCGCTGGCCGTGGGCATTGGCATCTACCTGCCTATGAGCATTTCCATGACGCTGGCCGTGGGCGCCCTGCTTGGCCATGCCATGGCCCGGCTGACCAAGGGCGCGGGCCGCCATCAGGGCACCATGGTCGCCTCGGGGCTGATCGTGGGCGAGAGCCTGACCGGGGTGGTGCTGGCCTGCCTGTCAGCTGCAAGCGGGCGTGACGCGCCGCTTTCGCTGCTGCCCGCGGGCATGGGCGGCACGCTGCCCGAACTGGCCGGGCTTGCGGCCTTCTGCGCCCTATGCCTGTGGTTTGCCCGCACGCAACGGGGCAACGCGGCCCCATAACCCGATGGAGGCATGGACGCAGGCCCGCTTTCCGTGGCACCCTGCCTGCATGTCCCGCCCATTTGACAGCCTCGCCTTTCCCCGCCCCGCGCGTGATGCGCTGGCCCTGCGCTTCGGTCAGGTCTCGACCCTGCTCGACCAGGGCCGCGTGGCCGATGCCGCCGGCCTGTTCGATACGATCCGCCGCGATTATGAAAGCTGGTCCGCGCTGGTCGACCTGCGCTTCGCGCAGGACACCACCAGCCCCGCCGCCAAGGCCGACCGTGACTATGCCGACGGTCTGGGCCCGTATGTCACCGCGCATGAGGTCACCCTCAAGCGCAGGCTGCTCGAATATCCCGATCCCACGGCGGTAGCCCAGGTCGTAACCCCGCACACGCTGGAACTGTGGCGCACCGACATCACCACCTTCGACCCCCGCATAGCCGATGCGCTGGAAGAGGAAGCCCGGCTGAGCGGCGAATACACCGCCCTGCTGGCCAGCGCGCGGGTGGAGATTGGCGGCGCGGCGGTCAACCTGTCCGGCCTGGCCCCCTATGCCGAGAGCACCGACCGGGCCGTGCGCCAGCAGGCCGAGCAGTTGCGCTGGGCATTCTTTGCCGACAACGCGACCCGGCTCGACACCCTGTTTGATGACATGGTGCATCTGCGCGATGGCATGGCGCGCACGCTGGGCTATGACAGCTACATTCCGCTGGCCTACCGCCGCATGCGCCGCGTGGATTACGGGCCTGCCGATGTCGCGCGCTTTCGCGATGACGTGCAGGCGCATGTCGTGCCGCTGGTGCATGACATCGTGCGCAAACGCGCCGCCACCATGGGGTGGGAGGTGCTGTATTCATGGGATGAGCCGCTGATCGACCCGCTGGGCAACCCCCGCCCCGCCGGTGGCCATGACGTGCTGATGGCACGCGCGCAGACCATGTTCGACCGGATGGGCGGCGACCTTGGCCCCTTCTTCGCCGATATGCGCGAGAACGGCTATCTCGACCTCATCAACCGCCCCGGCAAGGCCGGGGGCGGGTTCTGCACGTCCTTCCCCACGGTGGGCATGCCGTTCATCTTCGCCAACTTCAATGGCACGCAGCACGACATCAACGTGTTCACGCACGAGATGGGCCATGCCTACCAGAACTGGAAAAGCCGCAACCTGCCCGCCATCGACCTGCTATGGCCGACCATGGATGCTGCCGAGATCAACTCGATGGCGCTGGAATTCCTCACCTGGCCGCATATCGACCTGATGGTCGAGCCCGGACAGGGCGAGCGCTACCGGCGCATGCATCTCATCTCCTCGCTCGCCTTCCTGCCCTATGGCGTGTGTGTCGACCATTTCCAGCACGAAATCTATGCCCGCCCCGACATGACCCCCGCCGAGCGCCACGCCGTGTGGCGCGCGCTTGAGCAGCGCTACCTGCCCTGGCGCAACTATGGCGGCCTGCCCCACCCCACCATGGGGGGCAGGTGGCAGGCGCAGGGGCATATCTACCGCTCGCCCTTCTATTACATCGATTATGCGCTGGCCCTGTGCTGCGCCATGCAGTTCTGGATCCGCAGCCGTGATGATGCGTCCGGCGCCCTGAAAGCCTATGTCGACCTGTGCGCGCAGGGTGGGGCGCAACCCTTCACCCGGCTTGTGCGTTCCGCCGGGCTTCAGTCCCCCTTCCAGCCCGGCACGCTGGCCGATGTGGTGCGCACCGCCCGCGCCCTGCTCGATGACTGAAAGCGAACCGCATGCCCACCACCACGCCCACGGTTGCCCGCACGCTGTACAAGACGCTGGCCGTGCTTGGGCTGACGGCGCTGTTCATGCTCAGCCTGCGCCTGAGCACCACCGTGGCCGGTCTGGTCGACCGCCTTGCGGGCACCGATCTGTGGCTGTCCGTCTACCGTCTTGCCGGGGCCACCGATGAGACCGAGCAGGAGCGGCTGATCGTGATGGCGGTGGCCCTTGTGTGCTGCATGCTGGCCATCGGCGTGGTCGAGATTGCCGAGCGGCTGCTCATGCGCCGTCGCGCTGCCAGAAAAAGGTGAGTTCATGCTTGTTGTGCCACAGATGCAGCACGCGCCCGCCGGGAATGGCGGCAAAGGCCTCGGCCGTGTCGTGGTCGGTCTCGCCCTGGAACTTGATGGTCATGACAATCCGCGCGGCCCGGCCTGAGGTAATCCAGCGCTGCGCCAGTGCGAGCAGCCGCGTGGGATAGGCGATGATGTCGGAAAACAGCCAGTCCACGGGTTCGCAGGTAGCGGGGTCCAGCCCGAAGGCGCTTTCATAGCGGCATGTCACGTTGGGCAGGGCGGCAATGCTCCCCGCCAGCGGCGCGCGGTCAATGGCCGTGACATGCGCGCCCTGGCTGGCCGCAACCCATGTCCACCCGCCGGGGCAGGCGCCGAGGTCGATGCAGGTCTCGCCCGCCACGGGCCAGCGGCCAAGGCGGTACAGCGCCTCCCATAACTTGAGATAGGCGCGTGAAGGCGGGTCGGTGCGGTTCTCGACAAACGCCACCTCCCCATTGATGAACGGCGTGGACTTGGTGGGCGAGAGCAGCAGCACGTCCGGAGCCAGCAGCGTCCAGCCGCCCAGATGGGCATCGGGCGGCGTGGATGGAAAGCTGACCGGCTTCGGCCGCACCGGCGGCAGGGCATCGGTAATCAGGGCGCTGCGGCGGTGCATCGCGGGCGCGTAACCGGCCCAGTTGCGCTGCAGGCCGCGCATGATCCGCGCCGCCCCCTTGATGGAAGGCACCGCGTGCCGCTCGGGCGCATCCCATATGTCAATCGCCCACAGGCTGGCCACGGGTGGCAGGGCCGACAGCGCCAGCCGCCCGTGCCAGCACAGATCCCCTGCCCCCTTGCGCGCCAGTTCCTGCTCCATAACCGCGTCAAAGCCGGGCGCGGCCAGATAGGCGCTGCGCACCGGCCATGCGGGCTGCGTGCCTGCTTCGGGCCGGGCGGTCATGCGCGCATGACCCCTACCGCCAGCAGAAGCCACGCCCCCATCAGCATGCTGCCCCCCGTTGGCGCCACCGGGCCGGGATGGATGCCCCAGAACGCAGTCAGCGCCACGCCCACGCTGAACAGCACCGTGCCCACCGCCATGAGGCAGCCGGAAAGGGAAATGAGCGTGCGGCACCCCTGCTGGATCATCAGCACCGCAATGCCGATCATGGCCAGCGCATGCCACATCTGCATCTGTATGGCCTGCCGGGCCATGTCACGCCCGCCCTCGGCAAAGAAACGGTCGGGCAGATGGGCGGTCAATGCCCCGCCCATGACGGCGGAGAACGCGGCCAGCGCCGCAAAACACAACAGGAACCGGACAACAGTAGGCATTCAGCATATCCGCAAACAGGGTGACGACCCGCACACAAAGCGGGCGGGCACACCCTACTCCGGGCATGGGCGCATCGTATAGGTCAGCCCGGCATGGGGGAGACGGCAGGCCAGCAGACCAGACAGCCACGCCCTGCATGCGCGATCCGTAGCATAGGAAAGTTTTCCTTCCCGCTTCCCTGCCCCATTCACCTGCGCGAATGGGGCGCTATTCCGCTCTGCCGGCTTTGTATGCTGGCCCAAAACTGATAAACTGCGGGAGCGTTCAGTAAAAACAGCCTGAATTTTACACGTTGGGAAGATGAAAGCATGAAAAATTACGCCGTCTGGTTTCTTTGCGCGTCTGTCAGCCTTCTTCCTGCCACGGGTCTTGCGGCACATCCTGCTACGGCACCTGCTTCCCCCCCGGCAGCGCCTGCGCCCGCACCCAGCCTGCCGCCGCTTACGGAATCCGATTCCACCTTTGCTGAAAACGTGTCGGCCCTGAACGCATTCGAGATCACCATCTCCAAAATGGCCACGACGGAGGCCAAGCGGCGGAAGGTGCAGGAATTCGCCACGCGCTCGGTCAAGCTGCACACCACCAACGAGACAGCCCTCTCCGCCATCGCCCTCAAGCACGGGCTGACCCTGCACAAGGAGATGAGCCCGGACGAGGATGAAGTCTCGGCCCAGCTCAAGACCGAAAGCGGCGCCAAATTCGAGCGTGATTACCTGGACCTCCAGGCACAGGCCGCAAGCGATGCGCTGGCCATGTTCCAAAACGAGGCGGAATCCGCCTCCGACCCCGAACTCAAGGCCTATGCCTCCACCACGGCGGACACGTTGCAGACCCTGCTCAACGATTCCCTGAAACTTGGCGCCGCCAAGCCCTCACGCTGAAGACGGTCGGCCATTATGACTGATAAATATTTTCGGGTGCTGCCTTTTTTCAAAAAGGCGGCGTTTCCTGAAGCTTTTGTTCATGGAACATGATTTCCGGGCTTTACTTGATTCAAAAAGCCCATTGACTTGTTATTACTTTCCTCATGACAAACGGATAAAGCCATGAGCATTCGCATCGACCGGGTCGTGACCCGTGGTGGCGACACCGGGCAGACCGCGCTGGGCAATGGCACGCGCGTGGCCAAGGACTCGGTGCGCATCGAGGCCCTTGGCGCGCTGGACGAAGCCAATGCCGTGATCGGCCTGCTGCGCGCCACCCTGCCCGCGGGCCACAATGCCCGTTTCATTGCCTGGCTGCAGGGGCTCCTGTTCGATATTGGCGGCGTGGTGTGCATGCCCGGCAACCCGCCCCGCGTGCTTGCGCAGGGTGCCGCAGCGGTCAGGGCCATGGAAGACGAGGTGGAGCAGCTGCGCGCGCATATCCCACCGCTGGCCAGCTTCATCCTGCCCGGCGGCACGATGGCGGCGACCCATGCCCACCTGGCGCGTACCGTGGTGCGGCGCGCGGAACGGCGGCTGGCCACGCTGGCGCGGAGCGAGGACATCGGCCCCGATATTCCCGCCTGCCTGAACCGCCTGTCCGACTACCTGTTCGTGCTGGGCCGTCACCTCAATGAGAACGGGGCTGGCGACCTGACATGGACCCCGGCCTCTCCGCCACCCACGGCTGAATGAGGGCGTTCAGCCCGGCAGGCGGCCCAGATGCAGGCAGGCCTGCTCGGCCAGTTGGGCCTGCGGGGCGTTGACATCGAGCGTCATGACCACCTCATGGTGCATGTCGGGCTCTTCCAGCGTGGCGAACTGGCTGTCCAGCATGCCAGCCGGCATGAAATGCCCCGTGCGCTGGCGCAGGCGCGGGGCGATGTCTTCCCGGCTGCCCTTGAGGTAGACAAAGCACACCTCGGCATGGCCATCGCTGATCCGGTCGCGATAGGTGCGCCGCAGTGATGAGCAGGTCACGATGCCGCACTGCCCCTGTTCCCGCCAGGCCCGGATCTCGGCAGCAATGCGGTCGAGCCAGGGGGCGCGATCCGCATCGGTCAGGGGAATGCCGTTGCTCATGCGCGCGATATTGGCGGGCGGATGCAGGTCATCGCCTTCAATGACAGGCCAGCCCAGGCGCGCGGCCATGAGTTGGGCCACGGTGCTCTTGCCACACCCTGACACCCCCATCACCACCAGCACGCGCGGACGCGCCGCCTGCCCGAGCCTGCGCGAGAGAGAAACCGCAACGGCATTTTGCCCATTGTCACACATACTGTATCCTGCCGGATATTACGGAAAAGACGTTATCGCGCGTTATCTGGCCCAACCACCCCACGCAACGCAAGTGACTGCCGCCACGCGGGGGCGCCAATACAGCGAATTCCATTATGGAACATGCTCTTTTTTTGTTTATAAATTAAGGAATATTATCATTTTATATTATTATTTTTTCTGGATTTATTTGAATTTTGATAAAAATATTATGATACAATAATTATGCCGTTCATTATTATAATTATCCTTATACCTCTTGCGCAGGCCGCCATGAAAGCGTTATATACTCGATCAATCACTTAAAAACAGGCACCATCGGCATCCCGGGCAGAGGAATAATTTCCTAAACACGGCCCCTCCAACATCTCGCATGGTGCATTGAGTTATCGAGAGTTCTGCTGTGTCATCTTATAACGATTTTCTTTCCTTTTCGAAGGAAGAAGACCAGAGCCCCCAACGCGACGAAGTCAATGAAACCGCCTTCCGCCAGGCCCTCGAGCGCCTTGGCAAGGGCAAGCCTGCCCCCCGTGGCCCCAGCACGCCCAAGGCAGTACCGGCCAAGGCGCGCCCCGTGCGCCAGGCCGACCCCACGCAGCGCCGCCGCAAATTCGTGCAGGATGGCGATGTGCGCGTCGAGCACCATTCGCTGACCACGGGCCGCGCCTCGCCGCGCGTGCTGCATGCCCAGCCCGAAGACCGGGGCGAGACCGAGCAACTGCGCCACAAGATCCAGTTCGAGCAGAAACTGCGCGAGGAGGCCGAACTCCGCCTTTCGGAAGCGCAGGCGCAGATCCGCTCCCTGACCACCCGCATCGGCCATGCCGATGTCATCGCCGCCGAGAACAAGACGAAACTCGCCGAGCGCGACGCTGAAATACTGAGCCTGCGCGCTGAAATATATGCTGCCCGCGAAGAAGCCGACCGCCTGCGCGAGGAAGCCAGCCGCCTGAAGGCCAGGAGCCGCGCGGTGGAAAACCGGATCGTGTCTGCCCGTCCGCCCCAGCCCGGCGACGACGCAACCGACCCCAATGAACCCGAACCCGTAAAATGGTGGTGACGCCAGCCGCAGGCCGCCATGCCCATGGACCCTGTTGAACCACCCCGCAACCCGGCAGCCCGGCAGAGACAGGTCGGGCTGATCATTGTTGCCACCTGCACCAGCATGAGCCTTGCCATCATGGTGCTGCTGCCGCTGGTCAGCGGGCTGATCAACCTGCTGCGCGATATCCTTGGCGTGCTGATCCTGCCCTTTTCTTTCATGTTCGGGCTGGGCGGCGGCACGCAGGGCCAGTCGCCCGCCCTTTTGCGCCTGCTGTCGGACATGGGGCTGCAGACACAGCTCCACCCGCTCCGGCTGGGCGTGGCCGCCGTGCTGGAACTTGTGGCGGTCTTCCTGTTTGTCATTGCCGAGCGCCTTGGCGGGCGCACCGGCTACATGGGGGCGTGCGCGGCCTCGGCGGGGGCGATCGTGCTGTCCGGCCTGCCGCTGGCCACCCCGCTCCTGCCCGCCATCCTGACCGAGGGGGTGTTCCTGCTCAACCCGCCCTCGCCCGATCCGGACTGAAAGACGTTGCCGGTCATGCCACCTTCCCTGCAAGAAAGGCGGCAGCCCGGCCCTGTGACCCGCCTGCTGTCAGGACAGCCCATCCACAAACCGCGCAAGGCGCGTGCAGCATTCCGTAAGGATGTCATCGCTCGTGGCATAGGACAGGCGCAGGTAAGGCCCCTGCCCGAAGGCCGAGCCGTGCACCACGGCCACATGCTGCTCGGCGAGCAGCGCGATGGCGAAGTCCTCGTCCGTCTGGAGCATCCGCCCGCCCGCTGTCCTGCGCCCGATGCAGCCTTTGATGCCGGGATAGGCATAAAACGCCCCGTGCGGCATGGCGCAGGTCAGGCCGGGAATGGTGCGCAGGGTCGAGACCACCATCTCGCGCCGGCGGGCATAGACCGCGCACATCTGGGCAATGATGTCGGGCGGCCCGTCAAGGGCGGCGGCGGCGGCGGCCTGGCTGATGGAACAGATCCCTGAAGTAGAACTGCCCTGTATGGCGGTCATGGCGCGGATGAGCGGCGTGGGGCCACCCACGTACCCAATCCGCCAGCCGGTCATGGCATAGGCTTTCGATACGCCGTTCAGGGTCAGGATACGGCCCTTGAGGTCTGGCGCCACGGCGGCAAGGGAGCAATGGCGCAGCCCGTCATAGAGCAGGTGCTCGTAGATCTCGTCAGAAAGCACATGCACATGCGGGTGGCGGCGCAGCACCTCCGCCACGGCGGCGAGATCGGCCTGCCCCATGGTGCCGCCGGTGGGGTTGTTGGGGAAGTTGAGCACCAGCCACTTGGTGCGTGGCGTGATCGCGGCCTCCAGCGCCTCGGGCCGGAGGCGGAAGTCATCGGCCTCATGGCAGTCGGCATAAACCGGCGTGCCGCCAAACATCTCGACAATCAGCGGGTAGCTGACCCAGTACGGGCGCGGAATGACCACTTCATCACCCGGCTGCACGGTGGCCATGAATGCATTGAAGATGACCTGCTTGCCGCCGTTCGAGACCATGATCTCGCCCGGAGCGTAGTCCAGCGCGTTCTCGCGCGCGAACTTGCGCGCGATCGCCGCCTTGAGCGCGGGCGTGCCGTCAACGGGCGGGTATTTGGTCTGTCCGTCCAGCGCTGCGCGGTGGGCTGCCTCGATCACGGCAGGCGGCGTGGCAAAATCAGGCTCGCCCAATGCCAGCGAGAGCACTTTCTCGCCCTTCGCGCGCAGTTCACGCGCACGCTGCGCCATGGCGATGGTGGCGGGCACGCTCAGGCGCTCCATCCGCTGCGCGAACAGCGGATAGGCCAGCCCTTCATTCCTGTTCATGGCCATGCCCCTTAACGCAGGGCCGCGCAGAAACGCTGGATACGCAGGCAGGCCTCCTTCAGGCTGGCCGTGTCGGTGGCGTATGAGATGCGGAAATGCCCGGCAAACATGAATGCGCTGCCATGCACGGCGGCAACGCCTTCCTCATCAAGCAGGGCGGTGACGAAGGCTTCATCGGTATCGATCAGCGTGCCCCCGGCACTGGTCTTGCCCAGGCAGCCAACAAGCGAGGGGAATACATAGAACGCCCCCTCGGGCACCGCGCAGTGCAGGCCCTTCGCCTCGTTGAGCATGCCCACCACAAGGTCACGCCGCGCCTGATAGGCGCTGACCATGGTGCCGATGAAGTCCTGCGGGCCGGTCAGCGCCTCGACCGCCGCCGCCTGGCTGACCGAGCCGGGGCCGGAGGTGGACTGGCCCTGCAGCTTGTTCATCGCCCGCGTCATCTGCACGGGGGCCGCGGAATAGCCAATGCGCCAGCCGGTCATGGCATAGGCCTTGGACACGCCGTTCATGGTGACGGTGCGATCACGCAGGCGGGGCTCGACCTCGACCACGGTGGGGGCGCGGAAGCCGTCATAGACCAGCTTGTTATAGATGTCGTCGGTCAGGATCCACACATCGGGGTGGCACAGCAGCACGTCGCACAGGCCGCGCATCTCCTCAAGGGAATAGGCCGCCCCGGTGGGGTTGTTGGGCGAGTTGAGCAGCAGCCACTTCGTGCGCGGCGTGATCGCGGCCTCGAGTTCGGCAGGCTGGAGCTTGAAGCCGTTCTCCGCGCTGCACGGCACGATGACGGGCGTGCCCTCGGCCAGGGCCACGATATCAGGATACGACACCCAGCACGGCGCGGGAATGATGGCTTCATCGCCCGGATTGATGGTGGCGACCATGGCGTTATAGATGATCTGCTTGCCGCCATTGGCAACGATCACTTCATCCCAGGTGTAATCCAGCCCGCTATCGGCGCGGAAGCGCTCGGCAATGGCGCGACGCAGGGTGGGCGTGCCCGCCACATCGGTGTATTTGGTCTCGCCTGCCTCGATGGCACGGATGGCGGCCTTCTTGATGCTGTCCGGCGTATCGAAATCCGGCTCACCGGCGGAAAGGCTGATGATGTCCTTCCCTGCCGCCTTGAGTTCACGCGCCTTGGTTGAGATGGCAATCGTCTGGCTCGGGCTGATCCGGGCCAGCCGGGCGGCGGTAAGATCCATGGTATCAAGATCCATCAACAGTGAAAGGACACATCCGGCACGCGACCGGGGCGGTCGTAGCCTAGAGCGAACCCGTGCCCGAGGAAACAGCAGATATGGGATGTTCCGCCCCCGCGGCTTGCCGCACCTGTTGCGGCGTCATGCCCGCCGCGCGCATGGCGCGGATGGCGGGCGCGCCATCGCGCTTGGCCAGCCGCCTGCCCGCGGCATCGCACAGCAGCGCGTGGTGGCTGTAGCATGGCGCGGGCCAGCCCATGATGTGCTGCAACAGCCGGTGCAGGCCGGTTGCAGCCCGCAGGTCCGCCCCGCGCGTGACAAGGGTGATGCCCTGGAGCGCATCATCATGGGTGACGCAGAGATGATAGGAGGCGGGCACGTCGCGCCGCGCCAGCACCACATCGCCAAACGCTGCCGCATTGGCGGGCTGCGGGCCTTCGCCCAGTTCGTGCCATGTCAGCGTGGCGGCACCCGGCCATTGCAGGGCGCGTGCCATGTCCAGCCGCAGGGCGTGTGGCGCGCCCGCCGCGAGTTTTGCCGCCCGTAGGCCCGGGTCCATGTGGCGGCAGGTGCCGGGATAGACCAGGGCCCCATCGGGCGCGTGATGGGGCGCGCCCGCGGCCTCGGCAATATCGCGCCGGGTGCAGAAGCAGGGATAGAGCAGGCCATGCGCGGCGAGATGGTCGAGCACGGCGCGGTACTGCGCCATATGTTCAGACTGGCGGCGCACCGGCTGCGGCCACGACAGGCCAAGCCAGGCGAGATCGGCATACAGGTCGGCAATGAATGCGGGCCTGCAGCGCGTGGTGTCGATGTCTTCCACCCGCAGGATGAAGCGCCCGCCCGACTCCGTGGCCGCGCGCCAGGCGTGCAGCACCGAGGCCACATGCCCCAGATGCAGGTGCCCCGTGGGGCTGGGCGCAAAACGGGTTATTTCAGCCATTATCAAGTCAAATCAGGGTGATGGCGAAAAATTGCGCCCCCACCCTGCCCTGCAGCGTTGATGGATCGGTTCGCGCGGCCACGCGGGCATGGGGTTGCCACGCCCTGCGGGGTCTGCAATAGATTCGACAGTTACCTGACGACGACGCACATCCATAAGGCGTTCGCTTCGGAACAGAGTACGCCTGAACCTTGTGCGGCGGCATTCGGAAAGGAATGCGTCCGTGCCCTGTGACAGTCAATACCTGCCAGCTCTTGTCCTGAATGCCGATTTCAGGCCACTCTCCTATTTCCCGCTTTCGTTGTGGTCATGGCAGGATGCCATCCGCGCCGTATGGCTCGACCGCGTATCGGTGCTGAGCGAATATGACACCGTTGTCCACTCCCCTACCCAGAGCCTGCGCCTGCCCAGCGTGATTGCGCTGAAGGACTATATCCCCACCGCCCGCAAGCCCGCCTTCACGCGGTTCAACGTCTTCCTGCGTGACAATTTTTCCTGCCAGTACTGCAACACCCGCTTCCCCACGCAGGAACTGACCTTCGACCACGTCATTCCCCGCAGCAAGGGCGGCCGCACAAGCTGGGAGAACGTGGTCACCGCCTGCAGCCCGTGCAACCTGATCAAGGGCTCCTACATGCCGCACCAGATCCGCATGTACCCCGCCCGCACGCCTGCACGCCCCTCAAGCCGCAGGTTGCAGGAAAACGGCCGCGCCTTCCCCCCCAACTACCTGCATGAAAGCTGGCGTGACTATCTGTACTGGGATACCGAGCTGGAAAGCTGAAGCCGTCCCGCCCCGGCCAGCGCGACGCGGGCGCACCACGCCGGGGCGGCCAGAGAGGGCAGCCAGGGTTTCCTTACCGGGCGGACACGCTATTTTGTGTAGCTATAGCCGTATTCATCGGCCATCTTCTGCAGGTCGGGCGCGCCACGCAGGTTGAGCGGCAGCGGCTGGGCCTTCTTCTTCTTGGAACCGAAGATGAAGTTATGGTCGCTCATGCGCTGGCAGGTATTCGCCGCGATGGGGAAGCTGAGCTGCATGGTGGTGCCCAACTGCTCGCGCAGGCATTTTACATCACTCTCGAACGGCTTGCGCCCGATCTCGGCCGTGCAGCCACCAAGCACCACCAGCCCACATGCCAGCAGCCCGAGGCGGGCGGGCAGTTTTTCCACAATCTTCAGCTTCATTTCGACCCCGTCGCTTAAGCGCTGGCAAGACTGCCACGAAAGCGCTGCCCGCGATAGGGGACAACACGCCCCGCGGGCAGTGCCGCGTGGGCAATGCATAGGTGCCCTACCTGCAATGCCGGGCATGAACACAAAGCATACCTGCCAAGAAGATATGATGAAGCCGGACGGTGGTATCATCTGAATGCATAGGTGATATTACCGTGATCTTGATGACAGGCGGCGCTTATATTGCCACCCTCTGTCATTATTCTGAATTTTTTTAAATCATACGTGATATATAAAAATTGCAAATACGGCACCGGACCGGCTGTAAATTTGTTACCAGATTGCGTATGGCTGTCGCGCGTTGTCACCGTCCCCATCGATGCCTGAGGTAAAAGAATGAGATTACTGGCCGTTCATCCAAGCTCGCTCATGTACACGAAGGTCTTCCTGCGTCTTGAACCGCTGGGGCTTGAACTGGTTGCCGGTGCCGCGCGCAACAAGGGGCATGATGTGCAGATCCTCGACCTGCAGGTCGAGAAGCACCCCGATTACTGGCAGCGCATCGAGGAATTCCGCCCGCATGCCATCTGCTTCTCGGGCAATTACCTGGCCAATGTTCCCGAGATCATCGACCTGTGCAAGGAAACGCGCAAGCGCCTGCCCAACGTGTTCCTGTTCATTGGCGGGCATTCCATCTCGTTCATCGCGCGTGACGTGCTGGCCCTGTCCGATGGCGCCATCAACTGCGTGCTCAAGGGTGAAGGCGACGCCACGGTCGGCCTGCTGCTCGAGGCATGGGAACAGGGCAAGGACCTGACCACCGTGCCCGGCGTGGTGACCATGGATGGCGATGGGCCGCCGCCCATCTTCATCGAATCGCTCGATGAGGTGCGCCCCGCGCGCGACCTGCTGCGCCACCGCCGCAAATACTTCATTGGCACGCTTGACCCTGCCGCCTCCATCGAGTTCGCCCGTGGCTGCCCGTGGGACTGCACGTTCTGTAGCGCCTGGACCTTCTATGGCCGCTCCTACCGCACGGCCAGCGCCAAGGTGATTGGTGAGGAACTGCAGGAGATCAAGGAGCCCGGCATCTTCATCGTCGATGACGTGGCCTTCGTGCATGCCGAGCATGGCATGGCCATTGCCGACGAGATCAAGCGCCGCAACATCCAGAAAGAATACTACCTCGAGACGCGCGCCGACGTGCTGATGCGCAACAAGGAAGTGTTCGCGGTCTGGAAAGAGATCGGGCTGAGCTACATCTTCATCGGGCTCGAGGCGGTGGACGCCGAAGGGCTGAAGCGCTTCCGCAAGCGCGTGTCGATGGACCGCAACTTCGAGGCGCTGGAATATGCCCGCTCGCTCGACCTGATCGTGGCCATCAACCTGATTGCCGACCCGTCATGGGACCGCGAGCGCTTCGAGGTCATCCGCCAGTGGTGCCTCGAGATCCCGGATATCGTGAACATCTCGGTCACGACCCCCTACCCCGGCACCGAGATCTGGGAGAGCGAGTCCCGCAAGCTGACCACGCGCGACTACCGCCTGTTCGACATCCAGCACGCGGTCATGCCCACCACCCTGCCGCTGCGCGAGTTCTATGAGGAACTGGTCAAGACCCAGCAGATCCTCAACAACAAGCACCTGGGCTGGAGTGCCATCAAGGACACGCTGGGCATCGCCCTGCGCCTGGCGCTGCGCGGGCAGACCAACTTCCTGACCATGATCTGGAAGTTCAACTCGGTGTTCAACCCCGACCTGCAGATGGCCGACCACGCGCAGAAGCCGGAATATGAAATGCCGCTCAAGCCGCAGGGCACGGACCAGCAGGTGGACCGCAAGACCCTGTACGTGCATGGCCCCGCCGGCCGCAAGTCACGCAAGATCGATGACGATACCGAAAAGTTCGTTGATGAAACCCGCATGAGCACGGTTGACTGACGCCGCGCGTCGATCATCGCGTCATGCAAGGGCCGGTTGCGCAAGCACCGGCCCTTTTTTCATGCGCGCCCCTTGCATGATGCTGGTAACATGAGGCGACGGGAGAGCGTTGTTCCGCAGGCGCGCCAGGAAATGCCCGGCCTGATGCTGCCAGTTTGCCATTTCAGGCCGTGGCGGGAACATACGCCAGGATCGGGATCATTCCCTGCCGGAACAGGGATATACGCCGTTTCATATTGATTTTGAGCGATAATACCGTAGCCATTGCCTGCGTGCTGCCTACGGGAAGTGTCAATGGCATGAGGCCCCTTGCCGTTGTAAGATCGGCAGGACAGGATCAACCAGACGCTGCCACGGCAGGCATGCGACAGGCACAAAGAGAGTCAGATCATGGAAACATTAACACTGAACGTACAGGGCATGACCTGTGATGGCTGCGCCGCCAAGGTGCAGAAGGCCCTTCAGGGCGTGGATGGCGTCTCGATGGTGGAAGTCTCGCTTGAGCAGGGCAAGGCCTTCGTGACCTATGATGCCCGTTCCACCAACCCAGAAGACCTGTACGCCGCCGTGGACGACGCAGGGTTTGATGCGGGCTACTGAACGCCAGAAGAGCCCACATGCCGCCTTTTTCCCTAAAAGGCGGCCGTATTTTAAGCTTTTTGAAAAAAAGCCTTATTCAGGCCGGCAGGGCTGCGGCTGCCTTGCGGATGGCCTGCGCCATGGCCTCCACCCCGTTGCCCCGGTTGGTGGAGAGCGCCTGCACCAGCCCCAGTTCGCGCAGGAAGGCCGGGTCCGTATCCAGTATCTCCTGCCTGCTGCGACCGGAATAGACCCGCAGCAGCAGCGCCACCAGCCCCGACACGATGGCCGCATCCGATGCGCCTGCCAGATAGAGCGCACCATCACGCGGCTGCACCTCCATCCAGACCTGGCTCTGGCAGCCGGGCACGCGATGGGCGTCATCCTGCCACGCGGGGGGAAAAGGCGGCAGCTTGCGCCCGAGTTCGATGATGTACTGGTAGCGCTGCATCCAGTCATCAAACAGGGCCAGTTCCTCGCCAATCTCGGCAATGGCGTCAGCGGCGGTATCGTCCTCGGGCTTTACAAACGGGTCGGTCATCATCTTTCCAGCATCGGTGGCCATCAAATCGGTCGGAATGCAAAAGGCCGCGCCCTGCGGCACGGCCTCCTGCCGGTCAGGTCTGGCCCTACAGGATAAAGCGGCTCAGATCACCCTTGCGGGCCAGGGGGGCCACCTTGGCCTGCACGTCGGCGGCTTCGATCACCACGGCCTCGCCCTTGCGGTCGGCTGCGGTGAAGGAAACATCCTCCAGCAGGCGTTCGAGCACGGTGGCCAGACGCCGCGCGCCGATATTCTCCACCCGCTCGTTAATGTCCGCCGCCAGTTCCGCCAGTGCCTCAATCGCCCCGTCGCTGAACGACAGTTTCACATCCTCCGTGCCCAGCAGCGCGACATACTGCTTGAGCAGCGAATGCTCCGGCTCGGTCAGGATGCGGCGCAGGTCCTCGCGCGTGAGCGAGGCAAGTTCCACCCGGATGGGCAGCCGCCCCTGCAACTCGGGCAGCAGGTCGGATGGCTTGGCGATGTGGAATGCGCCGGATGCGATGAACAGGATATGATCCGTGCGCACCGGGCCGTATTTGGTCGAGACGGTGGTGCCCTCGATCAGCGGCAGCAGGTCGCGCTGCACGCCCTCACGCGAGACATCGCCGCCGCGCGCGCCCCCTTCGGCGGCACGGGCGCAGACCTTGTCGATCTCGTCGAGGAAGACGATGCCATGATCTTGCGCATGGGCCACGGCCTCACGCGTCAGGGCCTCGGTATCGAGCATGCGGTCCGCTTCCTGCCGGATCAGGGCGGCGCGGGCAGCGGCCACCGTCATGCGCTTTTGCTGCGGCACGCGGTTCATGAAGCCCTTCATCATGTCCGAGAAGTTGATGACGGTGCCCGGCGTCATGTTCGGCATGTCGGACTGGGTCGGGTTGCCGCCCTCGGCAATCGAGATCTCGACTTCCTTGTGCTCAAGCTCGCCTGCGCGCAGCATGCGGCGGAACTTGTTGCGCGTCTCGGCGGATGCCCCCTCGCCCACCAGCGCATCGAGCAGCAGCTTCTCGGCGGCTTCCTCGGCATTGGCCTCGACATCCCGGCGCCGCAGGTCGCGCAGCATGTTGATCGAGACCTCGATCAGGTCGCGGATGATGCTCTCCACATCGCGGCCCACATAACCCACCTCGGTGAATTTGGTGGCCTCGACCTTGAGGAAGGGCGCCTGCGCCAGCCTGGCAAGGCGGCGGGCGATCTCGGTCTTGCCGCAGCCGGTCGGCCCGATCATCAGGATGTTCTTGGGCACCACCTCCTCACGCAATGCGTCAGGCAACTGGGCGCGGCGCCAGCGGTTGCGCAGCGCAATGGCAACCGCGCGCTTGGCGTCGCCCTGGCCGATGATGAAGCGGTCGAGTTCGGAGACGATCTCACGCGGGGTATGATTGGGTATTTCCATTACGCGGCCCCTTCATGCGTATCCGCGCCCAGTGTCTCCACAATGACGGAATGGTTGGTATAGACACAGATGTCACCGGCAATCTTCATCGACCGGCGGGCGATGTCCTCCGCCCCCAGCCCGTCAATGCCCAGCAGCGCGCGCGCGGCCGAGAGCGCGTAATTGCCGCCCGAGCCGATGGCGATGATGCCATCCTCGGGTTCGAGCACATCGCCATTGCCCGTAAGGGTGAAGGAACGCTCGGCATCGGCCACGGCCATCATGGCCTCGAGCCGGCGCAGGTAGCGGTCGGTGCGCCAGTCCTTGGCCAGTTCCACGCAGGCGCGCTCGAGCTGGTTGGGGTAGCGCTCAAGCTTGTTTTCCAGCCGCTCGAGCAGGGTGAAGGCATCCGCCGTCGCCCCCGCGAAGCCTGCCAGGATCTGCCCCGTCGGCCCGATGCGGCGCACCTTGCGGGCGTTGCCCTTGATCACGGTGGCCCCCAGCGTCACCTGCCCGTCGCCCGCCATGGCGACACGCCCGCCGCGACGCACACACAAAATGGTCGTACCATGCCACCCGACCGGGTCATGGGATGAGGAATGATGATCTTGCATGATGATACAGATAAAACCTTCCTGCGCCAGCACAAGAGGCAACGCGCCCGCTGCCGGGCACGCGCCGCATTTCAGTCAGGCGGGCGCTGCATGATCCGGTCGATATGGGCGGCGAGGTCCGCCTGCGTGAAGGGCTTGTGCATGACATTGGCGCTGCCCGCGGGCAGCGCGCCCGCGCTGGCATAGCCGGTCAGGTACAGCACGCGCAGGCCGGGGCGCAGGGCCTGGAGGTGGTGCACCGTCTCGAGCCCGCCCATGCCCGGCATCATCACGTCCATGATCACGAGGTCGATCGGGCCAAGCCCTTCCTCCATGGCGTGCACGGCCGCCGTGCCGGAGGAGTATTCAAGCACTTCATGCCCCCGCGCGCGCAGGAAACCCGCGGTGACCGCACGCACGCCCGGCTCGTCATCCACCACCATCACATGCAGCGCCCGGCTGCTTTCCCCGCCAGCCCGCAGGCTGGCGGCTGGCCGGGCCTTGCCCTGCGCCCTGAGCCCGCCCTGCACCGGCAGGCACAGGTCCACCCGCGTGCCCTCGCCCGGCTGGCTGCGCACCTGCACCTCGCCCCCCACATGGCGGATGAAGCCATAGATCATGGACAGGCCCAGCCCCGTGCCACGCCCCACATCCTTGGTGGTGAAGAACGGCTCGAACACGCGCGCCAGCGTATCGGGCGACATGCCCACCCCCTGGTCGGTGACCGACACCATCACGTAATTACCCGGCACGAGGTTGGTGCCCGCCACGATCTCCTTCACCTGCTTGAGGGCTGTCGAGACCACGATCATGCCACCTCCGGGCATGGCATCGACCGCGTTGATGCACAGGTTGAGCACGGCAAGCTCAAGCTGGCCCGCATCGGTGCATACCGGCGGCAGTACCCCGTCGGAGGCGGCGGTATCGACCACGATGGAGCAGGGCTGTCCGTTCGCCCCCTTGCCCTGGCGCGACACCACGGTCTGGGCCAGCAGGTCCTCCATGCCGTGCAGCAGGGCGTTCACGTCCACCGGCTCGAGGCTCAGGTCGCGCGGGCGGCTGAAATTGAGCAGCCTGCGCGTGAGTGATGCGCCACGCTGGGCGGCGGCGGCGGCGTTATCGAGCAGGCGGGCCATCGGCCCTTCCTCCGGCCCCATGTCGCGCACGAGTTCGAGCGAGCCGAGAACGGCGGTAAGCAGGTTGTTGAAGTCATGCGCGATGCCGCCTGCCAGCGTGCCGAGCGCCTGCATCTTTTCCGCCTGGCGCAGGCGGGCCGCCATTTCCTGCTGGCGGGTGATGTCGCGGTTGATCACGACCGAACTGGCCGAGCCATCACCCAGCGCACCAAGCACCACGCGCGTGATCTCGCGCCACCGCCCCTGTGCCGCCCCCCTTATGTGGGCGGGCAGTTCCAGCGCCTCCTCATCACGCCCTTCGGTGCGCAGCCGCTCCTGCGCGGCGCGGATGATGGGCAGGAGATCGGCATCGCACAGTTCCTCCTCCGTGCGGCCAAGGCAGGCATTGATGTCGCGGCCATAGAAATCGGCGGCCTGCTGGTTGATGCGGATGAAGCGCCCCTGCGCATCCTTGAAGCCAAGGCCCGAGCGCAGGTTGTCAAGCAGCCCGTGCAGCAGCATGCGCTCGGTGCGCAGTTCGCGCTCGAGGCGGTGGTAGTCCGCCGCCTGCACGATCATGGCGCGCAGGGCATCGGGGTCCCATGGCTTGTGGGAGTAGAACGAGATGCGCCCCTGGTTGAGCGCTGCCGCCACCGCGCCGATATCGGCATAGCCGGTCAGCAATATGGCCTGGGCATCGCTATGGGCACGCGCGCGGGCCAGCATCACGTCGCCGCCCATCTCGGGCATGCGCTGGTCGGACACGATCACGTCCACGTCGTTGCGGGCGGAGAGGATTTCAAGCGCCTCGGTGGGCGATGTGGTGGACAGGACGGTAAACGTGTCTTCCAGCAGGTCGGTCAGGGCGACGAGGATCTCCGCCTCGTCATCCACCAGCAGCACAACAGGGCGCACCTGCGCGGCGGGATCTGTTTTCATGGGCCTGTGTTCTCCCTGTGCGCGGATGATGTGACGGCCGGTGGCGGGCTTTCACTCCCCCGCTCCGGATGCCACGGTATGGAAATGGTGAAGCGCGCCCCCCCCTGTGG
>NZ_JABJWC010000045.1 GCF_013155395.1 Komagataeibacter melomenusus | reverse complement strand
GTTTGCTTGCCAAGGCACAGCGGTTCCATTTTCGCCCATTGGGCATCCGTCAATATCAAGCGATCCATATGCAGTTTAAAGCACATCAGGGACCTTGTGAAAAATCAATTCCAAACAGACCCCAAAAAGCTTTGAAAAGCGTCGCCTTTTTGAAAAAAAGGCGACACCCGGAAATGTTTCGTCAGTCCTTTACTGCGCCAGATAGCCGCCATCAACCGGCAGCACCGCGCCGGTGATGAAGGAGGCATCATCCGAGGCGAGAAACAGGATGGCGCTGGCAATCTCTGCGGGCTTGCCCATGCGGCCCATCGGGTGCATCTCGACCACCTTGCGGATGCCCTCCGCATCCATGCCCGCCACGGCTGGCGTGTCGATGGTGCCGGGGGCCACGGCATTGACCCGCACCCCCTTGTCGGCAAGGTCGATGGCGAGGTGCTTGGTAATGCCCGAGGCCACGAACTTGGCCGGTCCATACACAGCCTGGCCCTTCTGCCCCGCAAAGGCCGAGATGGAGGACAGGCACACGATGGCACCCTGGCCTGCATGGACCATCTCGGCTGCGGCATGCTTGCAGCATAGGAACATGCCGCGTGCATCCACCGCCATGGTGTGGTCCCACAAATCGGCCGTGGCCGAGGCGAGATCGGCCTCGGGGATGACCCCCGCATTGGCCACGAGAATGTCAATGCGGCCAAAATGCTTCATGGTTTCGTGCACCACGCGGGCGATATCGGCCTCGCTGGTCACATCGGCTGGCACCGAGATCACGGCCACGCCGTCTTTTTCAAACTGGCTGGTCAGTTCATCGAGTGCATCGGTATTGAGGTCGGTCAGGGCAAGCTGCGCGCCCTCGGCGGCAAAACGCTCCGCCGTGGCGCGGCCAATGCCGCTGGCAGCACCTGTAATGATGGCAACCTTGCCTGCAATGCGTCCGGTGGGGGTGGCGGTCATGGGGTCTCCTGCTTGTCGCTGGCATCAGGCGGGTTAACGCGGGGGGTACCAAGATGTTGCCCGGCCCGCAAGGGGCAGGGCCATCCATGCGGGGCTGATCGGGTTCTTTTGATCTGGGGGGCGTGACCGGCCCGTTTTTCGCGCTCTGGCGCGGTTGTGTGGTTGGAAAGGGGGCCTGCCGTTACGAAGCTGCACCAGAATTCGGGCCTGCGCATGTTTCAGCCAGGGGGGGGATCACCTATACTCGCCCCAAACATGGTTTGTTATGAATGTGGCGGGGCGGTATTTTCCATGCGGAAACCGGCGCGCCGTGCGAGCGGGTTTGGAGCATTATCGAGATGGCACAGAAGTTTCGGATCGTTATTGTAGGCGGTGGCGTTGCGGGCCTTGCGCTGGCAACCCGGCTGGGCAATTCGGTCGGCAAGTCGGGCCGTGCGGAAATCACGCTGGTCGATAAAAGCTTTGCCCATGTGTGGAAGCCGATGCTGCATTGCTTTGCCGCTGGCACCGCCGCCAACGAGAATGACCGCATCAGCTTCATGTCACAGGCCAGCCGGCACCATTTCGAGTTCTGGCCCGGCGAGATCACGGCACTCGACCGCGCGGCCAGGACCATAGCGCTTGCCCCCATCAAGGACCCGCTGAGCGGGGAGGTGGTGGTCGATGCCCGCACGCTCGATTATGATGCCGTGGTGCTGGCAATCGGCAGCCGCGCCAATGATTTCGGCACGCCGGGTGTGGCCGAGCACTGCCTGTTCATTGACAACCTGGTCGATGCCAATGGCTTCAACGACCGGTTCCGCATGGAACTGCTGCGCTCCTTTGCCAATAACAGCGAACTCGATATCGCCATTGTGGGCGGCGGGGCCACCGGCACGCAGCTCGCCGCCGAACTGCACAAGGCGCTTGATCTCGCCTCGCTCTACAGCTTTGGCCGCAAGCCGCCCAAACTGCGCATCACGCTCCTTGAGGCAGGCCCCCGCATCCTGCCCGCCTTCCCCGAGGCGGTATCGGCGGCAGCGGTCAAGCAGCTTGAAGCGATTGGCGTGAGCGTGCGCGCGGGTGCCATGGTCAGCGGCGCGGATGAAAACGGCTTCCTGCTCAAGGATGGCTCGCGCGTGCCCGCAACGCTGCGGGTGTGGGCTGCAGGCGTGAAGGCGCCGGACGTGACCGCCAGATTTGGCGGCCTCAAGCTGTCGCGCTCGGGGCAGCTTGAAGTGCGGCCCTCGCTGCAGGTGATCGATGATGACAACATCTTCGCCATGGGCGACTGCGCCTTCATTGCCGAAAAACCCGTGGCTCCCACCGCCCAGGCCGCCCGCCAGCAGGCCCATCATCTGGCCCGCTACCTGCCCGCATGGATGATGAGCGGCCAGCCGATGCCTGCCTTCACCTTCCATAACAAGGGGGCGGTCGTGGCATTGGGCGACTACAATGGCTGGGGCACCTTCCCCGGCGGCACGGTGTTTGGCGGCGGCTGGCTGCATGGCCTGTCGGCGCGGATGGTGCATCTCATGCTGTACCGCCAGCACCAGTTTGAGCTGTACGGGCCGGTGCGCGGCACGATCTCGTGCCTTGTCGACTGGCTTGACGTGTTCGTGCGCCCCTCGGTCCGGCTGGACTGAGGGCCACGGGGCGTTCAGTCGTGGCGCAGGTGGTTCGACAGGGCATTGCCCGCCGCCTGGATAATGGCCACGAACACGATCAGCACCACCACCACAAGCGACATGACCTGCGTGTTGAAACGCTGGTAGCCGTAGCGTATGGCGAGGTCGCCCAGGCCCCCGGCACCCACGGCGCCTGCCATGGCCGAGGCCCCGGTCAGGGTAATGAGGGTGACCGTGAAACCGGCAACAAGGCCGGGCAGCGCTTCGGGTATGAGCACATGGCGCACGATCATCCACCGCGTGCCGCCCATGATGCGCACGGCATCGACCAGGTTGGGGTCCACCGCGCGCAGCGAAACCTCGGCAATGCGGGCGAAATAGGGAATGGCTGCCAGCGAGAGCGGCACGATCGCCGCCGCCGTGCCAAGTGAGGTGCCCACGATCATCCGGGTTACGGGAATGAGGATGACCAGCAGGATGATGAACGGAATGGCGCGCAGGATGTCCACCACCAGCCCCAGCAGCCGGGCGGCGGGCGGGCAGGGCATCAGGCCGTCACGCCGCATGGCCACCATGAGCAGCGCCAGCGGCAGGCCGCCAAGCACCGCAAGCACCCCCGAGCAGGCGACCATGACGGTCGTCTCCCACGTTGCGCGTGCGATCAGGTCAATGATCAGCCGGGACATGGCCAAGAACCTTCAGTGAGGGGTCGAACTGCGTCAGGAAATCGTGGATCTCGGCGCAATAGCCGGTCACCGACACGATCTGGTCGGCAAAGGGCTGGCCCGCGATCTCGGTGGTGCCGCCCTGCAGCACGGTGGCCTCGACCCCGTATTGCTGGCCAAGCTGCGACAGCAGGGGCTGCCATGCCGCTTCGCCCGCCAGCCTGATGCGGATGATCGCCCATCCATCAGGCGCAGGCTCGGCCACCAGCCGCGCGCGCAGGGCAGGGGGCACCTGTGGCTGCGTTTCCGACAGCAGGGCCTGGGTCACGGTCGATTGCGTGGCCGCCCCCATGATGGCCAGCGTGGGCGCGTTTTCAACAATGCGGCCCTGGTCAAGCACCACGAGGTGGGTGGCAATGCGGCGGATCACATCCATCTCATGCGTGATGAGGATGATGGTCAGCCCCAGTTCACGATTGATCTCGGCCAGCAGGTCAAGGATGGCGGTAGTGGTTTCGGGGTCGAGGGCGGAGGTGGCCTCATCGCACAGCAGCAGGGCGGGGTCATTGGCCAGCGCGCGTGCAATGCCCACGCGCTGCTTCTGCCCGCCCGAAAGCTGGGCAGGCCATTTATCCCCCTGTTCCGACAGCCCTACCAGCGCCAGCAGGGCCGCGATGCGCTGCGGGCGCTGCGCGCGCGGCACGCCCGCGATTTCAAGCGGCAGGCTGATATTGCCCGCCACCGTGCGCGAACCGAGCAGGTTGAAATGCTGGAACACGAAGCCGATGCGCCGCCGCAGCGACACAAGCTGCGCCTGCGGCAGGGTGGTGATGTCCTGGCCTTCGATCAGGATCTGCCCCGCATCAGGCCGGTCGAGCGCGCCAAGGCAGCGCAGCAGCGAACTCTTGCCCGCCCCCGAGCGCCCGATCACGCCCAGGATCTCGCCCCGCGCTACCGAGAACGAGACATCATCCAGCGCCACATGCCCGCCAAAGCGGCGGCTGACATGGCGTACGTCAACGACATTCACGTCCATGCCGGTTCAACCGCGCCGTGGAAGATGGTGGCAATCGCCTCACGCGTGGCGGGCTGGTGCACGGCGCGGACCAGCGCCTCGACCCATGGGGCATGCGCATCAGCGGCATTGACGGCCACGAAATTGACGTAGGGGTTGTTTTGCAGCGATTCCACCCCGATCCGCTGCTTCTGTATGTCCACGCCTGCCTTGAGCGCCCAGTTCGTGTTGATCACGGCGGCATCCACGTCAGGCAGCGTGCGGCCGACAATGCCCGCATCAAGCTCGTGGAAGGAGACGTGACGGGGGTTTTCGGTCACGTCGAGCGGGGTGGGCAGCAGGCCGGCTGCGGAATCGAGCCTGATCAGCCCCAGCGCCTCAAGCAGGCGCAGGGCGCGGCCTTCGTTGCTCGGGTCGTTCGGCACGCCGATCACCGCCTTGTCCGGCAGGTCGGCAAGGGTCTTCCACCGTGCCGAATACAGCCCGATGGGGGAGAAATAGGTCGGGCACACGCTCACGATGTCATAGCCACGGGCCGCTTTCTGCGCATCGAGGAACGGCGCGTGCTGAAAGGCGTTGGCATCAATCTCATGCTCGGCCAGCGCCTCGTTGGGCGTGTTGTAGTCGGAGAATGTCACGATGCCGAGATTGAGCCCTTCCTTCGCGGCATTGGCCGTAATCACGCGCCACAGGTCCTCGTCCTCGCCTGCCATGATGCCAACGCGGATCAGCTTGCCCTGTGCTGCCATGGCCCGTGTTGCCATGGGCAGGCAGGCAAGGCCGCCAGCCAGACTGAGCAGGGTGCGACGGGTGAGGGGGGCAATCTGTTTCATGGCATTCCTGATCGGTACGGCGCGCGAAAGACAACGATGCAGCACCACTATGGCGTGATGGTCTTTTTGACAACGCCCCTGATGGGCCGCATGGCTCGGCCGGAGCACAGGGGCATAAAGGGACAAGAGGCCACGTGCGTCAATATTAAACACGATATGGAATGTTTATTAACGCGCTGCGGCAAGGGCGCGCCGCCATGCCAGCCAGCGTGGCGGCCTGCGTGGGCCACAGATCCTGTGGGGCGGGATAAGGTCTGTTTCGAGGGGGGTATTGATCCATAACACCATAATTTGCGTGCAATAAACCGGCGCCTGTTTTTTGCGGATTAACACCGGTTTTCAAGGCAGATGATCGTGTGCCAGCCTTGTGTTATCAGGCTGGTCCATCCGGTTGGGTGATGGAGGGGATCATAAAATACGATATTGACCGGAATATTTTATCATAATACGATATTTTTTAGTATTTAACCTGCTGCCGCGGCCTTCCGGCATGCCATGTGGTGCATGAACATGATGTCCACCCTCCATTCAGCAACCCGGCTGGGGTATCGGTACATGTGCTGCGGTGCGCTGTGCGTGTCCATGCTGGCGGTGCATGCGGCCCACGCGGCGCCTGACCTGGTCGTGCCAGCAGGGAGTGCTGCGCCCGCGCAGCCGGAGCGCATGGTGGTGCACATGACCCAGCGCCCGCCCATTCTCACGTTTCCGCATGCCAACCCGGTGGGGCAGCCCATCCGCATTGGCGGGCAGGAAAACCGCCGCAGTGGCCACCAGTATGACTGGGGCGTGTTCAACCGTGGCAATGGCGAGGCCGCGGGCTTCGGGCCGGTGGGGCGCTATGGCGTCAGCCCCTGGGCGGAGGACTGGAGCAACCTGCGCGACCCCAAAAAGCATGATGACCTGTTCGATGCGCTGAAATACATTCCGCTCACCCGCAGCGGCAATGTGTGGATCAGTTTCTCGGGCGAGACGCGGCTGCGCAACTGGTTTGAAACCCGCCCCGCCCTGGGCACGCAGAAACCCAATGATTCCGGTCGCTTCGGCGTGCGCAACCTGTATGGCGCAGACCTGCATATTGGCGAGCACCTGCGGTTTTTTGGCCAGTTGATCAATGCGGATGCGGGTGGCTGGGGTGGTTATGGCTATGGCTCGACCTACCGCAAGCGGCTTGATGCGCAGCAGGCCTTTGTTGAGGTGAAGTGGCGCATGCTGGGGGCCAAAAGCGGCTTCATGTTTGGCCGCCAGCAGTTTCTCGATGCGCCATCGTACATGCTCTATGCGCGCGAGACGCCCAACGTGCCGCTGTCATGGGATGGGTTCCGCGCCTACATGGTATGGCAGCGCATCCGCATCGATGCATGGGATTTCGTGCAGACCGATGATAGTGACCGACGCATGTTCCACGATGTCGAGAACTATGCCAGCCGCCTGTACGGCTTCAACGCCACATGGGCGCCGCCGGACTTCACCTTCATGGGGCAGAAGGGATATTCCTTCGTCGATGCGTTCTATATCGGCTACAAGCTCAATGGATCGGCAGGGGCGATCGTGGGGCCGAAGGGCGCGGTCAACGGATCGGATACCCGCAACAATTTCGGCATGCGCTGGCATGGCATTGCAGGGCCGATCGAATTCTCGGTGGGCGGCATATGGCAGGGCGGCGTGTTCCGTAACGCCAGCAACAACGCCCCGCGCGCGGTCAGCGCCTATGCCATCAACAGCACGGTGGGCTATCGCCTGCCCGAGCAGTCGCTGCATACCTTTGCCGGCATCCAGACGGATGTGTATTCCGGTGGCAATGCCTCGAAAAGCCAGGGCACGGTGGGCACCTACATCTCGCCCTTCAACCCGCAGACCAACTATCTCGACACCACAACCTACATGACCGGCTCGAACCTGATCAGCTTTGCGCCGCTCGTGCGCATAACGCCGTTCAAGTCGGTCAGCATCCAGTTCAAATACCCGCTGTTCTGGCGTGATAGCGTAAATGACCCGGTTTACAAATCATCGGGTTACTACAAATTCGCGGGTAATTTCCGGGGGCGGTTCGTGGGCATGGCGCCACAGGTTTCGGTGGCGTGGCAGATCAATACCCATCTGTCATGGACGCAGTATGTCTCGCGTTTCATGACATCGCGCGCGCTCAACGAAGCGGGTGGCGCGAGCGGCACCTATTACCAGTCGAATTTCGTCTTTCGTTTTTAAGCACGGGCAACCACGCCGGGCTGCCCGTGCCCACGGGGCTTATTCAGCCGATTTGCGGCCAAAGATGAAGCTGGCCAGCGAGGCTGCGAGCACGAACAGCAGCCCGTACACCTTGCACGAGGTCGGAACCTTGTTCTCATGCAGCGTGACCTCGCCCTTCAGGTTGGCAAGATGTTCGGCAATCTGCTTGTGCAGGTCGGCCTTGTGCTGGTGCAGTGTGCCCTCAAGGTGCCTGGCAATTTCCTGCACGTCTTCGGGGCTGAGTTTGCGGAGGGTTTCAGCAGCGCTCATGGTCTGTTCCAGTCCTGTTTTTTATTAAAAAAACATCGCACCGATCATCTTCGTCGGGCGTAACACCTTACATGTCGGTCCAGGCATGAGGGTTTTCAAGGGTGGCCCGTTGCAGGGCGGGGCAACGGGGGCACGGAATTATGAGCACGCGGTTTTTGCCCGCAGGCTATGCTTGCGACTGTCATGCATGAGAATGGGGAGCAGGCCAGCGTGCTGCTTGATGTGATTGAACGCGGACCAGAGGATGGCAACCGCACCCTGCCGCCAGTGGTTTTTCTGCACGGGCTGTTCGGGCGGGCGCGCAATTTCGGGTTTTTCCAGCGCCGCCTTGCGGCCACCCGCCGCGTCCTTGCCCTTGACCTGCGCAACCATGGCGCCAGCCCGCATGGCCCGATGGATTATCCCGCCATGGCCGCCGACGTGCGTGAAACGCTGGCCGCCCATGACGCACTGCCTGCCACGGTGATCGGGCATTCCATGGGGGGCAAGGTGGCGATGATGCTGGCATTGCAGGACCCTGCCTGCGTGCATGCCCTGCTGGTGGCTGATATTGCGCCAGCGCCAGGGGGGCATGCGCATTCCGGCGCAATCGCTACGGCGCTGGCCGCCCTGCGTTTTCCCCCCACGCTGACATTGGGCGAGGCCGATGCCTGGCTTGCTCCCGCCATTGCCGAAAAATCCGTGCGCGACATGATGAAGCAGAACATCGTGCTCGGCGCCAACCCGCACTGGCAGATCGGGCTGGCGCAGATCGTCGCGGGCATGAAGCAGATAGTAGGCTGGCCCGTCCTGCCACCCGGCACGCAGTACGATGGGCCGGTGCTGTTTGTGGCGGGTGGGGCCTCACCCTATGTCCAGCCGCGCGATTACCCGCTCATGCGCCAGCTTTTTCCCCGCTACCGGCTGGTGCGGCTCAACGGGGCCGGGCACTGGCTGCATGCGGAGCAGCCATGGGAATTCCTGCGCGTGGTTGCGGAATTCCTGCGTGCTACAGGCTAAGGCCAGCCTTACTGCGGCACCGGCGCGCATTGTGGCGCAACCGGCTGGCCCGCCATGACCGCCTGCGTAAAGGCCGCGGAATCCGCCAGCGAGCCATTGACGGTCTGTGAATGGTCCAGCCCCTTGTACAGATGCGCCTGAACCGTGCTGCCCGCCGCACAGGCCGCCTTGACCAGCGAGAGCTGCAGCATGGGCGGCACGTCATGGTCATCGGTGCCCGTGCCCACGAACAGGGGCCGGGCCAGTTTCAGGGTCGGGTACGCCATGGCGGCAAAGGCGGGGGCAAGTGCTTTGGGGAAGCCGGGCTGCATGGCGTCGGGCAGGGTCAGTTCCTCATCCTTTATCTTCTGCTCCATGTCGCCCACGCAGGTGGTTGATGCGGCGTGGTAGGCGGCCATGGCGCGGGGGGTGAAGGCTTCCTCGGGGTGGAAGGCCGGGTCACGCGCGGCAAGCGAGGCGCCGAGATAGAGCATGTAGACAACAAGCGGGTCATATCTGGCAGCGCGACCCGCGTGGGCCGCGGCGGTCAGCTGCGCGCCGAGTTCGGGCGTGAAATAGGGCACGCCGGTGGCCACCGTGCCGCGGATATGCACATCCGGCGCATAGGTGGCGGCAAAGGCTGCCGCCGCAAAGGCCGCCCCGCCGCCCTGTGACTGGCCCACGATCATGACCGTATTGCGCAGCCCCGGCACGGCGTTGACGGCGGCCCGCACGCTGTCGAGCACGTTATAGGCCTCGACACGCGTATCGAGATAAGGATGCACGCCCGGTGAGCCCAGCCCCTGGTAGTCGGTGGCGACTATGGCGAAGCCCCGCTTCATCCAGGCGGCCAGATATTTGCTGTTGCGCGCGGTATAGGGGTGGAGTGAGGGCGTGCAGTCCTGCCCGATGCCCACGGTGCCATGCGCCCACGCCACGATGGGCCAGCCACCCGCAGGGGCCTCGCCCGGTGGCAGGATCACTTCCGCCGTGACGGGCACCGTGCCCCTGCCGGTCACGCCATCGGTTGAAAGATAGGTCATGCGCAGGCTGCGGCCCGCATCGGGCAGGCTCAGGGTCGGGGCCAGCGGGGCCATGCCCACGGGCGTGCCGGGGCGGGGCGGGGTTTCAGCCGCATGGGCGTGCAGGGCAGGGGTGGCGATGCATAGGCCGGCCACGAGCGGGCCAAGGATTCGGGCGGGCAGGGTCATGTCAAGATCAGTCCTTCATGGAGCGTGGCGGGGCCTGTTGTGGCATTTGCCCTGTCAGGTTCATATTCCCAGCCCATCATGGCGCTGTAAAGCGGCATGCCTGCCCCTGCGGTAAAAGCATGTGGTTGCCCGGCAAAATGGCGCTAAAGGCTGGGCCCTGGTGCGGAGAAAGGGTGGCAACCAGCCGGAGGAGAAGAAAGCAGTGCTGTTCAACCAGAATAAATTCCATCCTGATGGCAGGCCCCGCTCCTTTCCCGGCAATACGGTTATCTGCCACCTGCCGCCTGATGGTGCGTTTTTTCACGCCATGCTTGATCTTCACCACCAGATGGGCCAGTTCGATTTTGCCGCCAAAATCGCGCTCCTGCCGCCTTCAAGCTATCACATGACGGTTTTTGACGGGCTGAACAATACCCGCCGTGCCAGGCCCACATGGCCGCGCGACCTGGCGCGCGATACCCCCATGCCGCAATGCAATGCCTGGGTGGGCGACAGGCTCCGGGTTTTTCCCGGCAGGCTGGCTGCGCCCCTGCGCATGCGCCCGGCCTATCCCGACCCGCTGCGCGACAGGCAGGGCTGCCGCATCCGGCTGGAAGCCGTGGACCGGGCAGGTGCTACCGCGCTGCGCCGCTTCCGCCACGGTCTTGCCGCCCATCTGGGCATGCATGACGCCTGGCTGGACCGCTATGTTTTTCATACCACCATCGGCTACCGGATCCGGGCCTTTACCGCGCGCGAGGCACATGAATATACCGATGCGATGGTGCGGTTTCAGGGGCGGATGGCCGCGCGCCTGCCCGAAATCGATCTTGGACCGCCGGAATTCTGCCTGTTTGATGATATGCATGCCTATCATCGCCAGTTCCTTGTGGCGTAACCGGAAACCGTTTTGCCCTTCCTCGCATCTTGAATATGCGTAATACCCTGCGGCATGATGGAAATGCCCCCCAAGGAGATTGCATGAAGCCCGACGCCCCTGCCGATCAGCCAAAGCCCGGCCTGCGCGAACGCAAGCAGGCACGCGCGCGCAATACGCTGATTGCCGAGGCAATGCGGCTGTTCTCCGCCAAGGGATATGACGAGACGACGGTGGACGAGATAGCCGATGCGGCCGAAGTCTCGCGCCGCACCCTGTTCCGCATGTTCGAGACCAAGGGCGACATCGTGCTGGCCTGGACGCGCGGCATGACCCAGACCCTGACCGAGGCCCTTGCCGCCTGCCCGGCCGACATGCCGCCTGCCGATGCGATGATGCATGCCTTCACCTCGCTCGTGCCACGCATCGCGGCCAACCGGCAGGATACCTATGCCTTTGTGTTCCTGATTGAAAAAACGCCTTCGCTCCAGACCGTGAGCCTGCAGAAATACGGCAAGTGGGAAGACTGCCTGGCCGACGGGCTGGCCAGGCGCATTACCGAGCGCAAGAGCCGCAAGACCGCCGCCCGCCTCATGGCGCGGTGTGGCATCGCCATTTTTCGCACCGCACTGGATGAGTGGATCAGGCTCAAGGGCCGCCCGGCGCTGGTGCCGCTGCTACAGAACACCTATGCGCTGCAATCCTCGCTCTGGGTCGCACCCGCCCCGGCTGAACCATGAAATAAAGGGCGGGGCCTGATGGCGCCCGCCCTTGTGGCATGGCAGTCATAAGAACGTTTTTGGTGAAGCTTTGTTCAAAAAGCTTCAGGGAAAGCCGCCTTCCTGAAAAAAAGCGGCACCCCAAAACCTGTATTGTTCAGTCAAGCCGCACGGAAGGCCGCACGAACACGTCCAGCCAGTCAACAAGGCACGACATGGTGCCGCGGAACACGCCGTAGAGTTCAAACTGGTGCTGGCGATACAGCATGAGGTGCACCATGCGCGCGGTAATGCCGCGCAGCCAGCCGCCACCAAACACCCGCCCGCCGGGGAAGGTGCCCCAGCCATTATAGTCGCCAAGCGCAACAACCGCGCCCTTGTTGTGGAAGGCAAACGGCGGCAGCGCCTTGCCGCCAATCCACGCAGGCATGTAGCGGGCCAGGTGATGGGCCTGCTGGCGGGCGGCCTGGGCGGTGGGGGCCACGGGCTTTTCGGCAATGAAGGCGCAGTCGCCCATGGCGAAGATGCTGTCATCTTCCACGAGTTGCAGCGTGGGCCGCACTTCAAGCTGGCCCGAGCGCGACAGCTTGAGTTCACCAAACTTGCGCGTGACATCCGGCGCCTTCACGCCAGCGGCCCACACGCGCAGGGTGGCGGGAATGCGGGTGCCATCCTTGAGCATGAAGCCCTTTTCATCCGCACCGCTGACCATGGCCGAGGTCTGGACCTTGACGCCGATCGCCTCAAGCTCCTTCTGCGCCGCAGCCGACACCGCCTCGGGGAAGGCGGGCAGGATGCGCGGGCCTGCCTCAAGCAGGGTAATGTTCAGCTTGGGTGGCTTCTTGCCAAAGCTGTAGAGCGAGGCGAGGTCAAGCGCCTTGTGCAGTTCGGCGGCAAGCTGCGTGCCGGTGGCGCCGCCACCCACGATGGCAATGTCAAGCTGCTCGTTATTGCCGAACGCCTTGAGCAGTTCCATGCGGAAGCGGTCGTTAAAGCCGTTGGCATCGACCAGGTTGTCAATGAACAGGCAGTGCTCGGCCACACCGGGGGTGCCGAAATCATTGGCGCGGCTGCCGATCGAGAGCACCAGCGCGTCATATTCCAGCTTGCGTTCATCCAGGATCACCTCGCCCGTGGGCTCGACAACCGGGGCAAGCGTAATGGTCTTGGCCTTGCGGTCCATGCCCGCGATCTCACCGGGCCAGAATTCAAAATGATGGCGGCTTGCCTGCGACAGGAAGCTGATGCGGTCATTCTCGTTGGCAGCCGTGCCTGCGGCAAAGCAGTGCAGCATGGGTTTCCACACATGCGCGAAGCTCTTGTCGACCAGCGTGATTTCCGCGCGGCCCGATTTGCCGATCGAATCTCCCAGCCGGGTTGCCAGCGCCAGACCGGCCACGCCACCGCCTACGATTACGACCCGAAACTTTTGTGCCATCCTATGCCTCTTTTTTACTTCTGCCGCACAGTGTCCCGGTCCCGTGGGAAAAACCCTGTCGCATATCCTGAAATATCGAAAACTGTCCTGCCTGGGCCCGACGCGAATGGCCCGGACAATGGCGTGCGGCGGCCGACCCGGTAAACCAGCCCGACCGCCGCGCCCTGCCTGGGGGCTATTGGGTTTTCACCCCTTCAGCGGATCAAAAGAAGCCGCGCTTCTTTTCGCTGTAGCTGACCAGCATGTTCTTGGTCTGCTGGTAGTGTTCGAGCACCATCTTGTGGGTCTCGCGCCCGATGCCGGACTTCTTGTAGCCACCAAAGGCGGCATGCGCCGGATAGACGTGGTAGCAGTTGATCCACACGCGACCGGCCTCAAGGCCGCGGCCCATGCGGTAGCAGGTGTTGGCATCGCGGCTCCACACGCCCGAGCCGAGGCCGAAGGGGGTGTCGTTGGCGATGGCCAGCGCTTCTTCTTCCGTCTTGAAGGTGGTCACGGCCAGGACCGGGCCGAAGATCTCTTCCTGGAAGATGCGCATCTTGTTGTTGCCCTTGAACACGGTCGGCTGCACGTAGCACCCGTTGTTCAGGTCGCCACCAAGGTCGGGGCGGCCGCCACCGGTCAGCAGCTCGGCGCCTTCGCCCTTGCCGATGTCGATGTAGGACAGGATCTTTTCCTGATGGCCGTGCGAGTTCTGCGCGCCCATCATGGTGTTGGGGTCAAGCGGGTTGCCCTGGCGGATCGCCTTGATGCGGGGCAGGGCAAGTTCCATGAACTTCTCATAGATCGATTCATGCACCAGCGCGCGGCTGGGGCACGAGCAGATCTGGCCCTGGTTGAGGGCGAACATGGTGAAGCCTTCGACCGCCTTGTCCAGGTAATCGTCGTCCTTGTCCATGATATCGGCGAAGAAGATGTTCGGCGACTTGCCGCCCAGCTCCAGCGTTGCCGGGATCAGGTGCTCGGCTGCGGCATGCGCGATCATCTTGCCGGTGGGGGTGGAACCGGTGAAGGCAATCTTGGCAATGCGGTCGCTGTTGGACAGGGCAGCGCCCACATCCTTGCCCAGGCCGTTGACGATGTTCAGCGTGCCGGGCGGGAACAGGTCACCGATCAGTTCCATCAGCACCAGCATGGAGGCGGGCGTGCTCTCGGCAGGCTTCATGACCACGCAGTTACCGGCGACCAGCGCGGGTGCCAGCTTCCACGACCCCATGAGCAGCGGGAAGTTCCACGGAATGATCTGCGCCACGACGCCGAGCGGCTCATGGAAGTGGTAGGCGATGGTGGTTGCGTCGATCTCGCTCAGCGTGCCTTCCTGGGCGCGGATGCAGCCAGCGAAGTAGCGGAAATGGTCGATGGCCAGCGGGATGTCGGCGGTCAGGGTCTCGCGGATGGGCTTACCGTTGTCCCATGTCTCGGCCCGGGCGAGCAGGTCGAGGTTCTTCTCCATGACATCGGCTGCCTTGAGCAGGATCAGCGCGCGGTCGGCAGGCGCCATCTCGCCCCAGGCCTTCTTTGCCTTGTGGGCGGCATCGAGTGCCAGTTCCACGTCGGCTGCGGTGGAAGCGGGCACTTCGCACAGCACGCGGCCATCAACGGGGGAGGTGTTGGTCAGGTAATGACCATCGACGGGGGCAACCCATTTGCCACCAATATAGTTACCATAACGGGACTTGAACGGCGGGGCCGCCGTGATGCTGTCTGCTGACACGGTGATTTTCCTTCAGGGTAATGACATCTTCCCCAGGCCAGGGCGCACAAGCGCATGACACGCAATGCAGGGAACCCGGCGCGGAAGAGATACAGTAAAAATATTTCTTTTTTGGTTCGTTTTTACTTTTTATGATGTTCCATCATGCCGGTTGTTCGGAAATTCAGTCTCATGATCGTGTAAAGCATAAGTCTATGCCTTTCCTGCAACCAGACAGTTCTGGATATGCCCCGGTGGAAAGCCGGAGAATCATCTGTATCCAGTGATATATAGACGGCCTCCTTCACGCAAGGGAGAGCGCGGTAACGTAACCGTGATATATGCATCAAGTGCCATTAGAAACGGAGTGTAAAACTATATAAATCAATATGTTAACCTATAATAAAAAAGGAAATATTTTATGTTTCATGCTGCCTTCCCGTGGCCTGATCCTGCTTTGGGGCCGGGCGGGGGAGCACATGCAAGAACAGCCACGACGGGCGTGGCTGTTTCTTGTGGGGACAAAAATGCGTGGACAGGCAGCCCTGTTTATTTGTCCGCCATTGTGGAGGGCGCGACATCAATCAGGCCATTCAGGGCGAATTCACCCCCCGCGCCTGACAGGTGCTGGGAGTCTACATACAGCGAGGCGGACTCACGGCTGAACCGGCACCCCTGGGGCGTGCAGAAGCGGTCATATAACGACGCATAGGTAATGCCGCCAATCGTGGTGGCCGCTGCATGCACGGCATTTTCAATGGCGGGGGCGGGCGGAATGACCCAGGGCAGGGGCGCGATCCCCCCGGCGCGTGCGGGGCCGGGGTCAAGCCGGTGTTCGATCCAGGCGCGCACGGGCATGAACGCCGTAACCGCCTCCCGCGCGGGGTCGAGGCGGAAATGGGGCACGTCGCCCAGCACGATCACTTTCTTGCCTGCATGGGTCAGGATGGTTTCGGTCCGGACCAGGGCGGCCTGCATGCGGGCGACGCCGGCCACCACGCCATCATCCACCGGATGTGTCGGGTCGACATAGGCGTCATCACTGGCGTCGGTCTCGTAAGGGGCGGACCAGTAGCCGGTCAGGACCACCAGTTGCACTTCCGGGTTATGGGCTACCAGGCTGATGGCGCGTTCATTGTACAGCGCGCAGGTGGCGGCATGGCCGGGATGTTGCGGCATGAGCCGCGTGGCCCCCAGCAGTGGCGGGCAGGATGATTTGGTGAACTGCACAAAATCATAACCGCCTTCGCGCGCGATGCGGGAAAGGGCCGGGGCGAGCGCTGCTGCGTGGCTATCGCCCAGCAGGGCTATCTGCAGGCGTCCCGTGTCATGCACGCAGGCGAAGCTGGTATTGGGCCGGGCATCGCCATAATTGGCCAGGCATGAACCGCCACGCCCTGCTGTCAGGCTGGCTTGCGTTTTTGCAAGGGCCGGGTTGAAACGGGCGGGAAAGCCCTGGCTCATGTAAATGGCCGCCAGCGCAACGCCGCATAAGGCGGTGGCGCTGCCATAGCGTAGCAGCACCGTACGGCTGGGCAGGCGGACATGGCGGAAGGGCTGTTCGATATATCGCCATGACAGCACGGCCAGCCCCAGTGACACGAACGCCACAACCACAAGTTGCACGGGCCGGGCGGGTTGCGCCATGCACAGCCACGTAAACGCCATGAGCGGCCAGTGCCAAAGGTACCAGGAATAGGAAACGAGCCCCACCCCCACGAACGGGCGCGCGGACAGGATGAGACGGTTGACAATACTGCGTTCCGCCAGCAGCAGCGCCAGCGTGCCCCCCACCGGCAGCAGCGCGGCAAGACCGGGAAAGGGCGTATGCTCGTTAAAGAGGCAGACGGACAGCCCGACAAGCCCGATACCCGTAAAGCCCAGTATGTTGGCGGGCCGGGCGGGCAGGGGAGCCGTCGCCCCCGCGCGGGCGATGGCCAGAAAGGTTCCGGCCCCCAGTTCCCATGCCCGCGTGGGCAGAAGGTAGAACACCGCCGTAGGCCAGTGGCCCATGCCGATAACGGCCAGCATGAAGGAGCCAAGGCAGAGCGCGCCAATGGCCCCGAGCACGACAGGACGCGGCAGGCGGCGCAGCGCCAGTAACAGGAAGGGAAAAAGCAGGTAGAACTGTTCTTCCACGCCAAGTGACCATGTCATGAGAAACGGATCAAGATGCGCATCGGGCGAGAAATAGTTGACCTGCCGCCAGAACAGGATGTTTGACCACCCGCTCAGGGCCGCAATCGCCCCGATTGCTATCTGCCTGTAGTCCTGCGGGCTTGCGAGCACGATGCCAAGGATCGTGACAGAGGCGATGACAGCCATGAGGGCGGGCAGGATGCGCGCGGCGCGCCGGGCATAGAAGGCATCGAAGCGAAAGCGCCCCGCCCCGACATCGCGGTACACGATGCCGCCTATGAGAAAGCCGGAAATGACAAAAAAGATGTCAACGCCGGTAAAACCCGATTTGAGCGGGTAAAGCCCGGCATGAAACAGGACCACGGCGGTCACGGCAATGGCGCGCAGGCCATCGATATCGCGGCGGTAACGGGGCGAGGGGTCAAGGGCCATGGGTCGGCTCTTTTCGTGCAGTAGTGAACGACGCCCGGGCATCGTTCAGGGGGGAGGGGATAGCTGCACGCAAACGCCAGAATCAGGAGCGGGTTTTGATATCTGTATTTCTCACGTGAAGTTTATTTAATGATTTTTGCTGATTTGGGAAGGAAGATTGGTAATTCCTGCAAAGGTGACAGGGTGCCCGTGCGCCCGGCATGCGGCTTTCATGGCAGCATATCTGCCTGGACTGGCTGGGATGGGTAAACATGACCTGCGGATCAGTGAGGGTATTGGTCAGTCGGTAGATTACCGTAATCATATACTTTTGAGTCCGAATGGAATACATGATCAGTATTCCGGGCGGCCTTTATGCCCGTAGGGTCAATGTCATGGCCCGGCATATCCAGCAACAGGTACCTGTTCATGACGGATGTATAATATCGGTCCTGCTTGCGAATATATTCGGCCATATTACAGTCAGTGCCCACCTCCTTACTGTCATGAATGTTCATGGGAATGATATACCGGTCATAACCGCCATATTGCAGCCCATGACCTACGTTCACGACCTCTCCATGGTCATGACGCGCGGCAGGAAACGGTCGGTTGTTGGGTGCCCTGGTCATATGCATTCGGCATTGGGGGGCTTCGATATTGCTCCGGGTGATTTTGTCGTCATGGCTCCCCATGGATATGGACGACAGGGAGTTTGCAGGCTGCCGGGTCCTTCAGCCAGACCGGCAGGTCGAGGCTGCCGCGTGCGGTGATGCCATTGCCTTATCCGCGCAGGTCTGCTCAGGATTGTTTTTAGCAGTTCCCCGGCCAGGGCATGGTGGGGGTACGCGCAGGACAGGGCCGTTTCATTCCATGCTATCGACCATTATTGCCGCGATGCTGCCCCTTATTGTGGTATTTGTGCTGGGGTATCGTGCCGGGTGGCACCATGATTTTGACGGCACGCATGTCGCTGTCCTGAACCGCCTGGTCATGCTCTATGCGTTTCCGCTCAACCTGTTCGTGGGTATCGCCCACATGCCGCGCACCATCCTTGCGGGCCAGATGCCGCTGGCGGCTTCGGTCTTCGGGCTTATGTGCGCCAGTTTTGCCGTGGCGTATGGGGTGTCGCGGTATGGGGCGCGCCGTGGCGGGGCGGCGGCGGCGTTGCAGGGGCTGGCCATTGGCGCGCCCTCGGTGCCCTTTATCGGCTCGGCTATGCTGCCGGTCCTGATCGGGCATGACAGCACGGCGGTTGCCATATCGGCCGCGGTCTTCGCCATGGTGCTGGTCCAGACGCCGGTCTGCATGATGATGCTGGGGCATGACGCAACGGTGGCGGACGGCGCGCCGGTCAGTTTCGTGGGGCAGGTGAGTGCCGCGTTGAAGGAGCCGATCGTGTGGGCGCCGCTTCTGGCAACGGTGCTGGTGGTGCTGAACGTGCATATTCCCCGTTCGCTGCTTGGCGCCATGGGCCTGCTGGGCAATGCCGCGACGGGTGTGGCGCTGTTTGCCTCGGGCGTGGTGCTGTTCTTGCAGCGCGTGCGCGTTACGCTGCCGGTGGTGATGACGGTGCTCGCGCGCAATATTGTCGTGCCCGCCGGGGCATGGCTGGTGCTGGCGGTGCTGGGCCTGCCGCATGATGTCATCCGCGCCACCGTGCTGACCCTATCCATCCCCGTGGGCACGGTCGTGGTCATTCTGGCAGTGCGCTTCAGAACCGATGAGCAGGAGGCCGCCTCAACCCTGTTCCTCAGCGCAGTGGCCTCCGTGCTGACCATGGTGCTGTTCATCCTGCTCACCACGCGGCATTAAGGCTGCGTGGTGAGCAGGGGGCGCGCCTTCAGCCCCGATCTGGCGCGTAGGTCTCGGCCCGCCGCCGGGCAGCGCGGCGGGCCTTGAGCACCAGTTCTTCATAAAGGACATGCTGGCGGATCCAGTTGATCATGCCCGATAGCGTGACCACGCTGATGCCCGCAAAGGTCCATCCATCAAGCGGCTGATGAAACAGGAAATAGCTGAACGCCACCGCCCACAGCATCTGGCTGTACTGTGGCAGGGCCACGCGGTTGGCGGGGGCGCGGGCGGTTGCCATCATCATGAACAACTGGCCGAGGGCGGCAAGGAAGCCGTAGCCGAACAGGAACATCCATGTTTTCAGCCCGTGCGGCCAGTGCGCATGGGCCAGCATCAGCGCGCCATCGCCGACGAGCGGCCCGAACAGGCTGGAGCCGAACAGCGAGAGCCGTGGCGTGTCATTGCCCGCCAGCCGGTAGGCGATGACGCCAACCGCATTGGCAATGGCTGCCACCAGCGCGCACAGATGCCCCAGATGCAGCGCCCGCACGCCGGGCCGCAGCACGATCAGCACGCCCAGAAAACCCAGTATGACCGATAGCCATGCCCAGCCCGATACCTTCTCATGCAGCAGGGTTACGGACAGGATGGTGACGAAAAGAGGCATGAGGAACATGAGCGAAAGCGCCTCGGGCATGGGCAGCAGCATGAAGGCTTCAACGCTGGCGGCGGTGGCGGCAAAGGTGGCCACGGCGCGCACCACCCACATCAGCGGGTGGGTGGGGGCGAAGATATCCTTGTAGGATTCATTTTTGTTACGGATGAACGGGATGATGAGAAAGCCGAACACGCCGCCCGAGAAGGCGACCTCGAACGGGTCAAGCTGGCCTGCGAGCAGCTTGGAATAGGCATCGCTGATCGAGAATGAGGAAAATGCGGCAAAGGCCAGCATCATGCCCGAGGTAAGGAAGGCCATGTTCATCTGTTTCAACCCGTTTTGCTCCTGACATTTGGCCATCATGCCCGCATTGGCGCAAGGCCGGACGCGTGCGACGGATATCTGCCATGCAACCCAGCCGTGTATACGCAAGTGGCAGTCCGTCTGGCCGTGTGTTGCGATATGCTGCTAGACTGCGGGCACTTTATTGATTTCCTGCCTGGATGCCTTGCATGACTGACACGCCCGCCCCGCCCGCAGCCCGTCTTCAGGCCGCCCTGGCCGCCATCCGCGCAGGCGGGCTGGCAGCGCAGGTCAGCACCTCTCCCTCGGTGCTCGAGGCCCATAGCCACGGCGAGGCCATGGAAGCTGCCTGCCTGCCCGGCGCCGTGGTCTTTGCCCGCAGCACCGGCGATGTCGCCACCGTGCTGCGCGCCTGCCATGCCAATGCGGTGCCGCTGGTGGCCTTCGGGGCAGGCACGTCGGTTGAAGGGCATGTCACGCCCGCCGAGCACGCCATCAGCCTCGATCTTTCGGAAATGACCGCCATTGTCGAGATGAACGCCGAGGATCTGGACTGCCGCGTGCAGGCCGGGCTGACGCGGCAGGCGCTCAATGCCCAAATTCGTGACACGGGGCTGTTCTTTCCGGTTGATCCGGGGGGCGAGGCCACATTGGGCGGCATGTGCGCCACGCGGGCCTCGGGCACGGCCGCCGTGCGCTATGGCACCATGAAGGAGAACGTGCTGGGCCTGACCGTGGTGCTGGCCACGGGCGAGGTGATCCGCACCGGCGGGCGGGTGCGCAAGTCGTCTACCGGCTATGACCTGACATCGCTGTTCATCGGCTCGGAAGGCACGCTGGGCATCATTACCGAGGTGCAGTTGCGCCTGCATGGCCGCCCCGAGACGCTCTCCGCCGCCGTATGCCAGTTTGCCGACCTTGATGACGCGGTGCAGACCGCCATCGAGATCATCCAGTGCGGCATTCCCATCAGCCGGGTGGAACTGCTTGATGACGTGCAGATGGCCGCCTCGGTCCGTTACTCGAAGCTTGATGGCTATCAGGACCTTACCACGCTGTTCTTCGAGTTCGGCGGGGCTCCCGCAAGCGTGCAGGAGCAGGTGGCGGCGACGGAGGCCATTGCCCTGTCCAATAACGGGCTGGCCTTCGCCTGGGCTGACACGGCGGAGGAACGCACGCGGTTGTGGAAGGCCCGGCACGATGCCTTCTGGGCCGCCAAGGCCATCGAGCCCACTGCCCGCGTCATTTCAACCGACTGCATCGTGCCGATCTCGAAGCTTGGCGAACTGATCGCGGGCGTGCGGGAAGATATCGCGGCCTCCGGCCTGCGCGTGCCACTTTTGGGGCATGTGGGCGATGGCAATTTCCACTCCCTCATCATCACCGAGGACACGCCCGCAGGCCATGCCCGTGCATTGGATCTTGACCGCAGGATCGTGCACCGGGCACTGGCACTTGGTGGCTCATGCAGCGGCGAGCATGGCGTGGGCATGGGCAAGCTGGAATTTCTCGAGACCGAGCACGGCGCGGGCACGCTTGCTGTCATGCGTGCGCTCAAGCACACCATGGACCCGCTCAACATCCTCAACCCCGGCAAGCTGCTGCCGCCGGGGCGTGTCTATCAGGGTTAGGCCAGGGCTAGGCGTTCAGGTCGCTTGCGGCAGGCGCGAGGGGGGCAGGTCGCGCTTGGCCAGCATGCTGCACAGCCTGCGCACCACGTCATCCCACTGCCCGGTGCGGATCTGGCGGATGATGCGCAGGGTGGGGTACCACGGGCTGTCGGTGCGGCCCGAGAGCCAGCGCCAGCAATTGTCAAACCGGTCGAGCAGAATGACCGGGCAGCCCAGCGCGCCAGCAAGGTGGGCGATGGATGTATCGACCGACACCACCACATCAAGCCCCGCGATGAGGGCTGCCGTATCATCCATGTCCCGCACGGTTTCCATGGGGTCATGCAGGCGCATGCCCGCGGGCATGTCCATCATCTGCGTGGCGTAGGTGCCCATCTGCAGGCTGACCAGCGAGATGCCGGGCACGCCCGCCAGCGGCGCCAGGCTGCGCAGCGGGATGGAGCGCCTGCGGTCCATGGCGTGGGCCGCGGGCACGTCGGGCCTGCTCGCCCCGCCCCATACCAGCCCCACCCGCAAGGTGGGGCGCGCGGGCAGGAAGGGCGCCCAGGCCCGCACGCGCGCCGCATCGGCGTGCAGGTAGGGCACCGCGGCCCCGGCATGGCCGGGCACGCGGTGCAGCACATGCGGCAGGCTGAGGAAAGGGCAGTGCCAGTCATGAAACGGTATGGGCTGGCGGTCATTGACCACGCGGCGCACGCCCTCCATGCGGCGGATCAGGCCGTGCAGCGTGTCGGGGGCCTGCACGATCACCCGCGCGCCCAGACCCGCCAGCACCGGCACGAAGCGCAGCATCATCAGCATGTCGCCCAGCCCCCCCCTCACGCGTGATGAAGATGGTTTTGCCCCGCAAACCGGCATCCGGCTCAAGCACGGGCAGGGTCCGTGCCGCAGGCAGGCGCGCGCGGCCGGGCAGTTTGCGCCGCCATTCATACTCGGCCCAGCCCCTGGCCATCTGCCCGCTCTTGAGCAGGGTCAGGGCATGGTTCAGGCGCAGGTTGGCATCATCGGGGCGCAGCGCGAGGGCGCGGGCGTGAACCGTGAGCGACTCATCGGTGTGGTTCCAGCCTGCAAGCAGATGCGCGAGGTTGGCATGCGTCATGGCGCTGCGGGGATGATGCTCGAGAATGTAAAGCAGCAGGTCACGTCCGGCGGCGTATTCGCCCTGCTCCATCAGGCATACGGCCATGAGGTTGCCGGTGGTGAGTTGCGCGGGCGACAGGCTCAGCCCCTCGGTCAGCACGGCATGCGCCTCCGCCGTGCGGCCGCGTTGCAGCAGCAGTTCCCCCAGCATGTCATGCGTGCGGATATCCTGCCCCGCGCGCTGGCGCACGGCCCGCAGCACGGCTTCAGCCTCATCCACGCGCTCATGGGGCAGCAGCAGGTCGAGCATGTCGCGCGCCGGGTGGCGGGCACCGGGATTGGCCACGGCCTGGCGGCACAGCAGGCGGGCGGCCTCCTGCACCCGGTTGCACCCCGCATGGGCATGCGCCAGCAGGATCTCGACCTCGCGGGAGGGCGCGCAGCCTTCCAGCACGGCGCGGGCGCGGGCAAACTGGCCCTGGCGCAGCAGGCCGAGCGCATCGGCCAGCATGGCGTTGGTGGCGGTGGCCGCGTCGGTTTTTTTTGCGTTCATGCCACGCCATCATCCACGGGCCGATGGCCACGGCATGCAACACGGCCCACGCAGGCCCGAAGCGGGGCTGCCTGCGCGGCATGGGGAAAGGGGAGGGGCATGGGCGGCGGGTTTCTCTGGATTCAGGAACGCGGGGCCATAGTCTAGCGCCCCTGCCGCGCACGTCTAGGGCGTGGACAGGCCCAGATGCGCTTCCAGCAGGGCCACGTTGCGCAGGTCGGCCTTGAAGGCGGTGTCAAAAACATCGCCCAGCACGGGCACGAGGTCTGCTGCCGCCTCGATCAGCACATTGGCCAGCATGCGCGCCAGAACCGGCTGGCTTGCGCCCAGCGTCCTGCTTTTCCAGACGATATAGAGGGAGGGGATGAGCATGAGCGCCGTACCGCCTACGGGCAGCAGCCCGATCACCGTATCAAGCCCCCAGCGCGCCTTTGTGCCGGGAATACGGAAGGCGGCATCGAGCAGGGTCGCCAGTTTCCGCAACCGCGCGACCTCGGCACGGATATCGGCTGGCCGCGCGGTGGCGGCCAAGGAAGCAGAAGCGTTCATGCTGCTATTATGGGGCGTGCCATGAGGCGTTACAATGAAGCCGCCCGCATGGAGCGTGATTTCTGCCAAAAAAAGACCACGCCCTAAACGGATGCGCCGCCATCACGATCGATATGGCCCATGTCACGCCCCGGCGCGATCACGTCACGCACGCGCTGCTTGAGTTCCTTCGGGCCGGGAAAGCCGCCATCGCGCTTGCGCTCCCATACAAGCTGGCTGTTGACCGTGATCTCGAACCGGCCACCACTTGCGGGGATGAGGCTGACGCTGCCCAGTTCCTCGCCAAAGGTGGAGAGCAGTTCCTGCGCCATCCATGCGGCACGCAGCAGCCAGTTGCAGCGCGTGCAGTAAAGGATGGAGATATCGGGGCGACCGGTCATGGGGATCGGGGCGGTCATGGGCGTTCCTCCTGTCTCATCCAGCCGGGCAGGGGGCTGCCCGGCTGCCCTGATGGGTATCTTGCACCGTGAACGGATCATAGCGGTTTTCAGGCCATGAAGCACCGGAAACCTTGCGGGCCATGTGCGCCCCACGTATCAATAAAAGTATTATCCCGGTCCTGGAGTGATGGAAATATGGACATGAAAACGGTCGATCAGGCATTGCTCGATGCGGTAGTGGAGATTCTGGAGGAAGATTGCTGGAATTATACTGTATTTCTGAAATCTTTTTCAATCGAACCTTATGAAAACAGGGATCTGGTCGAGACAATAAAAAAGGTATTTGGGGAAGATGTTGTCATGGACAATATCCGGCAGATCAGGAAGGAAGATGTCCGGGGCATCATAGACAGTGCACTCTATTATGCCGGAGACGTGGCGACCGGACCATCGGCAGCCTCCCTGGCGTCACCGGAATTCCACACGGCGGTTCGCAACGTGCAGGAGCAGGTTGCAAACATTCTGGAATCAGCGACCAGGGTGGAAACTTTCTGGTTCCGGGAGGGTCATCCCGCCTATCCCGTTTTCTGGGATTTTGCCCTTGTTTTTACAGGCGAGACGTTTGTTACGATCCTGATCGGGTCGAGTTCGGACTGACCCGCCCCCTGGCAGGCAGGGGGGGGTCGCGTGGTCAGACCGTGTGGACCTTACCCTCACGCGACCACAGGCGCAGTGCCCCACAGGTCTGGATGAAGGTGGTGGCGTCCTCCGCGCGCTCGAGCGCGATCACGCCGCCGTCACGCGCGCGCGGGTGCAGGCCGGCTGCGGCCAGCAGGATCTCGGCGGCATCATTATGCGCGATGAACTTGGCATGGGCGAAGGCATCGGCAATGAAGTCGCGCATCGTGGCCTCATGGCGCAGCAGGTTTGCCCCTTCCACCGTGGGTAGCAGGGCCACGGCGTCATACAGCACGGATGGGCCGCCATTGATCTTCTGCTGTGCCATAACGTCATTGCCGGCGCTATCAACGATGCCCCCCACGGTGGGGGCAATCAGTTCGACCGTGCCGTCCACCGCCTCGGTCGCGGCAATCAGGGCGGAGAGCAGGTCGGCATCCACGCCATTGCTCACCACGATGCCGAGCTTGCGGCCCGTGAAGCTGTCCGGCCCGTTTCTGAGGATGCTCAGCGCGGGCGAAGGGGGCAGCCCCACCAGCACAGGGCGGGCGGCCCGGGCGGGTTCGGGCAGGGGTGAGAGGCCAAGCCCGCTGGCAACACCTTCGGCCAGTGCGGTATCGACATGCAGCAGGTGGCTGAGCATGCGCGCGCGGATGGCGGGGGTTTCGACCTTGCTCAGTTCAAACACGAAGGCATCGCGCATGTGGGTCTGCTCAACCGGCGTCTGGCTGATGTAGAACTGCCGGGCCTGGCTGTAATGGTCGGCGAAGGTGTCTGAACGCTGGCGCAGCTTGGGGCCGGATTCGGGCTCGGGGTAGGAGGTGTAGCCCGCAGGCGTCTCGCGCGGGCCAGCGGCGGGCTGCGACCAGGAGTTGGGCTCGTAATTGGCCCGCCCCTTCGGGTTGTGCATGGCCATGTGGCCATCTTGCTGGAAGTTGGCGAACGGGCATTTGGGCGCGTTTATGGGGATATGCGTGAAGTTGGGGCCGCCGAGCCGCTTGGTCTGGGTGTCGAGATAGGAGAAATTGCGCCCCTGCAGCAGCGGGTCGTTGGTAAAGTCGATGCCGGGGATGATGTTCTGGGTGCAGAATGCCACCTGCTCGGTCTCGGCAAAGAAATTGTCAGGCATGCGGTCAAGCACGAGGCGGCCCACGCGGCGCACGGGCACCAGTTCCTCGGGGATCAGCTTGGTGGGGTCGAGGATGTCGAAGTCGAAGCTGTCGGCAAATCCGTCATCAAACAGTTGCACGCCCAGTTCCCATTCGGGGAAGTTGCCTGTCTTGATGGCCTGCCACAGGTCACGGCGGTGGAAGTCGGGGTCGGCGCCGTTGATCTTGAGCGCCTCGTTCCACACCACCGATTGCAGGCCCAGCTTCGGCTTCCAGTGAAATTTCACATAGGTGGACTGTCCCTCGGCATTGATCAGGCGGAAGGTATGCACGCCGAACCCTTCCATGAAGCGGAAGGAGCGGGGGATGGCGCGGTCCGACATGGCCCAGCAGACCATATGCGTGGCCTCGGGCGAGAGGGAGACGAAATCCCAGAAATTGTCGTGTGCTGTCTGCGCCTGCGGAAAGTCGCGGTCCGGCTCTTGCTTGGCGGCATGCACGAAATCGGGGAACTTGATGGCATCCTGAATGAAGAAAACCGGGATATTGTTGCCCACCAGGTCCCAGTTGCCCTGGCTGGTATAGAGCTTGACGGCAAAGCCGCGCACGTCGCGCACCATATCGGCCGAGCCCTTGTTGCCCGCCACGGTGGAAAACCGCACGAAGGCAGGGGTGCGCACGCCTACCTCGCCAAAAAGATCGGCCTTGCACACATCGGCAAGGCTGTCGGTCAGTTCAAAATAGCCATGCGCGCCGTAGCCACGGGCATGGACCACGCGCTCGGGGATGCGCTCATGGTCGAAATGGAAGATTTTTTCACGGAAATGGAAGTCCTCCATCAGCGCCGGGCCACGCGCGCCCGCCCGCAGGGTGTTCTGGTCATCGGATATGGCAAGACCCTGCTGGGTGGTCATGACGGGCGTGTCATTGCCGGCGGTCTGGTGGGTTTCGCCACCGGGGCCGGCATGGGTGGCCACGGCCTTGGGGGCTTTGGGTGTCTTGGTCATGATGGGGATGTCC
>NZ_JABJWC010000044.1 GCF_013155395.1 Komagataeibacter melomenusus | reverse complement strand
CCCGAAACACCGCCTGGCGGTTTGCGAAAACATCCGGGCCTGATCAGGACAGCCTGCCCGAAGTATTCGCCTCCGTGCAGGTGCCGCAGGCTGGCGCCTCATGGCTGCGGCGGCTGCTGGCCTTCATGGGGCCGGGCTATATGGTCTCGGTCGGCTACATGGACCCCGGCAACTGGGCCACCGACCTGCAGGGCGGGGCGCAGTTTGGCTACACGCTGCTGGCCGTTATCGGGCTGTCAAACCTCATGGCCGTGCTGCTGCAATCGCTCTCGGCCCGGCTGGGCATCGCTACCGGGCGCGATCTGGCGCAGGCCTGCCGCGACCACTTTCCCCCTGCCGTGAACATCGTGCTGTGGCTGGCCTGCGAACTGGCCATCACCGCGTGCGACCTCGCCGAAGTCATCGGCACGGCGGTGGCGCTGCAACTGCTGTTTGGCCTGCCACTGGTCATGGGAGCGGTCATATCGGTGCTCGATGCCTTTATCGTGCTCTTTCTCATGAACCGGGGCTTCCGTTATCTTGAGGCCTTCGTGATCGGGCTGCTCAGCATCATTGCCCTGTGCTTTGCGGTGCAGGTTGTCGCAGCCCATCCGCCCCTTGCGGCTGTGCTGGCAGGCTTCCTGCCCCGCGCCGCAATCGTGACCAACAGCCAGATGCTGTATATCGCCATCGGCATTATCGGGGCGACGGTCATGCCCCATAACCTCTACCTGCATTCCTCCATCGTGCAGACCCGCGCCTTTCCCCGCACAGAAGCAGGGCGGCGCGACGCAATCCGCTGGGCCACGTGGGACAGCACGATCGCGCTTATGCTGGCGCTGTTCATCAACGCTGCCATCCTCATCGTGGCGGCCGCCGCCTTCCATGCCAGCGGCCATCAGGGCGTGGCGGAAATCGAGGATGCCTACCGCCTGCTCTCCCCTGTTCTGGGGCTGGGCATTGCGTCCACGCTGTTCGCGGTCGCGCTGCTGGCGGCAGGCACCAATTCCACCGTTACCGGCACGCTGGCAGGCCAGATCATCATGGAGGGCTTCCTGCGGCTGCACATGCCGCCCTGGGCGAGGCGGCTGCTCACGCGCGGGCTGGCCATTGCGCCAGTGGTGGTGGTGACAGCCCTTTATGGCGACCAGGGCGTGGGGCGTCTGCTCATGTTCAGCCAGGTCGTTCTGTCCATGCAACTGCCTTTTGCGGTCATCCCGCTGGTCATGTTCGTGTCTGACCGGCGCAAGATGGGGCCTTTTGTCATATCGCGACCGGTGGCCATCCTGTCATGGGTTGTGACGGCGCTCATCCTGGTACTCAATTTCAAGCTGCTGTTCGATACGGTTTCCTGACCACCACATGATGCCATGCAGGGCAGTGTTGCAACAATGAACCATGCCCGCCCCTTCTGCGTCCGGCCAGACAGGCTATAACGCTCGCATCCCGTTATAACATGCGGGAACGTGTCAATATCGACCAGAATGGAAAACAGCCATGTCCGTTGAAAACATGCTTCGTGACGCCATCAGCAAGAAAACCGCTGTCGGCTTTACTTTCGATGCCAAGAACTATATCGGCTCCCCCCACGCGCTCGGCGAGCGCGACGGCAAGCCGCAGGTGCTCATCTATCGTGGCGAGGATGCCCACGAAAAGCGCGTGCCCCCCATGGGTGAATGGAGCGTCCTGCCGCTTGACACCATCACCGGCCTCAAGCTGCTGCCCGGTGAAGAATTCCATGCAGGCCACCCCGATGCGAAGGTGGAAAAGGAACTGCACAAGGTCACGCTGCGCGTCGCATAACGCAGCACACCCCGCAAGGCCCCTGCCCGGTTCGTGGCAGGGGCTTTTTTTGTCAGGTCTGCTTCTGCTGCGGGGGCGTCTTGGCCGTGGCATCGATCCTGAGTTCGTTGCCTGCCCAGTTATCAACAAAGTTGAGGTAGCTCGGCACGGGGAACTTGATGCCCTCGGCATTCATGCGCACGGCAACGCGGCTGTAATACTGCCGGTACACGGTCCATTTCGACCCCGGCGCCGTGCGGATGGAACCCAGGAAGCGCGCGCCATTGCCATCGGCCTGCTCGATGCCCAGAAACGTGAAGTCTGACAGGATGAGATGCGTAAAACGTGGGATCTTGCGCAGGGCGGCCAGCTCTTCTTGCAATATTCTGGTCAGCTGCTGCGTGTCCTGGCTGAGGTCGATCATGACATCAACCACCACAAGATTGTAATCGCGCGAGGTATTGGCGATCGACGACACCCCGGAGAACGGGATGATATGCAGGTCGCCATTGACCGAGCGCAGCCGCAGGGTGCGGATGGACAGGTGCTCCACCGTGCCCGACACGCCGCCCGCCGTAACCCAGTCACCCACCTGTATGGCATTCTCCACCAGCATGAAGAAGCCGGTGATGAAATCCTTGACCAGGCTCTGCGCGCCAAAGGCGATGGCCGCACCCATGATGCCCGCACCCGTCAGCAGGGGGGCGACGTTGATGCCGATCTGCGACAGCGTGGTCACCGCGACAATGATGATGATCAGCGCCAGCAGCACGGTCTTGATAATGGGCAGCACGGTGCGCAGGCGGCTTGCGCGCCCTTGCTGTGATGAATTCTCGAAGCGCGCGATCTGGCCCTGCAGCACCGCATTGACGGCCTCCCAGATGAACACCGCTACCGTATAGGCAATGATGACCGAGTTGATCGTGCCCATGATCTTCTGCCCCAGCTTGCCGTGGAACAGGAAGTGAATGGCGGGCAGCCCCAGCGCCTGCAGGAACAGGATGACCGTGGCGAATGACAGCAGGAAGGACAGGATCTTGCGCGCGGTCGGGTAATAATAATTCACCCGCGCCTGCAGGCCGGGATAACGCGCCTCCATGGCGGGTGAGATATGGAACAGCCGGTTCTGCACGTTATAGGCCAGCACCGAGAACAGGCGCGACAGGATCACGACCGCCGTGGTCAGGATGACCGTGCGGATGATCCATGCATAGCCACCCTGGATGTGGGTGGCCCAGATCAGCCACAGCGCGAAGTTGAAGAACATGGCCGGCACCCACCACAGGTACACGATGCGTCCCACGAACGCCCAGAACGGCTGCTGGAGCAGCCGCGCCGAAGGTTGCAGCGCCGAGGCGACATGCCTGCGCACCCGCCATGTAAAGATGGCTACAAGCACATGCTCGATCAGCACGACCGAGCGGATGATGGCCTCCGTGCCACGGGCAGGCATGTCGAACACGCCGCCCAGCGTGGAAAGACACACCACGACCGAGGGCGCGGCCACCAGAAAGTTGAGCCAGCGCGTGACCATGAAGGCCGTCTGGTCGCTGGCACTGCACAGGCGGATGGCGGGCGAATGCGGCACGAACAGCGTTTCCATGAGCAGGTACACCACCCGCGCCACCACATAGGCGTTGGTCAGCGTCAACGTGACCAGCATCGCCTGGTGGGTGGTGGTGAGCATATAGGCAAACCCGGTGCCCAGCCCGAAGAAAAGCCCCACCGGCACCAGCTTGATGAGCATGTGCATGAGCGAATACGGCACGCGCGCCAGCAGGCGCAGGGTGGCGTGCTGGGCCTGCATGTCCTGCTCGGTGGCGGCCTGCTGGCCGGTACCTTCCGCTGCTGGCGCTCCCGCCGCCGGCTGGGCTGCCGGGTTCGGCGCCGTTGTTGCCGGATCGGGCAGGTTGAGGCGTTTTTCAGTCGCCAGCGCGCGCGCGGTCACGCCGCGCAGGGGCTTGCGCAACAGCAGCGAGAGGCCATGCTCGGCCGCCAGCGCCAGCAGCAGGATCAGCGTTGCCCTTCCCACCGCATCAAGCAGGATGCCGCGTGATTGCGGGTCGGCAAAGATGGTGTGGGTCCAGTGAACGACGAACGCCAGGTCCCCGAACAGGGCGACAAAATGCTGCGCCTGCACGATCAGGCTGGCCCGCAGCGCCTCCGTGTCCTGCACCAGGTCGCTGCCCAGGCTGTCAGGCTGCACGGTCAGTTCCTGCGCGGGGGCTGCCGCGTGCACGGGTGGCGCCGGAGCCGGGGCGGGCCCCGAGGGAAGCTGGGAGGCAATGGCCGCAAGCGTATTTTCAAATTCGGCACGGCGGTCGGGGTCATTGATCACCGCCAGCACCTGCCGCGCCTGCTCGGCAGTCATGCCATGCGCGGGCGTGGATACGGGTGGTGCAGTTTCATCCGCCGCACGGGCCGCCTGTGGGCCGTATGCCACCAGCATGGCCAGACACCCCAGAACAGCCCCGCGCAACACGGCCAGGACGATGTTGCGCCGCCTGCCGCCTGCGGAAAAATGCCGCCCCTCGCCCCGCTGGCCGGTTTGTGTTGAATGGCGCATTTTCAAATTCCGTCCCGCCTGCTCGATCCTGCCGATCTGCCGGGCAGACATGGCGAGGAATGCGCCGTTACCCGGACAGATGGCGCGATTTATCGCAGAGATGGACGTAAAAGCGCAGGCTCGGGGAAGCCGGGCAGATATGCAATAAATTGCCCTACCCTTTTGGCCTATACTTTGTATCGGCCAAAATTACTTGCCATGCTTAATTTTTATTTATATAATTTATATTCGATAATTTTATATCAATTTATCTTATATCTGGAACATAAATCAATCCACCCTACCCGTCACGCCTTGCCCGCATGCTTGCGGATAAGTGGTATGGCCTCCGGGTCATGCTTCAGGGCGCGCGTCAGCAGGTCCTGCCCCAGCGCCTTGAGCGCAAGCGGGTGCATGGTCTCGACCGCGCTGTCAAGGCTGTGCCGCTCCGTATCAGACAGGTCGGGAGCATCGACAATGCGCTGGCGCAGCGCCTTTATCGTTTCAGGCCCCGATAGGGTGACATGCATGTCATCGGGCCGGTCGAGGTAAGCACGACCGGCAGGCGTCAGGCAGGTCTCGCCCGTAATGCCCAGCCCCGTGGGCCGTATGCCCACCCCGCCCTTGCACAGGCCCTGCAGTTCAAGGTCCATCAGGTTGCGGGCATATTTTTCCTCATCCGCCGCCTGCACGGGCCGCAGCGTGGTGGTACCGCCCTGATCGGCCATGTGGCGCAGCAACTGCCCCTGCAACTCACGGTCAATCATGTCCTGCCTCCGCTCATCATGCCTACAGGCTCCATGATGGGCTGGCAGGCCCGGGCAGGCAACAGCCGTGTGAATACATACGGTTATGCACGATCAGTCACAATCGGGCGCATCGCGGCACCATTGCGGCACATGCGCGCGGGGCACTGGCTCGCGCGTGGCCCGCTTCACCTCGGCCAGCACGCCAAGCGCATGCTCACGCACGGCGCGGGTGTTGACGCGGCTGGCCCCTTCGCGGCCCTGCGTCATGACCTGCCCGAACTGTTCGAGCCGCCGCAGCAATGTCGCGCGCTGGACCTCATCAAGATCAAGCACCGCCGCGCGAAAGGCGTTCTGCCAGACCTGCACGGCCAGGCGCTCGCGTTCAGGCGCGGGCAGAGGGTCGTGGCCCTGTGTCATGTCGGTTTCATATCCTGACCCGTAAGGAAATGTCTTCTGAAGCTTTGGGAAAAATGCTTCATCGACAACGTTTACAGTTTCAGGATTTTATTGGAAAGGTTGCCGCCCCCGCAGGCCATGTGGCGGGCACGCCCTGCGGGCAGGGTATGTCATAGGTCAGGTGGTCGGGCTGGATGTCACGCAGGATTTCCATGTTGCGGAACAGCTCGTGCCGGTCAGGCCGCAACGCCTGGCGCGACAGGAATGCCCGCGCCTCGGCCTTTGCCGCCTGCATGGGGTAGTCCTGCCCGGCGGGCTTGAGGTGCTCTATGGCCGTATAATCCACAATGCCGACATTATGGCAGTTCCGGCGTGCCGCATTGCAGAACGCGATGTCCGTCGCCCACGCCCAGCGCAGTTCGGGGAATGGATAGACATAGGCCATGGCATCACGATGGAAGGCGGTAACCGGCCCATCTTCCACATAGCGGGTAATGCGCCCGAGACTGTTCCATTTGCGATAGTTGAACGTAAAGGATGTATAGGAATGGTAACGGTGGGCGGGCTGGGATATTTTCAGCCCCATGACTTCGCATAGCGATATGAACCCATCAAGAAAACGCGGCGGCAGGGCAACGTCATCATCGGTAATGACCACCCAGTCGTAATCCTGCAGTTTTACTGTTGCGAGGGCTGAATTGATATTGCCAAACTTGCCCCTGTCATGCATCTGGGCGGTGACGAAATCCACCTTATGCTTGGTATTTCTCATGCGCCTGAACACATCATGCAGCGTGCGCTCGCGTTTTGGCACCCGCACGGATGTGACGAGAATCCTGCGCACGGGCTGCCTGCGGGCAATATTCCTGACATGGCGGGAATACTTCCGGTTATGCAGATCGAACACCATGTCCACCAGGACGGAAACCTTGCGTTTTTGCCAGAAATTCTTGTGCTGGCAGAAATCGGAATCAAAAAAGTCCGCTTTTTCCTGTTCTGGTATTGTCATGTTTTTCTCTCCATTACCATTTCAGGCACGGCAGGCCATGGATGACATACGCTGCCACCGGGGCGGGGATATGGCAGCACAAACAAGATCCTGTTCGTGAAGTTTCAAATTATTTCCGGCAAAATCATATTCGGGCATTGCCCGGAACTGTTCCCCCGCCAGCACGATACGACCAGGGCAAGTCCACTGGACCCAGGCTCGGTGGAATTGCTCTAATTCATTATTTATCGAGCACCTTCACCAGTTCGAATGTGTCCATTCAAACTGGATCGGCTCCAGCAGGGCGCCTGCCTGCAACACTGCCCCCATCCCTGCGTATTTCTTTACAGAGGATAGAATATCATGCGTATTATTTCTGCCCTTGCCGTAACGGGCGTGGTGCTCATGGCCAGCGGGCCACCTGCCCTGGCCCAGAAACACCCGGCCGATACAAGCGTGGACCTGCCGGGGGACAATTCCCCCTCCGCCATAGAACGGGCGCATCCACAAGCCCGTAAGACCGTGCCGCTACCCGAAAAGAGTGAACGGCCCGCCCCCGCTGGTGGCCCCGACCAGCCCCTTACCCGGCCACCCGCCGCCAATAAAAACCCGGACAGCCCCGGCATGTCATCAAACCACCAGACCCTGCGCAGCCCATCCGCCCTGCAATAGGAATCTGTCAATGCTGCACGCCCGAAATATGCGGGCACGCTTTTGTGCGGGGTTGCTGGATGCAACCCCGCTTTGTTTGATGCTGTAACTCTTCAATCAGGGAACAGTGTTCCTTGCACCCGCCTCAGGCGCAGCTTTTCGCGTGCGACATGGTCATGGCATGGGTGGCAAGGTAGCGGAACTGGGCCTGTTCTTCAGGAAAGGCGGGAATGCCCTGCAGGGCATGCGCGGTCCTGCGGTAGCGATGCAGGTTGCTCAGCCGCCGCCAGGGGCGGTCGGGGTGCTGTTTGCTCCACAGGCTGATCGCCCGCAGTTCAACTTCCTGAACGTTTACATCATGATCTGACTTCGGCATGTCCATCTCCCTTGCATCTGCGTTGTGGGTACTGGAACTGTCACGAGGTTTATGCTGGTGCGGTGGGCACTACCCGCCACGCGCATCCAACGCCGCAGCATAGCACGGGTTCCCGGGCGGGGCACATACTTTCCCCATACTGTGATGACGCGGCCCTTTTACATGCCGCAATCAAACCTCACGTTTCGTTACGGCTGTTGCACAGCAGCACCCGTTAAGATCGCACCCATCATGGGCAATCACGTGGGGCGTGCATGTTTTTCCCGGGCAACAGGGCACCAGAGTGGCGAGACGGATCAAACATCCAGACCGGCGGGCCGGGTTGAATGCGGGCTGCCGCCATGCTGGCCTGCTTCATGATGCTGGCAGGCTGTACAACACATCACGTGCCGCTTGATGATGACGGGCTACCCGTTACAAACGGCCGGGAAATGGACACCCCGGCCGAAGGCGGCCCGCAGGGCGACAGGGGCGGCGGCAGGGGCGGCCTCTGGTCTGACATGCTGCACACCGCCATGCAGGCGGGCATGGGCATGCTCCACCGTTAGCCACGCCCTGCCGCCTTTTTACTTCACGCTGGCGGATGTCATTTTGGGAAAGAACATGCCTTTCATCCCCACGGCTATGGCAGGCAGTTCGCGGCTGCCTGCCGGCGCGCCATTTTCACGCAGCACGAAGGCCAGCAGGTCCGCATTCTGGGCCGGTGTCAGCGTGCCGGGAGCAAAAAGCGGCATGGCTTTTGCCATGTAGTCAAACAGTTCGCCCAGCGGCGCGCCTGCCCAGTTGGCGGCAAAGCGCCCCACAAGCGGCGGCACGTCAAAGGCGCCGCCCAGATCCGCCCCGTGGCACACGGCGCAGAACTGCTGGTAGGCCGCAGCCCCCCGCTCGGCCTGCGCTGCCGTGTAATAGGAGGGCATGGCTGCGCGCGCGGGCGCTGCATGGGCCACCGGCCCTGTCAGCGCCAGCAGTCCTGCCCCAAGCGCGGCACCGCGCGCCTTTGCCTGCAGGCCGCGCATCAGCCCTGCCCCGCCGGAAAACGGGCGAAGAGATTTTCAAAGATGCCAATCGCCTTTTCCGCCTCGCTGCGGTCGGCATGTTCAAAACTGTTGCCCACGCCGTCCATCTCACCCAAGCCCGACATGTCAAACCCCTGTATCATCAACCCGTCACTTTTCGAGAGCGCGGAGGCCCCCTTGTACCGCACCCCGTAGGCCACATCCGGCTGCGGCGGCAGCCACGCGGTCTGCCCGCGCACGGGAATGAGCGAGCGGTCGCCCCACAGGTCACGCGCCGCGTAGCCGGGGCAGTTGATGATGACAGGCTCGGGCAGGTTCTTCATGTCGGCGGGGGTATGGAATTCACGGATCACGATCCGCCCGCCCGCCTGATGGAACTCGGACAGCAGAAGATGCCCATATGCCCCGAAATTGAAGATCATGAGCGGCGCGCGCCTGGCATAGGGCACCGCAAACGGATTTTCCTGCGCCGGGAGCAGTTCGGATGCCGGAATGATATCGCGTATGCGCTCGCCATAGCGGGCAAATTCGCTCGATTGCTGCGGCATGCCGGTGGAGGCGTAATCCCCCTTGTGGTCCGGATTTTCCGGCTCGGGTTCCGGTGCGTCAAACGGCGTGTCGGACAGGACATAACTGTCCCGGAAGTCGATCGGGTTGCCGGGCAGGCCGAGGTAATCGCGATAGCTTTTCCATGAATAGCGGGCCATCCGCTCCCATGTATCGGCAAATTGCGGGCCTGCGGGGGCTGTCAGCGCCACGCGTGAATCCGGTGTCCAGCTGCCATTGGCGCGGACCGAGCGGGTATGGGGCAGCAGGTCGCGCGTATAGATCGTGACATCAAGCCCCGCGCGCTGCGCGGTAAGCGCCGTGGTCAGGCCAATGACCCCGCACCCCACCACCGCCACGCGCCGGGGCGAGAGTGCCGCCGCCTTGCCCACCGCCATCTCGGCCGACCCCCATGAAAGCGACCACCCGCTGCCGCCATGGCCATAATTATGGATGACCACCTTCTCGCCCACCCGCTCCACATCCAGCCGGGGGCCTGCCGCGCGGAACGGGCGCAGGCAGACCTTGATATCGGTTATCTGGTCGGCATGGGGGCGCATGGGCACGAGCCGGGGCACCGTGCCGGGCACAGCCGTGCGCCGCAGGGCGGCTGCCGCAGCCGGTACGGAAGCCCAGCGGCCACCCGCCAGCGCACCAAGGGCGAGGGAACCGGCAAACAGCCCCCTCCGGCCCAGGCGGGAGGGCGTGTTTTTCGGGTCGTCAGGAAAACTGTTCACGTTCAAACCTCTGGTTACCGGGTGCCTGCCGGGGCAAATCTGCCGGTTTCATGGCATGCGCCTTCATGCTAATCCGTTTGGGAATATTCTGTATGCTACTTTATGAAATCCGCCGTCATGACCTATGCTTTCATGACGGTGGCAGGATAAATTTCCTCTCCCCCACAGTCAAACCGCGGCAGGAAAAAAGCCGGGCCACGACGTGGCATTGAAACGGCTCCCGCCAGCCCACTGCCCTCACGCCGCGCCGGTTAGGCTGGCCGGGGGGCATGCTTGCGCGGTTATTAATATTATGGCACTTTTGGTCTATATAAAATGCTTATGATATTCAGGATTTAAATAATGGGTTTCAATGCTTCCTATCTCGCATTCCATGGTGTCAGCCGCGAAGAAATACTGGCCCTTATGGAGTTTGAGGATACCGGGATCAGGGACGCGGCACGCGAAGCCGATTTTTCCATTGCCGACATGCCTACGGGCTGGACCATCCTGTGATCCAGCCAGTGCGAATACGAACCCGATAGCGAACGCGTTCAACTACCTTTCAGCCGCAGGCATACCATCCTTGGCTGCTGCGTGCTGGAAACGGCGATGATGAGCGTCGCCTTCGGTTATGATTATGATGAACACAACAGGCTGTACAATGCGTGGAACATGACCCACGCATCCGACAGGGGGCGCGACAGCCTTGAGTGTACCGGCACCCTCCCGCCCGCAAGCCAGGCCATAATCGCGGTAGCCCGCGCCGGGGCGGGCCTGAATGCGGACGTGGATATGTTTTTTGACGTACCGGCCAGCGTGATCCAGAGCCTGACCGGTTTCCGCTACGACCAGCCGGTTTATGATGGCAGGGAAATCCTTTTTACCAGACTGCGTTCCCTCGCCACCGCCTGATCAGGGCAGGCCGCGCCCGCCTGCATCATGCACCAGGCAGGCAAGCGGCACCGCCCCGCGCGCAAACGGCACGCTGGCCTGCACAGGGGCCTCACCCAGCAGGCTGTGCCATGGACCGACCAGAAGATGCTGCGGCAGGCTGACCCGCAGCGCCATGTCACGCCCCGGGGCCAGCGTATCAGCCTGCACTGCCATGCCCAGCGGCAGGCGCGGGGCCACCACCAGCAGGGTGAACCCGTCATGCTGGCGCATAAAGGCAATGGCGTGCGCGCAGTCCACCCCTGCCACCTCAAGCGGCTGGTAGCTGCCTTTGGCAAACAGGTCGGGGTAACGGGCCCGAAACGACAGGATGCGCCGGATCAGGTCAAGCTTGACCTGCCCCGTGCGCCATGTGGCGGCAGAGGCTGCAAAACTGCCTGCGTGCTCAAGCAGCGCGTGGCGCAGGCCAAAATCAACCGGGCGGCGGTTATCGGGGTCAACAAGGCTGAAATCCCACAGGTCGCAGCCCTGGTACAGGTCCGGCACGCCGGGCGTGGTCAGCCGCAGCAGGGTCTGCGCCAGCCCGTTGAGCGCGCCCGCCGGGGCAATCCGCGCCACGACCCGGTCCATCTGCGCCATGAAGGCAGCATTGGCAAGCAGACGGCGCACAAAGGCCGCGCAGGCTTTTTCATAAGCCATGTCGGGGTCGAGCCAGTTGGTATGGCGCTTGGCCTCGCGCAGGGCCTTGGCCTGCCATTGCACGATCCGTTCGCACCACGCCTCACGCGCGGCCACGGTGGCGAAGGGAGCCAGCGGCCACGCGCCGAGCATGGCCTGGTACAGCATCAGTTCATCAATGCGGTCCGGCCCGATGGCCGCTTCCGCACCATTTTGGGCAAACCATGTGCTGACCTGCGCGCACCACGCGGGCGCCATCTCGCTCAGCACGGCCAGGCGGGCGCGACTGTCCTCGCCGCGCTTGTGGTCATGGGTTGCAGTCGCAAGCATGGCCGCAGGGTGCAGGCGCGCGCGCGTGATGCAGCCAGCATGAAAATCCGCAACCGTCAGGCCGAGCCGCGCCGGGTCGGAGCCGACCTCGTTGCGCGAGATCAGGCGCCCGTAGCGGTAGAAGATCGTATCTTCCGTCGATTTGGCCGCCAGCGGCGCGGTCAGATGCTCGAAGGACTGCTCGGCGCGGCGCACGCAGGCCAGTGGCGCCTGTTCCGGCCGGGCTGACAGGATGCCCGTCACCGCGGAAAGCAGCGGTTCCTGCCCGGCTTCAAGCCGCGGCCCGGCAGCGCGCGCCGCAGCATGCAGGGCCGCGCCATCCTTGGCATGGTCCTGCACGGCCTCATCGCCAAAATAGGTGCGGTAGCGCGTGAAGGAAACCAGAATGGCCTCAAGCACCGCCCGCAGGCCGACAGGCGTGCACCCTGCCCCCCGCGCATCCAGCGCCGTGGCCAGCAGGCGGGCCAGATGCGCGAATTCGGCGGCAAACCCCTCGGCCAGCAATTGCGCGCGGGCCTCACGCGCCATCACGCCGCAGGCTCTGGCGTCTGGCCCGCACATTGCCCACAGCCGATCCAGCGCCGGGGCCGCGCTGGCATCATGCAGCACGGCGGAAACCTGATCCATGAAGTCGTAGCCCGTAGTGCCTGCAACCGGCCAGGCGGCAGGCAGGCTCTCATGGGGGGCAAGAATTTTTTCCACGTAAATGGGTGCCCCGGGCAGGGCGCTTTCGGGGCGCAGGCGGGCAAGCGCATCAAGCCGGGCACGCAGGCGCTGGCAGTAGGCGGCGGGAGCGGCCAGCCCGTCAATATGATCGACCCGCACGCCATCAATCAATCCGCGCTGGTAAAGCGAGAACACATGACCATGCACGGCCTCGAACACTTCAGCGCGCTCGACACACACGCCCACAAGGCCGGTAATGTCAAAAAACCGCCGCCAGTTGATCCGTGTCGCAGCCTCACGCCAGCAGGCCAGGCGCCATGGCTGCCCGGCCAGCAGGCGCTCCAGCCGGGCGCGGCCTGCGGGGTCGCCCCCATCATGCAGGATGGCAAGCTGCGCCATGGCCGCCTGCCCGCGCTGCGTTGCCGCCCAGTGGCGCAGGGCCGCCAGCGCGGACACCGCTTCCGCCCCCGGCCCGCCGCGCAGCGCCACGGTGGTAAAGGCGGCAAGCAACGCGCCGGGGGCCTCCACCTGCGCCAGCAGGGCCGCGTAGCTGACCGGGCTGAGCGGAAAGCGGTGCTCATGGTGATGGATGTGGAACAGGCCCCCTGCCCCGTCATGGCGCAGGGCAAGGCTGCCTGCCGCCAGTGCCTGCGGCAGCGGACAATCAAGGAAGGGCAGCAGCACGCGCCCGCGCAGGTCCGGGTCGGGGTCGTGCCAGTCGATGTCGAACCATGTGGCATGCCCCGAAGCCTGACCCCAGGCCAGTACATCCATCCACCATGCATTATGGGCATCGACTGCCATGTGGTTGGGCACGATATCAAGGATCAGCCCCATGCCATGGGCATGCAGCCGGTCAGCCAGGCGCGCCAGGGCCGCCTCGCCGCCCAAGGCAGGGTCGATGTGGTCATAGGCCACGGTATCGTACCCATGGGTCGAGCCGGGGCGCGCGGCAAACAGGGGCGAGGCATACAGGTGGCTGATGCCAAGGCGGGCAAATTGCGGCACGAGGGCCGTCGCGTCATCAAGCGTCATGCCCGCGCGGAACTGAAGCCGCAGCGTGGCCCGCACCAGGGCGGCAGGCTCACGGCTATTCATGGGCGCGGCCTGCACGCAGGCGGTTGAAGCGTTTGCGCGTATCATGCCCCGACAGCAGGGTGGCGGTCATGGCGGGGTAGCGGCGCTGCCAGTTGGGGTGGCCGGTGGTGGTGCCGGGCAGGTTGGGCTGCTCGGCCAGGCCGAGCATGTCCTCCACCGCCATGAGGGCAAGCGGGCAGGCAGCCCGGCCCACGAAGCCGATGGCCTCGTCCACCACCCTTGCCGCGCCGGCGGCGTCGGGGGGCGGCTTTTCGCAGGCCCGGCCCCGCGCGGCAGGCGCGGGCCGGTCCTGCATCAGGGCGGACCACAGGGCGGTGCGGTCATTTTCACGCTCGTCATGCACCGTGTTGGGGTCGAGGCCCGGAGGGAGCTGATGCAGTTTCTCGCGCCATGCGATATCCGTGCCCTGCCACCAGCCTGCCACCGTGGGCAGGTCATGGGTGGTGGTCATGGCCGTGGCGTGGGGCGACCATGTGGCAGGCGGCCTGAATACCCCCTGGGGCGTACGCTCGAAAAACAGCACGTTCATGCCCATGATGCCCTGGGCCCCCGCCGCCTTGCGAAAGGCGGTGGTGACCGTGCCCAGGTCCTCGCCGATCACCATGGCATCGGCCCGCATGGCCTCGAGGGCGACGAGCCGCATGAGGTCACGCACGGGAAAGGACAGGTAGCTCCCCTCAGCCGAGGTGCCGCCCTGCGGTATGATCCACAGCCGCTCCAGCGCCATGACATGGTCAATGCGCAAGCCCCCGCCATGGGCGAAGCCCGCGCGCAGCGTATCGATAAAGGCGCGGTAGCCCGTGGCCCGCAGCCCCGCGGGCGAAAACGTGGTCAGCCCCCAGTCCTGCCCCAGCGGGCTCAGCGCATCGGGCGGCGCGCCAATACCGGTACCAAGCAGGAATTCGGACTGCCGCGCCCAGCATTCGCTGCCCGTGGGGTCCAGGCCCACCGCCATGTCCTTGATCACGCCAATGCGCATGCCCGCCCTCCGCGCGCCCGTGCAGGCACGGGCGAGGCTGGTGGCCGCCAGCCACTGCACGAACACATGGAACGTCACGTCACGGGCGAATTCCTGCGCAAACCGCACCACTTCCGGGCTGTCTGGCTGGCGCATGGGCACGGGCCAGCGCCGCCAGTCGCCACCGCGTTCGCCACGGGTGGCGAAATAGGCGTGCAGCGCCTCGAATATGGCATGCCGCTCGAGCGCCTGCCCTCCTGCTGCGCGGAAGTCGCGCATGGCCTGCGGCGGACTGGCCGCGATGCGGTCATCATACAGCCGCCTGAGCAACTGGTAGCGGCATGTGCTGGCCCGCACCCAGTCGATCAGCGGCGCATCCTCAAGCTGCCTGAGCGTATCGACATAAGCGGCCCCTCCCTTGAGCACGGCGGCCTGCACGGTTGCGGTATCGAACACGGCATGCGGGTCGGCCAGCAACCCGTTAAGGAACAGGCGCGATGAAGGGGAATACGGGCTGTACTGCCCCGGGCGGGCGGCAAACATGGCATGGGCGGGGCTGATGGCCAGCGCATCCGCCCCGCGTGCCGCGGCCATGCGGGCCAGGGTTTCCACCGCGCCAAAATGGCCAATCCCGCCATCGCCCGCCATGCGCAGGCCGTAAACCTGCGCGCCAAGCCCCCAGGCCCGCACGCTGCCCCCGCCGCATATCCGGCTCACGCGCGGGCAGGACGGGGGCGCTATGGCCAGGGTGGCGGGCGTGTCTCCCACTTCCAGCCGGTGGTAGCCGCATACCCCCACGGGGGGCAGCGCGGGGTGGCCACGCATCAGGCGCAGCTTGCCCTCCATCTCCGTGCCATTTTCCAGCACGAGGCGAAACCGCGCCCCTCCATCACCGGGTGGCAGGGGCAGCACGGTGGCCTGGCCTGCAACGCCCACCACCATGGCGGGCAGCGCACCGCGCGGGCGGGGCGGCGGGGCATGGCCTTCCAGCACGGCCAGCAGGCGGCGCAGGCTCTCGTTCGAGACGCGGTGCATCTCGCCCGCGGCATCGCGCCAGCGCAGGCTCAGCCCGGCATGGCGGGCACGCTCGACCAGGGTGCGGTTATTCATCCTGTGCCTCGTTCAGGCAGGCCAGCACGGCATGAGGGGGCAGCGTTGCGGAGAACAGGTCCGCGCCGTAGGGCAGCACCGCGTGCAGGCAGCGCCCCTGCGGCATGTCGGGCAGGGGCACCGCTGAATCCCCCAGGTTGAGGGCAATGGACAGCACGGCCCCATCGCCCATGCGCCACTGGGCAAAAACCGCTCCCTTGCCCAGAACCCGTGCGCCCATGGCGCGCGCGCCGGGCAGGCGGGGCATGATCTCGGCGTGACGCAGGACCAGCAGCCCTGCAATCTGTGCATTCCATTCCCTGTGGACCGGCCTGTCGCGCTCGGCGGGGTCGGGGCGCGAGGCGGCATAGGTTGCGGGCGCGTTGGGGTCGGGGATGGTGTCACGCTTCTCCGCCGAGGCGAAATGCGAGAAACCGGCAAATTCCTGCCGCCGCCCCTCGCGCACGATCCGGCCCAGCGCCGGGCTGTAATCGGTAAAGAACAGGAAGGGCTGGCGCGAGCCCCACTCCTCGCCCATGAACAGCATCGGCACCTGCGGGCACAAAAGCACCAGCCCGTAGGCCGCGCGCAGAGCCTGTGGCGTGGCCAGCACGCCCAGCCGCTCGCCCAATGCGCGGTTGCCGATCTGGTCATGGTTTTGCAAAAAGATGATGAAGCGGTCCGGTGCAAGGTCAGCACTCGGGCTGCCGCGCGCCTTGCCATTGACCGGCTGCACCTCGCCCTGGAAGGCAAAGCCCTCGGCCAGCACGCGCGCGAGCGCGGGCGTGGGGTCCGGGGCGAAGTTGCCGTAATAGCCCTCGTCCTCGCCAGTCAGCATTACATGCAGGGCGTTATGGGCATCATCATTCCACTGGGCGCGATAGCCCGCGCGCAGCAGGCCGGCATCATTGTTTTCATTTTCCACGATCAGGTGCACATGCCGCCCGCGCTCGACATGGTTGCGGATGAACGCGGGCAGCGCCAGCAGCCAGTCCCGGTCCGTAATGGCCTGAACGGCATCGAGCCGCAGGCCATCGAAGCGGAATTCCATAAGCCAGTACAGCGCGTTATCAACAAAGAACCGGCTGACTGCCTCCTGCCCGAAATCAATGGCCGCCCCCCAGGGCGTGGCCGTGTCGTACCGGAAGAAGGGCGTTGCGTAATCCGCCAGGTAATTCCCGTCCGGGCCGAAATGGTTGTACACCACATCGAGAAACACCATGAGCCCCAGCCCGTGCGCCGTATCGATCAGCGCCTTGAGCGCATCGGGCGGGCCATAGGCGGATTCAGGCGCATAGGGCAGCACGCCGTCATACCCCCAGTTGCGCCCGCCCGGCACCTCGGCCAGGGGCATGAGTTCGATGGCCGTGACCCCAAGGGCGGCAAGGCGCGGCAGGTCGCGGGCCACGCCCTCGTAACCGCCCATCAGGCCCACATGTAGCTCGTATATGACCACTTCATGCCACGGGCGGCCCGGCCATGCGCCATGCTGCCAGCCATAGGCGGCGGGATCGACTACCTCGCTTGGCCCACGCACGTCATCGGGCTGGAAGCATGAGGCGGGGTCCGGCACGGCAAGGTCGCGGGCCACGCGGTAGCGGTAGCGCGTGCCCGCCCCGCAGGGAAACACGCATTCAAACCACCCTTCCCTGTCGCGGGCCATGGCAACGGGCGCATGGCCCTGCGCCTCGAGCAGGACCGTGTGGCATGAGGGCGCCCAGAACCGGAAACGGGTATGCCCGGCATCAAGCAGCGTGGCCCCGGCATAGCGGTCAGAATGGAAATGGGTGCTCATTCGGCGTCCTCCCCTGCGTTATCGCCGCCGGGCATGAAGGCCAGCAGCACAAGCCCGTGGGCGGGCACGGTGATGTCATGCCTGTCGGCCCCCAGCGTTTCGGGTTCCCGTTCGGGCTGCGTGGTGTCGAGCAGCAGGGTCCACTGCCCTTCGGGTCCGGGCAGGCGCGCGCTGACATCGCTCGCGCCGGGGTTGAGCAGCATGTAGGTCATGTCGAGCGTGCCATCGGCTCCGTTGCTGGCGCGGCGCACGCCCAGCAGATGGAATGTCTCGTCATTCCACTGCTCCACGCCCATGGGCGCGCCATCATGGCCGAACCAGCCGATATCGGGGATGTCGGGTATCGGCCTGTGGCGGCCATGCATGTAACGCGCCGCCCGCAGCGAGGGATGCGCCCGGCGCAGCGCGGCAAGGCGGGCGACAAAAGCGGTCATCAACCGGCCCTGCGGCGTGGCCGCGCGGTGCCAGTCCAGCCAGCTTGTGGGGTTGTCCTGGCAGTAGGTGTTGTTGTTGCCGTTCTGGGTCTGGCCGAACTCGTCGCCCGCCAGCAGCATGGGCGTTCCGTGCGAGAACATGAGGGTGGCCATCATGGCGCGCTGCACGCGGGCACGTAGCTCGAGAATGGCGGGGTCATCGGTCGGGCCTTCCACGCCCCAGTTGGCGCTGTTGTTATCCGCGCTGCCATCCTGGCCATCCTCCCCGTTGGCCTCGTTATGGCGCTCGGCGTAGCTGACCACATCCTCGAGCGTGAAGCCGTCATGCGCGGTAATGAGGTTGACCGAACTCCACGGCCTGCGCCCCCTGCGGTCGAGCAGGTCGCCCGAGCCTGCGATGCGGGCGGCGATATCGCCCTGCTGCTGGCCATCGCCCCGCCAGAAGCGCCGCGTGGTGTCACGGAAGCGGTCATTCCATTCGGCAAAGCCGGGCGGGAAGTTGCCGAACTGGTAGCCACCGGGGCCGGGGTCCCACGGCTCGGCGATCAGCTTGCGGGTGGACAGCACGGGGTCCTGGATGATGGCATCGAAAAAGCCCGAGCCCTGGTCAAACCCGTAAGGCTCGCGCCCGAGCACCGGAGCGAGGTCGAAGCGGAAGCCATCGATGTGAAATTCGTTCGCCCAGTAGCGCAGCGAGTCCAGCACCATCTGCAATACGCGCGGGTGTGACAGGTTGAGCGTGTTGCCGCAGCCGGTATCGTTGATCAGGTGCCGCTCGTCACCGGGCACGAGGCTGTAATAGGTGGCGTTGTCCAGCCCGCGGTAGCACAGGGTGGGGCCGAGTTCGCTGCCCTCGCAGGTGTGGTTGTAGACCACGTCCATCACCACCTCGATGCCCGCCTTGTGCAGCCGCCTGATGGCCGCGCGCAACTCGTGCGGCGAGCCACTGGCCAGATAGCCCGCATGCGGCACGAAAAACGCCAGCGTGTTGTAGCCCCAGTAATTGGTCAGCCCGCGCTCGATCAGGTAGCGCTCGGGGGCAAAGCACTGGATGGGCAGCAGTTCAAGCGTGGTGACCCCCAGTTGGTGCAGGTGCGCAATCATCTGCGGCGCGCCAAGGGCCTGGAACGTGCCGGGCCGGGGGTTGCGTTCCATCGCGCGCAGCATGGTCAGGCCCCTGACATGGGCCTCCATGATCACGGTATCCGCCCATGGCACGCGGGGCAGGATGTCATCCTCCCATTCATACGCATCATTCACCACGATGCATTTGGGCATGGAGGGCGCGCTGTCGCGCCGGTCGAAGGACAGGTCGGCGCGTGGCGAGTGCAGGCGGTAGCCGAACTGCGTGTCCGACCATGAAATCGGCCCCGTGAGCTTGCGGGCATAGGGGTCGATCAACAGCTTGTGCGGGTTGAAGCGATGACCGTTGGCGGGGTCATACGGCCCGAAGGCACGAAAGCCGTATAACAGCCCCGGCTCGGCATCGGGCAGGTAGCCGTGCCAGATCTCATCGGTATATTCGGGCAGGCGGAAACGCGCGATCTCGCGCCGGTCGCGCGGGTCGAAAATGCACAGGTCCACCTGCTGGGCATTGGCCGAGAATACCGCGAAATTGACGCCAAGTCCATCCCAGCACGCCCCAAGGCGGGTAGGGCTGCCGGGCGAGAGCGTGGGCGGGAAGCGCATCATGATCCCTCCCCCACGGGCTGGAGGTAGAGTGCCGCCAGCGGCGGCAGGGTCAGCACGCAGGAGCAGGGCTGGCCGTGGGCTGGTTCGGGCCGGGCCACAACCCCGCCACCATTGCCCACCCCGCTGCCGCCATAGACGCCAGCATCGGAATTGAGGCGCTCGCGCCACCCCCCGCCCACCGGCACGCCCACGCGGTAGCCATGGCGCACGACCGGCGTGAGGTTGAGCACCACCAGAACCGGGGCATGGCCCGGCGCCAGCCGCAGCCAGGCCAGCACGGCGTTGGCGGTGTCATCGCCAATCACCCACGCAAAACCGGCGGGCTCGCTGTCAAGCGCATGGAGTGCCGGCAGGTCACGATAGAGGCGGTTGAGATCGGTGATGAGGCCAAGCATGCCCGCCTTGAGCGGATCGTCCAGACTGCGCCATGGCGGCTCGCCCTCATGCGACCATTCCGCCTCCTGCGCGAACTCGCTGCCCATGAACACCAGCTTGCGCCCCGGATGGGCCCACATGAAGGCGAAAAACACCCGCAGGTTGGCATGACGCTGCCACCCATCACCGGGCATGCGGGCCAGAAGCGAGCCCTTGCCGTGGGTTACTTCATCATGCGACAGGCACAGGATGAAATGCTCGCTGAAGGCATAATGCAGCCCGAACAGAATTTCATTGAGGTGATGGCCGCGCCACAGCGGGTCACGCGCAAAGAAGCGCAGGCTGTCATGCATCCAGCCCATGTTCCATTTATACGAGAAGCCAAGCCCCCCCTGTGCCACCGGGCGGGTGACGCCGGGCCAGGCGGTGGATTCCTCGGCAATCATCATCGCATCGGGGCAGGTTTCGCGCACGGTCTCGTTAAGCTGGCGCAGGAAGGCCACGGCCTCGAGGTTTTCACGCCCGCCATGGATGTTGGGTATCCACTCCCCTTCCCTGCGGCTGTAGTCGCGGTACAGCATGGAGGCCACGGCATCGACGCGCAGCCCGTCGATATGAAAGCGCTCGAGCCACATCAGCGCGCTGGCGATGAGGAAGCCACGCACCTCATGGCGGCCAAAATTGTAGATATGGGTATTCCAGTCGCGGTGCACGCCCTCGCGCGGGTCCTGATGCTCGTACAGCGCGCAGCCATCGAAACAGGCCAGCCCATGCACGTCATTAGGGAAATGGGCGGGCACCCAGTCCAGGATCACGCCGATGCCAGCGCCATGACAGGCATCGATGAAGGCCGCGAAATCAGCCGGCGTGCCATGCCGGGCGGACGGCGCGAACAGTCCGAGCGGCTGGTAGCCCCATGAGCCGCCAAACGGATATTCCATGACCGGCATGAGTTCGACATGCGTAAAACCCGCCGCCTGCACGTAGGGAATGAGTTCGCCCGCCAGTTCCCGCCACGACATGATGCGGTCCGGGTCGCCAAGCGGCCTGCGCCATGAGGGAACATGCAGCTCGTATATGGCAAGCGGCGCATCGGTGGCCTGCAGCCGCCCGCGCGTGGCCATCCACGCTGCGTCATTCCAGGCAAACGGCGCGGGGGATGCCACGACCGAGGCGGTGGCGGGCGGGCGCTCGGCAAACCGGGCGAAGGGATCGGCCTTATGGGGCAGGATATGGCCCTCGCGCGTCATGATCTCGAATTTGTAGCGCTCGCCGGGGCCAAGGCCGGGAATGAACAGCTCCCACACCCCTGCCGCGTGGCGCAGCCGCATGGGGTGGCGCCTGCCATCCCAGAAATTGAAGTCCCCGATCACCGAAACCCGCCGCGCATTGGGCGCCCATACGGCAAAGCGCACGCCGGGCGTGCCGTCAATCACCATGGGCTGCGCGCCCATGATCTGGTCAAGCTGGCGGTGGCGGCCTTCGGCAAACAGGGTCAGGTCCGCCTCATCAAGCAGCAGGCCGAAGGAATACGGGTCGGCGGTTTCCTCCACCGCGTCGGCCCAGACGATTTTCAGGTGATAGCGCGCCCCTGCGGGAATGGTGCCGACATGCAGCCCCGTCTCGCCCATGCGCCGCATGGGGCGCTCGATGGGGCTGGCGCGGGGGCGCTCGACCACCAGCCGCACGCGGGCCGCATCATGGTACAGCACGCGGATGACATCGACACGCCCCCTGTTATGGCGGCCAAGAATGGCAAACGGATCAGAACTGCGCCCCTGCACGAGATCATCAACGCCATCGGGAAGAACATAGTGGGCTGCATCGTGCCTGATCCGCATGCCGGGGCCTTTACTGTGCTGGAGGGATATGACGTGAACACGGCCCGGCAGGCGGGCGGGGCGTATTAGTGGGGTGCTGCCAGCGCGCGTGACAGGCGCGGCGGCCTGCGCGCAATGCGCCGCCTGCGGCCCTCCCGCAGGGGGCTCCGGCCCGATGGCAGGCTGATCACGTTTGAATCCGCCCGGCCGCCCGCATCCATGCCCAGCATCTCGGCAAACAGCCTGACATAATGGGCGGCCTTGTCGTTCCATGACACGTCATAGGCTGCACCCGTAAGCTGGAGCTGGCGCCACATGCGGCGGTTGCGCCGGTAAAGCTGGCGGGCGCGCACCACGGTGGCGAGCAGGGTCTCGCCATCAACGGGTGTGAACAGGAAACCCGTCGCGGCCCCCTGGGCAATGGCGGCGGGGTTGGCGTTGACGATCGTATCGGCCAGGCCGCCCACGCGGGCGGCCACCGGCACCGCGCCATAGCGCAGCGCGCCAAGCTGGGTCAGCCCGCAGGGCTCGAAGCGCGAGGGGATGAGCAGCGCATCCACCGCCGAAGGCAGGCGGTGGCCAAGGGATTCACTATAGCCGAGATGGCAGGCAAACCGGCCGGGAAACTGGCGCTGCAGGGCAGCAAGACGGCGCTCGATCTCGCGGTCGCCCTCGCCCACCACAATCAGTTGGGTATTGCCTTCCAGCACGCGCGGGGTCACATCGGCCAGCAGGTCGATGCCCTTTTGCGCGGTCAGGCGGCTGACCACGCCCACCACAAAGGCATCCGGGTCGGCCCAAAGGCCGAATTCCGCCTGCAGGTCGCGCTTGTTGGGCGCACGCCCCACGGTATCGCCCACCATGTAGGGAAAATGCACTGCCGGGTCGGAGGCCGGGTTCCAGGTCTCGGTGCTGATGCCATTGAGAATGCCCTCCAGCCGGTCGCTGCGATGGCGCAGCAGGCCATCGAGGCCCATGCCGCCCTCGGGCGTCTGGATTTCCTGCGCGTAGGATGGCGAGACGGTGGTGATGCGATCGGCGTGGTACAGCCCTGCCTTGAGGAAGCTGATGGCCCCGTAGCACTCGCACCCTTCAACCGCGAACGCCGCAGGCGGGAGGCCGAATTCGGCAAGGCACCCGGCGGGAAAACGACCCTGGAAGGCAAGGTTGTGAATGGTCTGGACCACCGGCACGCGGGGGGCTGGGGGCGGGCTGTCCTGTTCAGCCCTGGCGTGGTCATGGTGCAGGTAGGCTGCCACAAGCCCGGCCTGCCAGTCATGCGCCTGCACCAGATCGGGGCGCGGGTGTGGCGTGTGGCCCTGGGCGATATCGGCCGCCATGCGCGACAGGACTGCGAAGCGGATGCCGTTATCGGGCCAGTCCTGCCCCTCGGGGCCGAGATAGGGGTTGCCGGGGCGGTCGAACAGGGCGGGCACGTCAAGCACCAGCAGGTCCAGCCCTGCCACATGGGCCGACCACAGCGTAGCCTTATGGCCCAGCAGGTCGGGGTGATGCATGACCTGCGCGCGCGCGGGCAGCGCCGCCATCACGGCAGGGTAGCCGGGCAGCAGGGTCGTGACCTCCACGCCGTAAGAAGCCAGCGCGTGTGGCAGCGACCCCACGACATCGCCCAGCCCCCCGGTCTTGACGAAGGGAAACATCTCTGCCGCGACTGAAAGCAGGCGGATGGGTGTTGAAAAAGGTGTAACCGCATTCATCATCGGCCTGTTTCCTTGCAGGAGGAGAAACCGGTGCCATTTCAGGATCTGTAGCGGTTAACGGGTTATGCACCCCATGGTCTCACCCACACGGTTAAGTGATCCCTTTCATGGACTCGCATTACTTATTTATTCAGTCCAGATTCAATAAAAGTGGCAATTCCATGTCATTGTTGGCAATACCGGCGTGGATGGTTATTATTCCCTGCACAACGCTGGGCCGTGCCTGCGCGCGGCCCCGACACGAAAATGGCGGGACATGACCCCGATCATAAAAATCATGAAAAAAACGGCCTGCGCCTGCACACATCCGGGCTTAAGGCGAGTAACGGCCATGAATTACGCGCCAGCGTATCGCGGCCCCGCCTGCTGGCGGGGTGCGAGGATTTTCTGTGTTACGCCATCGAACGCATTCCCGCAAAACACAGGCCTATCGAGCCTGACGACCCCATCCGCTACGGCTACTGGGCCATGTGCGGCGTGGTCGCGGCTGATAGCTACCTTGATTTTCATGAACCCGTGTCCGGATTCCCCACCTGCGGGCTGGAAGAACAGCCAGGCGTGGATGCCTGCGTCACCTACCGGGAAGAACAGCACGCCATCTGCCGCAACGTACAGGCCACGTTCAGCCTGCCTTAGCCCAGGCAACTGATTATGGTATCCGATGGGGTTTATGAAGGCGATCTGGTGCAGGGCGTGCGCTCCCATATGTCAGGCTGGTGGATCACCACCAACCGCTATGATGATGACATCACCAGCCTGAGAACCGTCCACGCTTGTCATGTCACCGCAGCACGCCCTGACCTTGCGCGGTATCTGGCCGTGCCATTCGGGTGGCGGTTCGATACTGCGCAGGGCAGGATCTATGTCGATCCTGAAGCCGGGATAGCTGAAAACGGGTCGCAAGGCCCGGCATGCTCAAAACCGTGGCAGCGGGATATGGGGCGCGAAAAGGCATGCCAGCACGATCAGTGTTACAAAAAACACCACCATGCCCCCAACAATAAAGACATGTCGTTTTTCTGCCGGGGTGGCTAAAGGGATGTCACGGCGCGGATCGTTCACCGCCCCGCCGCGCATCTGTTTGTCTTGACCGTATTGCATGGGAAATACTCCCTTGGCAGGTATTGATGCAACCCGTGTGGCTGCGGTTTTACTGAGGCAGGTCCTTGGCCATCCGCAGGTGGCTTTCAAGCGTGGGCAGTGTCGTGCCTGCCCATGTCTTCAGTGCTGCGTTATCCCCGCTCTGCGCATAACGGCGGAAGAGCGAAACGGCATCTTCATGCCCCGCGATCTGGTCCGCGCGATACTGCAGGGCGAAGTCTCGGCCATGCAGGGTCTTGAGGTGATCGAGCTTGTCCTGATGGGCCTCGTCAACCCCGGTGGGCTGGGTAATCTGTACATTGCCGCTCTGGATCAGGTCTTTCAGGGCGGCGGATGTTTTCTTGTGGTCTTCAATCATCCGGTTGGCGAAGGCGGCCAGGCTGGGGTCGTTGCCCTGCAACGCCAGTTCGCTTGACTGGATCTCGAACAGATCGCTGATCGTGGCGATCTTGATGAAGTCTTCCGTGCGGGGGGCGACACCCATCAGGGAATTGATGCCTGCCTTTTCGGGTATGGACTGCGCCAGGACCGGCGCAGGCACGCAGGCAAGCAGCCCCAGTATCACCATCATGCTTTTTTTCATTGTTCTGCTCCAGATGGGTTCTGCTCCAGATGGGGCTAGCTCCGGATGGATCAGAAATCCGTACCATCCCGGCCAGCCGGGCAATGGGCGGGGTGGAACCAGGCAGGGGTTCCGCCCGGCCCCCGGCCTCACTCAGGACTTGTCATGATCGTGGCTGTGCTGGCCGCCCCTGCGCCCGGCTTCCGCCGCGCGTTCGGGGTCTTTGGCAAAATTGCCACCGCTATGCAGGCCACCCTTATGGCCTGCGTCGGCGGCCTTTGCCGGGTCATGCGCAAAATTACCGGGACTGTTCTGCCCGCCCTTGTGGCCCGCTTCGGCCGCGCGTTCGGGGTCCCTGGCAAAATTGCCGCCGCTGTGCTGGCCACCCTTGTGCCCGGCCTCCGCGGCTTTCTTGCGGTCATTGGCGAAGTTGCCGGGATTATGCGCGGCACCGCCGCCCCGACCATCAGCCGGTGCGAGGGTGGCAATACGGGTGCGTTCTTGCATGGGAATGCGATAAGCCATGATCATTCACCTTTTCCAGATTACAGCGCGGATACGGAACCCTTGTTTTTTCTCACTGCCCCATGGGTCCGTGGTGAGAAAGCAATCCCGGCAATAGGCGCTGTGGAGGGTTCAACGGTGCAACCGGCAGGCGGTTTCGGCATGGCTGCTGGAAAATAAAAAATAAATATTCAGCACAAAAAATGCCCCATATGGACAAAATATACAATAAAGCGAAGCGGCAGCCCGTACTTTGCCCGCAACCCATCGCCACGCTACGCGATAGGAAGCGCATGCCCATGGCGACAGCATCAGGAAAAGAGAACCATGCAACACCTGTCCCGCTGCGCGTTTGCCTGCGCCAGCCTTCTGCTCATGATGCTGGCCCTTTTCCTGCTGACATTTGGCATGTTCGACCTGATCAGGGCGCTGGGGCAGTCGTGGCATATGGGTCGCAACGCCATATTGCAGGCCATCAGCTATGTCGTGATTGCGGTGGCGGTTTTTGACGTGGCCAAATACTTCGTGGAGGAGGAAGTGATCCAGACCAGCGGCAAGAAAAGCCTGGGCGAGGCACGGGCCAGCCTGACCAAGTTCATCACCACCATCATCATCGCCGTGTTCATCGAGGGGCTGGTCGGCGTTTTCGAGACCAGCACGAGCGAACCCGCCGCCATTCTCTACCCCGCCAGCCTGCTGGTGGTGGCCACCTTCATCGTTCTTTCGCTTGGCGCGTTCCAGCGCATGAGCGTCGATGCCGAGCGTGAAAAGAAAAAAGTGGGTGGCGGGGAGGAATAACCACCCAGCCGTCCGGCTTCAGCTTTCAAAGGGCAATAAAAACAATGCCGCCCTGAACAAGGGCGGCATCCAGAACGGTCCTGACCTGCGGGGCGGTTTTCACGCCGGTGGCAGGTTATTTCTGCGCAGGCGCGGCAGCAGCTGGGGCCTTGGCACCCGGCGGGAGCAGCGTCTCGGACATGTCTTCGGAGATGAACACGATGTTATCGAGCACCTGCTGCAGGGCGGCGGAAGCCTCCTGCGGGTGACGGGCCTCGGTGAAGACGGTGGCGCGGTTGATTGCCCCCTGCGTGGGTTCAAGGGCTGTCAGCGCCATGATGAAGTCGGCATCCTCGCCCACCACCTGCAGCGTCTGCGCGGCCTGCTTGGTCTGGCCCGCCTTGAGCTGGGTGTTGGCGGTGGCGATGGCGGCCTTCTTCTCGGGGGCCAGCGTCTCGCTGCCGATGATTTCGCCACCAACCGGAATCCAGGTCACGGGCGTGGTGCCAGCCACATGGCCCGATGCCGCCGGGTGCTGCGGGGCGGGGTGGAGGCTGGTCTCGGCGGCGATGAACTGCGTGCTGGCCTTGCCTGCGGCGGTCAGGCGCTTGGTCGCGTCATACAGCGCGGGAATGGCGGCATCGGTCTGGCCTGCATCGAGCACCTGCTTGGCATTGAGCACATCGAGCATGGCGCGCTGGCCATCTGCCGAGAGGTGATTGAACGCACGGGTGGCCTTGAACTTTTCCCAATCCGTATGCACCGATGCCGCGTGGGCACCCAGTGGCGCGGCGAGCAGTCCCGCCACGGCGGCCAGTGAAGCGATAAAACGCATGGTTTCCCTTTTCAGAGCAATCTGTCTGTTATTCTGTGGCCCGGTTATCCGGGCCTGAACGCAATGTTACAAAAAATGGCAGGCACGGTCCATGACTATTGCCATTGTGACGGCACGGATCGCGTGCAGGCGGTTGTCGGCCTGCGGCACACCGTGCCATGATCGCGCCAGACCATTATCGCTCAGGGAGAAACCGCATGTTCAGCCATGTGACTGTTGGCGCAAACGATATTGAAGCCGCAAAGAAATTCTACGACAGCATATTCGCAACCCTTGGCGTGCCTGCCGCCACCATCAATGCCAAGGGCAGACTGGTCTATAACGGTGATACGGGTTTTTTCCTGGTAACAAAGCCGCTGAACGGCCAGCCCGCCACGGCTGCCAACGGGGGCACGATCGGCTTTGCCGCCCCCTCGCCTGAAGTGATCGATGCATGGCATGCAGCCGGCGTGGCCAATGGCGGCACCACCTGCGAGGACCCGCCGGGCATCCGCCACATGCCCAATGGCGACCTGTACCTGGCCTATCTGCGCGACCCCACTGGCAACAAGCTGTGTGCGCTCTATCGCGTCAAGGCCTGATCCGGGCCATAACTTATGGGCGCCGCCTTTTTTTGAAAGGCGGCGTTTCTTTTGACGCTTTTTGAAAAAAGCCTCACCAAAAACTTTCTCCGATGCCGCACCCCGGCGCGGGCAGGACGAATACAGACCATGAGTTGCCAGCCTGTTGTTTTTTCAAGGCGATGGTGCCTCCCGGCCGCCGTGCTGGCCAGCATGGTGGCATGGGAGCAACCCGGCCACGCACGCGCGCCACAGGCGCCTGCCCCCGATCCGCTACAGGCTGCCTGCACGGCAGTGCAGGCTACGCCGATGTGGCAGGTCTCGCTGCTGTTCGGCCTCAACCGCCCTGATGGCGGTCATGTCAGTCAGCGTGAGTGGACCCGTTTTGTGCGTGATGTCGTTACCCCGCGTTTTCCCGCCGGTTTTTCGGTCCTGCGCATGACCGGGCAATGGCGCGATGAGCACAGCGGGCGCATCATCCGCGAACCCTCGCGCGTCATCTGGGTTGCGACCCCGCTCTCCTCCGACCTCAGGCCACGGCTTGAGGCGATACGCCAGACCTATCGCCAGCGCTTCGGGCAGGATTCCGTGGGGCTGGTCGTCACCCCGGGCTGTGCTGCGTTCTGAAGTGATATGCCCCGGCTTTATGCGTTGCTAATGCTTATATGAGCCTGAAATAATAAAAGTTTTTGGTAAAGCTTTTTTCAGGGCCTGTTGGGAATTATCGTGAATTGATGATTGCAGCGGAGAGATAAATCATCGCTGCGAATGATCTGTCTGTCTTGTCGCTCCGCGTGGCGATACGCTTGAACTCCTTGAGCT
>NZ_JABJWC010000043.1 GCF_013155395.1 Komagataeibacter melomenusus | reverse complement strand
CCCTCGGGCGAACCTCCTCAATCAGAGGTTCCCAGATCGCCCATGTCTCGTCCGTAAAGGTGCCTGTTCTGTCTCCTTCTTCCATCCCTACAATATGGGAAGAAATTCAAGATCTAACAGGCCCTAACGTATCTCCATTCCACCATTTCGACACGGAACCAGCGCGTCAGGGTGCCGGAAATTCCCATGCATCTGGATGCGCTGCTGGTGGACCAGCCGCTGTCGGGTGGTCTGGAGCCGAAGCTCGGCGATGCTTATCTGAAAACCCTGACCATTACCGGTTTCCCGTCACGGACCTTCCCCGGAATCCTGGATGACCTGAACCGGCTGGCGATGCCGTATCGCTGGTCCACTCGTGCCATCCTGCTCGACAAGACCGACGCCACAAAGGTGCTGACGAAAATCCGTCGCCAGTGGTTCGCAAAGCGCAAGAGCATTACGGCGATTGTTCGGGAGGTGATGACCAACGAGGCGTCGGTTCTCGTGGATAACGACGCCGCCAACAAGGCGGCGGATGCGGACCTTGCCTTGCAGTCCCTCGGTGCTGATGACGTCGGGCAGGCCTACATCACCGCCACGGTAACAGTCTGGGATGGTTCCGCTTCCATCGCTACAGAAAAGCTCCGTTTGGTCGAAAAGATCATCCAGGGCCGCGATTTCACCTGCATGGCGGAAAGCCTCAATGCGGTGGAAGCGTGGCTGGGTTCTTTGCCCGGTCATGTCTACGCCAATGTGCGCCAGCCACCTGTCTCGACGTTGAATCTTGCGCATATGATCCCGCTTTCCGCCGTGTGGGCGGGACCGGAGCAGGATGGGCATTTCAAGGCGGCACCTCTGTTCTACGGCAAAACGGCCGGTGCCACACCGTTTCGTTTCAGCCTCCACGTTGGTGATGTGGGTCACACGCTGATTGCAGGCCCGACAGGGGCCGGAAAGTCGGTGCTGCTGGCGCTGATGGCGCTCCAGTTCCGCCGCTATACAGGATCGCAGGTGTTCGCTTTCGATTTCGGTGGTTCGATGCGGGCCGCGACGCTGGCGATGGGCGGGGACTGGCACGATCTCGGCGGTGGCCTGACGGATGATGACGGCCACCCCGCCGTTTCGCTCCAGCCGCTGGCAGGGATTGATGAGCCCGATGAACGCAAATGGGCTACCGAATGGCTGGGGCAGATCCTTGTCGGCGAGGGGGTGACGCTGACGCCGGACGTCAAAGCCCATCTCTGGTCGGCCCTGAATTCCCTCGCGTCATCGCCCGACCATGAACGCACGATCTCCGGTCTGGTGGCACTCCTCCAGTCCAACGTCCTGAAGCAGGCCCTGGCGCCCTACTGCCTTGGTGGTCCCTATGGCCGCCTGCTCGATGCAGACGCCGAGCGGCTGGGTGAAGCCGACGTGGTGGTGTTCGAGACCGAAGGTCTGATCGGTTCTGGCGCAGCCTCTTCCGTGTTGTCCTACCTGTTCCATCGCATCGAAGGCCGTCTGGATGGTCGCCCAACGCTGCTGGTCATCGACGAGGGCTGGCTGGTGCTGGATGACGGGGATTTCGCCGGCCAGCTACGGGAGTGGCTGAAAACCCTGCGCAAGAAGAATGCGTCGGTGATTTTCGCGACCCAATCCCTGTCCGACATCGCCAACAGTCCGATCGCGCCAGCAGTGGTGGAAAGCTGCCCGACGCGGATCTTCCTGCCGAACGAGCGGGCGATCGAGCCGCAGATCGCCACGATCTATCGGGATTTCGGGCTGAACGAGCGGCAGATCGCCATCATCGCCCGTGCGGCCTCGAAGCGGGAGTATTACTGTCAGGCCCAGCGTGGCAACCGTCTGTTCGAACTGGGGCTCGGGCCGGTAGCACTCGCCCTGTGCGCGGCATCCGGCAAGGACGACCACAAGCTGATCGACGCGGTGCTGGCGGAGCATGGACGGAATGGTTTTCTCCCCGCGTGGTTCGAGGCGCGTGGCGTCATGTGGGCGGCAGATCTGTTGCGCGATGATCGTGGACCAGAGGGCGTGCCATGATTGAAAAATCTTTCCGGCTTTGGGCTGAATTTTTCGGTCGTGCGAGCGAAAAACATTTCCGACGAGGTGTCCTTTTTACCTCTGCAATGCTGGCGGTTGGCGGGACATTCTCTCCCTTGCATCCGGCCCATGCCCAGTGGGCGGTGTATGACGGTGCAAACCACGTCGAGAACGTGCTGATCGCGGCCCGGACCCTCCAGCAGATCGACAACCAGATCACGTCCCTCGCCAATCAGGCGCAGATGCTGGTCAACCAGGGGCGCAATCTCGCGAGCCTGCCACTTTCGACATTGTCGACCCTGCAATCAACGATTTCGCAGACGACGGCACTGCTCGCGCAGGCGCAGAACATCGCCTACAGCGTGCAGTCGGTCGAGCAGCAGTATCAGCAGGCGTACACGTCCGTCTCGGCCGGCATGTCTGACGGCGCCCTGTTCAGCCAGGCACAGACGCGGTGGCAGAATTCCGTCGGCGGGTTTGAGGACGCCCTGAAATTGCAGGCGCGGGTGGTAGGAAACATCCCGAGCGATAGTTCGGCCATGACGCAACTGGTTTCCGCCAGCCAGACTTCCACCGGGGCGTTACAGGCCGCGCAGGCGGGCAATCAGCTTCTGGCCCTGCAATCCCGGCAACTGTCCGACATCCAGGCGGAACTGGCCGCGAACGGGCGTGCCATGGCCCTGCAACAGTCGCGCGATGCCGCGACAGAAGCAGAAAGTGACGCGCAGTATCAGCATTTCTCGCAGCATGACGCCTACGTGCCGGGCACGGTGTCCATGTTCGGCGGCAGTGGGAACTGACGGTCATGGCCACGAACGATGTCGGTGTTATCGACACTTTCCTCAATACCTTCACGACCACGATCGACAGTGGCTTCGGCCTTCTGAAAGGAAATGTCATCTCACTGGCGGGGTCATTATCCGTGCTGGACGTCGCCCTTGCCGGACTGTTCTGGGCCTGGGCGGCTGATGAGGACATCATCCAGCGTCTGGTGAAGAAGACGCTGTATATCGGGTTCTTCGCGTTCCTGATCAACAATTTCGACCATCTTGCGAAGGTGGTGTTCGACAGTTTCGCCGCCATGGGTCTCAGGGCCGGTGGCGGAAGTCTGCCACTTTCGGATTTCCTCCATCCCGGCCGACTGGCCGCGACGGGGTTCGATGCGGCCCAGCCGCTGCTGGAGTCCGTTCATAATCTTCTCGGCCCTGTCGCATTTTTCAAAAACTTCATCCAGATTTTTGTGCTGTGCCTGTCCTGGTTGATCGTGCTGGCAGCGTTCTTCATCCTGGCCGTGCAGCTTTTCGTGGCCCTGATCGAGTTCAAGTTGACCAGCCTCGCTGGTTTCGTGCTGATCCCGTTCGCCCTGTTCAACCGGACGGCGTTTCTGGCCGAGAAGGTGCTGGGCAATGTTGTGTCGTCGGGCGTGAAGGTGATGGTGCTGGCGGTGATCTCCGCCATCGCGTCCGTCCTGTTCCGGCAGTTCAACACCTCCTATGGCGACGCGGTTCCCACGATTGGCCAGGCGGTCTCGGTCGTGCTGGCGTCGGTGTCGATCGTCGGTCTGTCCATCTATGGCGGCAGCATCGCCAACGGGCTGATCTCCGGTGCCCCCCAGCTTGGGGCTGGCGCGGCCGTAGGGACCGGCATGGCCGTCGGTGCCATGGGCGCTGCGGCTGTTGCGGGTGTCGGGGCTGTCGCATCCGGTGGCGCCGCAGCCCTCGGCGCCACGGCTGCCGCCGCACGGGGAGGGGCCGCGATCGCCGGGGCCGCCACGTCCGCCTATTCGGCGGGAGCCGCAGGCGCGTCTGGCGGCGCGGGCAGCATGGCCGCCGGGATCGGAGGCATGGGCCGGGCCGTCGGCGGGAACGTCGCGAATGCCGTCAAAGGGGCGGCATCACGTGCCGGTTCATCCCTCAAAGAAAGCTACGCCGCCGGTGGACGCTGGGCCGCGCGCGGGATGGGCGGTGGAGAGGGTGACGAAACCGGTGGCAGCGGGCCGTCTCCATCGGGTGGGGGTGGTCCAGCTGGTGGCGGCGGCCCCTCGGGAGGTGGCCCTGCCGGTGATGGTCCATCTGGTGGAGATGGTGGCGGTTCTGGTGAACCGCCCCGCTGGGCTCAGAAGATGAAGCGTCGCAATGCCGCAACCCATGCCGCCGAGGCCGCCCACATCATCCGCTCGGCCGACGGCGGCAGTGGCTCGGCGTCCATTGATCTCTCGGAAAAGGAATGAGGACGATGTTCCGTCGCTCCACCACCCGCTACGGGACCACGCCCGAACCCGTGACGCCCTATCAGAAAGCAGCGCAGGTTTGGGACGAACGGATCGGTTCCGCCCGCGTCCAGGCAAGAAACTGGCGGCTGATGACGTTCGGATCGCTCTTTCTCTCGGCAGGGCTCGGGGCCGGGCTGGTCTGGCAGTCCGCGCGCGGCACCATCACGCCGTGGGTGGTGCAGGTGGACCGGCTGGGGCAGACGCAGGTCGTGGCCCCCGCGACAGCGGGCTATATGCCCGCCGATCCGCAGATCGCCTGGTATCTGGCGCAGTTCGTCCACGACGTGCGCGCCCTGTCGTCGGACCCTGTGGTAGTCCGGCAGAACTGGCTGCGGTCCTATGATTTCACCACCACGTCGGGCGCGCAGGCGCTGAACGATTATGCCCGCCTCAACGATCCGTTCTCGCGGATCGGGCACGAGCAGGTCGAGGTGGATATCGCCTCGGTGATCCGGGCCTCGCCCGGCAGCTTTCGTGTGGCCTGGAGCGAGCGCCATTACCGCGACGGCGCTTTTGTTGGCACCGAGCGCTGGACCGCCATCGTCTCGGTCGTCCTGCGCACACCGCGTGACGCCGATCATCTGCGGAAAAATCCTCTGGGTATCTACGTCTCCGCCATCAACTGGTCGAAGGAGCTGGGCCAATGATCCGTCGTGCTCTTCGTTTCCTCCCGCTGTTTGTCCTGCCTCTTGCAGGCTGCGCGCAGCATTACCACCCGCCGATCATCCGCTACGATGATGCCGCTCAGGCCCTGCGCCAGCCCGATCCGCCGAAGCCGGTGCAGGTCGTGGAGGTTCCAAAAATCCTTCCCCTGCCGGGCCAGCTCAAGCCGCTGCCGCCACGACGCACGGCCCATCCGGTGCCCGAAGTCGCCGACCCGACCGTGCGCGTGACGCAGGCCAATCTGGCGGCGCGTATCCAGCCGACGCGGGCCGGTTATGTGAACGCGGTGCAGGTCTATCCCTATTCTGCCGGCGCGCTCTATCAGGTCTATGCCTCGCCCGGTGAGATCACCGATATCATGCTCCAGCAGGGTGAAAAGCTGGTCGGCACCGGGCCGGTGGCCGCTGGCGATACCGTGCGCTGGATCATCGGCGATACCGAGAGCGGGGCGGGGGCCACGAAGCGCATCCATATCCTGGTCAAGCCGACCCGGCCGGACCTGGCTACCAACCTGATCGTCAATACGGATCGGCGCACCTATCTCGCCGAACTGCGCTCCACGCCGGTGACGTATATGGCGTCGGTATCGTGGGACTATCCCGAGGATGATTTGATCGCCCTGCACCGGCAAAACGATGCGGCCGATGACATTGCTCCTGTGGACGTGGGTTTGGATCTCGACGCGCTGAATTTCCGTTACGCCATCCAGCCGGTGAAAGGCGCCACACCGCCCTGGTTACCCAGCCGGGCTTTCGATAATGGGCATAAGGTCTATATCGCTTTCCCATCCGGGATCGGGCAGGGGGAACTGCCCCCGCTCTTTGTGCTGGGGGCCGATGGTGGGCCGGAACTGGTCAATTACCGGGTGCGGCAGAACTGGATGATCGTGGATCGCCTGTTTGCCGCCGCCGAACTGCGGCTGGGCGACAAGCATTCCGAGCAACGGGTGCGCATCGTCCGTACCGACGGACGGCGGACATGACCGGGCAGGCGCCGACAGTGGGCGAAAATCCCGCAGGTGCTGCAACGCCGCCGCCCGATCTGCGTCTGCGGGCCGATCGGCCGCGCGTGGTGCGTCTGTCGCGCACCGTGGTCTGGTCGCTGGGCGGGGTCGGCATGGTCGCGGTGGCCTTCGCGCTGGGTTACGCCCTTCAGGCCAGCCATAGGCCGCCGTCCACGTCGGCCACACAGGATACCGATGTCCGTCCCTCGGCCGACGGGCTGGCGGGGCTGCCCTCCGATTATATCGGCAAGGACGTGCCGAAACTCGGGCCAGCGTTGCCCGGTGATCTCGGGCGCGCCATCCTGCATGCGCAAGGGCAGGGGAAGGCGGCCTCCGGTACCGAAGACCACCGCGCCGCGCAGGAGGCCGAGGCGGCGATCGCCAGCCGGCTGTTCGTGCAGACGGGGGAGCGCGACCGTGCCAGTGACCAGGCGATGCCACCCGTGCCGGGCGCTCCTGCCTCTCAGGGGCGGGCGTCCACCACGGACGGACCACAGGCTGGAAACATTGCCTTCCTGGAAGGGCAGCCGGATCGCGCGACAACCAGCCCCGATCGCATCATGCCGCTGGTCTCGCCCTACGTTCTCCAGGCGGGCACGGCGATCGCTGGCGCGCTGAACACGAAAATCAGCTCTGACCTACCGGGCCAGATCGTGGGCCATGTGACCCAGAACGTCTATGACAGCCCGACCGGGCGCTTCCTGCTGATCCCACAGGGCAGCCTGCTGTTCGGGGCCTATAACAGCAGCGTCTCCTTCGGGCAGCAGCGCACCCAGATTATCTGGACCCGGCTGATTTTCCCGAATGGCGAAAGCCTGGTGCTGGAAAAGCTGCCCGGCGGCGACGCCATTGGCCAGTCCGGCCTGTCCGACGAGGTGAACAGTCACTGGGGGCAGTTGTTCAAAGCCGCCCTGGCCACGACCCTGCTCAGCGTGGGCTCCGAAGCCGGGACGTCATGGAACGAGAACAACCTGATGCAGGCGATCCGTTCTGGCGCCAGCAACGGGTTTTCCATGGTCGGTAACCGGCTGATCGATCGCAGTCTGAACGTCCAGCCCACCCTGACCGATCGGCCGGGGCTGCCCTTTACCGTTCTGGTCGGGCACGACCTGCTACTCAAACCCTACCGGGATCAAGGACATATACGATGACGGACCTGAAAATCCGGGAACTTCCCGATGAGAAACCGGTCAGAATGACCGTGGCGCTACCCGCCGACCTCCATCGTGACCTGCTTGCCTATGCGGCACTTCTTTCCGGCAACGATGGGGCGATGGACCCGGCCCGGCTGGTCGCGCCCATGCTTCGGCAGTTCATGATGTCGGACAAGGGATTCGCCAGGGCGCGGAGGCAGGCAAAAGCAGCATCGTCGGAAAAGTAGCCTCACGGCCACGGCTGATGGGCTTCGATATATCGGGCGAAGCTCTGGGCGCAGGGATTCTCATTGTCGGGCCGCCAGACAATGCCGAATTCCAGATGGGAGGAACCGCCTGCGTCACGGATTTCTATGATCGCGATGTCGTGGCCATGCTGATCGCGGATCAGCGGCAGCCACGAGGCCGGAAGTAGCGCGATGCCTTCCTTGTTCTGGACGAGTGCGACAACCCGATTGCTGCCGATATCATGATGACGGATTCTGGGATGGATATCGGTTTCACCGAGTTTTCGCCGGATAAGTTCCTTGAAATCATGACCGGCATTATCACGTCCGATCAGGAATGTTTCATGACGCAGATCTTGCCATGAGATTTCCCGTCGTGTCGCCAGAGGGTGATCGGTGGAGAGCGCCGCCACGATGCGGTCGCTCCAAAGGGGCATGACGCGCAGGACTGGCGTCAGATTGCGACGTGTGACGACCGCGAAATCGATCTGTCCGCGCTGGAGCCGACGCACCAGTCTCTTGCCTGTGCCCTCGGAATAGCGAAAGATGATATCGGGATGCGTAGCACGGAACTCCGCCGTGAAGGCCGAGAGGCGTCCAGGCAGGACGCAGGTCTGGATGCCGATGGAGATCTGGCCATTCTCGCCCTTGCCCGTCCGCCGAGCGCGGGCGTTCATGCCAGCCACGTTATCCAGGATCATCTGGGTCCAGAGGATAAATTCTTCACCGAAGGCTGTCGGGGTAGCACCGGCCGGGGAGCGGGTGAACAGCCTGACATTCAGCCGCTCTTCGAGGTTGTGCAGGGAGCGGCTGACGGCCGATTGCCGGGTGTTCAGGAAACGTGCCGCGCCGTGGATACTGCCTTGCTCGGCGATTGCCCGCACGCATAGGAGTTGCCACAGATCGAACGGTGGGCGCCGCATGGCCCGTCACACCATCTTGCCACGGCATGGTTTCAAAACCGTATTGTCCGTTAATTGTATAAAACGAGCATAGATGGGCAGAATAAACATGGCAGTTTTATCCTGTGATTGGGTGTTGTTACGCCTCCGAAAACATAGCTAAATAAAATGACGCTGATAAAACTCATCTTGCGGAGACATTAATGTCTCCGCCCTGTTCAGAAATTTTCTTGATGTGATTTAGCATTCGTAGCCGTAAAATACCACTTACCCACCGGATGCATATCCAATAGGGAAGAAATAGCCGCTTTGTTTTTCTATCTGTGCATTTTATTCGCGTTTCTGTAGTTAGGAGGCACTCGCCTTTTGTAATTGACGTTACCATAATTGATACAAACACTTTATAGAAACCGGGCCGAGTAAAATGGATAAAATCAGAGGGGGATCGCATCACAGGAGATGTATTCGAAGAATCGAATGTGCCTAAAAGGCCGCGTATGATTTCTTTGGAGGGAATTTCGCGAAGGACGATAAAATCTTCAAAATCAAACATATCCGTTGCATCAGATGCTTTCAGACGTCGCGCCGGAAAGCGTAGCGAAAGGAAGAAACGGATAAGAGGGTCGTCCCTCAGCTTGAATGCCAAAGCGATTTTGAACAATGAGTTCTGATCGCTTCTGACCTTGATTGCATGTTGTTCTTTGAAATCATATTCAGGCGACACTTGATCGAGATCGGATGACGTTGTGAGAGTTTCGCCGCGCCGGATAAGAACATTCATGATGCGATCGGTAATATTCACGACTGCCAGCCTCCCCCAAGTGCGCGAAAGCATTCAACTGCGGCGCGATCCTCTTCTGCCCGCATGGATGCCAGTCGATCCTGCGCGTTCAATAAGGTGATGTTTGCTTGAAGGGCATCATTTAGAGCCAGAGTGCCCGCTGTATAGGACTGCCATGTGAGAGCCGCAGCATGGTGCAACGCTTCAACATTATGCATTTGTGACGCGATCGCTTGCCGTGTCTGGGAAAGATGAAAGAATGCATCTTCTACATCTTCTGCTGCGCGTAACATGGTGGCCTGATAGCTGGCGAGCGCCTCTGCGTAACTACCACGAGCACGGGAGACATCGCTGGATATTTTTCCGAAATCGAAAATGCGCCATCGTAATGCTCCTGTCGCAGTCGGCTGGAATCCAGGCGCAGTGAATAGCTGTTGCGGGCTCATACTTTCGAAACCTAGCGCGCCCTGAAGAGATATTTTTGGATAATAATTTGCCAGAGCCTCGCCGATGCGGGCGTTGCTTGCTGCCAGTCTTCTTTCCGAGGCGATAACATCGGGCCGACGCCGGAGAACTTCCAGAGGCTGCGCATTCGCGGATGGTGCGGGAACAGCGGGTAATTCAGCATAAATCCTGAGTTCTACAGCGTATGTTCCGGGCTGTGTTCCCATCAGGACATCAAGTCGGTTTGACTGCGTTTCCTCATCTTTTTCTATATCGATCATGTTTTGCCGGGCGGCCTCGACGACTACTGTAGCAGAGGACAATTCCCGGTCGTCGGCAACATTTCGACTGCGACGCTGCCGGATAAGGTCCATCATCTTCTGGTTGGAGGTGAAAACATCCCTGGCTATGCGTAGCCGGGCCTGATCGCCCCGGATGCGGAGGTATGTATCGGCAGCCTCGGCCGCGAGGCTCAGTCTCGTACCATCACCTTCTGCCTCAGCAGCCTGAAACTCATCCCGTGCGGCTTCGTGTGCTCTTCTCAAACCGCCGGCGATGTCCAGTTCCCAACTTGCCACCCCACCGACGTTGTACTCGCGATAATCCCGATTGAAGTGTGGAATTTCCCGAACAATGTGACCGATGAGTCCTTCTTCGGACAATCTTGTCGCCGAAACCTGAGGGGAAAAATCGAGAGTTGGTAACATCTGTGCGGCTGCTGAGCGCGCGATTGCCCGTCCCTGAAGCACTCTCGCATAGGCTGCCTTCAGATCAAGATTCTGGGTAAGCACTCGGGACTCAATTTTATCGAGTTCTGTATCATGAAATGATTTCCACCAAGAAACCGCGTTCTCCGAGGAAGATATCGAGAACGCTGTTTTGCTGACATTGTGGAACGGGATAAGCGATATTTGTGGTGTCCGATAGTTCGGACCGACAGCGCATGCCGTCAGGCATGACATCACTGCGGCGAATACCGACTGTCGAATAATGGCTGCGGCGGGGCGGCGTCTCGCCCCTGGGTAAATAAGGCAACGCGTTCCTTCCTTCAGGGTACGGTTCTGAATCACCTGGGGAACCTCTGTCATGAATTGGTGCAGCCGCATGGAGTGTGGCGTATGACGTGTTCCATAAATCGTCACTCATTGTCAACGTGAGTAGCTCAACGTATGAATTAAGTGTTCCCTTTTTCGACGTGAGGTTCGGATGCAGTCAGCAGGCAAAGGTCAGAGAGGCCCGATAGACCATGAGCGGCGGGAGCAGATTCTCGATGCCGCCAATGAGCATTTCCGCCACTATGGATACAAGAAAACGACTGTCGCTGACCTTGCCAAGGCGATCGGTCTCTCGACTGCATATATCTACAAGTTCTTTGATTCCAAACGGGCTATCGGCGAAGAGATCTGTCGCCAGTGTCACGAGCGGGTGATGGCGGACGTCAAGGATGCCATGGGCTCCGGCAAACCAGCGTCGGAGAGGCTTCGCCTCATCTTTCTGACCCTTGCCCGTGACGGAATCGACCTTCTGTTCAATGACCGGAAAATGCACGACATTGTGCTCGCGGCTCTGGAAGAAGGCTGGTCGACGGCCGCCGACTTCGACGCGGAATTGCTGTCACACGTCAGATCGGTGATTGCCGATGGCAGGGACGCAGGAGAGTTTGAGCGCAAGACTCCACTAGAAGAAGCCTGCCGTGGAGTGGTCCTTGCACTCCAGCCTGTCAGACATCCCGTGCTTCTCGAGTTCAATCATAATACCCTTATTGAGGATGCCTCTCTCCTGGCCGGCCTGGTGCTGAGGAGCCTTTCAGTATAGAATTAATAAGTGACGAATTGACAATATAATCACTCGCGGCGAAGATGGCTCCCACGATGTATCGAGGGAGCAATTTGAATGCCGCCAAGAAGACGGTTTTTCGGGAAGTGGCTGGGCATATTGCTCCTCATGCCCGTAGTTGGTTGCAATAGGCATACGCCGTCAGATCCGCGCACGGCTCCGCGTGCCGTCCTTGTGATTGTTCCCGGCAGCACGACCTCTTCGTCCCCGATATATCCCGCTGTCGTCGCAGCACGCGTGCAGCCCACGCTTGCCTTTCGTGTTGCGGGGAAAATAGTTTCCCGGAAGGTCGACGAGGGTCAGGTCGTACATCGCGGTGATGTACTGATGACCCTCGACAGAACCGATCTTGCGCATGACGTGACCAGCCAGAGCGCTAATGCGGCATCCTTGCGTGCGGCCTGGGAGAATGCAGCGGCTGACGAACGTCGTTATCGGGGTCTGGATCAGACGGGCGCCGTGTCGAAGTCTTTCTACGATGGAATACGCAGTCGTGCCGAAAGTCTCCACGCACAACTCATGGCGGCGGACGCCAATCGCAGGATCGCGACTGACCGGGACGACTATACGGTTTTGAGGGCCGACCATGACGGTACGGTGCTTTCCGTTTTTGCCGAGGCCGGTAATGTTGTATCGGCAGGCCAACAGGTCCTGACCTTCGCATCAGCCGGTCCTCTGGAGGCGTCGGTTGATCTCCCCGAAGACATGAATCTTCCTATCGGCTCTTCAGCGATCGTTTCAGATGCAAAGAGCGATCAGATCATCACGCGCGCCGCGTCGCTCCGCCAGATCGCCGCTATTGAAGATACTGCAACGAGAACGGTGAACGCACGGTACATCATCCCGAATTTTCCGACGAACTTACGGATCGGACAGACGCTCACTGTTACGCTGACATCGTCACTGTCCGACGATATGGTCGTTCCTCTTTCTGCTCTTTTCGATATGGGAAGCGCACCGGGCGTATGGATCATCGAACCATCTAACAAGAAGGTCGCGTTTCACCCGGTGCCTCTCCGGCGTGTTGAAGGCAGCGCGGCTGTTATAATGCCCGATCAGAGAATGCGCGACCTGCGTGCTTCCGGCGAATTACAGGTGGTCGCTGCTGGTGTCCATGACCTCCATGCGGGGGAAGTTGTGACGATCGCGCCTGACCAGGCGCAGATGCAATGAAGGCGTTCAATCTCTCGGCATGGGCGGTTAGGGAACAGGCGATCACGCTGTTCCTGATCGTCGCGCTCGCCCTATCCGGTGCCTATGCTTTCTTTGCACTCGGCCGTGCAGAGGAACCAAGTTTTACCGTCAAGACGCTGACAGCTACTGTTCTATGGCCAGGCGCTACAGCAGAGGAGGTACAGGATCTGGTTGCCGATCCGCTGGAAAAGCGCTTGCAGGAGCTGACCTGGTATGACCGGGTGGAAACAATGGCACGCCCCGGCATGGCGGTCATGATGCTCACCCTCAAGGACAATACACCTCCATCTGCCGTGCCGGAGGAGTTCTATCAGGCGAGGAAGAAACTGGGGGACAGCGCGCATGTGCTTCCACGAGGTGCTATTGGCCCCTTCGTCAACGACGAATATTCCGACGTGGTCTTCACGGTTTATACCCTTGAAGGCAGGGATGTTCCGCTCTTCTTGGTGACCCGTGCTGCGGAGACCGTGAGAGAGAAGCTTCTGCATGTGCCAGGGGTCCAAAAAGTAGCGATTGTCGGGGAGCAGCCGGAGCGGCTGTATATCGATCTCTCACACTCGAAGCTGGCGGAACTCGGCCTGAGCGTAACGGACGTTATCCAGACGCTTCAGGAACGGAATGATGTTGTAGATGGGGGTTTTGTCGAAACCAGTGCCAGTCGGATTTATGTTCGTACGCGGCAACCACTGTCGCGACCGGACATTATCGGAAACACAACGATCAGTGTGGGGGGCCGGACTGTTCGACTGGGTGATATCGCGGCGGTCCACACAGGTTATGAGGAACCACCGGATTTTCTGACCCGTCATAACAACCAGTCCAGCCTGGTTCTCAATGTTGTCATGCGGCCTGGCTGGAATGGCCTGAAGCTCGGTGCTGCGCTGTCTCATGCTGAAGATGGGATCAACCGGAGCCTGCCGGTCGGGATTACGCTCACGCGGATCGTTAATCAGGCGCAAAATATTCACGCGGCCGTCGGCGAGTTCATGTTGAAATTCTTCGTGGCGTTGAGCGTCGTCATGTTGGTCAGCTTTATCAGCCTCGGCTTTCGTGTGGGTCTCGTTGTGGCAGCTGCCGTGCCTCTGACGCTGGCAATCGTCATGATCCTCATGCTTGTAACGGGGCGCGCGCTCGATCGGATCACGCTTGGCGCCCTGATCATCTCACTTGGACTTCTTGTCGATGACGCGATCATTGCTATTGAAATGATGGTCGTGAAGCTTGAGGAGGGCATGAACCGTATTGCGGCCGCGTCCTACGCATGGTCTCACACGGCGGCACCGATGCTCGCGGGAACACTCGTGACGATCATTGGTTTTACACCTATCGGTTTTGCACAATCAGCCGCAGGTGAATACGCAGGAAACATCTTCTGGATCGTCGCGTTCGCTCTCATCACGTCATGGTTTGTCGCCGTTATTTTTACGCCTTATCTGGGTGTCAAATTTCTGCCTGATCTCCGGGCAGCACATGCGCAGCCACCGTATCAATCCGCACGGTATGAGCGTTTCAGGCGGCTGGTCCGCAGCGTAATAACTCATAATAAGGCCGTCTGTGCAGGCGTGGTCTGCCTGTTCGTGCTGGCGTTTGTCGGTATGGGATTTGTGCGGCAGCAGTTTTTTCCCAGTTCGGATCGACCGGAGCTGCTGGCAGAAGTAATAATGCCGAAAGGAGCACCCATCGAAAGCACGGCCGAAGCAGCAAGGAAAGTCAGTGACTGGCTACAGAAGCAGCCTGAAACTCTCAGCGTCACAAGCTATATCGGTGGGGGCGCTCCCCGGTTCTTTCTGGCGTATAATCCGGAACTGCCTGATCCGGCATTTGCAAAAATCGTTATTATGACCGCAAACGCGAAGCAGAGAGACAGGCTGCGCGATAGCTTGCGCCAGGAAGTCGCGAAGGGCCTGGCGCCAGAGGCCAGGGTGCGTGCGACCGAGTTCGTCTTTGGTCCTTATACGCATTTTCCGATCATGTACCGCGTCATGGGGCCGGACGCCCAAACAGTAAGTCATATCGCTCAGCAGGTCAGCGATATTGTCCGGGCCGATCCCGAGACGCGGCAGGTGAATACCGACTGGGGAGAAAAACAGCCATCCCTGCATTTCGTGATGAATCAGAGCAGGCTGGCGCAGTTGAGTCTCTCACCTGACACTGTCTCGCGTCAAACCCGATTTATGTTGCAGGGCATAAGCGCGGCCCAGGCTACCAAGGATATTCGGTCGGTTGATCTGATCGTGCGCTCCGACGGCCAGTCTCGTGCAGACCCGGCCCGGCTTCTCGATCAGGATATCATTGCCGGTGACGGCCGTCGTATCCCGCTGCGGCAGATCGGCATGCTGGAATATCGCAGCGAAGAGCCTGTTCTGTGGCGGCGAGATCGCATTCCGACGATGACCGTGCAGGCGGATATCAATGATCAGCTTCAGCCGCCCGAGGTCGCCGCGCGACTGGACAAAGTGCTGCAGCCTTTGCGAACGACCCTTCCAGAAGGGTATCGTATTGAAACGGGAGGTAATACCGAAGAGTCCGCGAAGGCCAACGCAGCAATGGCACCGATTTTTCCGATCATGATTCTGCTCATGCTCGGGGTTATCGTTGTCGAAACCCGATCTCTATCGGCGATGACGATGGTCTTTCTGACGGCACCTCTCGGCCTCATCGGAATGGTTCCCACGCTTCTCCTGTTTCACCAGCCCTTCGGGTTTAATGCGATCCTTGGTCTCATCGGTCTTTCAGGCATCCTGATGCGCAATACGCTGATTCTGATTGGTCAGATCCACACTAATCTGGCAGACGGCATGGAGTTTTCCGATGCAGTTGTCGAAGCCACGGTACAACGGGCACGCCCTGTCATCCTGACGGCCCTGGCGGCAGTCCTGGCATTCATTCCACTGACTGAGTCGATTTTTTGGGGAGCACTGGCATTTACTCTGATTGGCGGAACTGCCGCCGGTACCGTGCTGACACTCCTTTTTCTGCCAGCGTTATATACTCTCTGGCCGAGGAAGTCATTGGGGACGATTCATGCCGAACATGGCTGATATTTCCCGCTTAGATCTTTGCTTTCTGCACATATTGCTGTGATATGACCTCAAAACGGCAGGAACTGCCTTCATGTCTCAGCAATCTCCGTAGAGACCCGGTACGGGGATAAAACCCGGTAGATCGCGGACGCGATCGAGCCAGCGCATAAGAGCCGGGTAGGGGGTAAGGCTGATACCGCCTTCGGGTGCTAGTGCAAGGTAGGGAAAGAGAGCGCAGTCGGCAATTGTAGGCCGGCGGAGCGCAAACCAGTCCTGTGTCTCGACATGCGCATTAAGCACCGGCAGGAGTTTGTCGGTCCAGCGCATGGCAGTGCCCATATCGAGGGGATACCCGAATTTCCGGATCAGACGGGCGGCGTTGGGGCCGTTGCGCACCTCGCTCGACGCCACTGAAAGCCATTGCGTGATGGTGGCCTGTGACATGGCGTCTTCAGGCCACCAAGCGCGGTCCGCCAGCCGGGCGGCAAGGTAAACCAAGATGGCCTGAGAGTCCCGAAGTGTGAAGTCACCATCCACCAGAACCGGGACTTCCCCGAACGGGTTCAGTTTCCGGAAATCCGGATCATGGTTCTCACCTGCTGCGAGATCGACCGGAACGAGATCCAGCTTCGTATCGGTCAGGGCCGCGAAAAGCCGGATCTTGTAGCAGTTTCCGGAGACGTCCAGATCATAGAGAAGCATCACGGAGTGTCCTGTGGTTGGAAATTAAGAGGGCAGGAGACAGACGGAGCTTGCCCGGCAGCACCATGGGCTCTAGTGTGACGAACGACTGTTCGTGAGTCAAAGGCGAAATGAGAGAACCCGTTCCTATCCACCAGATCGTTGTCGAAGCCCGCGAACTGTTTCGCGAATATGGCTACGAAGGGGCATCCATGCGCGATCTGGCCGATCGCGTGGGTCTGCGTCCGCAAAGCCTCTACACGCGCTTTCCGTCGAAGGAATCGCTGGTGCCAGCAGTGCTGGCCCTGACTCTCGACGATACGCTGGTCGATCTTCCGGATCCAGCGGGGGACTGGCGTGCTGCCTGGCGGATGCTGATCGGGAGGATCGCGGAGACGTTCGAGGCACGAGGGCGCTGCGTGGGATTGCATCTCGCGTATGGCGTGACGGCGCAGACACCGGACGCTCGGGACGCGGTGCGGACGTTTTTCGCACGATTGCGCGATGCGATGGCCGGGATTCTGGACGCCGGGGAAGTTTCTGAACCGGTATCCGTCGCGACGGATACACTCGCGCAACTCGAAGGGGCAACGCTCTGGATCACGACCGAGGGCGACATGGAACCGCTCCGGCATGCTGTGGAACGTGCCCTGTGTATTGGTGATCGGGAAGGGAGACCACTGTGATCGAAACCAAAAGATTGTGTCTCTCGCTTCATCAGATGACGGATTTCCACGATCTACATACGATGTGGAGCGATCCGGATGTCGTTCGACACATCAGCTGTGTTCCATCGTCGGAACAGGAGTGCTGGTTTCGCCTTCTTCGCTATCGGGGCCTGTGGGATCTTCTGGGTTATGGATACTGGTGTGTCCGCACGAAAGCGGATGGGCGCTATGTCGGCGATGTCGGCTTCGCCGATTGGAAGCGCGATATCGAGCCATCTCTGGACGCTGCGCCGGAAGCCGGCTGGGTTCTGGCGCGCTGGGCGCATGGCAAGGGATTTGCGACCGAAGCCCTTCAGGCTGCATTGGCATGGATGGACGGGCGCGGCGTGGATCGCACGGTCTGTATCATCGCACCGGAACACGCGACGTCGTGCAGGGTCGCGGAGAAATGCGGATATTTTCTGAAAGGCAGCGCTTGTTTCCGAGCGGAGCAGACGCTGCTTTTACAGCGCAAGAGGGACGATCGGTGATGGACGCTTCCGTAACGACATACCGTGCCTGGAGCTGGCACGCGCCGGGCGAGCCCGAACAGCTTCAACTGGTGGACCGGGCCTTCGTGTCTCCAGGACCGGGTGAGATCGTCGTGCGGAATACCATGATCGCGCTCAATCCCGTTGACTGGAAAGTCATTGCCGCCAGTCCCGACGGATGGAGGCCGGGGCATGTGCCGGGCGTGGACGGTGTCGGAATCGTCGCGGAGGTCGGCGACGGCGTGAGTATCCCCCTGGGAACGCGGATCGCATATCATCAGGGGATCGGCAAACCGGGTAGCTTCGCGGAATATACGATCGTGGATGCCGATTGTGCGCTCGTTATTCCCGACGGTGTCAGCGACGAGAGCGCCGCCGGAATTCCGTGTCCGGGGCTGACGGCGTGGCAGGCGCTCGCCAAGGTACCGGATATGCCGAACCGGGATGTACTGGTGACCGGGGCTGGCGGCGCTGTGTCGCTGATCCTGGTGCAACTGGCATTGCGTCGGAACTGGCGTGTCTGGGCGACCGCGTCGCCGGCTCATCACAAACGGCTGCTTGCGTTGGGCGTTGCCGGTACGTTCGATTATCGCGATGAGCGCTGGCGTGCGCAATTGACCGTAGCACTCGGGCCGCGCCGCCTCTTTGCTGTATTCGACACCACGAGCGGGGCGTATGCACGCGGTCTGGCGCCACTGGTGGGGTATAACGGACATCTGGTCTGCATTCAGGATCGGCTGGAATCACCGCCTCTGCCGCCGTTCACGACGGCGCTGTCCCTGCATGAAGTCGCGCTGAACAGCGCGCACGGCCATGCGACGGCGGAGAACTGGCGGGAGTGGCGCCAGGCCGGAGCGCAGTTGCTCGACGCTGTGCGGATTGGTGCCCTCGGCCTCCAGCCGCATATAGTCACCGCGTTCGATGACCTGCCGGCAAGCCTCTCCGCCCTGAAGCACGGGCGCATCAAGGGGAAAAAGATTCTCGTGCGCATTGAGGCTTGAAGCCGTAATACCAGCGTGCCCGTGCCCTCAGTGACGCGCGCGAGTAGAGTTTCCAAACTGTGTGATGACTGACTTCGGGCTGTCAGGGGTTTCGAAGCGTAGACTAATGGCAGCAACGGGGGGGGAATCCGGCCTGTCCGCTTTGGAGCGCTCAGATAATGTTTCCTGCCGTTCACTCGACGACATGTGGCTGCCACTGTGCGCGCATGGCGGTCATTGCCGTGACCAAAGCAATCGTCCAGAAGCGGACATATGCGGCACAGGGAACGGTGGCACGTCGCGCGCCCCATTTCGGCATTTCAGGCGGCCATAGATTCCTAATTTGAGTCGGCGAATCAACGGTATCCTTGGCGAGCAATGTGTGGACCAACTAGCCTGCGGACGAGTTTCTGAGACCAGTGTGTTTAAGTCACTTAGACGGCGCCAAAATATATTGCATATTACATCCAGATCTAAATAGGGGAGACAACATGCCGGATATCGCCGTCCTAATCACAAACTGCAATAGCGTAGACCGTGCTGAAATCGGATTGAGGGAAGGCGCCCTCAACATTAAGTATGGCCCAAACGGGATCGGCAAAAGCACGATTGCGCGCGCTATCGTTAGCAAAATTCGTGCTGACGGCAGACTGGAGAATCTTGCCCAGTTTAAGGGGCGCGGAAAATCGGGAGCGCCCTCTCCTCAGGTCGAAGGCATTGATGAGCTGAAGTCAGCGCTCGTTTTCGATGACGATTACATCCAGCAATTTGTGTTTCAGAAAGACGAAGTACTAAAGAACAGCTTCGAGGTTTTCATTAGAACGCCTGAGTATCTGGCGGAAATGGCAGAGATCGACGAACTGCTGGCTGGTATTCGGCAGGCGTTCTCCGACAATCAGAAAATTGGTCAGGTAATATCGGACTTGAAGGAGCTGCGCGACGCATTCGGCAAGCCAAGCAAAACTGGCGCGATACCCAAGTCAAGTAAGATCCATAAGGCTTTTGGCTCAGGCAACAAACTTGAAAACATTCCGGCGGCGCTCAAGCCGTTTGAGACGTTTATCAAGAGCCAGGAGCCTGCCAAGTGGGTCAACTGGCAGATCAAGGGAAATGAATTTTTGCAATTAGGGGACGCGTGCCCTTACTGCGCTTCACCACTCGACCAAGCTGGAAGCAAGGATGCGGCTCTTGCAGTTGAGAAGGAATACGATGCTACCGCCGTTGGTCATCTCAGCGCCCTGCGTGCCATCATCAATAGGCTAGGTAGTTATTTTAGCGAAAGATGTCGTGAAAATCTTGATAAAGTCACAAAAGCCAAGGTCGAACTCACAGCCCAGGAGAACAGCTTTCTTACGGGGCTTAAGGCAGACATAGATGCCCTCATAGAAAAGCTTGAAGGCCTCCGCACTATGTCATTCTTCTCTTTGCGGGACGTCGAAGAAGTAGCCGATAGACTGACGCCCTTAAAAATCGACCTGGGGTTAATGGACAAGCTCGATTCCGAGGAAACGCGAAAGACTGTTGACCCCATCAATCAGCAGCTCGACGGGCTGATCGCCAAAGTCGGAAACCTAAAAGGTAAGATCAATCGACATAAGGCCCGCATCAAAAAGGCCATCGATGAGAACCAGTCGAGCATAAATGCCTTTTTAAAATCAGCCGGCTACAAATACACCGTCGAGATTGTGCCTGAGCCTGACTCTTACAAGATGAAGCTAGTTCACCAGGATCTCGCCAATCATATCGAAGCTGCCACGCGACACCTGAGCTACGGTGAGAAGAATGCCTTCGCGTTGGTCCTGTTCATGTATCAGGTGCTGAGCGAAAAGCCTGACCTGGTTGTCCTGGACGACCCGATCTCATCGTTCGACAAGAATAAAAAGTTCGCCATATTACATGAGCTTTTTCGTGGAAAAGCCAGTTTGCGCGGGCGAACAACACTTATGCTCACCCACGATATCGAGCCTGCGATCGACGTGATCAAAAGCACCAGTGCGATTTTCCAAGGCGCCTCGCCATCTGCCAGCTTCCTTTCATCTCGGGCAGGCGTCGTATGCGAAGTGCCGATCGAACGGCATGACATACAAACGTTCTCGAAGATCTGCGCCGACAATGTCGCTGCCCTCAATGACAGCATTTGCAAAGCCATTTATCTGCGCCGCCACTACGAGCTGCATGGCGATACTGAGTTGGAATACAATCTGCTGGCAAGCCTGTTCAAGGGGCGGGAAACGCCAACCATTCAGTCTGGCACCGCTAATCGTGACATGACTGCTGAAGAAAAGAACACGGCAGAGTCTAATATCAGGGAGGCCTTCATTCCCGATTTTGACTATGACGCCCTCGTGTCCGAAGTCACCAACGTGGATGCCATTAGAGCGAAATTTCACGCTACGACAGTTGGCTACGAAAAGATTCAGCTATTTCGCATCATCAATGCTGAACATGATGATAATGTCATACGCAAGTTCATCAATGAGGCTTACCACATTGAAAACGAGTACGTGATGCAGCTCAACCCCCATAAATTCGAGATTATCCCGGAGTATATTGTGGCGGAGTGTGAGCGAATGCTCGCGCCAACCCGTGCTCAATAAATAGCATGAGCGAGTAAACGGAACTGGAAGTCGTGGCTGGTGTCCGCATCTGGGTGAGTCTGCCCATTAGCTGCCAGTCTGCTTTCGCCAAAACTTGGTCGCGAAAGATCTTGATGCTCATGTCCGCTGCGGGGGCGGCTCTTCGACGGCATACATGACCGAGATGAGGGCGTCTGCCCCCTGTCCGCTTCACATTCCTTGAGCGGACAGGCAGTTCCGGGGGGGGGGGGAGCGGAACGTCAGCTTCATGTAGGGTGATCAGTAAAACTGGACATTCACATGACGACCCTCGTGAACGTTTTCACCTCATTCCGGTCGTTCAAATAACCCATGAGACTTTCTGAAAGCCGGCATTTACTCATGAACCAGCCAAGCGTCAGCCTATTGATTCAGTATACGCGTTAGAAGCCCAGAGGTGGTCCCCATTTTTCGGACAGGGCGATAAGCTATCATCTGGCCTGAACGAGGACGGGTTTTATGGGCAAGGTTACGCGGAAGAGGTATGCGGCAGAGTTCAAGTCACGGGTTGCGCTGGAGGCGATCCGTGGGGAACTGACGCTGGCGGAACTGGCTTCGAAACATGGGGTACATCAGACGATGATCGCCCAGTGGAAACGGCAGGCGATCGAGGGGATGGCGGCGACCTTTTCCGGGAAGACGGTGGCTGAGCCCCCGGTCAGCCCAGCTGACGTGGAGAAACTGCACGCGAAGATAGGCGAACTTCTCGTGGAACGGGATTTTTTACGCGATGCCTCTGCTCGGTTGGGCGTGATCAGAGGCGGCAGATGATTGACCCGAAGAGAGCATGCCTGCCGATAATCCGGCAATGCACGCTGCTGCAACTCAACCGGTCGGGCGTCTACTATCGGCCTGTGCCACAGAGCGAAGCCAATCTGGAGCTGATGCGGCTGATCGACGCCCAGTTCCTGGAAACGCCGTATTATGGCTCACGGCAGATGACATGGCATCTGCGCCGCCAGGGACATGAAGTGGGCCGCAAGCGGGTCCGGCGGCTCATGGCGATCATGGGCCTGCGGGCGATCTACCAGAAGCCGCGCACGACCGTGCCCCATCCGGAGCATCGGAAATATCCATATCTGCTACGGGATCTGGTCATCAATCGGCCTGACCAGGTCTGGTGTTCCGATATCACATATATTCCCATGAAACGGGGATTTCTCTATCTCGTGGCGATCATGGACTGGTTCACGCGCAAGGTCCTGTCCTGGCGTCTGTCGAACACGATGGACGTGGAGTTCTGTATCGAGGCGCTACAGGATGCCCTCATGCGCTATGGCGCCCCGGACATTTTCAATACTGACCAGGGGTCGCAATTTACGACACCCCGTTTCAGCGGGATACTGGAAGAGCGTCAGATCCGCATCAGCATGGATGGGCGCGGTCGCTGGCTGGACAACGTGTTCATCGAGCGTCTGTGGCGGTCGCTGAAATACGAATGCGTCTACCTGTACGCGTTCGAGACCGGATCAGAGCTGAGGGCCGGGCTTGGCAGATGGATCGCCCATTATAACGAAAGGCGTCCGCATACGGCGCTGGCTGGACGAACGCCCGATGAGGCGTATCATGACGTGCCGACGCCATCTGGTCCGGGGTTAACCCCGGACCAGATGGCCAACAGCAACGCCGTCAGAAGGGCGGCATAACAACAACCGGGTATAGCTTATCAAGCCCGCAAAACTGTCCGAACGGACGGGACCACCTCAAAGGCGGCCCAGTCATTGCCTGCATACCGCCGCCACATCTCGTGGCGTAATGTCCGTTCGTTATCTTCCGTCACCTTACGCATCCGCCATTTCTCCCTGCCCCCAGGCGGGGAATGGGTCAGGCAGATGGGCAAACAGCAACGGATCGAACTGCTGCTCATCGAAGTCGGGCACAAGGCAGGCATCCAGCACCGCGGCAATGGCGGCATCATCCATTTCTGCCGTGCCGATAAATACGATCTCCTGCCGACGGTCACCATAAACCGGGTCCCATTTCGACAGGATCAGGTCGCGCCATTCATCACTGTCCGGCCACTGGTTTTTGGGTATCGTCACCCACCAGCGCCCCATGGCCTGGGTGCGCACCAGTGCGCCCGCCTGTCCCAGTTCGCCCACCCAGTCCGGGCGGGTTGCTAGCCAGAAATGGCCCTTCGCCCGGATCACGCCCGGCCAGGAAGAGTCGATAAAGGCCTTGAAGCATTCGGGCACCAGCGGGCGGCGGGCACGCCAGACGAAAGTGTGGATGCCATATTCCTCGGTCTCGGGAACATGGTCGTGGAATTCGAACAGTTCCTTGTACCAGAGCGGGTGTTTGTGCGCCCGGTCATAATCGAAGCGGTGCGTATCCAGAATGCGTGCGCAGGGCACGATGCCCTGATCGGTTTCGATAATATCCGCATCGGCATTCAGAGCTTGAATGACCTGCCGCGCGGCCTCGCGCTGCGCCGCTGTGGCGGTCGAGATCTTGTTCAGCACCACCACATCGGCAAACTCGATCTGTTCGACCAGCAGGTCAACCAGTGCCCTGTCATCCCTATCGCCTGCCGTCTCGCCCCGGTCGCGCAGGAAGTCCGTTGAGGCGTAATCCTTCAGCAGGTTGACGGCATCCACCACCGTGACCATCGTATCGAGCCGCGCAATGTCGGACAGGCTCTCGCCCGCTTCGTCACGAAACTCGAATGTTGCTGCAACCGGAAGTGGTTCGGCAATCCCTGTCGATTCAATCAGAAGGTAATCGAAGCGGCCTTCTTCGGCGAGCCGCCGTACTTCGTGCAGCAGGTCATCGCGCAACGTGCAGCAGATGCAGCCATTGCTCATCTCGACCAGCGTTTCATTTGTTCGGGACAGGTCACTGCCGTCGCGCACCAGGTCGGCGTCAATGTTCACGTCGCTCATGTCATTGACAATAACAGCGACTTTCCGGCCCTCGCGATTATTGAGCACATGGTTGAGAAGCGTTGTCTTTCCAGCTCCCAGAAAGCCGGAAAGAACCGTTACCGGAAGTCTTTCGCGCATGACGGACACCATCCATTGGGTTGCGATCCGCCGAACTTATATGCAATGTTATAATATAACAATCCCTAAAGGCCCTGACATGAGACAGTCCTGTCCGACCCGTCCGTTTTCTACCATCCTGATGCCGTTCCAGAATATTGACAGGCACGACTGTTTCATCGTTCAGCAGGAACGTCACCTGGGGCAGGATATCATGCAGGCTGCGGCATTATGGAATGCGCACGGCCCGGCGCTGTTTCTCAGGCGTGGCACCATTGAAATGCTTGAAAGCGCGTTGCAGGCGCTCCTGCCGGCAGGCACGCAGGCGCTGGCTGAAGACGCCCTGCGCCTTGCCCGCCGTTACAAGCGCCTGTCAGGCACACCCGAAATCCGCTTCCGGCTGGAAAAGGTCAGTCACGACAGTTGCCGCCGCTTTCATGTTGACCATGTTCCACTGCGCTGCCTGTGCACCTACACTGGCCCCGGCGTTCAGTGGAAATACGCTGACAGCGACACCATCCATGAAACGCCAGCGGGCTGGATCACCCTGCTGAAAGGGCGGTTATATCCCGGCTGGTCAACAAAAGGGGCCGTGCTTCACCGTTCGCCGCCCATCTCGGATCTCCCGGTTCCTGTTACGCGCCTGCTTCTGACCCTTGACCATCCGGACGCGTGTGGCATGGGATGACAATGACGCCTTAACGCCGTAGCATTCAGGTTGCTTTCGGCTATGATCGCCAACGCTCTTACCCGACAGCAGGGCGAACTGTCGGTGTGATGGACAGCCCGAGTCATGGTTAAATCGTATCAGCATGGGCCGATCGCTCCTTTGTTTGGAACGATGAACTGTGGCGTAGCGCCGATATGAAGGTGGCGGGCATAGTGTCCATGACACTGGGGCACGAAACAGCGACGCGTGATATTATTGTCGGGCTTAATATTAGTCTGTAGTTCTGTCAGGGCAGATGCTGGTTTTTGGACTGCTTGTGGAAAGAAAAGGGAAGGGCACCATCTGGTCGCGAAATTTTCGCCCTTTCCTATGCCTGTTGGCGCATGGGGAAATCGGCAACCGAAAACAGTACGTTGTGATGGATATTGGCGAGTTTCCCATAAATATCGCGGAAAAATCTCGTAATTTTCATTGAGTATCTGGCGTGACTTCAAGTCAACGCCAGTTCTCACGTTTTTAACTTCAAGCCATTTTAATGGGCATTAAGCTGAATGTTAGCGCCATTACGATATCCAAACCGGTTTCGATTTGCATATTCAGTAAAGGCACCGAAACCCAGACCCAGTGTGGTCCACATGATGATCTGCATGCCTAAGGAATCAATCCTGAAATTCCAGAGCAAATCAGCAGGGAAATTAGAGGGGACTTCATTAACCGCAGGAAGTAACTCGCCTGTTGTAAAGACAATCAGAATATAACACGCGCCTGCAAGATAGGTTGCCGTCCATGCATTATATTGCTGACGTAAGCGTCCCTGAAGCATTGTGGCTGCGATCATCCCCAGTAGGGAGACCAGCATCATTATAAAATACAATTCTGTCCGCATGCCAATTGTATCCGGGTTTCCTACGGATGGCGGGTTGGCAGGATACTTGATGCTTGGCACCACATATACGGCAATAATCCCGGTTATCGCCAGCAGAACAGACACAACACGAGGGTCTGTGCTTTTCATGCGCCCATTTGCATAAGAAAATACAAGAGCGAAAAGCCCGCCAAACGCTGTCGAGTAAACCATTACACCTGTGAGCAATCCGTAACTGGCTTGAAGTTTCCGGCTTACAAGTTCCGGCTCTTCAACATCATGGATGCCTCGCTCCAGATCTGCCTTGGCTTTAGCCTCGTCCATGGCAGATTCAAATGCAATGGCATGATCGACCTGAGGTTCTCCAAAAACTTTTGCGAAACTGAATACCAGAATGCCGGCCAGAAAACCGACGAGCATTCCGCGAATAAGTAGGGTGCGGACCATCATTCTGTTTTCCATGTCAGTGGCAGGGGAAACCCAGAAGATGGCGACTGTCATGCACCCACTCGTGCACATACATGCCAGGAATAATTGATGTCGCCCCTTCCTCTGCGCCGACAAAATAAAGGGCCAGCAGCATCAGCAAGCCGAAAACCAACCACGGCGCTATCTCCCTGACGGGAATAGGCGCGGGAGAGGGGATAGCGTGGGAACCTATTGCAGTATCAGACATTTTATACGACTCCTCAGGAAAAATGCGTCCTGTTTCGCTCGGAACGGAGCCATGCGCGGGTCTGACTTTCGGGTAGAAAATTGTGTTCTACACCTGCTTACAGTGGCGCAACCGTGCCGGGATCTCACCGGCTTCCGCGTTTATGGCCTGCAGGGGTATAATCTACTCTCCCTTAATCTAAAACTCCTAAAAGAGCATAGCCTGACATAATTTGACATGAACTGCCACGGCTGCAGGTGAAACGCCGAAGCGCAGGCGGTCAATATCCATCAGGAAGGGATTTCTCTAATTATCCTGTCTTGCCTTTTTGGGGATAAGAATTTTATAACACTGTCTATCAAGTCGACGGTCCCGTGCGAACGGGTGAAAAGGGAATGTCGTATAACTCTGGCTGGGGCAATTTCCCCGGGAGTTCAGTCGACAGCTGCCCCCGCAACTGTAGACGGCGAGCATTGTGTCCTCAGCTACCAGATTGGGTAGCAGCCACTGACTTCGGTTGGGAAGGCGGATGCAACGTGGTGACCCGTGAGTCAGGAGACCTACCGTCGAGTTCAGATATGTCGCCGGGCGGGTGGAGCCGGAGGCGGATCAAGGCGTGATGCATTTTCTTCTTTGACGCTCTGTCGCGATGGCATGCGTGTTTGTTTCCCAGTCGGGAAATGACTGCATTCGGAATTGTTGCTCCTTTTACCGACGCTTCCCCGACAGGCTCCCTCCATGACATTTCTTGACTCTCCGGGCGTTACGCGACGCTCGGCTCGTGTGCTTTTTATCAATTCCACTCTGGTAGGAAGCCTCTTCGCATACTCAGCCGCTTATGCTCAGGCTCCTCAGACCCAGATCGAGGAAGATCGGGCGCGCCTTGGCAACTCCACTCCGCTGGTTGAGCAGATCGACCCAGCAACCATACGTGATTCGGAGCGCGCGCAAGCCGATGCTGCGGAGAAGGCGGCTGGTGACGATAAACTCGACACCAGTGGTAACCTGCTAGGCAATATGTGGGGCGCGCGGTCATGGATGTACAAGCACGGCATCAGCTTCGACATCCAGGAAGTCGATGAACTCTGGGGCAACGGGACTGGCGGTTCGGCTTCTGGTAATGATGGTGCAGGCGGATCAGGCACCGGCCCGTCCTACGACGGTGTAACCATGCCCACGCTGACCGTCGATACCGAGAAACTGTTCGGGCTGAAGGGCGGGCTGTTCAATGTCAGCGCACTGCAGACACGCGGGCGCTCGATCTCGCAGGACCATCTGGCCAATTTCAACCCTGTCAGCGGATTTGAGGCTGACCGTTCCACCCGCCTGTTCGAACTATGGTACCAGCAGTCTTTCCTTGGCGGCAAGCTGGACGTAAAGATCGGCCAGCAGGATCTTGATACCGAGTTCCTGATCAGCGATTACGCCTCGCTTTACCTCAACGCCAATTTCGGCTGGCCCATGGCGCCCTCGGTCAACCTGTATGGCGGCGGGCCGTCCTGGCCGCTGTCGTCTCCCGCCATCCGGATCCGCTACCGGCCGAGCGAGAAGTTCACCTTCATGTTTGCCGCAGCGGACGACAATCCGCCGGGTAACCGCTATAATTCTACCCCCATCCAGCAGGCTACCGGCTCCATCAGTGGCTATAATTCCGATCCCACCAGCCAGACCTATGATGGCGCCAACGGCACCAATTTCAACATGGGCACCGGTGCCCTGCTGATGACCGAACTGCAATACGCGCTCAACCCGCAGCCGGCCGACATGTCGAACGTGACCAAGAATCCTGGCCTGCCGGGCGTGTACAAGCTGGGCGGGTTCTATGATACCGCGAAGTTCGCCGACTATCGTTACAACCGCAATGGCGGTTCGTTAGGAGCAGCAGTGGCCAACGCCACTGCTGCCACGCCACAAAGTGACCTGACCCCGCGCTGGGACCGGGGTAACTGGATGGTGTATGGTATCATCGACCAGATGATCTGGCGGCCGTCGCTCACATCGGCCCGCTCGGTGGGCGTGTTCGTACGCGCCACGGGTAATGGCGGTGATCGTAACCAGATCAGCTTCGCTATTGACGCCGGCCTGAATCTTAAGGCGCCGTTTAAGGGGCGCGATAACGACACGATCGGTCTGGGCTGGGGCATTGGTCGCGCCAGTTCCGGCCTGCGGCAATTTGACCGCGACAGTCAGACGCTTGTGCAGGGCAATGAAAACCATCTTGAACTGACCTATCAGGCGCAGGTTACGCCGTGGATGGTCATGCAGCCTGATTTTCAGTACGTATGGCACCCTTCGGGCGGCGCGCCGGATTGGACCGGTTTGCGCCGCGTAGGTGACGAAGCGATTTTCGGCCTGCACAGCAGCATTACTTTTTAAGTATAAATACACGAACAGAAAGTACTAATTTATATTATTGTTAAATCATATAAAACGTATGAATATGATAAGACGTAGAGTGTACTTGGCCGTCTGATCAGCATTGAAAGGAAAACATTGCTGAAAAGTGGAAGGTGGTGGCATATTCGCCTTCTATATAGTCAGTGGTTCCGTGCAAACGGATGAAAAGGGAACACCGTTCCGCTTCGGCAGGGTCCGTCCCGGAAGCCAGTCGGTGGCTGCTCCCGCAACTGTAAGCGGTATGGGGTCGTGTCGTCCATTTTCTGAGGGGAATGGGCCACTGTTGTGTCAGCAACGGGAAGGTAGACACGATCTGCGATAATCCGTGAGCCAGGAGACCTGCCACTGTCGATCTCACGGCCGCCGGGCGGGATGAACCGGAGGCAGGAGCACGGCTTTGCAGCACTGCATAGGCTTGCCTGTCGCTGAACGACACGGCACTTCCACAATTACAAACTGGCATGATGATGCGCAGACCTGCGGTGAACCCTCATGCTACTGACCGGGACGCTTGGTCTCTCGGGTTTTGATACCCCCGCATTGACCGCTTTGCAGCGGCGCACAGGCGTCTCGCATGTAGCGTCCAATTCCTGCCCGGATGACTGGCATCGCGTGTGGCAGACAGCACAGATGGTGGGTGTGGGGAAGGCTCCTCAGTGCGGCAGGAAGCGCATGCCCGAACTGACAGATCAGACGTTCTTCCACTTATGCAGCAATCCTGTCCGCGATGCATTTGTTGATGCATGGCAACGCGGGATCGCGACTGTGCCTGTGCTTCTAGGGCCTGTTAGGGCTTGATCCAGTCTGCTGCGGCAGCGATGTGGATGACCGCGAGGAACGACGTTGCTGTTTTTTCATATCTGGTTGCGACAGCGCGCCACTCCTTGAGGCGAGCCCAGAGG
>NZ_JABJWC010000042.1 GCF_013155395.1 Komagataeibacter melomenusus | reverse complement strand
TGCAAGCTCAAGGAGTTCAAGCGTATCGCCACGCGGAGCGACAAGACAGACAGATCATTCGCAGCGATGATTTATCTCTCCGCTGCAATCATCAATTCACGATAATTCCCAACAGGCCCTGAAAAAAAAGCGGGGCGCCCAAAACGTTTTCCTTCATCAGCAGGTTATTGGTCTGCTCGCGAACATAAAAAAGGCCTGCATCATGCGATGCAGGCCTTTTTCGGTAGGGTTGGCCTTAGCGGCGCGGCGTCTGCTGAATGGCCGAGAGCAGCCATGTGCCGAGACCCGCCGCGCGCACGAAGGTCCACAGTTCCGTCACGGTGGTGCGGTTGGAGGGATCACCGTCGATCACGCGGCCTGTCATGTCGGTGGTGATGTCGATCATGGAATACTGCATGGCCACGGTGGCGTAGTCGGCCCCGTTTTCACGCCAGCTTTCCACCAGATCCCCCCGCTCGAAGCGCAGGTCGGACACCACGTTGCGCGCCCCCCGGCTGGCAAGTTCGGCCAGCTGGTTGTTGAAGTAGGACACCATCTCCGGCGTGGCCATGTGGCGCATGGCCTCGACGTTCTGCTGGCTCCAGGCGGTCTGGATATTGATCAGCGCCTGCTGGAAGGCCTGGTAGTCGGCTGCCGTGATGGCCACGCCCACATTCTGCTGGCCGCCCTGTTGCGGGGCACCGGGTCCGGTGGCGCCAAAGGGGCTTGCGACGGACCCGACAGCACCACCGCCCCTGTTGCTAAAACGGCGGATGGCCCACCGCACCAGGAAGAAGATCAGCGCCAGCTGGATCAGCAGGCCAAGGAAGCCGCCGCCCCCCATGCCCGAACTGAACATGCCATGGCCGAACATCATGCCAAAGAGCCCGGCACCGATCAGCCCCCCCATGAACCCGCTCATGAACGGGTGGCGGGGCCGCGCCATGGCCATGCCCGCACCGGCGCCATAGGGTGCCTGCATGCCATAGCCGGGGGCCTGCTGGCGAGGGGTCATGGTGCGCTGGAAGGGCGTTGCGCCAAACGGGGCGGTCTGTGTGGGGGCAGGGGCGCTGTATGTGCGCGAGCCACGGCTCCCCATCGACATGCCACCACCCGCGCGGGCATCCGCCACGTCAGGGTGCGCCACGAGGGAGAGCATGCTCAGGGCCGCACCAGCGGCGAGGATGATGCTTTTACGCGGCATCAGGCGCGAAGAATTCTGTTTCATCTGGGTCAGGGTATCTGCAATCCTGTATCGGAACCATCATTATCCATGCAGCCTGCATGAGATCGGGCCGCCTCTGACCAGATATAAGTAAGCCCGCGCCCCAGTAACAGGGGCAACGGGCTTACAGAAACATGAAATCACGGAAAGGCAACGATTACGCCCCGGCGATCACCATGTCATCGATGCGGATGGTCGGCGCGTTGGTGGACTGGCGGAAGGTCAGGTCATTGGCTGGCACAAGGCGGGCGAACATGTCGTTGAGGTTGCCTGCCACGGTCAGTTCGGCCACCGGCTCGGCCAGCACGCCATCCCGGATCATGAAGCCTGCGGCGCCACGGCTGTAGTCGCCGGTAATGCCGTTGATGGCCGAGCCCATCATCTCGGTAATGTAGATGCCCTCGGTAATGTCAGCCATCAGTCCGGCGGGCGTGAGCGTGCCGGGCTGCATGTGCATGTTGCCCAGCGCGGGCGCGGGCGGGCCGGACGTGCCCCGGCTGGCGCAGCCATTGGGGGTGAGCCCCAACTGGCGGGCGGAGCGCGAATCAAGCGCCCAGGTTTTCAGCACGCCATCTTCCACCAGCGTGCGGGTGGATGTGAGCATGCCCTCGCCATCAAACGGGCGCGCGCCGGGGCCACGCACCCGGCGCGGGTCATCAATGATGGTGATGCCCGCGGGCATGATCTGCTGGCCCATCTTCTCCTTGAGGAAGGAGGTGCCACGCGCGATGGAAATGCCATTGATCGCGCCCGACAGGTGGCCGAGCAGCGAGGTGGAAACGCGCGGGTCGAGCACGATGGGCAGCCGCCCCGTGCGCGGGCGCACCGGGTTGAGGCGGGCCACCGTGCGCTCGCCCGCGCGGCGGCCGATCAGGGCGGCATCCTCAAGGTCGGCCAGGTGCACGGTTGAATGGTAGTCGTAATCACGCTGCATGTGCGTGCCCGACCCGGCCACGACGCTGGCCGAGACCGAATGGCTGGTGCGGGCATAGCGGCCCGAAAAACCGGCCGATGTCATGAGGATGATGTCCGACAGGCCAGCACTGGCCGAGGCCCCGTTGCTGTTCGATACACCCGCCACGGCCAGGGCCGCTTCCTCCGCCGTGCGGGCGCGGGCCACGAGGTCGGCTGTGGCCGGAGTGGCGGGGTCGAACAGGTCGAGGCCCGTGGCATCGACAAAACCGTGCTGCGCCTGTTCGCACAGCCCGGCAAAATGGTCCTCGGGCACCACGCGGGCCATGGCCACCGCGCGCGCGGCCAGCGTATCGAAGCGCGCGGGGTCGAGTGCGGTCGCCGAGACGATGGCCGCGCGCTGGCCCACGAACACCCGCAGCCCGAGGTCGAGTGTCTCGGAGCGCTCTAGGTCTTCCGTATGGCCATTGCGCACCTGCACGCCATGGGCCACGCGGTTGACATAGATGGCATCCGCCGCATCGGCCCCTGCCGCGCGGGCGCGGGTGACAAGGGTTGCGATCAGGTCAAGGGGATCGGAACTCATGCCGCGAGCGCTCCCGTAATGCTGTCAAGCGAAGGCAGGTGGCTGACCGGCCCGAGCGAGGCCTGCGTCGGCCTGCCGCTGAAGATGCGGGTGGCGACACGCTGCACGTCTTCAATGGTGACGGCGTCGATCTTGCTCACGGTCTCGGTGGTGGGGATCAGGCGGCCAAACACCTGCAACTGCCGGGCCAGTTGCTCGCACCGGCTGCCCGTGCTTTCGAGCGACATGAGCAGCGAGGATTTGAGCTGGGCGCGTGCCCGCGCAAGCTCGCCAGCGTTGACCGTGTGGCGCACCTTGCGCAGTTCCTCCAGCGTGACCGGAACCAGATCGGCCACCTGGGCCTCGCCCGTGCCGGCATAGATGCCGAACAGGCCGCCCTGGCGGAACGGCGCGTTGAAGGAATAGACCGAATAGACCAGCCCGCGCTTTTCACGGATCTCCTGGAACAGGCGCGAGGACATGCCACCGCCCAGCAGCGTGGAGAGCAGCAGCGCCGGATAATAATCCGGGTCGCCATACGGCATGGAGGGAAAGCCCAGCACGATATGCGCCTGGTCAAGCTCACGCTCCTGCACGAACGACCCGCCCACGTAGTTCACGCCCGGCTGCGGCGGCACGGTGCCGGTGGGCAGGTCGGCAAAGTGCTTCTGCACAAGGTCCACCACGCGGCCATGCTCAAGGTTGCCTGCTGCGGCGATAATGGTGTTGCCCGCCCGGTAGTGGGTGCCCATGTAGTTGACCAGCGTTTCGCGCGCCATGGACCCGATGCCTGCCTCCCTGCCCAGCGTGGGGCGGCCCATCGGCTGGTCGGGGAAGGCGGTTTCCTGAAAATGGTCGAACACGATGTCATCCGGCGTGTCGTTGGCCTGGCCGATTTCCTGCAAGATCACGCCACGCTCGCGCTCGAGTTCATCGGGTGCGAGGCTGCTATGGGTCAGGATATCGCCGATGATGTCGGCCCCCAGATCAAGGTTTTCCTTGAGCAGCTTGACGTAATAGGCCGTGTGCTCGCGCGCGGTGTAGGCGTTGATGTGGCCGCCCACGTTCTCGATTTCCTCCGCAATGCCCACGGCGGTGCGGGTGCCCGTGCCCTTGAAGGCCATGTGCTCGAGAAAATGCGAGACCCCGTTCTCCGCAGCACTCTCGTTACAGGTGCCCGCGGCGACATACGCCCCGAGCGAAATGGTTTCCACCCTGTCCATCCGTTCGGTCACGATGGTCAGGCCGGAGTCCAGTCGGGTCACATTGATCAGGTCGGTCATGCTGGTCCTGCGGGCGGCGTGGCGCCTTGGCGCCAGCAACCCCTTGTTTACGTAAGATGGATGGGGGGAAAGGCTCAGGGCGCGTTGGTCAGGACCGCCGCGCGCACCTTGTCCTCGATCACGCCCAGATCGGCGGGCACCACGGTGTAGCGTTCGGGCCGGTCATACAGGTCGGCCAGTGAATCAGGCAGTGCCGGGCGGATGCCGGTGGCCAGCGCCATTGCATCGGGGAACTTGGCCGGGTGCGCGGTGGACATGGCCACCATGGGAATGCCCGGCTCGCGGAAGGCACGGCCCGCCGCAATGCCGATGGCGGTATGCGGGTCGGCCAGGTAGTGGCTGCGCGTGTTGAGCGTGCGGATTTCGGCTGCCGTCGCGTCATCATCAAGCGCCATGCCGTGGAACAGGGCATTGGCGCGGTCCCATACCGGGGTTGCGACCTTCATCACGCCGGTCTTGCGGAATTCGGTCATGATGCGTGCGCAGGCTGCGGCGTCGCGGTCGAGCAGTTCGAACAGCAGGCGCTCGAAGTTCGACGAGACCTGGATATCCATCGAGGGCGACAGGCTGGGCACCACGCCGTGGATGCTCATGTCGTTCTCGTTGAGGAAGCGGCTGAGGATATCGTTGCGGTTGGAGCCGACACATAGCGCGCGGATGGGCAGGCCCATGCGGCGCGCCACCCAGGCGGCCAGCACGTTGCCGAAATTGCCGGTGGGCACCGCGAACGAGACCTCGCGGTCGGGCGCGCCAAGGGCCAGGGCGGCATAGACGTAATAGGGCACCTGGGCTGCAATGCGCGCCCAGTTGATGGAGTTGACGGCGGAGAGGTTCATGTCCGTGCGGAAGGGCTGGTCGGCGAACATGGCCTTGACCAGGTCCTGGCAGTCATCAAACGTGCCCTTGACCGCAAGGTTGGTCACGTTGGGCTCCAGCACGGTGGTCATCTGCCGGCGCTGCACTTCCGATGTGCGGCCCTCGGGGTGGAGGATCACCACGCGCAGGCGCTCGCGGCCCCGGCAGGCCTCGATGGCAGCCGAGCCGGTATCACCCGAGGTGGCGCCCACGATGGTCACTTTCTCGTCACGCTCGGTCAGCACATGGTCGAACAGGCGGCCAAGCAGCTGCATGGCCATGTCCTTGAAGGCCAGCGTCGGGCCATGGAACAGTTCCTGCACGAACAGCCCGTCTTCCACCTGTGTCAGCGGCACGATGGCGGGGTGATCGAATCGGCTATAGGCTTCGCGGCACAGCTTGAGCAGCACATCATGCGTGATCGACCCTTCGGCGAAGGGGGCAATGATGCGGGCCGCAAGTTCCGGGTAGGGCAGGCCACGCAGGCTGCGCCAGTCATCAACCGAAAGCTCGGGCCAGCTTTCGGGCAGGTAAAGGCCACCGTCCTCTGCCAGCCCCGCCAGCAGAACGGACGAAAAATCGCGGACGGGGGCATCCCCCCGGGTAGAAATATAGCGCATTGCGCCATCATAATCCCAACCGCCCCCCGCGCGAAGGGGGCGCAGGCCCGGTGCGGGCGATTCCGCTGGCGGTGTGTCAGAATTTCGGCGGGGGCAGGGTGCCTATATTGATGCGGTAGATGTGCACCGGCCACTGTATGGCATTGGTACCGCCATTGAGCGGGGCCGTGCGGTCAAGCTGGGCGGCAGGCACGTAAAGCTGGCCGTCCTTCGTGGCAAACGAGCCTGCGGGCCAGTGCAGGCGCGGGTCGGTCACGATTTTCTGGTACACGCGGTCGGGCATGAGGCGGAAGATGCTGCCGGTGGACACGTCATTGAAATACAGCGTGCCGTCCGGCCCCACCGTAATGCCGCCGAGCGGGGGAGTCTTGTACCACAGCGTCGGCCCTTCCTCGAGTTCGATGGGGGTGACGTTGGGGTCGACGAGCAGGTCGGTGTCGAGCTTGTAGACCGGGCCGCAGAGCGGCTCGAAATACAGCCACTGCCCATCGGCGCTGACATCCATCTGGCTGATATTGACAATGGCGGTGTGGCCTGCCGGATTGGTTGCCACCTTGCCCTCCACCGTTATGGGCTGGTGGGCGGTCAGGGCTGGCGTATGCTCCATCAGGCGGCGCTGGGTGTTGGTGTCGAGCCTGACCACGATCATGGCCGGAACACCGCTGTCGCCCACAAAGGCATGGCCACGCGCCACGCGCATGGTGGCGGCGTAGCTGCCCGCGCGCAGCATGTCGGGGTTGAGCGGCCAGGTCTGGAGCACGCGCTGGCCCTTTGTATCGAGCTTCACGATCTTGGGGCCGCCATCAAGGGGCCTGCCTGCCGGGTCGGGCTGGCCGCTATCGAGCACCCACAGCGTGCCATCGGGCTGGAGCTGCATGTCGGCCGGTGCCACAAAACGCGACGAGGCCGGGGCGGCGGGGTCGTTCCATGTGGTGTCGGGGTAGGGCTGCGGGTTGCCGCTGGCATCAAGCACGGCAAGCCCCGGCCCGCTATTGCCCGCCCAGCGCGGCAGTTCGACGAGCAGCCTGCCATCGGGCAGCACCACCACGCGGTCCCATGCGCTGGTGGAGGATGAGGCAACCTCCTCAAGTGCCGCTGGCGGGTTGAGCGGCGGCGCGGGCTTGGCGGCATGGGCTGCGGGCAGCATGGCCAGCAGGCTGGCGCCACAGGCAAGGAGAAGGCCCGCAGGGCGCAGGCGGCGGAAGGCTGTAGGGGTCATGGCGTGCATCGCGCCTTATCTCGTCACGAACGGGGGCGGATGGCAAGGGCATGATGCGGCATGCCCGCCCTGACCGACAATCGTGCTCCTGAGATGCATCGATAAAAACCGGAAAAGTTTTTGGTGAAGCTTTTTTCAAAAAGCTTCGACAGATACCGCTTTCTTGAAAAAAAGCGGCACCCGAAGCCTTTTATGAATTCAAGGGGTCAAACCTGCGCGCAGTAACGCTCCCGCAGGTGGCGCAGGTATGGCCCGGTATTGGGCACCGCTCCCGTAGCGTCGCGCACGATCTCCTTTGTGCTCGCCGCGCTGCCACGGGCATGGATGCGCGGGCGCAGCCAGTCGAGCAGGGGCGTGAAATCGCCCTTCGCAATGGCGGGCATGATGGCGGGGTTGTCACGCCCGGCGGCCTCGCGCAACTGCGCAGCAATGATCGCGCCCAGCGTATAGGTGGGAAAATACCCCCACGAGCCCGATGGCCAGTGAATGTCCTGCAGGCAGCCCAGACGGTCTTCGGGCACCTTCAGGCCCAGCAGGTCGTGAATGCGGGCGTTGAAGGCCTCGGGCAGGTCGGCCAGCTTCATTGTGCCTGCAATCAGCGCGGTTTCCATCTCGTAGCGCACGAGAATATGGGCGGGATAGGTGACCTCATCGGCATCCACGCGGATGAAGCCGGGCCGCACGCGGGTGACAAGACGGTGCAGGTTGTCCGCCCCCCACGCCGCATCGTCACCGCTGTCGGCAAAAGCGGCACGCAGGCGCGGGGCCATCCAGTCCATGAAGGGGCGGCTGCGGGCGACCTGCATTTCCATCAGCAGGGACTGGCTTTCATGCAGGCTCATGCCGCGCGCCTCGCCCACGGGCTGGGCGCGCCAGTCTTTCGGCAGGCCCTGCTCATACAGTGCATGGCCGGTCTCGTGCACGATGCCCATCAGCGCATTGATGCAGTCATCGTGCTCGTAACGGGTGGTGATGCGCACGTCATCCTCTGCCCCGCCACAAAACGGATGCAGGCTGACATCAAGCCGCCCGCGCTGCATGTCAAAGCCCAGGGCGGCCATGGTCTCGCGGCCCAGTTTTTCCTGCGCGGGCACGGCGAACGGCCCGGTGGGGGCGATGGGCGCGGGCAGGCTTTTCTGGTGCTCCAGCGCGGTTGCGATCAGGTCGGGCAGTTCGCTGGCCAGTTCGGCAAAGACGGGGTCGATATCCGCCTGCCTTGTGCCCGCATCATACTGGTCAAGCAGCGCATCATAGGGGGAAAGGCCAAGCGCCCCGGCCTTGGCGGCAGCGACCGCGCGGGTGCACTCCAGCACCGTTTGCAGGTGCGGCAGCAGGGAGGCGAAGTCACTGTTCTGCCGCGCGGTGCGCCAGGCCATCTCGCAGCGCGAGGCGGCGCGGGATGTGGCCTCCACCAACTCACCTGGCACGGCGGCGGCATGCGCATGCTGGCGGCGCATCTCGGTCAGGTTGGCCGTGGCCATGGCGTCATCACCGGGGGCTGCGCGGGCCAGCAGGTCGGGCATGTCGGGCGCGGTCATGAGTTCATGCGAGAGCACGGCAAGGGTGGCGATGCTCTCGGCGCGGCTGTCGGCGGCGCCTGCGGGCATCATGGTGTCCTTGTCCCACCCCAGAATGCCGAGTGCGTTGCGGATCTGCCCCATGCGGGCAAAACGCTGGCGCAGGATGTCATAGGCCTGCTGGCCGGTCGGGCGGGATGGGATGTTCATGCGCGCTCCTGCGTAAAAATCATGCTCATTGTCTGTAAAACATAAGAAAGTTCTTGGTGAAGCTTTTTTCAAAAAGCCTCGAAGACCCCTCCACTTTGTTCAAAAAAATGCTCACGGCACACCCTTTCTTAACCGCCCTGCCCGCATGGAGTCCTGTCGTGCCATGCAAAGGGGAGGCACATGCCATGAATGCTGTGACGGGGCGCGCCGACCTGCTCGCACGCGGGCAGGTGGCGCTGCGGGCGGGCGACATGGCGGGCGCGCGCGCCTGTTTTGCCGCCATGCTGGGGTTCTGGCCCGATGACCCTGACGCCCTGCATGGGCTTGCCTGTATCGCGCTGGCCCTTGGCCGGGCGGATCGTGCCATCAGCCTTGCCGGGCGCGCGCGGTTCGTGGCGCCGCCGGACCATCCCCGTCTGGGGTCATATCATGAGGTGCTGGCCCGTGCGCTGCTGGCCTGCGGGCATCATGCCGCCGCGCGGGCCGCAATCCGCACGGCCTGCCTGCACAGCCCCGATGATGGCGCGATCATGCTGGCCTGCGCCGAGATCATGGAGCGCACGGGTGATCTCGCGGCGGCAGTGGTGGCCCATGCGCAGGCCGTGGCCGTGGGCGGGGTGCCCGCGCGCGTGGCGCAGGCGCGTTTCTGGTGGCGGCGCGGGCGGGGCGAGGCAGCGCTGGCACAGATGCGCCACGTGGCGGCCAGCGCCCCGCATGATGGCGTCGTGATTCATGAACTGGTGGGCATGCTGCTGGCCCATGACCACAGGGAAGAGGCGGAAACCGTGCTGCGCCGGCTTCTGGCCCATGACGGGTGCGACGGGCAGGCCCTTGCCACCCTTGGCGCATTGCTGTTTGCCGCGGGCCGCCTGCGCCCGGCGGCGGCCATGCTGCGCGTGGCCCTGCGCCATGACCGTGCGCCCGAAACGGCAAACAATCTCGGCCTGACCCTGATGGCGCTGGGAGAGATGGCCGCCGCGCAGGCCGTGCTGGCCGATGCCTGCCGCGCGCAAAGGGGCGATGCCCGCATCGCGCTGAACCACGCCACCGCCCTGTTTGAATCCGGTCAGCACGCGCAGGCCCGCGCGGCCTGTGAGGCTTTGCTTGCCCGGCACCCCGCGCCCGATCCGGCAACGCTTTCGCGCGCGCGGTTCAACCTGGGCGTGGCGCGACTGGCCGAAGGCGATCTGGCGCAGGGCTGGGCATTGTGGGAGTCCCGCCTCGGCTTCATGCCGCAGCCGCCCGCCACGCAGCGCCTGCCGCGCTGGCAGGGGCAGGCGCTGCCCTCGGGGCGCAGGCTGCTGGTCACGATGGGGCAGGGGCTGGGCGATGCGGTGCATTTCCTGCGCTATGTGCTGCTGGCGGCAAGGCGCGTGCCGGTGGTGCTGGAGGTGCCGCCTGCCCTGCGCCGTCTGGCTGCAACACTGGGGCAGGCAGCGGGTGAAAGGGCGCCGTACCTTATTGAAATTATCACCCCTGATAAAAATGACTACCAGGGCGTGGCATGCCAGTGCGACCTGTTCAGCCTGCCTGCCCTGCTGGGCGTGCGTGCAGTGGGCCCGTTCCGGCCTTATCTGGGGCAGGCGGCGTGGCAACCGCGAGAGCATGCGGCGCCGTTGCGGATCGGGCTGTGTTTTGCGGGCAATGCCGCCTACCGTTTTGATGCGCGGCGTTCGATTGCAGCAGGCGCACTGGCCCCGCTGGCGCAGGTTGAGGGGGTGACGTTCATCGCGCTGCGCCCTGACCACAACCCTGCGCAGGACCCGGTTTTCATGCGCCATGAACTGGCGGGCGATGCGGACCTGCTTGAAACATCCCGCCTGATCGCCACGCTGGATCTGGTCATCAGTGTCGATACGCTCGCTGCCCATCTGGCAGGGGCCATGGGCTGCCCGGTCTGGCTGCTCAGCCGTTTTGGGGGGGACTGGCGGTGGTCAGCAGCCTTTGATGCGGCGCAGGCCGGGGGTATCTGCCCGCCCGTTTGCATGCCGGGTCATGCTGTGCCAGCCCCGGCCAGCCAGTGGTACGGGGGGCTGCGCGTGCTGCGCCAGCCCGTGCTGCAACTGCCTGAGCGGGCCTGGCAGCCGGTCATCGCGGCCCTCGTAACCGCGCTGCGGGGCTGGGTCAGGCAGCGCGGGCGGTCAGATGGTGATGGATTCGAGTTCGGATGACCGGCGCTGGGCTGCGGCTTCGGCTTCCTGCAGGCCCGACAGCAGGGCCGCGCGCAGGCGGTCGAGGCGGCCCTTGTCGGTAATTTTCAGCCCGAACAGGTCCTTGACATAAAATACGTCCACCGCCCGCACGCCATAGGTGGTGATGTGGGCGGAGGCGATCTGGAGTTTCTGCTCGCTCAGCGCCGCAGTCACGTCATGCAGCAGGCCGGGGCGGTCGCGCCCGTTGATTTCGACCACCGTGCAGGTGTTCGACGCGCGATTGTCGATCACCACGCGCGGCGGCACATGGATCGCGCGCATGCGCCGGCCTGCAATCCTGCGGCCACACTGGGCAATCTCGCGGTTGATGTTGATCTGCCCGGTCAGCGCCTGCTCGATCAGCAGCGACAGGCGGGCAAGCTGCTGCGGTTCCTCAAACGCGGCGCCGCCTGCATCCTGAATCCACAGCGTGTCGAGCGCCATGCCGTTGGTCATGGTGTGAATGCGCGCATCCACGATCGAGGCCCCGGCAATGGCCACCGCACCCGCAATGCGCGAGAACAGGCCCGGATGGTCGGCGGCGTAGATGGTCACCTCGGTCACGCCACGCGCGGGCAGGGGCTGGGTCTCGACCGTAAGGGGGGAGTGGAGTCGCTCGGATTCGCCAATCAGCAGGGCATGGCGGGCATGGGTGTCGTGATCGAAGGACAGCCAGTAACTGCCATAGCCCAGCCCCATGAAGTGCTGCACGTCGGCCTCGTTCATGCCGTCTTCCACCAGCCATTGGGCGGTGGCGGCCTTGGCGCGCTCCACGCGCACGTCGCGCTCGGTAGTGGCGAGGCTGCCTTCGAGTACCTCGGCCACGCGCATGTAAAGCTCGTTGAGCAGCGTCGCCTTCCACGCGTTCCACACGCGCGGGCCAACCGCGCGCATGTCCACGATGGTGAGCAGAAGCAGCAGCCGCAGCCGCTCGGGGGACTGGATGATGTCGGCAAGGTCAAGGATGGTCTTGGGGTCGTCGATATCGCGCTGGAAGGCGGTGTGGCTGAGCAGCAGGTGGTGCAGCACCAGCCATGACACGGTTTCCGTCTCCTCGCTGTCCATGCCCAGTTCGGGGCAGACATACAGCGCGATCTGCGAGCCGATTTCCGAATGGTCGCCCCCGCGCCCCTTGGCGATGTCATGCAGCATCACCGCCACGTACAGCGCCCGGCGTGAATGCAGGTTGCGCGCCAGGTCGTAGGCGATGGGAATCTCGTCGGCCATCTGGCCATGCTCGACCCGCCCAAGGATGCGCAGCGCATCGATGATGTGCTCGTCAACCGTGAACACATGGTAGGTATCGAACTGCATCTGCCCCACCACGCGCGACCAGTCGGGCAGCAGGCGGCCCATCAGCCCGGTTTCGTTGAGGATGTGCAGCCAGTAGGCGTTGCCCTTGCGCCGCCCCTCATCCATCAGGTGGAAGCTGGGAATGGCGTCGGGCTTTTCCTCCTCCGCGCGCGGGGCGCGCTGCGGGCGCTCGGGTGGCGCGCCACACATCAGGTCAAGGAAGATGCGCGCGGTCTCGGGGTCGCCACGCAGGCTGGCCGCCTTGCGCTCCCAGCGGATGAGCTGGTGCATGGCCATGGGGTGGATGGGCAGCTTGCGCTTGTTGGCCCAGTCCAGCAGGCGCATCATCTGGATGGGTTCATTCTCGAACGAGGTGCCGCGCTGGGGCAGGATGCGGCCATCGATCACGGTAAAGCCCGCATCGCGCATCTGGCTGTCGGCCTCGGGCGCGTTGGCAACCGGGCCGAGCGCCTGGCGCAGCACGGCGGGCTCGAGCACCAGCGTCAGGCGCATGACCTCGCGCACGGTCAGGAAGTAGTGGCGCATGAAGCGCTCCACCCCCACCTGCCGCCCGTGGCGCGTATAGCCCATGCGCCCGCCGACCACGGGCTGCACGTCAAATGTCAGGCGCTCTTCCGCCCGGCCGGATACGTAATGCAGGTGAAAACGCACCCGCCACAGGAAGTCCCATGCCCGGCGCGCGCGCTTGGCCTCGGGCTCGGTCAGCAGGCCGAGTTCGCTGAAGCCCGGGGCAAGCAGGTCGGAGACATGGCGCGTGCCGAAGGTGTAGCGGCACATCCAGTACAGCGTCTGCAGGTCGCGCAGGCCGCCACGGCCTTCCTTCACGTTGGGTTCGACAAGGTAGGGGCTGTCACCAAAGCGCTGGTGGCGGGCGGCGCGCTCGCGGCGCTTGTCGGTAATGAAGCGGTCGGCCCCGGATTTGACACAGGCCACGATGTAGCGGGCCTGGAACATGGAAAACAGCGATTCGCTGCCGGTCAGGATACGCGCATCAAGCAGGGTGGTGCGCACCGTGGTGTCGGCTTCCGCCTCGGCAATACACTCGTTGATGGTGCGCGTGGCGTGCCCCACCTTCAGCCCGAGGTCCCACAGGAAATACAGGATGTATTCCACGCAGGCGCGCATGTCCTCGCCCTGCGCATCGGGGGTGAGGAACAGAAGGTCGATATCGCTGAACGGGGCGAGCAGCCCGCGCCCGTAGCCGCCGGTGGCCGCGATGGCGAACGGGGCCTCATGCTGCGAATCGATGCCGGTCTGCGCCATGGCGTAGGCGCCGAGCACCCGGATCATGCCATCGGTATAGGCTGCGAGCAGCTTGCCCGCTTCAGCCCCCCCCAGCCGATGCTGCTCGAATTCCTCGCGCACATGCGCCTGGTAGCGCGACAGGTGGCGGCGGAACAGCCCGATCGCCTCCTCACGCGGGGGCAGGGCGCGCGTGCCGTCGTGCTCCCCCGTGGGGAACAGGGCGGCATGGAGGGCGTCGGTCATCGCCTCGACGGAGGAGGCGGGAAGGGGGGCAGCGTTCGACATCGTGGGCGGATGGCGTCCTGTAAGTAGCGAAAATGATCCAGTCGGGGAGTGTGCCGCCCTTGGTGGGGTCAGGTCCAGAGCCGTATCAGGGTTTCAGCAGTTTTTTGAGTTTGTAGAGCATTTCCAGTGCCGTGCGCGGGCTGAGCGCATCGGGGTCCAGCGTCTCGAGCATATCAAGGGCGGCGGGGGGCACGGCGGCCTGCGCGGGCGTGTCTTGCGCTACTTCGGCCTGCTGCTCGAACAGCGGCAGCGGCGGAGCCTGCCTGCCGCGTTCTTTTTCCAGCATGCCCAGAAGGCGGCCCGCGCGGCGCACCACGGGCTCGGGCACGCCTGCAAGCCGCGCCACATGCACGCCCCAGCTGCGCCGCGCCGAGCCGGGCACGACTTCATGCTGGAAGATGACCTGCCCCTTCCATTCGCGCACGCTCATGGTGTGGGGGGTGAGGCGGGGCATGGTGTTGGCGAGTTCGGCGAGTTCATGGAAGTGGGTGGCGAATATGGCGCGGCAGCGCAGGGTGGAATGCAGCGTTTCCAGCACGGCCTAGGCAATGGCCAGCCCGTCGAGCGTGGAGGTGCCGCGCCCGATCTCGTCCACCACCACAAGGGAACGCGGGCCGGCCTGGTTGAGGATGGCCGCCGTCTCGGTCATTTCCACCATGAAGGTCGAGCGCCCGCGCGCCAGGTCATCGGCGGCGCCCACGCGCGAGAACAGCCGGTCCACCACGCCAAGGCGCATGCTGGCTGCCGCCACCGGCAGCCCCGCCTGCGCCAGGATCACCGCAAGGGCCGCCTGCCGCAGGAAGGTGGACTTGCCCGCCATGTTCGGCCCCGTGAGCAGCATGATGCGGTGGTCGGGCTCGAGGTCGCAGTCATTGGGGGTAAAGCGGGTGTTGCGCGGCAGGGCTGCCTCGACCACCGGGTGGCGCCCCGCGCGGATGATGAAGGACGTATCATCGCCCACCGCCGGGCAGCACCATGCGCCGCCGCCCGCCAGCACGGCGCAGGACTGCACGATGTCGATCACGGCAAGGGAAGCCGCCATGTCCGGCAGGGCGGCTTCATCAAGGATGTGGCCCACGACCTGCGTAAACAGGTGGCGCTCGCGCAGGGCGGCGTTCTCGGCGGCCTGGGCGATCTGCTGGTCAAGGCTGGCCAGCCGCTCGGTGGCGAACCGGCTGGAACTGGCCGTGCCCTGCCGCATGATCAGGTCTTCACGCCCGCGCAGGCGGGTTGCTGCTGCGGCAGGCACCTCGATCACGTAGCCAAGCTGGGCATGGTGGCGGATCTTGAGGTTGGCGATGCCGAATTCTTCCGCGTATTCCTTCTGGAGGGCCGCGATGATGCGCTTGCTGCCATCGCGCAGTTCGCGCTGGGCGTCGAGTTCCGCATCATAGCCCGTGGCAATGGTGCCGCCTTCATCCATGCGCGCGGGCGGGTTTTCGCTCAGCGCGCGCTCCAGCAGGGCCTGAAGGTCATGCGCGCGGTCAAGGTTGCCCACGGCCAGGGCCAGCAAGGGCGGCAGGTCCGCCTGCTGGTTCAGGGTCTGCCCGATTTCACGCGCAACGCGCAGCGCCAGCCGGATGGCCCCGGCATCACGCGGCTGCCCGCGCCCGAGCGAGAGGCGGCCAAGCGCCCTGGCCATGTCGGGGGCGGTGCGCAGGTGGGTGCGCAGGTCATCGCGCACGCCCGGCCTGTCAAGCAGCCAGACCCACCCGGCCTGCCTGCGGGCAATGCGCGCGGGGTCGGTCAGGGGCGCTGCGATCCAGTCGGCCAGCATGCGGCTGCCGGCTGCGGTCACGGTGCGTGATACGGCGGCAAACAGGGTGTGCTCGGTCGTGCCATCACGCGTGCGCAGCAGGTCGAGGCTGGCGCGGGTGGCGGGGTCAAGGCCGAGCACGTCCTGGCTGTCGCTGGGGCGGGGGTGCGACAGGCGTGGCAACTGGCCCGCCTGGCTGCGGCGGATGTAGTCCAGGGCTGCTGCGGCAGCCTGCGCCTCCGCATCGCTGAAGGTGCCGAATGCATCGGGGCTGGCCACGCCAAAGGCCTCGGCCATGCGGGTGCGGGCGGCCTGGGCACCCGGCGGTGGCACGATGGGGGTGCGGCGCGGTGCGAAATCACCCAGATCCACGTTATCCGCACACAGGATCTCGGCGGGGTCGAGGCGGCCGAGCAGGTCGTGCAGGTCGTGCGCGGGCACGCTTGCGGTCTCGAACAGGCCGGTGGAAATATCGATCCACGCAAGGCCAGGGTCGCCCGCGTCGCGCCCGGTGGGGCAGATGATGCAGGCCAGCAGGTTCTGGCGGCCTGCTTCAAGCAGTTCATCTTCCGTCAGCGTGCCGGGCGTGATCAGGCGCACGACCTCGCGCCGCAGCGGGCCCTTGGAGGCCGGTCGCCCCTTGCGCGGCTGCTCGGTCTGCTCGGCTACTGATACGCGAAAGCCCCGGCGGATCAGCCGCGCCAGATAGGCCTGCGCCGCATGCACCGGCACCCCGCACATGGCGATGGGCTGGCCTGCATGCGTGCCGCGCGCGGTGAGCGAGATATCAAGGGCGGAGGCTGCTGCTTCGGCATCGTTGAAGAAGAGTTCATAGAAATCTCCCATCCGGAAGAACAGCAGGGCGTCGGGGTGTTCGGCTTTGAGCGCAAACCACTGCGCCATGGCGGGTGTGGCGCCTTCGGGAGAGGGAAATGTCATGTCTGGTGTCTACCGGTGGGGTGGGGGATTCGCCAGCAGGGAGCAGAAGAAAGTTTTTGGTGAAGCTTTTTTCAAAAAGCTTCCGGGAACGCTGCCTTTTTGAAAAAAGGCGGCACCCAAAAACTTTTATCCGTTGTTTTCACAAGGCGTCTAGGCCTGCCGCTTCCGGCCCAGCCGCCGCTTGACCGCGCCAAGGGCGAGCCGCAGGTCGGTCACGCCCAACCCATGCAGGGCCACGAGGTAGAGCCCCACGCCCAGCCCGATCAGCATGCCCACATCCACAATCCGCATGAGCGGGCCTGCCGTCATGGCGTGGCCCAGCGGCGTGTAGCCCAGCAGGGCGACACCGCCCGCCATCAGCCCGGCACAGCCCACCATGCCCGCAAGCTGGCGCAGCAGGCCGGGGTCGGGCACCAGTGCGCCGCGCCGCAGCAGGATGAAGGCCAGCACGCCCGCATTGACCATGGCAGCGAGGCTGCTGGCCAGTGGCGGGCCGATATGGGCCAGCCAGTGCATGAAGCTGATGTTGAGAATGAAGTTGAGCGCCAGCGTGCCCATGCCCACCAGCACCGGGGTGCGCGTATCACCCCGCGCGAAGAAGCCGGGCGAGAGCACCTTGACCAGCACGAAGGCAGGCAGCCCAAGCGCATAGGCCCGCAGCGACTGCGCGGCCAGCACCGCGTCATGCGCAGTGAACTGCCCGTGGCCGAACAGCGCCATCATCACGGGGGCCGCCAGCACCAGCAGGCCTGCGGCGGCGGGCAGGGTCAGGATCAGGGCGTAGGAAATGGCGCGGTTCTGCACGCCATGAGCCCCCGCCTCGTCATCGGCGGCGAGGTGGCGGGTGAGCACGGGCAGCAGCGTGGTGCCCGCAGCCGCGCCGAGCACGCCCAGCGGCAACTGGTTCACCCGGTCGGCAAAATACATGAGCGACACGCTGCCTGCAGGCAGCAGGGTGGCGATGATGGTATCGACCAGGAAGTTGATCTGGGTAATGCCGCTGCCCACCAGCCCCACGCCCATGCGGGCCAGCAGCGTGCGGATGCGCGGGGTCAGGCACGGCATGACCAGCCGCAGCCGCATGCCCGCGCGCGCCGCCGCGTAGAGCAGGATGCCGAACTGCACCACGCCCGAGGCACTCACCCCCCAGGCCGCGGCATGGGCCACATCGCCCGTAAAGGGGGGCAGCAGCACGATGGCGGCAATGCCCACCACGTTGAAGCTGACATAGGCGGCTGCCGCCACGCCAAATCTGTGCATGCCGTTGAGCACGCCCGAGACGAGTGCCGCCCCGCAGATCATGAGCAGGTAGGGAAACGTGATGCGGCTGAGCGAGATGGCCAGCGAATCGCGCACATCCCCATGTGCGAAGCCCGGCGCGATCACGCGCAGCACGCCGGGCATGAAGATCTCGCCCAGCACGGTCAGCAGCAGCAGCCATGACAGCAGCACGCTCATGGTCTCGCTGGCGAACTGCCGCGCGGTGTCCTTGCCCTCGCGCTCGAGCAGGGAGGCAAACAGCGGCACGAAGGCGGCGTTCAGCGCGCCCTCGCCAAACAGGCGGCGGAACATGTTGGGCAGGCGGAAGGCGATCTGATACGCATCCTGCGCCGCCCCCGTGCCCAGAAGGGCCGCCAGAAGCTGGTCGCGCACCAGCCCGAGCACGCGGCTGATCATGGTCCAGCCGCTTACGGTCAGGAAGCCCTTCAGCATGTGGCGGGGCGTGCCATGATATCCATCAGTGATCCATCACGGCGCGTTCGACCGCCATGCGCACGCGGCGCGATTCGGGCGAGGTGACGCAGGTGAACCAGTTGGCCAGGCTGCCGTCGCGCCCGATCAGGTATTTGTAGAAATTCCAGCGTGGCAGCGACAGGAATCCCCCCTCGCGCGCCAGCCAGCGGAACAGCGGAATCGCCTGCGGCCCCTTGACGTGGCTTTTGACCGTAAGGGGAAAGGTCACATTGTAGTTGCGCTGGCAGAAGGTGCCGATCTCGGCAGGGGTGGCAAGCTCCTGGTTGCCAAAATCACCCGAGGGCACGCCAATCACCACAAGGTCGTGGCTGCGCCATGTGGTCCACAGGCTCTGCAGCCCTTCATATTGCGGGGTGAACCCGCATTTCGAGGCCGTGTTGGCAATCAGGATCGGCTTGCCCCGCAACGTGCCGAGGTCGATCTCGGAGCCATTAAGGGCGGGAAGTTTAAAATCGTAGATCGTGGTCATGGAATGTTCGGTCTCGTATGCGCGCCGGAATGATCCGATTGCAGGCTGGTACGCCGGGGGTCAAGTTACCTGTTTGCAAATGTGCAATGTAGCCTGCGCTCCGGTCAGGCGAATTCATGCCCCACCGGGCGGGCCAGAAGCGCGCGTGCCGCCAGCGTCATGTCGATCTCGCCCGCCAGCAGGCTGGCCACCGTGGCGATGACGGGCGTGCTGACTCCGTGCGCCTGGGCCAGAAGGTGCAGGGCGGGGGCCGTGGCCATGCCCTCGGCCACGCCCTCGAGGGCGGCTGCGGCTTCGCGCGCGGGCATGCCCTGGCCCACGGCCAGCCCCAGCCGGTAATTGCGCGAGGCCGCCCCCGTGCAGGTCAGCAGCAGGTCGCCGATCCCCGCAAGGCCGGACAGCGTTTCCACCTTGCCGCCCAGCGCGTGCGACAGGCGGGCGAGTTCGGCAATGGCGCGGGTGATCAGGCCCGCGCGCGCGTTCTCGCCCAGTTTCGCCCCCATGGTGGCGCCTGCGGCAATGGCCACCACGTTCTTGGCAGCACCGCCAAGCTGCACGCCGGTCGGGTCATCGCTGGCATAGAGCCGGAAGGCGGGCGTGGTCAGCAGGTCGGCCAGCCTGCGGGCCTGCGCGCGATCGCTGCTGGCCAGCACGGCGGCCGCGGGCAGGCCGGCAGCGATCTCATGCGCAAAATTGGGGCCGGACAGCACGCCGAGCACGCTATGGGGAAACACCTCGCCCAGCACCTGCAACGGCATGAGGCCGGTCGCCTGCTCGATGCCCTTGCAGCAGGCGATCATCGGCGCGCAGGGCAGCAGCGTGCTGCCAACCGCGCGCAGGTGCTGCATGGGGCAGGCCAGCAGCATCAGATCCGCCTGGCGGGGCAGGGCGTCGGTGACCGTAATGGCTTCGGGCAGGGCAAAGCCGGGCAGGCGCGGCATGACCCTCCCCGCCGAGAGGGCGGCGGGATTGCGCGCCCACAGCGTGACATGCGCGCCCGCGCGGGCGGCCTGCAGGGCCAGCGCCGTGCCCCAGGCGCCTGCGCCGATCACGGCAATGCGTTTGGTGTGGGTCATGATGTGCGTTCTCCGCAGGTGTGTGCCGTGAACCGGCCTTCTGTCATGTGCCTAACCGCAATGCGCCGCGCGGGGTTGCTGGGCAAGGGGAAGAGGGGCGCGTGTGTGATAAAAGTTTTTTGGGTGCCGCCATTTTTCAAACAGGCGGCGTCTTTCGAAGCTTTTTGAAAAAAAGCTTCACCAAAAACCTTTATCTTCTAAGGCGTTGTCTCAAGCAGGTCCGCTGTCATGCGCTGCGCCATTTCCGCGAGCGGCCAGCGTGGGCGGGGGCGCAGGGCGATGTCGTTGGGAATGGGCAGCCCCGCCTCGCGGCGCGCGCGCATGGTCTCGATCGCGGCCCACGCCACCATCACGGCATTGTCGGTACACAGCCGCAGCGGCGGGGCGGCAAAGGGCAGGTCGTGGCGGGCCGCAAAATCGCGCAGGTTGGCGCGCAGCACGCCATTGGCCGCAACGCCGCCCGCCACCACCAGCGTGGTGGGGCGCTCCATCATCGCCAGCGCATGGCCGAGGCGGTCGATCACGATGTCGCTCACCGCCTGCTGGAAGCTTGCGGCAATATCGGCGGCTTCCTGCCGGGGCAGGGCGGTGCGCACGGCCACAGGCAGCTTCTGTGCCACGGCGGTTTTCAGGCCGGAGAAGGAGAAGTCACATCCCGGCCGGCCCATCAGCGGGCGGGGCAGGGAGACCGCGCGTGGATCGCCCTCACGCGCAAGGACCTCTACCGCCGGGCCGCCCGGCCAGCCGAGGCCGAGCATCTTGGCCACCTTGTCAAACGCCTCGCCCGCCGCGTCATCGATCGTGCCGCCCAGCCTGCGGTAGTGGCCGACACCTTCCACCGCGATGCACTGGCAGTGCCCGCCTGACACGAGCAGGAGCAGGTAGGGGAACGGCGCGCCATTTTCAGCCACGCCGGGCAGGCGCGCGGTCAGGGCATGGGCCTCGATGTGGTTGACGGCGATGAAGGGCTTGTCGAGTGCTATGGCCATGCCCTTGCCCATGTCGGCGCCGACGATCAGCCCGCCAATCAGTCCCGGCCCGCAGCTTGCGGCAATGGCGCCGAGTTCGTGGGGCTGCATGTCGGCCTTGGCCAGCGTGTCGCGCACGAGTGCTGGCAGGGCGGCAAGGTGGGCGCGGGCGGCAATTTCGGGCACGACCCCGCCAAATGGCACATGGCCGGATTGCGTTAATGTCGTTTCTGCCACGATCCGACCGTCTATCGTGACGATGGCACAGGCGGTGTCATCGCACGAAGATTCAATGGCCATAACGGGAGTTGGCAGATCGGGTGGGGTCTGGTCGCTATCGGGCATGGCGCAATTTACAATCCGGATGTGTCGAATGTCATCTTTCCTTTATCGCGATGCGGTAATAGACACGCGATATGGAGTCCGCAAAGCCATCCGCCCCGTTTCCATCGTCCGCGCTACAGAAAGTCGCGGCCGAGGCTGCTGCACGCCAGCGAAAGGAAGCCACCCAGACCGAACCCCACCGGCGGCAGCTACCGCTGAAGGTCGGAACGCGGGCCTCCCCGCTGGCGCTGGTGCAGACGCGCGCCTTCCTGACGGTGCTGACCCGCTTCTGCCCCGTGCTGCGCGACATGGGCGCGTTCCAGGAGCACCAGATCAGCACCACGGGCGACCAGGTGCTCAACCGCAAGCTGGCCGAAATTGGCGGCAAGGGCCTGTTCGCCAAGGAAATCCATGAGGCGCTGCTTGATGGGCGGATCGATTTTGCCGTTCACAGCCTCAAGGACCTTGAAACCACGCTGCCGCCGGGGCTGGTGCTGGCCTGCACCCTCAAGCGCGAGGATGCGCGTGATGTGCTGATCCTTGGCCCCGGCTGTGGCGAGCCCGACCCGGCTGACCCGTACGCCGTGCTGCCGCAGGGTGCGCTGGTGGGCTGTGCCTCGGTGCGGCGGCAGGCGCAGATGCTGCATGTGCGCCCCGACCTGAAATTCGGCCTGCTGCGCGGCAATGTGCAGACACGGCTCGACAAGCTGGCCGCGCGCCAGTGCGATGCCACCCTGCTGGCCTATGCAGGCTTGCGCCGCCTGGGCATGGAAGACCGCGCCGACGTGATCCTTGACCCCACCATCATGGTGCCGGCGGCGGGGCAGGGCATTGTGGGTGTGACCGTGCGCGAAAGCGATGTGGAACTGCGCGAACTTCTTTCCGCCATCGAGGATTACGAGGCTCGCGCCGTGGCCACGGCCGAGCGTGCGCTGCTCGCCGAGCTTGACGGTTCGTGCCGCACGCCCATTGGCGGTTACGCGCGGCTGATCCCGGTCGTGGCCGGTGGCGCGCCGGAACTGCACCTGACCGGGCTTGTGGCGCGGGAGGATGGCTCCTTCCTGCTCAAGCGCTCGATCAGCGGCGCGCCGTCCGATGCGGCCCGCCTGGGGCGCGATCTTGGCCGCAGCCTGCGCGCCGACAGCCCGGCTGACATCTTTGCCGAGAGCGCCTGACCAGCAAAACGCCCCCGTCGCGCAGAACGGGGTCATCATTACCCGCCCCCCGCCCGGCCTCGCCCCCACCATGGCGGCGGTGGCCGGGCTGGGGTGGCAGCCCATCGCGGCTTCCATGCTGCATGTCGAGCCGCTTTCCCTGGCGCCAGACACACCCCGCCCCGATGCCATCGTGCTGACCAGCGGGCAGGCCATTGCCGCCATAAACCGCCCCGCATGGCATGATGTACCCTGTTACGTGGTGGGTCATGCCACGGGCGCGCGGGCGCGCGTGGCCGGTTTTACGCATGTCGTCACGGCGGCGGGCACGGCGGATGATCTGGCCGCATTGCTGCGCGCCGCCCTGCCCGCGCGGGGGCGGCTGCTTCTGGCCGTGGGGCGTGGCTATGGGCGCGACATGGCGCAGGCACTGCGGGCGGAGGGGTTTCGTGTCATGCGGCGCTGCGTCTATGCGGTCCGTCCCGGGCAGCGTCTGCCCATGCAGGCGGCACAGGCGCTCGGGGCAGGGCAGGTGGCGGCGATCCTGTTCTATTCCACCCGCACGGCGCAGGCGTTTCTCGCGGCCCTGACTGCGACGCAGGCCGGGCTGCTGGGGCAGGTCGTGGCGGTAGCCATGTCAGCGGGCGTGGCGAACGCCCTGGCCACCGTGCCCGCATGGCGGGATATACGCGTGGCGGCCCGGCCAGATCAGGCTGCCATGCTGGCCTGCCTGGGCAATCCTTGAGACGTTTCTGGTGCAAAGGGCAGGCACGGACCATGCAAAAAGGCCGGGAGCACATGCCCCCGGCCTTTTGTCTGTAACCGTAACCGCCAGAAGGATCAGGCGTGGCCCGGCGTCTGGTCAAACGAGTTGCGCTTGGCCTGCCACAGCGCCACGAAGTCGATCGGCTGCAGCACCACGGGCGGGAAGCCGCCATCACGCGTGACTTCGCTGAGGATGTTGCGCACATAGGGGAAGATCAGGCGCGGCACTTCAACGAGCAGGATCGGCTCGACAAGCTCGGCGGGCGGGTTGGTCAGGGTCACGATGCAGGCATAGGCCAGTTCGGCAATGAACACCGGGCGCCCCTGCGGGCCGCCTTCCTGCTGCGGGGGCTCGGTGGCCTCGGTCTTTACGGCCAGGATCACCTCAAACACCATCTGGTCGGGTTCCAGCCGGTTGGCCTGCACATCAATGTTGACCGAAATCTGCGGGTTGGTGCGCAGCGTTGCGAAGATTTCCGCACCGGCGGGCACTTCAAACGACAGGTCCTTGATGTATTGCAGGTTGATCGCCAGGGGCTGCGCCGGGGGCGCGCTCTGGGCGTTTTCAGGGGCGGGCGGCTGAGTCGTGTCGGACATGCTTGTCTGTATTCCCCACAGGATAGAGGCGAAAAGAAAGGGTACCGTATCCTCTGGCCGTAGCATGGGTATGCAGGTGATGCCATACCAGCTGCCGGAATTTTAACGCTCGTCGCGCATTGTGCTGGCTCCGGGCGTTGCCTATGTTGTAGCGCAGGGTAATCTTTGGCAGGCTGGCCCACCTGCGATGATGGACGCGCGGCATGAATTTTTCTTTTGGTCATTTTCCGCTGGATCTGATTGTTCTGGGGCTGGTGGCTGTCTTTCTCGTGCTGCGGCTGCGTAGCATCCTCGGTCGCCGTGTCGGCGCCGAACCGGCGGCCCGCCCCGTGGCACCCCCGCCCGTGGCGCCCGCCATGGTGCAGAAAGCCCCCGAGCCGCCGCCGCCTGTCGTTACATATGACATCCCCGCGCCCGATACGCGCGTGGGCGGCGTGCTGGCCCGCATTGCCGCGCTGCAGCCCGATTTCACGCCAGACGGGTTTGCCAGGGGCACGGAGGCGGCCTTCCGCCAGATCGTGACCGCCTATGCGGCAGGCGACCTGAACACGCTGCGCACGCTGCTGACGGCTGCCACCTTCACGGCGTTCGAGGCCGCGATCGCGTCGCGCCAGCAGGCGGGCGAGACGCTGCGCAGCGAAATCCGCGATATTACCGATATCGCCATCATCGGCGCGGATATTGATGAAACGACCGGCCCCAATCCTGTCGCCCATATCGAAGTGCGCATCGTATCCGACCAGATCAGCGTGACACTGGATGGCAACGGCCAGCCCGTGGCGGGCGTGGATGCCGTGACCGAGTTTTCCGACCTGTGGGTGTTCGAGCGCATTCTTGGCATAAATGGTGATGGCTGGCGGCTTGGGGCCAGCCGCAGCGCGTAGGCACGATGAACTGCCTTACTTTCATCAATAAAGCCATGATAAATACATCTTTATGAAAGTGTTCAAGCGTATCGCGCCGCTGTGCGCCGTTGTTGCCCTGTGCGGGTGCCATATGGAGTCCCCCACGCTCGGGGCGAAGGCACCATCCAGCCATGCCCGCGCCGTCTCCTTCAGCCAGCTTCCGGGCTGGCAGGACGATGCGCAGGAGGAGGCACTCCCCGTCTTTCTGGCCGAATGCCACAAGATCGAGAGCCTGCCGCCCGAAAGCGGGCTGGGGGGCGATGCCTCGGCGCATGCGGGCCACCAGGTGGGTGACTGGCAGCCCGCCTGTGTCGCGGCCCGCGCGGTGCCCGCTGGCGACCGGGCTGCGGCGCGTGCGTTTTTCGAGCAATGGTTCGTGCCGACCCGCCTGCCCGCAGGCAAGCGCGCGGACGGCACGCTGTTCACCGGCTATTACGAGCCCGAGATCCGCGGTTCCCTGCGCCGTGGCGGCATTTACCAGACCCCCGTCTATCGTCGTCCGCCCGATCTGGTGCGCCAGCGTGATGCGCAGGGCAATGTGGCAACCGGGCGCGTGCATGACGGGCAGATCGTGCCCTACTGGACCCGCGCGCAGATCGATGAAGGGGCGCTGGCGCATAAAAAGCTCGAACTGCTGTGGCTGGCCGACCCGGTGGACCTGTTCTTTTTGCAGATTCAGGGTTCAGGCCGCGTCCGCCTGCCCAATGACGAGGTGGTCCGCCTTGGCTTCGATGGCCTCAATGGCCAGCCTTACGTGCCGCTGGGCCGGGCCATGGTGGCGCAGGGCCTGATTGGCAGCGATGATGTCAACATGGCCTCGATCCGTGGCTGGCTGGAGGCGAATCCGGGCAAGGCGCGGGCGATGATGGAGCAGAACCCCAATTACGTCTTCTTCCGCGAACTGCCGTCCGACAGCCCGCTGGCCGGTGCGCCGGGCGCGCTGGGCGTGCCGCTCACGCCGGGGCGCTCCATGGCGGTCGACCGCTCTTACATTCCGCTGGGAAGCCCGGTATGGGTGCAGGCGCAGGTGCCGCTTGCAGGCCACCTGGCCGCGTGGAACCGGCTCGACTTCGCGCAGGATCTGGGCACCGACATAAAGGGACCGGACCGGGCGGACCTGTATATGGGCTGGGGGCCGGAGGCGGCGCAGGCAGCGGGAAACCTGCATTCACCCGGCCAGATGATCCTGCTGGTGCCCCGCAGCGAACCGGGGCATGAAAAGAAGCACAGGCATAAACACAAACACTAGATCCGCTCCGGGCGGAGTGAAGAGCGTAGCAGCATCATGACAGGGCGACCCCGCGCGGGGCAGGTTTCCGCATCCACACCCCGCCTGCCGCGGACTGTCCGTTACACCGAGGGGCCGCACCTGCTGGTGCGCGGCGACTGCCTGCGCGCGCTGCGCCGCATGGAAGCTGACAGCGTGGATGTGGTCGTGACCTCGCCGCCCTACAACATCGGCCTCAAATACCGCACCTACCGCGACCGGCTGGAAGAAGAGGGCTATCTGGACTGGATGGTCGAGATCGCGCGCGAGGTGCGGCGCGTGATGCGGCCCGACGGGTCGTTCTTCCTCAATGTGGCGGGGTCATCGGCCCAGCCCTGGCTGCCGTTCGAACTCATGGTGCGGCTGCGCGAGCTGTTCGTGCTGCAAAACCATATTGCCTGGGTCAAGTCGATCTCGGTCGGCACCGACACGCATGGCCACTTCAAGCCGGTCAACAGCCACCGCTACCTCAACCGCAACCATGAGCACCTGTTCCACCTCACCCGCGCGGGCGATGTCGGGCTGAACCGGCTCGATATCGGCGTGCCCTACATGGACAAGTCCAACATCGTGCGCCGCGGCCACCGCCAGGACCGGCGCTGCCGGGGGGATACGTGGTTCATCCCCTATGAGACGGTGCAGGGCAAGGCGCAGAAATTCCACCACCCCGGCACGTTTCCCGTGCAACTGCCGCAGATGTGCATCCGCCTGCATGGCAAGAGTGCGCCCGTGGTGCTCGACCCCTTCATGGGCACGGGCACCACGCTCGTCGCCGCCGTGCGCGAAGGGGGGCGGGGCATCGGAATTGATCTGGATACCATCTATGTCAATGTCGCCCGGCAGCGCGTGCGGCAGGCTATGGTCGCGGCTGAGGCTGGTGCGGACGGGTGAGATGATCGAAATTATTGATCGTTTTTATCGAAACGATTGTTTTGACAAATATTCCTTCAATCGACCAGAACATCCGCAAGCCAAGCGAAAGGGTTTTGCATGTCGATGAGGAAGATGGTGGCGGCGGCCGTGGTGGCTGGCGGCATGGTGTATGGTGGCACGGTTGCCTATCTCACCCATTTTGACCACGCAACCGCGCCTGCCCCCGCCGGGGCGGGGGTCGATGCGGTATCGCGCGCGGCACTTGATGTGGTGCGTGAGGCGCGGTGTGATTACTGCCACGCCGCCAGGGTCGAGCTGCCGTTCTATTTTCACCTGCCCGTAGCGCAGCCGCTCATGAGCCGTGACCGTGATGAGGGGCTGCGCCACTTCCGCGTGGAGCCGGTGATCGACGCGCTGCAAAATGGCAGCGTGCCCGATGAGGAAAAACTGGCCCGCATCGAGGAAGTCATCAACCAGAACCGCATGCCCCCCACGCTGTACCTGCTCATGCACTGGCATGCCCACCTTTCGGCCAGCCAGCGCGAGAGCATGCTGACCTGGATCGCGCAGGTGCGCCGCCAGCATTACGCCACGCCGGGCGTTGCCGACCGCTTTGCCGCGGACCCCGTGCAGCCCCTGCCTGAGTCGGTTCCGGTGGATGCCAGCAAGGTGGCGCTGGGCCAGCGCCTGTTCTTTGACCGCAGGCTGTCGGGTGATGGCCAGTCGAACTGCGCGTCGTGCCACAGCCTGCAGCATGGCGGCGTGGACGGACTGGTCACGGCCTCCGGCATCGGCGGCCAGAAGGGGCCGATCAACGTGCCGACGGTGTTCAATGTGGGCTTCAGCAGATGGCAGTTCTGGAACGCGCGCGCCGATACGCTGGCGCAGCAGGCGGCAGGCCCGGTCATGAACCCCGTCGAGATGGGATCGCATGACTGGACCGCCGTGGCGGACAGCCTGCGCGCCGACCCGACCTACGCCCCTGCCTTCCAGGCCGCCTTTGGCAGCGATACGATTGATGAGACCACCATCACCAACGCCATCGCCGAATATGAAAAGACGCTGGTCACCCCCGACAGCCGCTTCGACCAGTACCTGAAGGGTGATGACGCGGCACTGAACACGCAGGAAAAGCATGGCTACGCGCTGTTCAGGCAGGTGGGCTGCGCGGGGTGCCATACCGGCCCGTCCATGGGCGGGCAGGCACTTGAGCCGATGGGGCTGGAAGGCGATTACTTCGCCGCCCGTGGCGGCACGCTGACCGATGCCGACAAGGGGCGCTTTGAAGTCACCCACGACCCGGCCGACATGGAGCGCTTCAAGGTGCCCAACCTGCGCAACATCGCGCTGACCGCGCCCTACTTCCATGATGGCAGCGTGAAGACGCTCGATGATGCCGTGCGCAAGATGGCGCGTTACCAGACGCCGGACCATGACATGTCCGAGCAGGATGTGGCGGATATCGTGTCCTTCCTCAACACGCTGACCGGGAAGTACCAGGGCGAGACGCTGCGCGACACGACGCCCTGAGGGGCCTGATAAAGAACGACGGACGTTTGCGGATGCCGCCTTTTTTCAAAAAAGGCGGCATTCTTTTTGCGCGGGCTGCGTGCCTGAAAACATGGACCTTGCGGGCACGGTATGATTCTATGCGCGCAGGCCACCGGCCCGCAGAAAGGAATCATACCGTGAGGCAGCGCAGACTGAACGAGGAGGAACAGGCCCTGTGGGCGGCCTTCGCGCAGGGTATCGCGCCGCTACGGACCGCGCCACGCCACACCGGCCAGACGCCACCGCCCACCCCGCCGCCTTCCGTGCCGCCCGAGGCGGACCGACCGGGCATGAGCCGTGCCGCCATCATGCAGCGCCTTGCGGCGGGGGGCGTGCATGCGGTGCACCAGACCGCAAGCCATAGCCTGACGGTGCAGAAGGGCAGGGGCGGCGCGTTCGAGATCGGGGTGCGCAGGCCGGGGCTCGATGATACGAGCTGGCGCGGGCTGGTGAGTGGCAAGCTGCGCCCCGAGCGCAGGCTTGACCTGCACGGGCAGGTGGCGCAGACGGCGTTCCACCGCCTGCACGGCTTCCTCATTCAGGCGCATGCCGACAATGTGCGCTGTGTCGAGATCATTACCGGGCTGGGCAGCGGCCATCATGGCGGCATCCTGCGGCGCGAACTGCCATTCTGGCTGGGGCGCGGCGATCTGGGGCGGCTCATTCTGGCCGTGGTGCACCCGCATGCGGCCAATCAGGGCGCCGTGCGCGTGCTGCTGCGCAGGCCGGGGCGCGGCGTGTACCGCTAGGGGCAGCGGTTCAGCCCAGCCGCCAGGTGGGCAGGTTCGCGGCCAGCCAGCGGCGCAGGGTCATGATGCTTGAGGTATCGCCCGAGATCTGCCGCAGCGCCTCGGTGGCGTCCGTGCCGGTCAGCAGCGTGCGGCCTGCATCATGCATCGTATCCTGCACGGTGCCGTCATGCAGCGCCTGCGCGGTGGCCGCCCGCCACCGCGCCAGCGTGGCCGATGAGGTGAGCATGGGCAGCACCAGCGCCAGATCCACCCCGGCAGCCCCCGCCAGCGGCCTGAGTGCCGCATGCAGCAGGCTGTTCAGCGCCGAACGTGCATCCTGACGCAGCCGGTCCTCCATGTTCATGATTGTCTGGCCGGGCAGGCTGAAGGGGCCGGGGCGGTCGGTCAGCGCAAACAGGGCGGGGCAGCCCGCCTGCGCCAGCGTGCCGGTCAGGGCTGCCGTCTCGGGCGTGCCCAGCGGGTCGGTAATCTGGATGACATCGACCTGATTGTCGCGCAGGGCCGCAGCCGCGGCCTGCGGCGTGGCCAGGCCCGTAACCGGTATGGGCCGCAGCCCGAACAGCGTCATGGCCAGCACGGTGGGCAGTTCGATGCCGGTCAGCGTCGAGACGGCAATGCGCACGGGCCGGTCGCGCATGAAGCTGCCAAGGCTGCGGTGCAACTGCGTGCGCCCGATCACGATGGGCACCGTCAGGCTGAGCAGCAGTGGCAGCCAGCGGGTGTAGTCGAAGTGGATGCGCGGATCGCCACAGAGCGAGGAGACGAGCGCCGAGCCGGGGGCCGCCAGCGCCATCATGCCATCGGATGCAAACTGGGAATCGAACAGGTTGGCACCCGTCACCCCGTCCTGCCCCACCGTGTCGCGCACGCTCAGCGGGTTGGGCAGGCCCAGCCCCTGGCCCAGGGCCGTGGGCAGGATGGGGCTCCAGCGCTCCGCCATGGCGCTGTGGCTGCCCGCCACGAGCAGCCCCGGCGTGCCGGTGGGCAACTGGGGCAGGCGCTCACGCGGGAGTTCGGATGCCCGCGCCCCCCACGGCCGCGCGGCGCCCGCGGCCACAAGGGCCATGAAAGCCCGGCGCCTGATCATGGCTGGCGCCCCCGGTCGCGCCAGGGCCCTGCCGGCGCGCTGTCGGGCCATGCCGCATGGCGGCGGGTGGACTGGTCAGGGCGGGGCAGGGAGCGTGGAACGGGCATGGCGCTATTCTTATGGCCAGTGGACTTCCGGGGGAAGGCTCATGAGGATGGCTTCGGTGTTTCCGCCCGTTTTGAGGCCAAAAATCGTGCCACGGTCATGGAGCAGGTTGAACTCGACATACCGCCCGCGCCGGACAAGCTGCGCCTTGCGCTGCTCTTGTGTCCACGGTTCCATCATGCGGCCGCGCACGATGTCGGGATAGGTTTCGAGGAAGCCAAGCCCCACATCCCGGGTGAACGCGAAATCGGCATCGAGGTTGCCGGTATCGAGCCGGTCATAGAAAATGCCGCCCAGCCCGCGGGCTTCGTCGCGGTGGGGCAGGTAAAAGTACCTGTCGCACCATTCCTTGAAGCGGGGATAATAGTCCGGGTCATGCTTCTCGCACGCCTTGCGGAACCCGTCGTGAAAGCGCGCGCCATCGCTGATGGCTTCCGCACTTTCGGGGAACATGGGGGTGATGTCGCCACCGCCGCCAAACCAGCCCTGCGTGGTGATGATCATGCGGGTGTTGAAATGGGCCGCGGGCACCAGCGGGCTGCACATATGGGCCACGAGGCTGATGCCGGTGGCGAAGAAGCGCGGGTCTTCCGATGCGCCGGGAATCGAGTCGCGGAATCCGGGGCTGAACACCCCGCTCACGGTGGAGACATTGACCCCCACCTTTTCAAACACCCGCCCGCGCATGAGGCTGATCACGCCGCCGCCGCCGGGCGTGCCATCGTCATTGGTGCGCGACCACGGCTTGCGCTCGAAGCGGCCCGCGGCTTCCTTGCCGGGCAGGGTGGGCGTGCCGGCGGCCACGGCCTCATCCTCGATCTGTTCAAAGGCCGTGCAGATCCGGTCGCGCAGGGTTTCAAACCAGGTCCGGGCCGTGTCCTTGAGTGCGTCGTGGGCGACGGGGGTGCGGGAAATTGTCATGTTCGTCTCATTTAGCCCGTTCTGGTCGTTCGCGATGGATATTACGGGTGCCCGTTTGTTCCACTTATTGCAAGACGGGTGATTGCAAGACCGGTTGTGCTGCCGCTAGGAAGGAGGCCAGCCCTGCGCGGCACTGCGCAGGGCTAATGCGCAGGGATACGGAAATTGTGGCGGGAACGTAGCAGACATGCATGAACCGGGTCATCGGCAGCGCGGGGCGCAACCCCAGCGCATCATGTTACGGCATGGCCTGTTACTGGGCGGGTTGCTGGCGGTGCTGCCCGTGGGCAGCGGGGCCAGGGCGCATGATTATCGTGAGCCGCCCCGGCAGCACTGGAGCTTTCAGGGGCCGCTGGGGCATTTTGACATGGCGGCCGTGCAGCGTGGCTACACGGTGTATGCCCAGGTCTGTTCGGCCTGCCACGGCATGAGTGCCGTGACCTATGGCGACCTGGCCGGGCTGGGGCTGAAGGAGGCGGATGTCAACGCGCTGGCCGCCAGCCATCACATCCCCGCAGGGGTGGATGCGGCGGGCCACCCGGTTGCCCGGCCCGCCAACATGGATGACCACCTGCTCTCGCCCTATCCCGATGCGCATGTGGCCGCCGTGGCCAATCATGGCGTGGTGCCGCCCGACCAGTCGCGGCTGGCCGTGGTGCATCCCGGCGGCGTGGACCGCATCTATGCCTTCCTTACCGGCTATGGCCAGACCCCGCCCGCGGGCACGGTGGTGCCGCCGGGCACGTTCTACAACCCCTATGCCGCCAACGGGCAGATCGCCATGCCGCCGCCGCTGTATGAAGGCGGCATTACCTACCCCGATGGCACGCCCGCCACGGTCGAGCAGCAGGCGCGTGATGTCACGACCTATCTGGCCTGGGTGGCAAACCCGCACCTGGCGGCGCGGCATCGCGCAGGAGTGGGGGCGGTCGTGTTCCTGCTGATCCTGCTTGTCCTTTCCATCTGTCTGAAACGGAGAACGTGGTCCAATGTCCACTAACGCTGCCACTGGCGCGCAGATCGAGCCGGTTATCGGCCTGATCGGCGGGTCCGGCCTGTATGATATCGAAGGCCTTGAGGACAAGGAATGGCGCACGGTCGAGACCCCGTGGGGCAAGCCGTCGGACCAGTTGCTGTTCGGCCGGCTTGATGGCGTGCGCTGCGTGTTCCTGCCGCGCCATGGCCGGGGCCACCCGCTGCCGCCCTCGCGCCTGAACTACCGCGCCAATATCGATGCGCTCAAGCGCTCGGGCGTGACCGATATCGTCTCGCTCTCGGCGGTCGGCTCGCTCAAGGAAGAACTGCCGCCGGGCCACTTCGTGGTGATCGACCAGTTCATCGACCGCTCGTTCGCGCGCGAGAAGAGCTTTTTCGATACCGGCTGCGTGGCCCATGTCGGCATGGCCGACCCGCTATGCCCGCGCATTGGCGACGTGCTGGAAGGCCAGTGCCGCGAACTCGGGCTGGACGTGACCCGTGGCGGCACCTACCTGGTCATGGAAGGCCCGCAGTTTTCCACCCGCGCCGAGAGCAATCTCTACCGCTCATGGGGCTGCTCGGTGGTGGGCATGACCAACATGCCCGAGGCCAAGCTCGCCCGCGAGGCCGAGATCTGCTACGCCACGGTGGCCATGGTCACCGATTATGACTGCTGGCACGATGACCATGACAGTGTCACGGTCGATGCGGTGGTCAAGGTGATGCAGCAGAACGCCAGCCGCGCGCGCGCGCTCGTGCGTTCGGTCATTCCCAAGCTCGGTGCGAAGCGTGGGCCGTGCCATGCAGGCTGTGACCGCGCGCTCGAGCACGCCATCATCACCGCGCCCGAAAAGCGCGATCCCGCCCTGCTTAAAAAGCTGGATGCTGTTGCTGGTCGTGTTCTGAACCGGGCTTAAGAGACCATTTTGAAAACAGAAGTTTTTGGGTGCCGCCTTTTTTCAAAAAGGCGGCTTTCCTCAAGAAGCTTTTTGGGGCCTGTTGGGAATTATCGTGAATTGATGATTGCAGCGGAGAGATAAATCATCGCTGCGAATGATCTGTCTGTCTTGTCGCTCCGCGTGGCGATACGCTTGAACTCCTTGAGCTTGCAGAAGAA
>NZ_JABJWC010000041.1 GCF_013155395.1 Komagataeibacter melomenusus | reverse complement strand
AAGGAGTTCAAGCGTATCGCCACGCGGAGCGACAAGACAGACAGATCATTCGCAGCGATGATTTATCTCTCCGCTGCAATCATCAATTCACGATAATTCCCAACAGGCCCTGAAAAAAGCTTCACCAGAAACGTCTTCTGGTCCTGGCTTCCCGACCAGAAACCGCCTCCTGTATTCGTTACGCTTTGCGCAAGGGGCTGGCGCAAAAAAAAGCACTGCTCCCGCATGCAAGGAAAGCATGGACAGCGAGGGGGCAACCATGCCCAAATACATCCGTTCGCTGTCATGTGCCCCACGGGCACGACGCAACAGCCACTGTTACGCAGGCCTTGCGGGAAGGATCGTTTCCTTAATTCATAGCCATTCGCTCAAAGCACGTCTTCCTTCTGCCCGTAAGCCACCGCGTTACGACCATGTAAGGAGTTGCCCCTTATGCACATCAGTGTCGCCGGAAAGCAGATCGCCCTGTCCGATGCCCTGAAACACAGGGTAAGCGCCCATCTGGACCGCATATCGGAAAAATATTTCGGACAGGCCATGGAAGCCCGCGTCACCTTCAGCCGCGCGCGTTCGTTCTTTACATGCGACATCAACCTCCATGCCACGCGCGGGCTGACCCTGCGCGGCGAAGGCGAGGCCGCCGATGCCCATTCGGCCTTTGATGATGCCGCCGAGCATATTGCCAGCCGCCTGCGCCGCTACCACCGCAAGGCCACCAAGCATGGCCACCAGAAAGCCCGCCAGCAGGTGCCCGAAGTCGGGCGTGGCTACATCCTGCGCCCTGGCATGACCGCCCTCTCCGCCACGGAAGACGACGCCACGCTTGAGGATGAGGACAGCGCGCTGCCCGCAACCGGCCCCTACGCCACCATCATTGCCGAGCACCCGACCGAGATCCCGACCCTGAGCGTGAGCGAGGCGGTGATGCGGCTTGACCTTGCCGACTGCCAGATCCAGCTCTTCCGCAACAGCAAGACCGAGACGATCAACGTGCTCTACCGCCGCCCTGACGGTAATATCGGCTGGCTCGACCCCTCGCTACGCCCGAACTGACTGCCCACGACTGACCGCCTTGTCGGTAGCCCCCTGCGGGCCTGCCCCAACAGAAATGGCCCTGCCCCCCGGATAGGGGGACAGGGCCATCTGTCATGTGTAGGGCAGGATGTGCCCTAGTGCAGCGGCACCAGCATCATGTTGTGCTGGACGATGGCATTGACCGCCTCGTCGCGGTCCTCGGCTACGGCCAGCGGCGTGCCATCGGCGGCATGGATGGCGAAGGCGTCCTCGCCCTCGACCTGCACTGCCCGGATATAGGCAACCGCTTCCATGCCCAGCCCGCGCAGTTCGCCGGTGCTGATCATGCGGGGGCCTGTCGTCGGTTCCGCCGGTTCACTGTGCAGCAGCACCCGGCCATTGCGTGTCGTGACTCTCATTGCGTCCTCTCCTGCATCATGAAGGGTCCGTTCCCCTTCGTCTCCATATCGCAACAGGAACCCCAGACCATGCGGTTCATGGGGGATCAGTCCTCGTCAATCACCCTGACAACACGTTGCTTGCGCCCGGCCGGCACATCAACCACCGGCGCAACACGATCATGCGAGGACGGGGGGGCCGCCTGCGGGGCGCGGGCGATCTCGATCTTGCGCACGCGCACTTCAGGCTGCGGGCGGGCCAATTCAATGTGCAGCAGCCCGTTATCCATCCACGCGCCGCCAACCTCGATTCCCTCGGCCAGCACGAACGCCTTCTGGAACTGCCGCGCCGCAATGCCACGGTGCAGGAAGATGCGCCCCTGCCCGTCATCGCTCTGGCGGCCGCGGATGACAAGCTGGTTGTCTTCCTGGGTTATGTGCAGGTCTTCCATCACGAACCCGGCCACCGCAAGCGTGATGCGCAGCGTGGTGGGGCTGACCTGCTCTATGTTGTAGGGCGGATACCCGTCCGATGCATTTTTTGATGCCCGTTCAAGCATCTGCTCCAGATGATCGAACCCAAGGAACATGGGCGACCCGAAAACTCTTCCCGACAAATCGGCCTCCTCTGCTGTGAGCGAGACAGGAAACGGAAAAAACGGACCCGAAACGGCATCCATCCCCCGTTCCCCTACGATATGGGAGAATAATAGAAATGCACAAGGGAGCAGCCGCCGCCGCGCATGTGCATTTTGGCTGCATCACCACTGGCATCACGCGGGCGGAAACGCTAAATGGCGATCTATGATTGATCATGATGTCATCGCTCAGGCGACCCCCATGCCGATCCTGGTCGCGCCCCAGGCGGTCCTGCGCCAGAAGACCCGCCTTGTCCGCCCCGAGGACATGGGCGACCTGCGCACCACCATCCCCCGCATGTTCGCCGCCATGTACGCAGCCCCCGGCATCGGGCTGGCCGCCCCCCAGGTCGGGCTTGGCATGCGCTTTGCCATTGTGGACGTGTCCGACAAGGACGAGGCCCGCAACCCGCTCGTGCTGATCAACCCCGAGGTGATTGCCGAGACCGAGGACATGGCCGTGCGCGAGGAAGGCTGCCTGTCGCTGCCCAACCAGTATGCCGAGGTCATCCGCCCCGAAGCCGTGCGCGTGCGCTACCAGGACATGGAGGGCAAGAAGCACGAGCTTGAGGCCAATGGCCTGCTCGCCACCTGCCTGCAGCACGAGATCGACCACCTCGAGGGCATCCTGTTCGTCGATCATCTCTCCACCCTCAAGCGCAACATGATCATGCGCCGCCTGGCCAAGGAACAGCGCCTCAAGCACTGAGTGCTGAGCGCGGATACCGCCGCCGCCGGAACCCGACCTGTCACGCCAAGGGTTCCGGCCCAGACAGAACGGACCCCCACCATGCGACTGGCCTTCATGGGCACGCCCGATTTTGCAGTGCCCGCCCTGCGCGCCCTGCATCAGGCCGGGCATGACATCGTTACCGTTTACAGCCAGCCCCCCCGCCCTGCCGGGCGCGGCAAGAAACTGCGCCCCGCGCCGGTGCATCTTGCCGCCGAAGACCTCGGCATTCCCGTGCGCACCCCGCTCTCGCTGCGGCGCAATGCGGAGGAGCACGCCCATTTCCGTGACCTGAAACTGGATGCCGCCGTCGTTGCGGCCTACGGGCTGATCCTGCCGGTGGAGATGCTCGGGACCCCGGCACGTGGCTGCCTGAACATCCATGCCAGCCTGCTGCCGCGCTGGCGCGGGGCAGCGCCCATCCAGGCCGCCATCCTGGCCGGTGACAGTGAAAGTGGCGTGACCATCATGCAGATGGATGCCGGGCTGGACACCGGGGCCATGCTGCTGCGCGACCATGTGGCGCTGACCGACCACACCACGGCCACCACGCTCCATGATGACCTTGCCGCCATGGGGGGCCGCCTGATCGTGGAGGTACTGGCGCAACCGCCCTACCCCGGCACCCCTCAGCCGGAAAGCGGGGTGACCTACGTACAGCGCCTGAGCCGCGAGGACGGGCGCATCGACTGGACCCGCCCCGCCGCTGAAATCGACCGCCAGGTCCGCGCGCTGACCCCCTGGCCCGGCACGTTCACCACGCTGGGCGAACAGGTGATCAAGATCGGGGCCGTGAGCGTGGCGCAGGGCAATGCGCAGGCCGCGCCCGGCACGGTGGTGGATGACGGGCTGCGCGTGGCCTGTGGCGGGGGCACGAGCGTGCGCATCATGCGCCTGCAACGCCCCGGCCGGGGCATGATGGAGGCCGCCGACTTCCTGCGCGGGCAGGCCGTGGCCGCTGGCACGCGCCTGGGCGTGGCGTAACCCCCCGATGACCGAGACCACGCCCCCGCTGCCCACGATTCCCACGATCCGCCCCGATGACATCGCCCCGCCTACCGTGTGCCGCTGGGCGGTGCTGCTCGAATATGACGGGCGGGGCCTTGTCGGCTGGCAGCGCCAGTCGGCGGCGGATCTCATATCCGTGCAGGGGCTGCTCGAAGGGGCCGCGCGCAACCTGACCGGCGGCCGCACGGTGCGCAGCATCACGGCAGGCCGCACCGATGCGGGCGTGCATGCGGCAGGGCAGGTCGCGCATCTGGATTTTCCCGCCGATGTCACGCTGTCGAGTGCCACGGTGCGCGACGGGCTTAACTTCTACATGAAGCCCCACCCGGTGGTGGTACTCATGGCGCGCCCGGTGCTGCCGCACTGGAATGCCCGCTTTTCCGCCTGCTCGCGCGCCTACCGCTACCGCATTCTCAACCGTTCGGCGCGCCCGGCCCTTGATGAAGGGCGGGTATGGCACATCAAGGCCCCGCTCGATGTGGACATCATGCAGCGCGCCGGGCGCTGCCTGATCGGACGGCATGATTTCACGTCCTTCCGCGCCTCGGCCTGCCAGGCGCGCAGCCCGGTGCGCTCGCTCGAGCAACTTGATGTGCGCCGCGAGGGCGACTACGTGGTGGTGGAAACCGCGGCCCGCTCCTTCCTGCACCATCAGGTACGCAACATGGTCGGCACCCTGAAAATGGTGGGCGAAGGCCGCTGGGAGCCCGAGCGGGTGGCCGAGGCCCTTGCCGCCCGCGACCGCCGCGCAGCCGGCCCCACCGCCCCGCCAGACGGGCTGTGCCTGACGGCGGTGGGCTATGAGGACAATCCCTTCAGCCGGTAGCTGGCCGGTGCCTGATCATCCGCGTTGTTCGGGTGCCGTCTTTTTTCAGGCAGGCGACGGCTCCTGAAGCTTTTTGAAAGAAGCTTCACCAGCAACTTCCTTATGGTTTGAGGCGCGCATCAAGCCTGTACAAAACCAGGAAGCCGTTGCCCTGCCGCTCGCGATAGGCTTCCGTATAGGCCTGCCTGATCCTGTCATATAAAATGGCCCGGACCGCTTCATTCTCATCCGGCCGCGGTGGCGTGTAGGCCATGATGTAGGTCGGGTTCTGGCGCAGCACGTTCCTGATTTCGGTGGCCGGGTCCATGCCGGTTGCCCGGTTTTCAACAATCGAATCAAAATGACCGGGAAAGGGATGATCCGTCAACTTGCACGGTGGCAGGAAATCATAAAAAATCGCTGATCCGTTATAAATGAACAGGCAGCCTTTTTCTTTTGCAATGACATCCAGAACATTATGAAATGTCCGGGCATTGCCATTGTTCTTCTGGTTTTCAAGAACCATGGCCTGCCCGCTCACCGTGCCTGCCGCCAGCAGCGCCATGAGCCAGACCCGGCCGACAGGGCTGGTGAACAGGGATGCTGATGCAATGGAAAGCGGCAGAAAAGCCGGAATGGCATAATGGTTGAACCATTCCCCGATCAGGAAAACCCCGATCACCGCACAGGCCGACCAGGCATTGAAAAAGAAGGCGCATCTGCGCTGCACGGCAGTCCGGTTGCGGCACAGGAGCATCTGCAGGGCAATATTGAGCAATAGCGGACCGGTCAGCAGCATAATATTCATGAAATTATGCGCCAGGATCGCCGGTGGTTCCTTGGTGCGATAAAAGATCGACAGGATATTGGCAAACCACCATTGGCGGCCATGACCGCACAGCCAGTACCCGCCCCCCACCATCACGGTAGGCAGCAGGGCAATGGCGGCGAACAATGCGAGGTAGCGGCCCGTAGCCGCCCATGAAAGCCGGTTCTGCCTGAGGATATGCCCCAGGAAAATGCCCGCAAAGCAGCCTTCAAAAACCGTTGTGTACTTGATCTGGAGCGACAGGCCGAACAGCAGCATGGCCATGCTGCCCCGTTTGACGATCTCGGCCTGCATGGGCTTTTCCGTGCTGATGAGCCGGACGATGTTGAGCATCGCGCCTCCCACCAGCAGGTTATAGAATACGGGCGACTGGCCGCCCTCACCGCCTGCAAGGTTCAGCCAGGCCACGTAAAGCAGGGCGGCCATGAGGGCGCCGGTGGCCGAGGCCACGCATCGCGCCATCTTCATGGCCACGATGGCGGTCAGGCATACGCTGACCAGCGCGCCGATCTGATAGGCCCAGAGCCGGTAGGGGCCGAACAGGTGGAAAAAGGCGTAGAGGATGAACAGGCCCAGCGGCTTCCTGTCCCATACATCCACAAAGGGTATGGCGCCATGCAGCATGTCGCCGCCGACAAACAGGTAAAACCCTTCATCCACATTGATCAGCGGATTACCGAAAGACGAAAACCGGCAAAGAATGCAGAAAACAGCAATGATGAGGGCATTATTTAATGCCTCATGACCATCACACGCTTTTTTCGTGCCCATTTTGGCAATCCTGAACCTGACGTAAAACGCATGCACGCAATGGGGGTAACGATACGCTACGGACTGATTGCAAATTCCGGCCTGCGTCTTTTTTCAAAACAGCAGTATCCCCTGAAGCTTTTTGAAAAAAGCTGCACCAAAGACTTTTTCATGATTTCCAGCAGGGAGCCGCCCGGCCCTTAATGCGGCTGGGCCTGCTGGATCATAAGCGGATAAAGGAAGTCATGCCAGGCCCGCTGATGCGGAGAAAGCAGCCCCGTCGCGGCCACGAGCAGCCCGAGGCTGCCCAGAATGGCCAATACCAGCACGACCGCCTGCCCGCGCCGCAGCAGCAGCCCCACGCGGGCGACATACCATGTCAGCCACAGGCTGTAGCCAAACTCCACGCCGTTGAGAATGCCCGCCCCTGTCGCCGATTGCAGCAGTCTGGGCGAGGCCAGCGCCATGAGCAGCGCCACCACGAGGCCAACAAACAGGGTGAGCCAGTCTGTCCACCATGTCGCGGTGATATAGCGCATCCACAGCCCTTCGCGCTTCCAGTGGCGGGCCAGGGCATTGGTCACGACCGCAGGCAGCAGGATCAGGCACAGCGCGAACAGCACCTTGACGCCGCTGATGGCCTGCGGGGCCGCCCCAAGGGTCAGGCCGCCAAGCACCAGCCACATCGCCAGCCGGGGTGCGAGGGCCGCGAGCACGGAATCGCGCGTATTGCCAAAACAGGCGATCCCTTCCGCGCGACCCCGTCCCAGCAGCATCATGCCTTTGAGAATACCGCCAAACCCGGATGCGTTCGGGGTTGGAGAGGGGCCGCGATCGGACATTAGCCCATTACCTTTTCAAGAAAACCACAATAGATCGCCGTCAACTGCGTCAGGTCGGCCAGCGCCACATGCTCGTCCACCTTGTGCATGCTGGCCCCGACAAGACCGAACTCGGCCACCGGGCAGTAGCGGCTGATGAAGCGGGCATCAGACGTGCCGCCCCCGGTATCGAGCCTGGGCACATGGCCCGTCACCGCCCGCACGGCCTGCCGCAGCGCCTCGACCGGGGCATCGGGCTGGGTCAGGAAGGATTCCCCGCTGATGGCAATGGCAACTTCCGCCCCGGGCGCATGCCGGGCCACGACGGTGCGGAGCCAGCCAGAAAGATCAGCGCCGGTATGCAGGTCATTGAAACGGATATTGAGCCGCCCCTGCGCCCGTGCCGGTATGACATTGGTGGCCGTATTGCCCACGTCAAGGCTGGTGACCTGAAGGCTTGAGGGCTCGAACCACGCGCTGCCCGCATCAAGCGGGGCCGCCGTCAGTTCGCCCAGCAGCGCAAGCAGCCGGTGGACGGGGTTATCCGCCCGGTGCGGATAGGCCACATGCCCCTGCGTGCCATGCACGGTAATGCAGGCATTGAGGCTGCCGCGCCGCCCGATCTTGATGACCTCGCCCATCTCGCCCGGATTGGTCGGCTCGCCCACCAGGCAGAAATCGGGGATCTGCTTATTGGCCTGCATCCATTCCAGCACGCGCACGGTGCCGTTGGTGGCAGGCCCTTCCTCATCGCCCGTAATCAGCAGGCTGATCGACCCCCTGGGCGCAGGCGTCTTTTGCAGGTACAGGCGCACGGCGGCGACAAAGGCGGCGATGCCGCCCTTCATGTCGCACGCGCCGCGGCCGAACAGGATGCCGTCGTGTATGTCCCCGCCAAAGGGATCATGCGCCCAGGGCGCATCGCCCACCGGCACCACATCCGTATGGCCTGCAAAGCATAGATGCGGGTGCCCCGTGCCAAGGCGGGCATACAGGTTGGGCGTGCGGGCCGCGCCCTCGCCAAAGGGCAGCAGGGTCACGCTGAAGCCGATGCCCTCGAGCACGGCGGCCAGCGCGTTGATGCCACACCCGTCATCAGGCGTGACGGAAGGGCAGCGGATCAGATCGCGCGCCAGCGCCACAACGCCACCGGGGTCGTGTTCCAAGCCTGCCATTCCATCATGCGCCATCAGGGTGTGTCTCCGTTGCCGGTCAGCCGCGCAGCAGGTCGTTGATCGAGGTCTTGGAGCGGGTGCGCTCGTCCACGCGCTTGACGATCACGGCACAGTCAAGCGACGGCAGCGGCTTGCCGTCGGTCGAGGTGGCCTGGCGCGGCGGCAGGGTGCCGGGCACCACCACCGAGTAGGCCGGGACGCGGCCCATGAAGACCTCGCCCGTGGTGCGATCCACGATCTTGGTGGACGCGCCAAGGAACACGCCCATGGACAGCACGCTGCCACGCTCGACCACAACGCCCTCGGCCACTTCCGAACGCGCGCCGATGAAGCAGCCATCCTCGATGATGACGGGGGCGGCCTGCAGCGGCTCGAGCACGCCACCAATGCCCACGCCACCGCTGATGTGGCAGTTCTTGCCGATCTGCGCGCAACTGCCGATCGTAACCCAGGTATCGACCATGGTGCCGCTATCAACATAGGCACCGGCATTGACGAAGCTGGGCATGAGCACCACGCCCGGCGCGATGAAGGCGGAACGGCGCACGATGGAGCCGGGCACGGCACGGAAACCGGCAGCGGCAAAGGCGGCCTGGTCCCAGCCAGCAAATTTCAGCGGCACCTTGTCGTAGCTCGGCGCGCCCGCGCCACCACCTTCGACAAGGCGGTTATCATTGAGGCGGAAGGACAGCAGCACCGCCTTTTTGAGCCATTCATTCACCACCCAGCCGCCAGCGCCCGGCGTGGCCACGCGCAGCTTGCCCGAATCCAGCGCCAGAAGGGCGGCTTCAACGGCATCACGGTCAGCACCGGTGGTGGCGGTGGACAGCGTCTCGCGACGCTCCCACAGGGCCTCGATCTGGCTCTGGAGGGATGTATCGGTCATATCGGCAAAATCCTGTCTGGGATGGTTTTACCGGCCTGTCATGGCCGCAAACCTGTATTAATTTGCCAGCGGACCATGCGGAGGATCAGGGGGAATGTCAACGCATCCCCCCTGCCCGCAGGCCCGCATGGCGCTGCGCATCATGCGCTGCGAATGAGGGTTCCGGGCCCGGCTTCGGTAAAAAGCTCGAGCAGGCAGGCATGCTGCACCCGGCCATCAAGGATCACGGCGGCCTTGGCACCGGCGCGCACGGCCTCGAGGCAGGTTTCCACCTTGGGGATCATGCCGCCCGAGATCATGCCGCTGGCAATGCCCCTGCGCGCATCCTCGGCCGTGAGTTCGGGGATCAACTTGCCATTACCATCCAGCACGCCGGGCACGTCGGTCAGCATCAGCAGGCGGCTGGCATTGACCGCGCCTGCAATGGCGCCCGCGGCCGTATCGGCATTGATATTGTAGGTCTCGCCACTGGCACTGCTGCCAATTGGCGCAATGACCGGAATGAGCCCCGAGCCGGACAGCGCATAGATCACGCGCGGGTCGATGCGCTCGGGCTCGCCCACGAAGCCAAGGTCGAGCAGGCGATCGGTTTCAACGCCATTTTCACGCGCGCGGCGATGCAGCCTGCGCGCGGTGATCAGCCCGCCATCCAGCCCCGAAATGCCCACGGCCAGGGCACCGGCGCGGTTGATCAGGCCCGCCACCTGCTTGTTCACCTTGCCGCCGAGCACCATCTCGATCACATCGATCATGGCGGCATCGGTCACGCGCAGGCCGTCGATGAAGGTGGATTCGATCTGCAGGCGCCTGAGCATGGCGCTGATCTGCGGGCCACCGCCATGCACCACCACAGGGTTGACGCCAACCTGCTTGAGCAAGGCGATATCATGGCCGAACGCGGTGGAGAGCGTGGTGTCGACCATCGCACTGCCGCCATATTTCACCACGACCGTATCACCCGCATAGCGCCGCAGATAAGGCAGCGCCCTGGCCAGAACCTCGGCGCGTGCCTGTGGGTCCTGATCAGCCGATCCTGTTCCTGTCATCCGAACGGTTCCTTCGCTCCTGACTGCTTCATATCCATCACCCCCGCCGCACCAGCGCGGGCGCCGGTCCGTATGCGGGGTCTAGACCGGGTTGGCCAGGCGGGCCAGTTCGGCCCGCAGTTCCTCGATCCCGGTTCCGGTCGTGCTGCTCGTGGCCAGCACATCGGGGAAGGCGGCTGCATGCGCGCGCACGATCTCGCCCACTTCGCGCAGCTTGGCGGCCAGCGCGGGCGGCTTTGGCACATCGCACTTGGTCAGCACGACCTGAAAGGTCACGGCCGCGCGGTCGAGCATCTTCATGATCTCTTCATCGCTGGCCTTGAGTTCCACCCGGCTGTCAAGCAGCAGCACCACGCGGCGCAGCGTGGGCCTGCCGCGCAGGTAGGAGAACATCATGCCCTGCCAGTCTTCCTTCACCGCCTTGGCCGCCTTGGCAAAGCCGTAGCCCGGCATGTCAACGAGCGTGAGGCGATCGGCAAGTTCAAAGAAGTTGAGCTGCTTGGTCCGCCCCGGCTCGGACGAGGCCCGCGCCAGCGCCCTGCGCCCGGTCAGCGCGTTGATCAGGCTCGACTTGCCCACGTTGGAGCGACCGGCAAACGCGATCTCGGGCAGGATCGGGTCGGGCAGTTGCCCGAGCTTCTGCGCGCCGAACACGAAGTTGAACTCACCGGCAAACAGCACGCGACCGATCTCACGGTCGCGTTCCATTTCCTCTGGCGTGGGAGCTGGGGTCGAAAAATCCACCATGTTGGTCCCTGCGGTCATTTCTTCCCGGCCGGCAGCTTGGCCTGCCCGGTCGCGGCGGCCTTCGTGTTCATGCGGCGCTGGATCACGGTCTGCTGCAACATGGTCAGCAGGTTGTTCCAGCAATAGTAGATCACGAGGCCCGCGGGCTGGCGCGCCATGAAGAAGGTGAAGATGATCGGCATGAACTGGAACATCTTCTGCTGCGCCGGATCAATGGAAGGCGCGGGGTTCAGCTTCTGCTGGATGAACATGGTCAGCCCGAACGCCATCGGCCACAGGCCAAGCTGGAGCATGGGCGAGATGACCGAAGGGTCCCACGGGATCAGCCCGAACAGGGTAAACAGGTTTGTCGGGTCAAAGGCCGAGAGGTCATGGATCCAGCCAAAGAACGGCGCATGACGCATCTCGATGGTCACGTACAGATCCTTGTACAGGCACCAGAACACCGGAATCTGCAACAGCATGGGCAGGCAGCCGCTGGCGGGGTTCACGCCTTCCTGCTTGTACAGTGCGATCATCTGCTGGTTGAGCGCCATCTGGTCGTCTTTATAGCGCTCGCGCAGGGCTTTGATCTTGGGCTGGAGCTGGCGCATCTTGCCCATGGAGTGGAACTGCTTGGTGGCCAGCGGGAAGAACAGCGCCTTGACCAGCAGGGTGAACGCCATCAGGGCCAGGCCAAAATTGCCCAGCATGGTGTTCAGCCAGTCCAGCACCGTGAAGATGGGGCGCGTGAGGAAGGCAAACCAGCCAAAATCAACCGCTTTCCAGAAATCGGGGATATGCAGGCTGGACTCGTATTTCTCGAGCAGCGGCACTTCCTTGGCACCGGCAAAGACATGACTTTCGGTGCTGGCCTCGCCGCCTGCCGCCACAACCAGCGGCGCGCGCGCGGTAAAGCCGACATCATAGATGCCCTTGTCGCCGCCCTGCGATGCAAAGGCGTAATTGGCCGCCACATCGCTATCCTGCTGCGGAATGACGGCTGCCAGCCAGTATTTGTCGGTAATGCCCGCCCAGCCGCCCTGGCCGGACTTGGACCATGCAATATTGCCCGGCGGCACGGCGGCCTTGCGCAGCGACTTGTAGGAGCTTTCATCCAGCCGGTGGTCAATGACCGAGATCGGCCCCTCATGCACCAGGTAGCCACCCGTCTCGACCGGCGTGTAGCCACGCTCCACGCGTGAGAACGGATAGAGGGACACCCCATCGCTACCGTGGTTGACCACCTTCTGCGTGACCGTGAACATGTAGTTGGGGTCAATGCCGATGGTGATCTGGAAGACCTGGCCCTGGCCGTTATCCCAGCTCAGGGTCACGGGCTGCGCCTCGGTCAGCCTGTCGTGGTCGGCGGTCCAGACCGTATTGGCGTCGGGCACGCGCACCTGGCCGCCGCTGACATTGGTCCAGCCCACCTCGACAAGGTTGGGCTGCTCTTCGCCACGCGGTTCGAGCACGCGCACGAGCGGGCTGCCGTCCTTGACGGTCTCATGGTAATTCTTGAGCACGAGGTCATCGAGCCGCGCGCCACGCAGGTCAAGCGAGCCCGCCACGCGCCCGGCATCGATCGTCACCCGCGGGTCGGGTGCATCGGGCTTTGCCGCCTGGTCGGCCACCGGGGTGGCGGCCGCATCGGCTGCGGCAGGTGCGGGCGCCGGCGCGGACGCAGGGGCCTGCTGCTCGACCGTCTTATGGTTCTGCTGTGGCAGGAAATATTCGAAACCGACCAGCACCACGGCAGACAGTGCCGTTGCCACCATAAAACGCTTGATATCCATCAGCGACCCGCCAGACTTTTACTGTTTTGCATGCCACAGCCGCAGGCCGTGCCGGGAACAGGGTCGTGACCGCCCGCATTCCACGGGTTGCAGCGCAGGATGCGCCACCCGGCCAGCACGCTGCCGCGCCCTGCCCCATGAAGGGCAATCGCGTCACGCGCATAATGACTGCATGAAGGAGAGAAACGGCAATGCGCGCCCCAGATGGGGCGGATCACCAGTTGATAGGCGCGAATCATCGCGCGCAGCACATGGGCAGGCAGGCTGATGGAAGACGTACTCACGACCCTTCCTTCACCCCGGCCTTGCTCAGGGCCTTGCGGTAATCGGCCAGAAGCGACTCGAAGCGCCGCCCCCGCGTGCCAGAACGGCCTATGACCACGATATCGACGCCTTCCAGCGCCCTCTCGCGGCCCAGAATCCGCACCACCTCGCGCAGGCGCCGCCGCACGCGGTTCCGCACGACGGAATTACCTACTTTTTTGGTAACGGTAAAACCAAAGCGGGCGGCATCCGCATCATCGCGTTCAAGCGCCTGCAGCACCAGCCCCGGCATGGGGGCCTTGCGACCTTTGGCCGCGACCCGCAGGAACTCGGCGCGTTTTTTAAGACGCGTGGACTGATCGGCCACTTCAAGCCGCCCCTTTGTAGAGACATTCATCGCTGCGGACCCCTGAAGGCCCGTAACGTAAAGACGTCACCTGCCTCAGGCAGAAAGACGCTTGCGGCCCTTGCTGCGACGGTTTGCAACAATCTTGCGGCCACCAACGGTTTCCATACGCGAACGGAAGCCGTGGCGACGCTTGCGGACCAGCTTCGAGGGTTGATACGTGCGCTTCACAACGGCACTCCCAGATTGACAATGACAGACAGGTTACGGAATAAATTCCATCAGGCCCCGCACCATGCGCACGACCCGAGCGGCGCCTTATACTGCCGCTTTCAGGCAACGTCAATGCTGGCGACCCCGTGAGCCCGAACCGGATGATTTCCATGCCCAGTCCTGCCCCCGACTCCACTGCTGCCCAGACCGAAGCGCTCAGGCGGCACATCCACGACATTCGTGGCCACCTCGCCCCCGCCATGCTGCGCGCGGATTCGCTGGCCCTGAGCAAGGATGCGCGCACGCAGGCCGCCGCACGCGACATCATCGCAGCGCTCGAGGCCGCCACGAAGGAACTCAGCGCCATGCGCCGCCTGCTGCCCGCGCGCCAGCCCTGAGGACAGATCAGGCGTGGGGCTTTTCGATCAGTTCGATCTTGTAGCCATCCGGGTCTTCCACAAAGGCGATGAAGGTCGTGCCGAATTTGACCGGCCCCGGCTCGCGCGTGACCTTGCCGCCACCGGCGCGCACCTTTTCCACCAGCGCCTTCACATCCGGCACGCCCAGCGCGAAATGGCCGAAACCGGTGCCCACGTCATAGCCATCATCGACGCCCCAGTTATAGGTCAGCTCGATTTCAGCCTGGCCTGCGGCATTGTCGCCATAGCCGATGAATACAAGGGTATATTTGCCTTCCGGCACCACCCTGCGGCGCAGTTCCTGCATGCCCAGCAACTGGTAGAAGGCAAGGCTTGCCTCGATGTTGCGCACGCGCACCATGGTATGGAGATAGGTTCCCACTGGCGTTTGTCCCTTCAGGTTGTTTTTGCGTCCCCGCCCGCAAATCCGGTCAGGAACAGCCCGGCCTCATCCGCCATGGCAATACAGGCGGCGGGATCGGTCATGAGCGTGGCTCCGGCCTCGATGGCAATGCCGCGCAACCCTGCCGCCGCCGCCCCTGCGACCGTGCGCGGCCCGATGGTTGGCAGGTCGGCGCGGCGCTCCTGGCCGGGCTTGGCCATTTTCACCAGAACGCCGCCGGGGCGGTCGGGTTGCCGCAGCGCGCCCACGCGTTCGAGCATGCGGTCGGTGCCTTCCAGCGCCTCGACCGCCAGCACAAGCCCGCCCTGCACCACGCAGCCCTGGCCGATATCAAGCGCACCAAGCGTGCGCACCACCCGGCGGCCAAGTTCCATGTCAGCCAGGGCCGCGTCATCGGGCGCGTGCCGTCCCATCGCGCCCTGACGGGCCACGGAACCGGCAAGATATTCGTGGGCGCCGCGAATGGTGAAGCCTTCCTCGCCCAGCACGCGCACGATCGCGCCCAGCAGGCCGTCATCGCCCGCGAACAGGGCCTTGCCGATGCGCGCGAGAATACGCGCCCCCGTGGCGTCAGGCCGCAGATTGACAAGGGAGGGCCGCCGCACCGGGCCGATCAGCACCAGGTCGCGGCAGCCGTGATCATGCAGGGCAGACAGGATTTCACCCGCTGCGGCCAGGCGGATCATGCGGTGGGGCCAGGGGCCGATCACATCCGGCTCGGCAAACCCCTGAAAGCCCACGATAAAGACCTGCCCCCCGGCCTGCGTGACCGCACGGGCCACCTGGCCGGGCAACGGGCCGCCACCGGCAAGGATGCCGACACACTGCCCCGCAAGCCGACCAGTTTCAGGCTCAGGCGCCATCGCTCTCGATCATGTCGCCGCTCTGCACGCGCACTAGGCCGCGATGGCTGGGAGCTGCGATAAAATCGAGAATTTCAACCACGCGCGCATCATCGCCATAGGTCTTGCGCACATGCTCGAGCCGGGTCTGGAACACGGTGCCGGTCGCATGCGCCGCCTTGGGGTACAGCGCGCGGAAGGCCTGGCGCATGCGCCGGATCTCATCGGGCTGCACGCCGTTGCGCCGCAGCCAGATCCAGTGCAGCCCCACCAGCCGCGCCCGGTTGCCCAGGACGCTGCCATACGGGATCACGTCGGCCTCCACGCCACATACGCCGCCCACAAGGGCCGCATGGCCAATGCGCACGAACTGGTGCAGCGCTGCCGCCCCCATGATGCGGGCATCATCGCCAATCGTGACATGGCCACCCATGACCACGTTGTTGACAATGATCACACCCCGCCCGAGCGTACAGTCATGCGCCACATGGGAATTGGCCATGATCAGGCAGTCCGGTCCGATGCGGGTGACGCCCGTGCCGGTAGCCGTGCCACGGTGGATGGTCACGTTTTCACGGATGATGGTGCGGGGCCCCACCACGCACGCGGTCGGCTCGCCCCTGTATTTCAGGTCCTGCGGCGCCATGCCCACGGTGGTGAACGGGTAGCACACGACCCCCTCGCCCAGCGTGGTGTGGCCATCAACCACCACATGCGAGATCAGTTCGACATTATCGCCGATCTCGACATCAGGCCCGACCGTGCACCAAGGCCCGATCCGGACCCCGCTGCCAATGCGCGCCCGGCTGGAAACAATGGATGACGGATGGATTTCAGGCGTTTTGTCACGCCGTTCATCCAGTTGGGTACCGTTAGATGAACTTCCTGCCAGAATAGCCTCCATCCCCGCAAGTAACTATGACTTCAGACACCGATGCCGCGCAAGCGGTCCGTTTCCTGCGGGATTACCCCATAATCATGGCGCTGAACGTTGCCTCGGCAACGGACACGCCATCAACGCGCGCAATACCCTTGAACTTCCAGACATTGGCGCGGCTGCGTTCCTTCTCCACATGAATGTGCAGCTGGTCGCCCGGCCCCACGGGGCGGCGGAACTTCGCGCCATCGATGGTCATGAAATAGACCAGCTTGCCCTCGAAGGCCTGCCCGAGCGTCAGCACCACAAGGGTTGCCGCCGTCTGGGCCATCGCCTCGATGATGAGCACGCCCGGCATGACGGGGCGGGCAGGAAAATGCCCCTGGAAATGCGGCTCGTTGACCGTGACATTCTTGATGCCAACCGCCGACTGCCCCAGCACGATATCGACCATGCGATCAATCAGCAGGAACGGATAGCGATGGGGAATCGCTTCCATGATCCGCATGATGTCAATCGATTCCAGGGTCGCGGGCTTTGCGTCCGCCGGCAGTGCCTCTACTTCTTTATCCACGTCGTCCAACCACTTGTTCGGTAAGGAGGGGAACCTGCCACCAGGCGGGCCAGGCGCCTCCTACCGGTTGAATATCTGATGACGTCTGGCGATCAGGCCTTGCCGGCCTTTTCGCCCCCGCCATCCTGCGTCGTTTTCTTGGCCATTCGACGCAGGAAAGCCACGTTCCGGAAGAACTCCCGGAAAGGCATCGCCGGACTGCCGATCACGTCGGCACCGGCCTCTACGTCGGACATGACACCACACTGCGCCCCGATCCGGGCCTTGGTACCGATCTTGATGTGTCCGATCAGCCCGGCCTGCGCCGCGACGGTCACGAAATCACCCAGTTCGGTGGAACCGGAGATTCCCGCCTGGGACACCACGATACAGCAGCGCCCCAGCCGTGCATTATGGCCAATCTGCACCAGGTTGTCGAGGCGCGAGCCCGCGCCGATCACGGTATCACGGATCGACCCGCGATCCACCGTGGAATTGGCGCCGATCTCCACCCCGTCCTCCAGGATGACACGGCCAAGCTGCGGCACGTTCTCGAAACCTTCGGGCGTGACGGCAAATCCGAACCCGTCCTGCCCGATCCGCGCGCCGGGCAGCAGGGTCACCCGCTCGCCCAGCAGCGCGTGCGAGATGGCGACATGCGCGCCGATGCGGCAGCGCGCCCCGATCTCGACCCCCGCGCCAATGCTGGCATGGGTGCCGATATCCGCCCCCGCCCCCACACGCACCCGCGCGCCAAGCACGGCAAACGCGCCAATGGCGGCGGTGGGATCGATCTCGCAGCCCGCACCGATCACGGCGGTGGGGTGGATGCCGGGGGTGACCGGCGGCGCGGGATAGAACAGCGTGGCGATGCGCGCCCAGGCCTGGTAGGGCGCGCGTGACACCAGAACCGCCGCATGCGCGGGCACCTTGTCCGCAAAGGCGGGGGCGACGATCACGGCCCCTGCGCCCGTGCCTTCAAGCAGGGGCAGGTAACGGCGGTTATCAAGAAAGCTGACCTGATCGCGCGTGGCGGATTGCAGGGGGGCGATACCGGTAAACCGGCGCGCCTCGCCGCCATCGCTGGCCGCGCGCAGTTCGGCCCCGCTGCACCGGGCCAGCTCAGCCAGCGCAAATGGCCCCTGCGTGACAAAGAAGCGTGGATCGCCCGGGATGTTATCCGGCGTCACTGTCATGAAACGGACCTTAATGCTTGGCGGGTGCCGCCGCCGGGGCGGGAGCGGGCTTGTCGGCATCGGCCGTGGTGGGCATGGTGCCCGACTTGGCCAGTACTTCGGGGTCGGCATCCGCCGCGGGGATGAAGACGGTGGGCAACACCGCGTTGAGCTGGGTCGCTACCTGCTGCGTGACATCAAGCGGTTCCTGGCTCAGGGCCACCTGCTCACGGTGCAGCACGAGGTTCATGCTGCGGCTGGCCGCCACCTGCCGGATGATCTGGACCAGTTCACGCTCGATCTGGCCCAGCGCCACCTGGGCCGCTTCCTGGATCACGCGGTTGCGGTTGCGGAAATCCTTCTGCGCCGCCATCACCCGCTCCTGCAGCTTGCGCTCCTGGGCCTGGATCTGGTCTGACGACATGGTCTTGGCCTGGCCCTGCAGCTTCTGCTGCTCGTCGCGCCAGCCGGCCTGCTCCTTCTGTGCCTCGCGGGCAAGGTCGTCGCGCCGGGCGCCGAGCACGCGCTCGGCCTGCTGGGCCGCACTGGACAGGCGCATCACTTCCGGCACGCTGATCACGCCAATGACGGGTGCCGGCGGCGGTGCGCTCTTGGGCACGTCGGGCGCCTTGGGCACGGGCGGCAGGGGCAGGATCGGCGGGTTCTGGGACTGCGCTTCCTCGGTATCGGCCGGGGCGGCGGCGAGCGGCATGGGGGGTGCTGCCTCATGCTGGGGGGCATGGGCTGCGGGCTGCGCGGCCTTGGGCACGAACCACCCGGCATTGCCGCCGGTTCCCTGCGCATGCGCACTTGATACGGCCTGATATCCCCACCCGAGCAGAGCGGTTGCGGCAAGCAGACGGATGCCGGATTTACGCAACATTATCACCTCAGAATTGTTGGCCGAAGCCGAAGCGGAGCAGCTGGGTCCTGTCATTGGTTCCCTTGTGCAGGGGAACACCCAGATCGATATTCACGAGACCGAACGGACTCTTCCACGCAATGCCCACGCCTGTCGAGACAACAGGTGTCAGCGTATCGTCATAGACCGGGGTATATTTCGGCCAGTCCTTCATCGACGTGTAGCGGCGGCGCACGCGCAGGCCATCCAGGCCACCCATATCCACGAAGTAACGCCCCTTGATGCCCATGGCCGAAGCAAACGGAATGGGGAAGTCCACCTGCGCCGAGGCCGTGTACATGAACCGCCCGCCCAGGAAGTCCTGCTGCGAATGCATGGGATATCCATCACGCGCGGGAATGGCGTAGCTTCGCGGCCCGACGCCACCATCCATGAACCCGCGCAGCGAGTTACCACCCAGATAGAAGTTGTCGATGATGTCGCTGCGGCCGCCGCCCCAGTTCATGATGTCACCCGCGCCGCCCCGGAAGCTGACGGTCCAGTCATGGTTGCCCATGAGGCTGTCGAGCGGAATATAGTAGGCGGCGTCAACCTTGCCACGCAGGTAACGCTCGTTGCCGCCGATACCCGCAAAATCGCCACCCACGCGTACCACGAAACCTTTATGCGGCTGCTGTCGCCGGTCGCGTGTATCGTATGTCAGTGTGGTGCTCAGCTGCGACAGCAGCGACCAGCCGGACTGATCCTGCACGTAATACGACGAATCCGACCATGTATCGTCCACCTGCCGGTCGGTCAGCGTATAGTTCCACGACTGCGACAGGTGGTTGTTGTACGAATAGCCCATGCGCAGCGTGATGCCATACCGGCCTTCAGAGTAGCTCTGATAGGTCATGTAATGGTTCTGCATGCCGAAGATATCGATACCGGCCACAAGGTTGCGGTTGAGGAAATACGGGTCGGTCAGCGAGATGTCGGCCTGGTCTTCATAATACGCGGCCGTGCCGGTAAAGCCGGCATCGATGCCGGTGCCGAGCAGGTTATGCTGCTTGAGGCCAAGGTTGCCGAGCACGCCGGCATCGGTCGAATAACCACCGCCGAGCGAGAACTCGCCGGTGGGCTTTTCCACCACGTCGGCCGAGATGTTGACCTTGTCCGGCGCGGAACCGGGGGTCTGGTCGATCGACACGGTCTTGAAGAAGCCGAGGTCTTCCAGGATCATCTTGGAATATTTGCGGTCGAGCGGGGTGTACGGGTCGCCTTCGGCCATGGGCAACTGGCGGCGGATCACCTTGTCCTCGGTAATGGTGTTGCCGTTGATGTCGATGCGCTCGACATACATCCGCGGCCCTTCGGTAATGTCGAACAGCAGGTTGACGGTGCGCTTTTCGGGGTTGCGGGCAATCTCGGGGTGCACCATGGCGAAGGGATAGCCCTTGCCCTGCAGCAGTTCCTGCATGTTGGTCGCGTTATGCTGGATCGCGCTGCCATCGTACCACTGCCCATGGAAGAGCGAGATGTACTTCTTCATCGAATCCGCCGAGACATGCCGCAGCGAGGACTGCACGCTCATCTTGTTCAGGCGGTAGCGCGGGCCTTCTTCCATCGTATAGGTGATGTAGAAGCTCTTGCGGTCGGGCGAGAGTTCGCCCGTGGCGTTCTTGACCTGGAAATCGACAAAGCCGTTCTTCAGGTAGAAGCGATGCAGCAGTTCGGCGTCATATTTGATGCGCTCGGGATTGTACTGGTCGCTCGAGGCGAAGAATCGATACCACGCCGTCTCCTTCGACGAGACGATGCCCGCAAGCTGCGCGCTGCTGAACGACTTGTTACCAACGAACGTGACCTTCTTGATCAGGGTCTTCTGCGCTTCGTTGATATGGAAGATCACATCCACCCGGTTATGCGCGAGGCGGATGATCTGGGGCGTGACGGTCGCGGCATAGCGCGCCTTTTCGGCATAGACGCCCAGAATCTTCTGCCGGTCGGTCGAGATGCCCTGTGGCGAATAGACCGCGCGCGGACGCAGCGATATGACCTTGGTGAGGTCCTCGTCCTTGGCGGCGTGATTGCCCTCGAACACGATGCGGTTGACGATCGGGTTCTCGACCACATGCACTTCAAGCACGTTGCCCACGCGCTTGAGCGTGACATCATGGAACAGGCCGGTGGCATAGAGAGTCTTGAGCGAACGGTCGAGCAGATCCTGATTGAACCGGTCACCGGGCTGCACGACCATGTAGGACAGGATGGTGCTGGTCTCGATCCGGCTGTTGCCCTTGATGTCGACTGCCTCGATCGGGTCCTCCAGCGGGGGGGGCTTGATCGCCTCGACCTGCGGCGCCTGCGCTTCCTGCGCGCCGCCGGGGGCCATCTCTCCGCCGAATGGCGTGTTCTGTGCCGCTTCATCCTGTGCGTAGGCGCCAGCGGTCCAGAACAGCGGCACAACGCAGACAGACGCAAGCAGCGCTGAACGTTTACTCGACAATATCGCTATTCCTCACCACTCGGCATGCGGATCAGCCATGCATTAAGACCGGATGGAGGGCCGGCTCCCTTCCTGTCATGTATCAGCCTTGGTGGCGCACCTATCCGATATACACCACACTGTGCAAGCACTTGTATCACTCAGTGCACCTTACCCGTGTCCAGCGCGCGAGGCGAGCCACTGAAACAGCCCAAAATGTGACAGATCGTTAAATGTCGAAAACAGGAACAGCCCGGCAATAAGGGCGAAGCCAACCTGGAAGCTGACCTCCTGCACCCGGCGCGAGACCGGTCGCCCCAGAATAGCCTCAAAAATATAAAATACCAGTCGCCCGCCATCAAGAATCGGCACCGGGAACAGGTTGATCAGCCCGAGGTTGATCGACAGCAGCGCCATGAAGGAAACGAGGCTCGCAACCCCGTACTGCGCCACCTGCCCCGACATCTGGGCAATGCGCAGGGGACCGCCGATATCCGAGGCGGTGTGCTTGCCGGTGACCATCTGCCACAGCCCGTAAAGCGTCTGGACCGAGACGTTCCACGTTTCCTTCACGGCCGAGACAAAGGCATGCGGCACGGATTGCGGCTTGTCGATCGTAACCGCGAAGACCACGCCAAGCTGGCCGTAGGACTTGCCGCCCTTTTCCGTAACGCTGCCGATATGGACGGGCAGCGTGCTGTCGCCCCCCGTGCGGTGAATACCCAGCGTGGTATCCAGGCCCGGCCGGGCGGCCACGAAGTCGTGCAGGTCGGTCACGTCATGGACCACATGGTCGCCCACGCTCATGATCACATCGCCCTTCTGCACCCCGGCCACAGCGGCGGCGCTGCCCGGCGCCACCGTATCAACCTGCGTGAGCAGGTGGGGCTGGCCCGTCGTGGCATAGAGGCCGGTAAAGAGCACGATGGCGAGCAGGAAATTGAAGACCGGCCCCGCCAGGATCACGATGGCCCGCGAGCCCACCGGCTTGTCATGGAAGGTGCGGCCGGGCTGCCAGGCGGCTTTCTGTTCCTCGGTCGCGTCTTCCGGCCCTTCGAATCCGTGCGGGCGCACATAGCCACCAAGCGGCACAGGGCACAGCCGCCATTCCGTGCCCACGCTGTCATGCCAGCGCAGCAGCGGGCGGCCGAATCCGATCGAAAACACCTCGACATGCACGCCACGCCAGCGGGCGGCCAGATAGTGACCAAGTTCGTGGATGAAGACCAGCACTCCCAACACAAAGGAGAACGCCAGAAGGGTCCGGATCAGATCATGCATGAATGCTAAGCTATCCCCCGATGGCCGCCGTGACCATCCACAATCACATCAGGCCGCGCGGGCAGCGGTGCGCAGGCGGGCGACGCGACGGGCCTCGCCATCCCAGTGCAGGACTTCCTCCAGCGTATCCGCGCGCTGCGGGCCGATGGACTGCATCACGTCCTCGACGATGCGGGCAATATCGAGAAAGCCGATTTCGCGCTTGAGGAAGGCCTCGACCGCAATTTCATTCGCCCCGGACAGGAGGGCAGGCATGGCCCCGCCCACGCGCAGGGATTCGCGCGCAAGGCGCAGCGCGGGGAAGCGGACTTCATCAGGTGCTTCAAAATCAAGCCGCGCCAGCGCCGCAAGGTCGAGCCGGGGCGAGTTGGTGGGCATGCGCCTGGGCCAGGCCAGCGTGTGAGCGATGGGAATGCGCATGTCGGCCGAGCCGAGCTGGGCCACGATGGAGCCATCGGTGTACTGCACCATGCCATGGACGACCGACTGCGGATGCACGACCACGCCGAGCTTGTCCTCGGTCACGTTGAACAGGCGGGCGGCCTCGATCAGTTCCAGCCCCTTGTTGAACATGGTGGCGGAATCGATGGTAATCTTGGCCCCCATGCTCCAGGTCGGGTGCTTCAGCGCCGCCTCGAGCGGGGCCTTTTCCATCTCCTCAAGCGTTGCGCGGCGAAACGGGCCGCCCGATGCGGTGAGAATGATCTGCTCGACCTCATCGGCCTGCTTGTCGGCCATGGACTGGAACACGGCGTTATGCTCGGAATCGACCGGCAGCAGCACAGCCCCCGCATCCGCCACCGCCTTGAGCATGACATCGCCCGCGCAGACCAGCGCCTCCTTGTTGGCAAGGGCCACGGCATTGCCGTTCTTCACCGCCGCCAGCGTGGGCTCGAGGCCCGTCGCCCCCGTAATGGCCGCCATGGTCCAGTCAACCGGCAGGCTGGCCGCCTCGATCACGGCCCTGCGGCCACCGCCGGTTTCGATTCCGGTGCCAGCCAGCAGGGTTTCGAGTTCCGGCAGCAGGCTTTCATCAGCAATGACCGCGCGGCGGGCACGCAGCGCGCGGGCCTGCTCGGCCAGCCTGGCCACGTTGCGCCCGCCCACCAGCGCGCCGGTGCTGAACTGCCCGGGTGCCTGCAGCAGCAGGTCCACCGTGGAGCAGCCGATGCTGCCCGTACTGCCCAGAACGGAAACTGTCTTCATTGCAACCTTATTCCCCAAAACGTCCCATGGCCGGGATCATGGCTTCAGTGCTGGCCCACATACCAGAAAGCCGCCCGCCCCGCCGCCCCCAAAGACAGCAGGGCCGCCATGGGGGCCGCGACCAGCAGCCCGTCAAAACGGTCGAGCAGGCCACCGTGGCCGGGCAGGATGGTGCCCGAATCCTTTACGCCGCGCGCGCGCTTGAGCGCGCTTTCCGCCAGGTCACCCACCTGGGCCGCAAGGGCGATCACACCGCCAAACACCGCCCCACGCCACAGCACGCCCGGCTGGGCCGCAGGCATGAGGCTTGCAATCAGCATGCCGCCCAGCACCGCGCACGCAAGCCCGCCGATGGAGCCGGACCACGTCTTGGCCGGTGAAATGCGCGGCGCCAGCTTGGGCCCGCCAAACAGGCGGCCCGTCATGTACGCCCCGGTATCGCTCAGCGCCACGCAGGACACGACAAACAGCACCACGCCCGCTCCCGGATCGCTCATGGCGCGCAGCCACAGCAGCGACAGCCCGGCACAGCCAATGGCCACCTGCCCCGCCCCGAGTGCCGGGCCAAGCACGAGCCCCGCCGCCATGACCAGCAGCGCGCCGCTCCAGTGGCCGGCCACGGCGGCAATGCCGGTGCACGCAGCCCACGCCATGCATAACTGCCCGCGCCGCGTCTCAAGCCCGAAGCCGAACATCCGCGCCCACTCGGCCGCCATGCCCGCCATGGCCAGCACGATCATCGCGCCATAAAGCAGGCCGCCATACCACACGCACAGCCCGGCGCACGGTATCAGCACCGCAGCCGACACAAGGCGCGCACGCAGGTCCTTCCAGTTGCCGGATTTTACAGGCGCGCCAGAAGCCGCCGCCGCTTCACGCCGGTCTTGCACCGAATCGCCTTTCACGCCGCGAATAGATCTCGAGCACGGTATCGAAATGCGCTTCGTCAAAATCCGGCCAGGGCGTATCGAGGAAAACCAGTTCGGCATAAGCCGACTGCCATAGCAGGAAATTCGACAGCCTGCTCTCGCCGCTGGTACGCACCACAAGGTCGGGGTCCGGCATGCCTGCGGTCAGCAGGGCGCTGGCAAAGAGGGATTCGTCGATCTCGTCCGCCGCGATATCGCCCCGCGCCACGGCCTGCGCCATCCGGGCCGCCGCCTGCACGATATCCGCTCGCCCGCCATAGGAAAGCGCAAGCACCAGAACCAGCCGGTCATTGCCCATGGTCACCTGCTCGGCGCGCCGGGCTTCTTCCTGGATGTCGGGGGGGAAGCGCGTCAGGTCGCCGATGATGCGCAGCCGCACCCCTTCACGCGAGAGTTCGGCCACCTTGTGGCGCAGGTAAAAGCGCAGCAGCCCGGTCAGGTCAGCGACCTCGCCGGGCGTCCGCCGCCAGTTTTCAGATGAAAAGGCATAAAGCGTGAGCCACTTCACGCCACGCTTGATGGCGACCGTAACGGTGCGCTGCACCGCCTCGGCCCCGGCGCGATGCCCCGCAAGCAGCGGCAGCCCCCGCGTATTAGCCCAGCGCCCGTTGCCATCCATGATGATGGCAACATGCTCGGGCAGGCACGCAGCGCCTGCGACCGGATGATCTGACCCGGACAAGACCTGATCGTCCTCCTTAGTCATGCGCGATAGGGGGTGAGGAAAGCGGGACAGGATGCACGAACGGATCAGACCTGCTTGATCTCACGTTCTTTCTCGACCAACAGGTCGTCCACGCGCTTGACGTACTGGTCCGTCAGCTTCTGGATCGCGTCGGACCATGTCTTCACGTCGTCCTCGCTGATATCGCCCGCCTTCTCCAGCTTCTTGGTCTGGTCCATGCCATCGCGGCGCACGCCACGCACGGCGATCTTGCCGTTCTCGGCATATTTGCCAGCAGCGCGGGCCAGTTCGTTGCGGCGCTCCTCGGTCAGCTGCGGAATGGGCACGCGCACGGTCTGGCCATCGGCCGCCGGGTTCAGGCCCAGCCCCGCATCGCGGATCGCGCGCTCGACAGCGCCCACCAGCGTGCGATCCCAGACCTGTACCGTCAGCATGCGCGCCTCGGGCACGGCAATGGAGCCGACCTGGGTCAGCGGCACTTCGCCGCCATAGGCTTCAACCCGTACCGGCTCGAGCAGGGCCGGGCTGGCGCGGCCCGAACGCAGGCCGGCAAAATCACGGCGCAGGCTTTCGATGGCACCGTCCATGCGGCGGGTCAGATCCGCCAGCAAACTTTTCTGATCGACAGACACTGTGGCCCTCCTTCTAATGATCAATCCATCGCCCGGCGCGGTTGCGCCACGGGTGCTCAGGCGTGCGTCAGTCCGCCGCCACGATGGTGGTAAAACGCCCCTCGCCCCGCATCACGCGCGAGAAGGGCTCCTGCCCGTGAATGTTGAAGACCACGATGGGCAGGCGGTTCTCGCGCGCCAGGCTGATGGCGGCGGCATCCATGACATTGAGGTCATTGGCCAGCACATCGCGGTAGGTCAGCGTATCGTAGCGCGTGGCATCGGGGTGCTTGCGCGGATCGGCGGAATACACGCCATCGACCTGCGTGCCCTTGAACAGCGCATCGCATTCCATCTCGGCCGCACGCAGCGCAGCCCCCGTATCGGTGGTGAAGAACGGGTTGCCGGTGCCTGCGGCAAAGATCACCACCCGCCCCTTTTCCATGTGCCGCACGGCGCGGCGGCGGATATAGGGCTCGGCGATGGAGGACATGTGGATGGCCGTCATGACCCGCGTGGGCACGCCATGCCGCTCGAGCGAGTTCTGCATGAGCAGCGCGTTGATGACGGTGGCCAGCATGCCGGCATAATCGCCCTGCGCGCGGTCCATGCCGCGGGCCGCTGCCGCCACACCGCGGAAGATGTTGCCGCCGCCAATGACAAGGCACACCTCGACCCCGCTCCGCGCCACGGCCGCCACGTCAACCGCAATGGCGTCAACCGTTGCCGGATCAACGCCATAAGACCCGCTCCCCATCAGGGCCTCGCCTGACACCTTGAGCAGAACACGCTTGTATGACGGAGCGGGGGTTTTGACGGGCTGGGTCATTGGGCCTCGGAACAGGTCAGGCAAACAGGGCTAGGGACGGGCAGGCCGCCCGGCCATGCCCTGTCATATAGACGGATGCCCCCCCCCACAAGCCGATGATGCCGCTCTTTTAAGGATTCAGGAAATGTCATCGAGGCCGATGGCCCGCAGGCGGGCGCGCTCCTCATCCCATCCCGCGCGTTCCTTCACGTTGAGGAAAAGGTGGCACGTGCGCCCGAGCAGGCGGCCAAGCTCGCGCCGCGCTTTCTCGCCAATGGCGCGAATCCGGCTGCCCTTGTCGCCAATCAGGATCGCCTTGTGCGAGGCGCGCGTGACATAGATCGTCACCTCGATGCGCACCGAGCCATCAGGCCGCTCGGCAAAGCTTTCCGTCTCCGCCGTGGCGGCATAGGGCACTTCCTGATGGGTCTGCAGGAACACCTGCTCGCGTACCAGTTCGGCGGCCAGCAGGCGGTCGGGCAGGTCGGTCAGGTCATCCTCGGGGTAGAGATAGGGGCCTTTGGGCAGTTCGGCGGCAAGGCGGTCGAGCAGGTCATCCACCCCCTCGCCCGAGCGCGCGCTGACCATGAACACATGCTCGACCGGCAGGATGGCGGAAAGTTCCGCCGTAAGGGGCAGCAGCATGTCGCGCCGGACGAGATCGGTCTTGTTGAGCACCAGCCACAGCCTGCGCTTCTGCTCGGCCAGGCGGGTGGCGATCGCGCGCAGCGCATCGGTCATGCCAGCGCGCGCATCGACGATGAGCAGGGTGATGTCCGCATCTTCCGAGCCGGTCCAGGCGGCGGCGACCATGGCGCGGTCGAGCTTGCGCTTGGGCTGGAAGATGCCCGGCGTATCGACCAGCAGCATCTGGGTCGTGCCGCGCATGAGAATGCCCAGCACCCGAAAGCGCGTGGTCTGCGCCTTGGGGCTGACGATGGACAGCTTGGTGCCCGCCATGCGGTTGAGCAGCGTGGACTTGCCCGCATTGGGCGCGCCCACAATGGCCACGAAACCGCAGCGTGTCGTATGATCAGTATCCTGGCCGGTCATTGTCCCTGCCCTTTACGGTTCGTGGTGGTGGCGGCCTGGCTGTCCACGCCCAACTGGCGCAGCAGGTCCGATGCGGCGTCGCTTTCAGCCGCGCGCTTGCTGCCGGCAATGCCCTGGCCGGTCCTGCCCTGCGCATCGACCGCAATGACAAAGCGCGGCGCGTGCGATGGCCCGTCCGACGAGAGGACACGGTACTGCGGCAGCGGCAGCCCACGCCCGAGCACCCATTCCTGCAGGGCCGTCTTGGGGTCCTTGGGCGGGCGGGCCTGGGCCGTGATGGCCTCGCGCCACATGCGCCGCACGAAAGCGCGGGCCGGGTCGAGCCCGCCATCAAGATAGAGCGCGCCGAGCAGCGCCTCGACCGCATCGGCCAGCACGGTGGCCATCTGCCGCACGCCCGCGCGCGCCTCATGCTCGGCTACGTCCAGCGCCGATTGCAGGCCCATTGCGTGCGCCACCTGCGCCAGCACCGTGCGCGAGACCAGATGGGCATGGCGCGGACCAAGCGCGCCTTCCTGCTCATCGGGGAAGCGCTCGAGCAGCCATTCGGCCATGACAAGGCCGAGCACCCGGTCGCCGATGAACTCAAGGCGCTCGTTCGACCCTGCCCCGCGCCTTGCCACGCTGAGGCGCGTGCGGCGGTTGCCGCTGCGCTCATGCGCCGCCGAGCGGTGGGTGAGCGCACGCAGCAGCAGTTCGGGGCGGGTGAAGTGGTAGTCCAGGCACGCCTCCAGCCGCCTGATCTCGGCTGCGGGAACGCGCTCGACCTCCATGATCAGTGCACCCCCATGAACAGGCGGCCCCAGCGGATCTCGCTGGGCCAGTACCACACCTGCCAGAACGGGTGCGCGTTATCGACCGACATGAAGATCCACTTCGCCTGCCCCACCAGGTTCTCCATCGGCACGAAGCCGAGATCCTGCGGCTCATCGCCCATGAAGCGGCTGTCGGCGCTGTCGTCACGATTGTCGCCCATGGCGAAGAAGTAGCCCGGCGGCACGACATATTCCGGCGTGTCGTTCTTGCCGCCCTCATCGGTCAGCTTGAGGATATCATGCGCCACGGGGCCACGGCCGCCACTGCCGGGCAGGATCTCGCGGTAGCGGTCGCCCTCCATGCGGGTGCGGTGCTCGTCGATGGCGGCATAATCGCCTTCGGGCTCGCGGGGCACTTCGGTGCCGTTGAGGTAGAGCTTGCCCTCGCGCATCTGCACCGTATCACCCGGCAGGCCCACGATGCGCTTGATGTAGTCGATCGAGGTATCCTTGGTGAAGCGGAACACCGCCACGTCACCCCGATGGGGCATGCTGTTGAAAATACGCCCCTCGAACAGGTTGGGCGCGCCCGGCAGCGCGAAATGCGAGTAGCCATAGCTGTATTTGGCCACCCACACGTAGTCGCCCACCTGCAGCGTCGGGATCATGGAGCCGGAGGGAATGTTGAACGGCTCGAACAGCACCGTGCGCACGCTCAGGGCAAGCACGCCCGCTATGACCACGGTGCGCACGAGTTCCATCAGCCCGCCGGAGCGGCGTTCGGTCCCGGCCTGCGAGAGAATTGTCTTGTTATCGTCCATTGGCATGTCTGTATCTTCAATCCGGCTCTGGCATCGACCGGACAGGCTGCGCCGGACGAATAACGTGCGGATCAAGCCCACGCATGCCCTGCCTGTCAAGCATTGCCCAAGGGCAGCCCGCGGGCATCAGGCCGTGACCGCCTTCTCCGCCATGATCATGACCTGGGCAAAGGCATAGGGGTGCTCATCGGTCATGGTCAGGAATATGCGGGCCTTGTGCCCTGCGGGCAGCAGGGCCTCAAGCCGTGCCTGCGCCCCGCCTGAAAGCCGCATGACCGGCTGGCCACCGGGCAGGTTCTCCACGCCCAGATCGCTATGGAACACGCCATGGGCGAAGCCTGTGCCCAGCGCCTTGGCGCAGGCTTCCTTCGCCGCCCAGCGCTTGGCATAGGTGCCAAGGCGCGCATTGCCCTGCCTGCGCGCGGCGGCCTGCTGCTCGCGCACAGTGAACACGCGGGTGATGAAGCGCGCGCCATGCCGGGCGAGGACCGTCTCGATCCGCCGCGCATCGCACAGGTCCGAGCCGATGCCGATCAGCATGGCTGACTACCCCCTTGCCCGTTCAACCTGCACCACGCCCTTCGCCGCACGCAGCGCCACCATGATGGCGGTCAGGTGCCGCAGGTCGCGCACCTCGATATCGGCAAGGATCTCCATGAATTCAAGCTGGCGGTTGACGATGCGCAGGTTCATCATCACGCCCTCATGCTTGGCGGCGATATTGGTCAGCGTGGCCAGCATGGCGGGCTCGTTGGCCGTGACCACGCTCAGCCGCCCGGTATGGTGGCCCGTGGCGTTGCGCGCGATCAGGTCGTAATCCCAGTCAAGATCCATGAACCGCTCGGGGGTGGCGGCAAAGGTTTCCAGCGTCTGGCAGCCCAGCGTGTGCACCGTAATGCCCTTGCCGGTGGAGACGATGCCCACGATCCGGTCACCCGGCAGCGGGTGGCAGCACCCGGCAAAATGCACCGCCATGCCCGCGCCTACGCCTGCAAGCGCCATGCCGCCCGCCGCCGGCCTGCGCCGCCCCGGAATACCGCCACCCAGCGCCCCCCCGGCAGGCGCGCGCATGGACAGCCCCGGCACCATGCGCGGCGCGCGCGGGGCACGGCGCAGCTCGGGGTAAGCCAGTTGCACCACCTCGCGCGCGGACTGGTTGCCATTGCCCACGGCTACGTACAGGTCAGCCACGCTTTGCAGGCGCAGGTCCTTGAGCAGGCTTTCAAGCACCTTTTCCGAGCCATCCACCCCTTCCTGCCGGAAGGCCTTGGCCAGCGCCACGCGCCCACTTTCCAGATGGGCCTCGCGCTGCTGCAGCGCCACATGGCGGCGGATGCGCGCGCGCGCCTTGCCGGTAGCGACAAACCGCTCCCACGAGGGCGAGGGCGTGCCCCCGCGCGCGGTCATGATCTCGACCTGATCGCCATTCTGCAACTCGTGGCGCAGCGGCATCAGGCGGCCATTGATGCGCGCGCCCACGCAGGTATCGCCCACCTGGCTGTGCACGGCATAGGCAAAATCAACCGGCGTGGCCCCGCGCGGCAGCGAGATCAGCTGCCCCTTGGGCGTAAAGCAGAAGACCTGGTCCTGATAGAGTTCGAGCTTGGTGTTCTCGAGGAACTCATCGGGGGCCGACGAATCCTCAAGGATGTCGAGCAGGTCCTGCACCCAGCGCAGGCCCGAGACCACGCCCCCGGTCGCCCCCTTTGCCGCCGCATCGGGCAGCTGCTTGTACAGCCAGTGCGAGGCCACGCCGTTCTCGGCCACGTCGTGCATTTCCGCCGTGCGGATCTGCACCTCGATCTTCTGGTTGCGCGGGTGGCGCAGCGTCACCCCGGTATGCAGGCTCTGGTAGCCGTTGGCCTTGGGCGTGGAAATATAGTCCTTGAACCGCCCGGCAATGACCGGATAGGCGGCATGCACCGCACCGAGCGCGATATAACACGCCTCACGCGAGGGCACGATGATGCGGAAGGCCATGATGTCGGAAAGCTGCTCGAAGGCGACATTGCGCCGCTGCATCTTTTCCCAGATGGAATAGGGCGTCTTTTCGCGCCCCGTCACCTCCACGCCTTCCAGCCCGGCATCGATGCACAGCGCCTGGAGTTCGCGGCGGATCTCCTCGATCACGTCAGCGCCCTGCCCGCGCAGGTAGTTGAGGCGCGCGCGGATGGTGGCCATCGCCTCGGGCTCGAGGGCGGCGAAGGACAGGTTCTGGAGTTCGACCTTGACCTTGTCCATGCCGATACGGCCGGCAAGGGGGGCGTAGATCTCCATCGTCTCGCGCGCGATGCGCTGCCTGCGGTCGATGCGCTGCACGTAATGCAGCGTGCGCATGTTGTGCAGCCGGTCGGCCAGCTTGACGAGCAGCACGCGGATGTCGCGCGACATGGCCAGCACGAGCTTGCGGAAATTCTCCGCCTGCTTGGTGCGGTCGGACTGGAGTTCGAGCCGTGTGAGCTTGGTCACGCCATCAACCAGCTCGGCAACCGTATCGCCAAACTGCTCGCGCAACTGCTTCTGGGTCACGCCGGTATCTTCAACCGTATCATGCAGCAGCGCTGTCACGATCGAGGCGGTATCAAGATGGAAACCCGCAAGGATGTTGGCCACGGCCAGCGGGTGGGTGATGTAGGGGTCGCCGTTATCGCGCGCCTGGCCCGCATGGGCGGCGGCGGCCACGGCAAAGGCCCGGCGGATCAGGTCCGCATCGGCAGCGGGGTCGTACGCCTGGATGCGCCGGATCAGCCCCTCGCACGAGAGGGTGCGTTCCCCGCCCTCGTGCCGGGCGGGAAGGGTGGCCGCAGATGCGGCCACGCCACCCGCGACAGGCACGGGCAGGGAGGAAGATGTGGTTTCCGATCCGGTCGGGTCAGTCACCTTCGACCCTTTCGTCAGGAATTAACGACCCCGTCCGCTCAGGGCCGATTCAACCGATGCCTCGAGTTCTTCAGCCGACATGCCGCCAGTGGCGTGGCGGGCCTCTTCCTCGGCCGAGACATCCTGCAGGCCGAAGATGTTCTGCTCGGTCGGGATCAGGTCGACCACTTCCTCATCAGCGGGCTCGGGCTCGGGCGCGCGGGCGAGCGAGCGCACCAGGTCACCGCGGATCTGCTCGAGGTTAATGGTCTGGTCCGCGATCTCGCGCAGGGCGACAACGGGGTTCTTGTCGTTATCGCGGTCAATCGTCATTTCCTCGCCGCGCGACAGGGCGCGGGCGCGCTGGGCTGCGAGCAGCACCAGTTCAAAACGATTGGGAACCCGCTCAACGCAGTCCTCGACAGTGACGCGTGCCATCAGGCCTGAACTCCGGTTGTTAAATAGGTGTGTTGATAAGAATTTACCTTATTACGCCCCCGCCTGTCGTGATGCAAGCCTTATGCGGGGGCTGATGCACCCTCCGGTTCCGCCATGCGCCGGATGGCCTGCCCCGCGACACCGGGCAGGAAGGCATCGATCCCCTGCCCTGTCACCGGGTCGCGCCACGCAGGCATGACATCGCGCAGCGGCAGCAGCACGAAGGCGCGCTGCGTTGCCCGCGGATGCGGCACGATGGGGTCGGGCGCCTGACGCACCAGCGCGCCCATGGAGATGATGTCGAGATCAAGCGGGCGGGCGGCGTTGGCCACGGTGCGCCTGCGCCCGGCGGCGGCCTCGATGGCATGGAGCTGGCCCAGCAGCCAGGCGGGGTCCACGTCGCCCGCCATGCGCACGACTCCGTTTACATAAGGGGGCTGGCCCGAAGGGGGCACCGGCGCGCTCTCGTACCATGCCGAGACACCCACCACCGAAAGGCCGGGAATGCGGGCGAGTTCACCCACCGCCCACAGGCAGGTCATGGCCGCAGTTTCACCACTTTCGCGTGGCAGGTTGGCGCCCACCGCAATAAAGGTGTCTTGGATGCAGGAGATGGATTGCGGCATTTTCATCGGGAAACTATGGTCCGTTAGCCTGCGCCGGGTGAGTAATCCGACCATCAGGGAACTTATGTGAGGATATCCGCTTCTATATAACTGGACCGATTGTTACTGCACAACTTCCCCATCACAATAAAATACATGTCCGTCGAAATTTAACACGATCGCAACATATTCACTTTCTTGTTTCAGGGACTGAACACAAATGTTTTTTCAACCCGAGGAACGGCTCTGCCTTTTTATTGATGGCACCAGCCTGTATTCCGCATCACGCAACCTTGGTTTCGAGGTTGATTACCGTAAGCTGCTGCAATTCTTCCGCTCGAAATCAAACGTATTGCGGGCCTATTATTATTCCGCCGTACTCGATACCGAGGAATACTCCCCCCTCAAGCCACTGACGGACTGGCTCGTCTATAACGGCTATTCCCTCGTGACCAAGAACGCGCGCGAGTTCATCGACCATAACGGCCGCCGCCGCGTGCGGGGCAACATGGATGTGGAACTCGCGGTAGACATGATGGAAATGGCCCCGCGCATCGACCACGCGGTTCTGTTCAGCGGGGATTCCGATTTCCGCCGCCTGCTCGAATCCGTGCAGCGCCAGGGCGTGCGCACCACCGTGGTCGGCTCGATCAAGACCACGCCCCCGCTGATTGGCGATGAACTGCGCCGCCAGGCCGACCAGTTCGTTGAACTGGCCGACATCGCCACCCACTTCATGCGCCGCCACCTTGAAAACCGCCCGCCCCGCCATAACGCCC
>NZ_JABJWC010000040.1 GCF_013155395.1 Komagataeibacter melomenusus | reverse complement strand
GATCCGTTTGCTTGCCAAGGCACAGCGGTTCCATTTTCGCCCATTGGGCATCCGTCAATATCAAGCGATCCATATGCAGTTTAAAGCACATCAGGGACCTTGTGAAAAATCAATTCCAAACAGACCCCAAAAGGCGACGTTTTTCCAGTCACCGAACCGGGCAGGAAGATCACGCCATGGAATGCCCGCGCGATAGCGATACAGTACCGCTTCTACGAATAGACGGTTGTCCGCAGCCGTGCCGCCGATATGACCTTCACGACCGGGAAGAAGGTCCTTTATTCTCTTCCACTGGTCGTCGCGCAAACCATAACGTCGCCTTCGTCTGTCTCCCTCAAAACCGGGAAAACAGACATCATAAAGCGCCAGAAAGTACAATCCTCATGTATCGCACTCAGGGCTTAACTGACGACACGCCGTAGGGTTAACCGGTCTCAATCCATAAATAGATCCTGCGTATTGCTGCTACAGCCCAGCTTCTCCCATAAAGACCGAGACGATTTTGCGATAGGTCCGCTGCACGAAGCTGGTGGCGGTGGCATGTATGCGGACCATTCCCCTTATGCGCTGCCAGACCGGTGGCAGCGGCCCATCGGGCAGGATAATAACCTGATAGACCGCCTCTTCCGGCACGATCCTGTGGCTGGTCTCGTCCCGGTGTGCCTTGATATGTCCGCCATAAAGGGAGGCCTGTTCCAAGGCATCGATTTCAGGGACCGATGCAACCGAAATCGACTGTACATGTCCCGTTATCCGCTTGGCACTAGGGTTGGTGGCCATAAAACTGGCCTTTGCTCCAGGCTTTATGAAGCTGATGTCCGTTTCATGCACATATGCTTCAATGGCGGCGTGGTCTTCTGTTATGATTGATCCGATATACTCATGCTGTTTCAGTGTATTACCGACATGGATTTCCGGTGGAACATCTACCAGCATGCCGGCAAAGGGAGCGGTGAGGGTCAACTGCCTTATCGCGGCTTCAGCCCGCAGGCGCTCGGCTGTTTCCTGCTCGATCCTGTCGCGCGTATCATCAAGCGAGGCTGTATCTTCCACGCCAAACATCCGTTCCGACAGCGTGGCTTCCAGCGTTGCCAGTCGTGCAATTGATACGGCACGGTCATGGTCAAGCTGGGGGGAGCGTAGTTCGGCCACGGTCTCGCCTGCCCGTACCAGGCTGCCTGTGGGCAGCAGGCGCACCACCTGGCCGGGGTCCTGCGTGTACAGCATGCTCTGCCCTTCCGCCCGCAATACGGCAGGCGCGCGAACAGTGTGGCTCCATGGCAGCACAAGAAGGGCAATCAATATGGCAAATGCCGTGCCCGTAACATGCACGCGGCGGCTGGCTGGCGCATGCAGGGCCTGGCGTGCCCACTGTGCCAGTTCTCCCATGATGGGGCGGGCAACAAAGAACCAGATTTCAATGCCCATCAGAACCACGCCCAGCGCGGGAAAAACCGCATGATAGACAACCAGTGCAATCCCGGTGAACAGGAAAAAACGATAAAGCCATGTTGCCATGCTGTAGCCCAACAGCATAAGCCCCCTATATGCGGGAAAGACCTCGGGCGGGGGCATATCCATGCCAAACAGGAACTTTCGGGTGCGCCAGCGTGTCCACGCAAAGGCGCGTTCCTGCAGGTTGGGAATGCCCATGAGGTCAGAGAGAATATAATACCCGTCAAACCGCATCAGTGGGCTGAGATTGACCGACAGGGTAAGGATCCATGTCGAACTGCTTAACGTAAACAGGCCATCACGGAGCGGGCCATCAGGTGTGACGCTCCAGATAATGGTGGCCAGCGTGGCCAGCGTGATTTCCGCCACCATCCCGGCGCAGTCGATGACCAGCCGGTCGCGCGCGCGGACCAGTCGCCACGCATCGGTTGTATCAGTCCATAAAACGGGGCACAGGACCAGAAAGGCGATCCCCATGGCAGGGACCCGGCAGCCAAAGTGCCGTGCCGCGATCCCATGGCCCAGTTCATGCACCATCTTGCTGCATGTTAGCGCCAGAGCAATGCCGATTGCCCCTTGCGGGGTGATGAGATGCAGGAATCCTGCAACATAAAGACTCCATTGCTGCACGACCAGAATGACCGCCAGCCCCACCGCCAGTGCCAGCCCGATGCAGAATGCGCGGGTAAAAAGCCAGTTTGTCAGCGGCACGCAGCGTTTGAGGACAGGATCGGGATTGCACAGCCGTACCCGCAGGAAAAGATAATGATGCAGTATCCATGACAGCAATGGCGGCTTGCGTGCCTGCCGGGCCAGTAGCGCGCTGTCCGTGCTGGTCTGTGCCGTGGTCAGCCCGGCCTGCCGCAGGAAGGCGGCAAAGGCCGTGACATCGGCAGGCTGTGCATCAAACGTGGTCTGCTCACGCACAACGCGGGCAATCGTGTCCGCGTCAGCCAGGTCCCAGCGTTGCAGGATTTCCATTTCCATGCTGCCAAGGCGCACGTAACGGTGGCGGGTGGGGTCATAAAGCGTCCATGTCGGTGCGCCGGTTACAACGGGCCCCCGTAACAGTTCCAGGTCATCACGCAGGGCAGGCCAGGGGGAGGGCGCGTTCATGCGCCGCCTTGCGGGCCGACTAGAAGGAAAGCCATTGCCGTACTACGCCCAGTGGTTTGCGCAGCGCCCACAGCACCAGCATGTGCCGTGGGCCGTAGATGCGCGCAGTGCCGCGCAGGCCAAGGCGGATGTCGCTGTCCAGGTCGGCACGCAGGGTATAGGCCAGCGTGCCCGCAGGCGTGGGCGTGCTTGCGTAGGAGGCAAAGACCAGATGCCCTTCCGCCGGATGATCGGGATGCACATTGTCAAAAAAACGCACGCGCGCATCAGGGGGGAAATGTGCGGTCTCGGTTGCGGGCAGGCGGATCTCGATCCGGCGCGACAGGGCAGGAGCCACCATGAGGATACGCTCGCCAGCTTCCACCGGGCGGCCTATCCATTCGGAAGGGTCGTTATAAAGCGCCAGCCCGTCTATCGGGGCGGTCAGGGTAGCGCGGTGCAGCAGTTCGCTCTGGTAGCGCATCTGGGCCGCTTCCTCATCAATGCGGCCCTTGAGTTCACCAGCCTGCGCACGGGCCTTGGCATCAAGCATGCCTGCCTGAATGGCTTCATCATACTGGGTGCGGGCCACTTCCAGCGCCTTGCGGGCAACCTGGTACTGGCTTTCAAGCTGCGCGCGCTCCAGTTCCACCACCGGCGTGCCCGCCTGCACGGCTGTATTGGGAGCAACATCAAGCTGGTGGACGATACCGGCAAAGGGCGCGCGGATGAAAGTGGGGGCAACCGGCACAACTTCAGCCGGGGCCAGAACCCATGAATGGACCGGGAAACACGCCACCAGCACCGCTGCCGCGATGACCGCGCCCACGCGCCTGCGCATCCGTGTATCGCGCGGTCTTGGCGGTTGAGAGGCGATAAGCTGCCGGCTTTCCGCATATTCGCCGCCAATCATGCACAGGGCCTGGATGTCGGGCTGTGTCCATGCATCCTCTCGTGCAACGAGCAGCGTGCCCACCCGGCCATGCCGTCCGAGCAGCGGAATGAGCACGGCATGGGGGGCCATCCACTGGGGCCATTCATCGCGCAGTGAGGCAGGCAGGCTTGCCGTGTCAAGCGCGCTGGCCTGCGCCTGTGGCGTGATGCTCTCGAACACCCGGCCCAGCCAGCGCACGTAGGGGGCGGCGGAATCGAACACCGCCGTGCCGGATATGGCGGCTATCCCTGCCTTATCCGTGCGGTAAAGGGCGGCCTGCTGGTAGGGAAGGAGATTATGGCTTTCGTTGACCAGCACGAAATCCAGTTCATCGGGCGGGCAGGTGCGCAGGCGTTCGCATAGATGTACAAGGGCTGACAGCCGCAGCAATGCGGCCTGCCGGCCCTGCTGCAGGCGCACGGGATCAGGCGGGGGGGAAGTCATGATCCGTCAGCCATCCGCTCTCATTGACCGAACTGGGCTTCTCCTGTCATGCCCGGTAGCAGGTCGGGGGCAGGCTGGGTCAGTTTGCCATAGACCTTGATGGTCTTGCTCACGGGGTCAACCTTGCCCGAGATGCGGCTGACGGTTGCGGGGTAAGTGGCATCCGTCTCCAGTATATGAACCTTGAACGGTGTGCCGGGCTGCAGATGGCGCAGTTCCATGGATGAGACGATCATGGACAGTTCAAGCGAAGTATCATCCAGTATTTCCAGCATGGGGGTCCCGGCTGAAAGATACTGGTAATTATGCACCATGGTATTGGAGACACGCCCGTCAAACGGGGCCTCGATCTCGCACTGGGCCACAACGGCGGTGGCCATTTCCAGGTCCGCATTGGCCGCGCGTTCATCGGCTGCGGCCGAGCGCAGGTCCGATACACTCCATTGACCCAGCGCCTTCATCTTGTTCTGCACATCCAGCAGGCCACGACGCTTGATGTATTCGGCATGGGCGTGGGCAAGGGTTGCCTTCTGCTGGCCGCACCGGAACGCGGCCAGGATGTCGCCCTTGTGAAAATGGTCACCGTCGCGCAGGGGAAATTTTTCAAGCTGGCCCGACATGCTGGCGCTGATCTGCGCACTCATGGGCGCGGTGACCTGCACGCTGGGGGCATGGACCGCCGTGCTGTCCGGCTCCGGCGTGGGGGGAACATCAGGCTGCGGGACAGATGCCGTGGCGGTCGGTGTCATGTCAGCGGGTGCGACCGGTCGTGCTGTCTGGGCCAGGACCATACCGGGCGCAAGGGCAAGCGCCAGCGTGGAGACAAACGAATACATGCGCATATATACAACCGGCCTTCCGGAATAAAGGCGCCACGACCACCCGGGTCGATGAGGCTTTACAACATTACTTATTAATAACAATTCTCAGAATGGCAGGTCAGCCCGGTGTGGCGGCCGGCTGTGCCGTAGCCGTCTGCGCGACAGGCGTGGCGGTCGGCGCAGCCTGCGGCACTGATACTGGCACAGCGACAGGTGCCGTGCTGTTGCCTGCATCCGGTTTCTTGACATTATCGGGCAGCGTCAGGTCAGGCAGGCGGCCGTTTTCCCACAGGGCAATGGAATGCTCGACCTGCGCTGTCAGGTGCTTGAGGTCCTGAATATCGGCATTGGCGGGCACAAGGTCCACGCCGATGGAGGCATACAGGTTGGCCAGCGCCTGATGCGTATGGGCAAGGCTGCGGCTGTATTCAAGCTGGCCCAGCAGGGCCGCCATCTGGTGGCGCACGCGATTGGCCTCGGACTGTGCGCCTGCTGCGGAAGCGGAGACGGCAAGCTGCTCCATCTGCAGGCTCACATCGTTGATCTGCCGCGAGGATTTGAGAAAATCCACTGCCGTAACGTATTTCTGCGCGCTCAGGTTGATCTGGGCCAGAATGGCGACACTCAGCGCAAGGCGGCGCATTTCCGAGAGCTTGACATTGCCCTTGGCCACGGCGATCGCGCGCGGCCCCTGGATCATGTTGATCAGGTTGACGGTCGCCCGCACCCCGATCTGCCCCCAGATATGGTGGTAGAGCAGGGCATTCGAATCAAAGTTGCCGTTGCCGATGGCGCCGATACCGGGCATCATCTTCAGGATTTCCTTATAGACATCCTGCCGGTCAACTTTCTGCTGGTACACTTCCATGCGCAGTTCGGGGCGCATGACCAGCCCCATGCGCTCGAGTGTGGGGATGTCGAGGTTGCCCAGCGGCTGCACATCCTGCGGGTGGGTGGCCAGGTTGAGCTTTTCATCCTGCGGCACGTTGATGAGCGAGGCGAGCTGGATCTGCGCGCCGACCAGTTCATCCTTGATGCGCCGCATCTCACCCAGGATCTGGATGATGTTCTGCTGGTAATCAAGCAGCGTAAGGGGGGACTGGAGGTGGGCGTTACCCGCATCCTGCGATGCGGCCAGCATGGTTTCCGCATCGTGGATGATGGGGTCAAGGCGGGGCAGCATGACCTGGGCTGCGGCGGCTTCCCAGTAATTGGTGGTTACGGCCTTGACCAGGTCGTTGATGGCACGCCTGCGGCGCTCGACGGCAATCAGCGCGCGGAAGGCCTGCTGGCGGGCGGAGAAATAGCTGATCCCCGCATCCATCGCGTTCCATGAAAAGCTGATATCCCCGCTGCCATGGCTGGGCATTTCGGAATACGAATAGTCCAGCGAGCGCTGGTTGCTGAATTCATCAATACTTTCAGCAGCATTGTTGTTGCTTCTGTCGGTATAGCCTGCATCGGCCGCAAGGTGCGGCAGCATCTGCATCAGGGCCAGATCAAGCTGCTTTTCCTGCTGGTTGATCTCAAGCTTGGCAACCTGTGAATCATAGTTGAACTTGAGCGCACGCGCGATGGCGGTGCCCAGTGTCAGGTCACCGTCCAGCGGCAGATAACGTGCCTCGATCGTGGCATGATCCGCATCCGCACGCTTTATATGGTCAGCCAGCGGCATGGGCTTGGGCCGCATGCCACACCCGGCAAGAAGTGCAATTGTGGAAAGCGCAGCACAGGATGCGGCCAGACGTAATCTGCCACGGGTAAGCTGATGCGTCACAGGAGTTACCATAAATTTCCGCTTTATTTCCAGGCCAGCAGGAAAAACAACCCAAGCGATGGAAGCAGGTCCGTCACTGACTGGATATCTATAGATATAGACCCGGGATTGCCCGCCTGAATTACGATATAGAACGCGACAAACAATGTTCACATGGTAATTATGGTGCCGTCAGATGCATGTCAACTTCATTTGTTGTAACTAGCGAAAAAAAAATGTAGATGAAATTCGGGAATGAAGAGCGCGCCCCGGGCGCGGTGGGATGTGGTAATGATTCAGGTCATGGAGGCCTTACGGAATCCATATAATCTGACATTCCTACATAAAATGTTAATAAAGATGGATTTTTCATGCGTCTGATTCTTGAGCAGAGATACCTCTTTGATGGCAGCGTGGCGCATGTCTCCCATCACCATGGGGTAGACCGGCATCACCACGAGAATCAGGGGGAAAATGCCCATGATGCGCCTGTTGTGGATGAAGCCGTCGGTTCCCTGCCCGATATGCCTGCAACCACTGGTACAGGCCGGTCGTTTCATGACCGTGATGGTGGAAAAAAAGACCGTTTTACCGATATCGTCTTTGTAGATTCCCGCGTCAGCGACTGGCGCGAACTCACCGCCTCGCTGGGCGATAACGTGGGCGTGGTGGTGGTGGATAATACGCGTGATGGCATGTCCGTCGTCTCGCGCGTGCTGTCGCACCAGCAGAACCTCAACAGTGTCAGCTTCCTGACCTACGGGCAGGCGGGCCAGATCGAGCTTGGCAGCAGCACCATCAATGCCGCCACCCTCATGGCGGACAGCACGCAGGTGGCGCAGTGGGGCGATGCGCTGGGGGCGAAGGGCCAGATCCTGTTCTGGGGCTGCGACGTAGGGCAGGGGGCGGCCGGTCAGGCGCTGGTCGATGACCTGCATACCCTGACCGGCGCGGGTGTTGCCGCCTCGACCGATGCCACGGGCCTTGGCGTGCTGGGGGGGACTGGACCCTGGAGCGCACGGCCGGGCTGGACGGCAATGCGGTGGACGCGCCGTTCTCTGCCGCAGCCGAGGCCGGTTATGACAGCGTGCTCGACAGCCCGACGGCCGTCGTCACCATTGCCAGCCCTACCGATACCAGCAACCTGCTGGGCAATGCCTTTTCCCAGACCATCACCTTTTCCAACGGCGCGCAGACTGCCGTGGGGTACGCGCCCTTTGTCGAGATATTCGCGCCGACCAACGCCACGCAGGATACCCCGCTGACCTCTGTAACCTATCTGGGCCAGAGCCTGTCCGCCAAGGCTGTCACGCTGGTGGCTGTCGATGGCAAGATCGGGGCCTACAATCCATACAGCAGCGGCACGGATGGCAAGCCGCAGTTTGTCACGGCGCCTGCGGGCTTCAAGGCGGGCGATACCATGTACGTGGTTTCCCTGCCGTTTGGCAGTTACACGCCCAAGCAGCCGACCATCACGCTTACGGCGAATTTTGCCAACACCACGACCGAGTCCGTTGATGCGCCCACAGGTGCTGGCACCCCCGTTACCATCGCCGCTGCCGGTGGTTACCAGTATGGCGCCGATGCGCTCAATGACCCCGGCACCGACCCGACCATTCAGGGCGCGGTCGTGACCCATAGCGTTGACCAGAATATCGTGCAGGTGAGCGCCGGTATCATTACCTCGCCGCGTGGCGAGGATGAAGTGCCTACCGGCCCGGATTATCCCGCCACATACGAGGTGACCGTCACCCCTGCCGAAGCAACGCAGGGCAACGCCATCAAGGACATGACGCTCAATGTCACCCTGCCTGACAGCGTCAATTACAACAACAGCCCCATTACCCTGACCGGCGCCGATGGCTCGACCATCAGCGGCACGGCCACCTATGTGCCGCCTGCTGACGGCTCAAAGGAAGGCGGGTCGGTCAAGATTACGCTCGATAGCGTGGCCTACAGCGCAAATGCGCCCTACAAGATTGATATTCCGGTCTATGTGGGCCAGACGGATGCAGCCGGGAATTCAATCCTCAATGCTTCTGGTGGCACGACGTCACCCACCACCATTTCGGGTGCGACCATATCCTATACCGGCAGCTGGACCCCGCCCGTGACGGAGGGCCAGACAGCCACGCCCGTTGCGCTGGACCAGACGGTGAACACATCGCCCACCACGTTCAACGCCAAGGCCTTCGCGGTGCAGGAGACGGATACGATCACAAATGCGGATGGCAGCGCCACCGGCCTGGCCGCCGGGCAGGTCATGCCCGGCGATACCATCACGCATGACATCCATATCGAGAATTCGGACTATTATTCCAGCACCGGCATGGTGGTCACCACCACGCTGAGTGATGGCCAGAGCCTGCAGCCGGGCATCAGCCCCACCTTTACCTATACCGATGCCACCGGTACGTCCCATACCGTGCAGCTGGGCAGCAGCTACTGGTCGGCCACGCCGGGCGAGAACGGGCAGACCGTGGTGAAAATGAACATCGCCCAGTATCTGGCCGATAACAGCCTGCCAGCCATGGGGGCGGGCAAGCAGGGCACGATCAGCTATGCCAGCACGGTAAACGATAACTATACGGCCACAAATACCCCGGTGACCGAAGGCGATACGATCAGCAGCAGCGTGAGTGTCAGCGCGCAGGCAACAGGCCTCGATGGCACGACCTCGCAGGTGCAGGACGATTCAGGCAGCACGCTTTCCGTGCCCCAGGGCACGACGGGGCTGAAGATCGTGGCCATCAATGGCAATGCCGTTACGGGCACGGATGCGCCCACCATCCAGGCGGGTGACACGGTGACCTACGAGGCAACCTATACCCTCCAGACCGGCACCTATACCGACCTGAACCTCTCATCCTACCTGCCCCTGCCGCTCTATGACACGAGCAACCCCACGGGCAACGGTGATTCCGCTTTCACGGCTGCCACCAGCACGGACCCGACCCAGCAGGCGGCTGGCACCTACAGCGTGGTGAGCGTGCCAAGCGGCGTGGATACGAAGCAGATCACGGTCTCGACGCAGGCCGCGACCAACAGCATCAGCTTCGATATGGGCAACAGCGACACGCTTGCCACCAGTGATGCGGGCAAGCAGGTGGCCGTGCTGTTTACCCTCAAGGCTACATCAAGCCCCTTTGCCGATGGCCTGAGCCTGACCAGCCAAGAGCAGTCCACCCTGACCAATGGGCAGAATGTCCAGACGGCCCAGTCTACCCTGCAGTCGGTTACGGTTGCCGAGCCTGCGGCCGAGATCAAGACGGGTGTGGTGTCGGTCATGAATGGCACCAGCGCGGAAAAGGTCACCTATACGCCCCAGGCGACAGATGAGGGGACGGATACCGATCCCACCACCACCTTCAACGCGGCAGGATCGGATGGGGGCGCCTATACATCGGTTCCCGCAGGTGGCGTGAGCGGCCTTGGCGCGGTCAATGACCTCAATGCTACGGGTGCCGAGGGCGGTGATACCGTGCGTATTGCCTCCACGGTGGAAAATACCGGCTCGGCGGGCATGTACGACCTCACTGTATCGGGCACCCTGCCTGCCGGGTTCTCCACGGCGGATGTGACGAATTTCCAGATCACGCGCCCTGATGGCACGGTGGTCTATTCCTCGGCGGCGGATGCCACGACTGCCGCCAACAGCTATTTCACCACCGGCGGTCTGACCATACCGGCCACATCGGCAACCGCCGCGGTCCTGGCCAAGGGGCAGGACCTGACCATTACCTATGACCTGGCCCTGCCTACCGGCCAGAACCTGGGCGATACGCTGGTGGCCAGCGCAAACGTGGTGAACTTTGGCAACAGCCCCGGCGCGGTTGCGCAGGGCGACGGGTTCGTGACCAATGGCGTGCCGCTTGGCGGGCAGGCATCTGACCTGACCGACCCGGCCAGCGTCACCCTGCAGGCACCCACCATCAGCAAGACCATCGGCCCGTCCAACCTGCCTGCAAATGATGGCGTGGATACAGCCACTTCCAGCGGCACAATCGTCAGTGGCGAGACGCGGACCACCACCATTACCGTAACCGTGCCCGAGGGCACGCTCAGCAATGGCGCGGGCGATGTGACCGTGGTGGAAACCCTGCCCGCTGGCGTGGACTATGCCGGAGGCTTTACCGCTACCCTGACCGGCGCGACCGCATCAGGCGCCGATGCCAGTGGCAACCTGCCTGCGCCAACGGTGGTCAAGAACGCTGATAACACCACCACCCTTACCTTTGACCTTGGCAAGACGGTTACCAATTCCAGTTCCACGCCTGGCACCATCACGCTGGCCTATAACGGTTATTATGGCGAGAACAATGCGCCAGCCGATGCCGCCACGATCACGTCATCGGCGGTGCTGAACTACAGCGTGCATGATGACACGAGCACCGTGGCCGAGCAGGCCGGCCCCGCCGATGTGACCGTAACCGAGCGCAAGCCCTCCCTCACCGAAACCATTACCGATGACACCAACGGCCAGCCGCTGTACAGCGGCCAGCAGGTTACCTATACCCTGACGCTGGGCAACAACGGTGATGTCACGGCCTATGACGTCGACCGCGCCATTACGCTGCCCTCGGACCTGAAGGACGTCACCATCACGGGCGGAGGGCAGACCATCACTGTCGCTGCCGGGCAGACATCTGTCGCCCTGTCCCAGCTTGCCTCTCTCGCCCCCACCGATGCCCCGGTTACCTACACCATTACCGGCACGGTCGCCTCCGACCTGCCAGCAGGCACGAAGCTTGCGGTAACGGACAACTACACCTGGCATTCGGCGCCCAAGAGCTACGAATTCATGCCGCCATCGGGCAGTTCGTCCGGATCGGGAGATGCACCGGAAACACCGCAGGACGTGCCTGAAGCGTTCAAGGGCACGGTCAGTGACGCGCCAGCGGTTGGCAACTTCACCTCCGTGCTCGACATCGTTGGTGAAAGCAATGCCACCACCAGCGGCATTTCCCCCGCTAAGCCGGTTACGGCGGCCAATACCGTGCCTGGCGACCAGGTGACCCTGCAGGGTGAAGTCTCGATCCCCGAAGGACAGAACCAGGATGTGACGCTGACCCTCAAGGTGCCGGACAACGTGCAGCTTGACCCCACATCGCTGCGCCTGCTGCTGGCCAGCCCGAGCGGGGAAGTTACATCGTCCGGCTTTGGTACTGCCTCGCAGATTGCGGAAGGGACGACATCGGCCGTGCAGGTGGACGGCAAGACCTTCACGCTTTCGAGTGCGGCGGAGGCCATGCTCAATAGCAGTGGCGCGGCCATAACCGGCGTGACAACGGATGCCTCCGGCCAGACCGTGCTCACCATCAATCTCGGCACGGTCACCAACAACGACACGTCATCCGTTCCCAACTATGCCATCATCCAGGTGGCGGGCACGGTGCTCAATACCACGGCCAACAAGGACGGCACCGCGCTGAGCGAGAGCCTGACGGCCAGTACGTCACCAACGCCCACATCAACCCAGTCTACCCCCGCATCCACCGTGACCGAAACGGTCAAGGAACCCACCGTCACGCTGGGCAAGGCGGTTACCGCGATCGACTACACTGATGGTACCGTCACCTTTACCGATACCCTGACCAATACCGGCGATGCCACGGCCTATGATGTCGCCCTTAATGACCCGCTGGTGGCGGAGCAGGAAACCGTTGAAGGCGCTGTCGTGGCTACGGGTGCGGGCACGGTGGATACCACGATCAATGCCAGCGGCAGCGTGGCGGCCTCCGATGCGAAAGGCGTGACCACCAACGGCCTGACACTGGCCGCCGGTGCGAGCGAGACCGTGACCTATACGGTCAAGCTGACAGACCTGACGCAGGGGCTGGAGAAGACCACGACCAATGTAACGTGGGAATCGCTGTCCGGCGTCCAGCCTGCCTTGGCTGGCGGCGCTTCGGGCGCAACGGACCAGAGCCGCGATGGCTCGGCCGGGCAGGATGGTACGGCAGGCACCAATCCAGCCGATACCTATGAGCGCTCGGTCACGATGGGTCTTGGCACGCTGTCGGGCCAGGTCTGGCAGGCGCTGGGCAATACGCCGGGCACCTATGACAGTGCCATCGATACCGCCTTGGACGGCGTAGGCGTTACGGTGACCGCGCGCGGGCAGGACGGTACCTATGCCACCGGTCTTATCCAGACCGGTATCAAGACCGATGCCAGTGGCGACTACGCGGCGCTGGTGCCGGTTTATGGCTCGCCCGCATCCTCCATTGCGGAAATTACCGTGCCGACCACGGGGGGCACGGATGGCGTGCCTGCCAGCGAGACGGAGGTCTACAACCATGATGGCGCGGTAACATCTGCCACAACCGCTGTCAGCCCCGATACGGATTCAGCCAGTGGCATGAGCGCAACCCATGCCGACCTGGCCTATGAACTGCCCGATACCGCGCCCACCATAACAGGCTGGCAGGACACCACGCCCCACGTCCCGACCGCTGGCACCACCACGGCAATTGGCGATGGCGGGGTAACGGTGGATGACCACGAACTCGATACGCTGACCACGAAGGAAAGCGGCACCTACAGCTATGCTGGCACGATGCTGACGGTACAGCGCTATGTTGATGGCAAGGCCGCCCCTTCGGCCACGGACAGCTTTGGCGCGACGGGCACCAACGTGAGCATGGCGGAAGGACAGGTGAGCGTGAACGGTACCGCAATCGGCACCTATACCGACACGGGTGGCGTGCTGCAGTTCACGTTCAATGCATCCGCCACCAAGACCAGCATCGCAACACTGGCGCAGGACCTGACCTATACCTACACGCCTGCGGCAACCGATCCGGCAACGCAGCTTGATGTCACGCTGGGGGCCACGTTCTCAGATGGCAATACCGCCCTTACGGGCCCGCAACCCGCCACGGGTCAGCAGGCCACCACGGGCGCACAGGGTACGGGGGGCGTGCAGACCAGCGCGCCCATGTTCACGCGTGTGAGTGTTGGCGGCAGCCGCTTTGCCACCACCTTTACCGAACCCAATGATGCATCGCCCGCAACGGCGGCGACCAATCTGGGGGCCTATGTCCAGGTAGAGGATGCATCGGGCACGGGTGCGGGGTCGATCCAGAAAGTGACGGTGCAGGTCGGTTCCGCCACGGCGGAGGACGTGCTGGCCGCCACCACGGCGGGCGGCATTACCGCGAGCTTCGACAGCGCAACCGGCACCCTGACCCTGACCACGGGCACTGCCACCACGCTCAAGAACTGGCAGGCCACGCTGGCTACCCTGACATATTACGACAGCTCCGATACGCCCATCGAGGGCACGCGCAATGTGAGCATATCGGTTTATGAAAACGGGGCGGCCACGCCCATCGTCACCAACGGCACGATTGCGGTCACTGCCGCCAATGATTCCCCGGTGCTCGATCCCTCGGTCCCGGTTTCCCTCAACGATGCGCAGGAGGACTCTGCCCCGCCGCAGGGTGCGGTGGGTACGGCGGTCTCGCAGCTTGTGGGTTATGCAGGGGCAAGTGGTGGCGCAGGCAACGTGACCGATCCTGATGGCGCGGGCCTGACCGGCCAGAGTGCCGCAGGCACCACGGCGCTGCCCGGCATTGCCATTACCAGTGCCGATACCACTCATGGCACATGGTGGTACAGCACCGATAACGGCAAGACATGGACCGAATTCGCCGGTAGCGGCGCAAGCGATGCAGTTGGCAGTGGCAATGCCCTGCACCTGATCGATAATGGCCAGGCGCGGGTCTATTTCCAGTCCACCGACCCGAACTGGAACGGCAAGGTCAATGATGCCCTGACCTTCCGCGCATGGGACCAGTTTGACGGCGCGGCCAATGGCAGCATCTCCGCGCTGCCCGCTACAGCGACGCTGGGCACGGGCACCAACACGCCGGGTTCGGCCTATTCATCGGCCACGGATAGCGTGGCGCTGATGGATGACAACGTGAACGACGCCCCGAACGTGGTGGCCGATAATACCACCCCCGGTGCAACCCCGGTCACTGGGGACCAGCCCGCCTCGTGGAAGGTGACGGAAGACACGCCGCAGGCCACGAGCGTGCAGGGTCTGTTTGGTAGCTACTTCTCCGATCAGACCGACCAGCAGCAGAGTGCGACCAACCCCGATGGCTCCACCGCCAACACCATGGCGGGCGTGGCCGTGGTGGGTTACACGCCCTCGGCTGCGGGCACATGGTCGTATTCCACCGATGGCGGCAAGACATGGACGCAGCTTTCGGCTGCCGTCTCCACCACGAATGCGCTCGTGCTGTCGAAGGATGCGCAGCTTCAGTTTACGCCTGCGCCCAACTATAACGGCCAGCCTGTCAGTGGCGATGACCTCAAGGTCGTGCTGATCGACAATTCGGGCGCCTCATCAGGCAGCCCGGCCCTTGTGGGGGCGAACGGGCAGGCCCTGACCACGGCGGATGGCACGCCGCTGACCGGTGCAGCACTGGATTCCGGCACGATGGCGGTAGCAGGCGCCGATGTCTCGACCCGTGGCGGGCAGACCGCACTCAGTGCAGGCACGGTTGACCTGTCCACCGCGGTGACGCCGGTCAATGACCCGCCGACGATGGCGGCTGGCCCTTCGGGCGGCGCCTATACGCTGCCTGATGTGATCTCCAACAGTGCTGACAGCGCCAATACGGGCGCCACGGTTGCGGGTCTGTACTCCAATGCCGTGCAGGACGGGACCGATGCCCAGCAGGGCGCGGCCGACCCCACCGGTTCCACCGCCGACCATCTGGCTGGCGTGGCCATTACCGGCAATACGGCCAATCCCGCAACAGAGGGCACATGGCAGTATTCCACCGATGGCGGCAAGACATGGACGGACGTGCCCGCCAATGTTTCAGGCAGCAATGCCGTGGTGCTGGGCGACCAGGCCAAGGTGCGCTTTGACCCCGTGCCCAACTTTACCGGCACGCCGGGCGGGCTGATCACGCAGGTTGTCGAGACCTCGGCTGACGTGCCCCTGACCGGCACCAGCGATGGCGTTGCCACCAGCGTGACCGGGCAGGCGCTCGATGGCACCGCCACGGCCCTGACGGGCGTGAACATAACCCAGATGCAGCAAGATCACCCCAACGGGTCGGTCAGCACCAACAGCCAGCCGCTTGATGTCACTGTTAATCCGGATGTCCATACGGCGGTAAACATTACGCCTGGCAAGGAAGACCAGCCGGGCACGAAGGAAACGGTCTCGCAACTGTTCACCACCACCGACCCGAATGGCGTGGGCGGCGTTGCCATTACCGGCAATGCCACGCCCGCCAGCGAAGGGACATGGATGTATTCCGTGCCCGGTGGCACGGCGCAGGCGCTGCCGACTGATCTGTCCGCCACCAGTGCGGTCGTGCTGCCCAAGGATGCGCAGATCTGGTTCCAGCCCGCGCCCAACTTCAATGGTGATCCGTCCAACATCTCGTTTACGGCAACGGTGGTCGATAATACGGCTGCCACCGCTTTCACGGGGGCGGATGGCAAGGCCGTGGCGGGTAATGCCATAACCGGCGTTGCAACAGGGGTTGATGTGAGCAATACCGGCGGCGGCACCGCACTTGACGTGGTGCCAGTGCAGGTGAGCACCAGTGTTGAACAGGTCAATGACGCACCGGTAGCCAGTGGCAGCGCCACGCTGCCCTCGGCCGATACCAGCAACCAGCAGGTCAGGGGCGATAGCGTGTCGAGCCTGTTCGGGCCGACTTTCTCTGATCAGGCCGATCAGCAGCGCAGTGCTTCCAATCCTGATGGCTCGGTGGCCGACCATCTGCAGGGCGTTGCCATTGTGGGCAATACGGCCAACCCGGCAACGCAGGGCACATGGCAGTATTCAACCGATGGGGGCAGGACGTGGCAGAATGTCAGCACTTCGGTTTCCGCCACGGCCGCCCTTGTGCTGCCTGCCAACGCGGAACTGCATTTTGCGCCGGTCATAGGCTTTACCGGCACGCCGGGCGGCCTGTCTGCGGCACTGGTCGAGACCAACAGCACGCTGGCCACGGGCACGGCGGCACAGGTGGCCGATGTTTCGGCGCTGATGGCTGATGAGACCAGTCATGTCTCGCAGACCACCGTGGCGCTGAACACGAACGTGACACCGCAGGAGGGCAATCCTGCCCTTTCGGGTTCGACCCTCAATAATGACCTCAGTTCTTCCGATCTGCTCAAGACATCGGTGGAGGACGGGTTCGAGAACGAGTTCCAGCGTGGCTTTGGCGTTGCGCACCAGACATGGATACGCGGCACGTCACTCTACCGGTTTGTGACCACCAACCAGAAATACGATATCGATGTGCCGGCTGGTGCCTTCATCAGCTCGGATGGAACGGATCTCAACCTGACCATTACGGCACGCCAGGCAGGTGGGGCGCCACTGCCGGACTGGGTCTCGTTCGATGCGGATCGCCGCTGCTTTTCCATGGTTGCACCGGATGAGGCCACCGGGTCCATCGACCTGGCCCTGATCGGCCGCGATGAATATGGCCATGAGGCGGAAGTGGATGTGCATGTGGTGATCGGGCATGAACATCCTGCATGGGAAATGGGCAATGATCCGTCCATTCCGCAGGCGGTGGAGCGCGCGATGCAGGTCGTGGAGCAGGACATGAACTGGCTTGCCTTCAACCCCGATTTCCATCGCGGCAGCCATCACGCCAACGAGCCAACTCCCGGCAAAAAGGGGCTGCGTGCGCAGATGCGCCAGATCGGCCAGAGAGCCGCATATGCGCGCAGTCGCGATCTGGTCAATCACTGATTGCCAGGTCGCGCATGGTTGGCAAACAGGGCGCAAGACGGTGATGATCGATGCGACCTATCTGAAGGTGCACCGCACGGCTTCCAGCCTGCGGGTAAAAAGGGGGAGGTGGGTCGCTTGATCGGCCGTCCTTTGAGCTTCTTCATGATCGCAGGCCAGGTCAGTGATCATATCGGTGCTGCCGCTCTGCTCGATGCAGTGCCGAAGGGCCCAATGGCTACTCGCCGACCGGGGTTAGGCTCAGGACCCATTGATATGAGTGGCCGGATGTGATTCAGGCTCCTTGAGGAGACTGAAGATGAGTGACCTGTATTGGCTGACGGACGAGCAGATGGAGCGTCTGCGGCCTTTTTTTCCGAAGAGCCATGGCAAACCTCGCGTTGATGACCGTCGTGTGTTGAGTGGGATCATTTTCGTGAACAGAAATGGTCTGCGTTGGCGTGATGCACCCCGGGAATACGGTCCACACAAGACGCTCTACAATCGCTGGAAGCGCTGGAGTGCTATGGGGATATTCATCCGCATGATGGAGGGACTGACTACCGGCAAGGCAGAGCCTCAGACGATCATGATTGATGCGACCTATCTCAAGGCACATCGCACAGCTTCGAGCCTGCGGTTAAAAAAGGGGCTCCAGGCCGTCTGATTGGGCGCACCAAAGGCGGGATGAATACGAAGCTGCATGCCGTCACCGACCGGAACGGACGTCCGCTCGACTTCTTCATGACAGCAGGCCAGATCAGTGATTGCACCGGTGCGGCTGCCCTTCTGGACGGTCTTCCATCAGCCGAATGGATGCTGGCAGATCGGGGCTATGATGCTGACTGGTTCAGGGATGCCTTGGAGGAGAAAGGGATCAAACCCTGCATTCCGGGACGGAAATCCCGAGGGAAACCCATAAAATACGACAGGCGGAAATACAAAAGACGCAGCCGTATCGAGATCATGTTCGGGAGGCTCAAGGACTGGAGACGGGTTGCGACACGCTATGACAGATGCCCCACCGTATTCTTCTCGGCGATCTGCCTCGCTGCAACCGTCATGTTCTGGCTATGCGTCCTGAGCCTAATAAATATATATGGCAGGAAATACCATGCCCATACCGTATTCTACTCAAATCCACGTATCTTAACCGACGATACGCCCGGGGCATGCAGGGGGAGATTACGCCCCTGCATGCCCTGTTTTCATGGGCTGGTATGTGGCGAGAGGACGGGCCCGGTCAGGTTGTCATCCGGGTCGGGGCCGTGGCTGTGGGGTGGCGGCACATCGCCTGCGGGGCGTGCGTTATGCAGGCCGGAATACTGTAGCGGGTCGACCGAGAACAGTCTGTCGGGCGCGGGCAGGCTGGCCGCGTTCCATCCCCCGCCGCAGGCGCGGATCAGGCCAACCTGCGCCTGCAGGTAGCGGGTCTGGATTTCGGCCTGCTGTATGCGGGCATCAAGCGTGCTGACCTGCGCGATCAGCACGTCGAGATAGGTGGCAAGGCCGCCTTTATACAGGTTCATGGTGATGTCCTGCGTCTGGCTGGCAGCCCCCACGGCGGCACGCAGGCGGCCGTTTTCGCCATCAAGCCGGCTGGTGCGCGACAGGCCATCCTCCACATCGCGAAAGGCGTTGAGAATGGTCACGCGGTAATGGTCACGCGTTTCGCGGTAGGCGGACCAGCTCTGCTGCAACTGCGCGCGCCGCAGCCCGCCTTCAAATACCGGCATGGTCACGGTGGCGCCATACGACCACATGCTGTTGGCCAGGTTGGCGAGGTTGAAGCCGTTATCATCAAACCCCCCGTTCATCTGGAAGGACACATGCGGGTAGAACGCCGCGCGCGCAATGCCGATGGCCCGGTTGGCCTGTGCCATCTGGCGCTCGCTCATGGCAATGTCGGGCCTGCGCTGCAACAGGTCGGAGGGCAGGGGGGCGGACAGCGCGAAGCGGGTGGTATTGAGGTGGGCATCCGGTGCCAGATGGAAGGATGAGGGCGCGACATTGACCAGAACCGCCACCGCATGCTCCATCACCTCGCGCTGGGCCTGGATGTCGAGCAGGCGGGCCTGCGTGGTGTAAAGCTGGTTCTGCGCGCGCGCCACGTCCAGCCGGGAGGCCGCCTGGTCCACCAGCCGGGTCTGGGTCACACGCAGGGATTCCTCATAATAGCGGATCGACTGGGTATAGATCGCCGCCTGCGCATCCAGCCCGCGCAGGGTGAAGTAATCGCTGGCCAGTTCGGCCTGCAGGCTCAGCCGTGCGGCGGCGTATTGCGCGGCCTGTTCCTGCGCGTAGTCTTTTTGCAGGCGCACGCGGTTGCGGATGGAGGACCAGAAATCCGGCTCCCACGAGGCCATGCCGCCATAGAACTCATCGGAATCCGTAATCGGCCCCTTGTAGCGGAACAGCCGCTCGGCCGAGCTTTTGTTGTTGCTGCCGCCAAAGGCCACGCCAAAATGCGGCAGCAGGTCGGCGCGTGCCTCGCTGACGATGGCGCGCGCCTGCAGGAAGCGCTCGCTGGCGGCCTGCAGGTCGCCGTTATGGGCCATGGCCGTCTCTTCCAGCGTATCAAGCTCGGGGTCGGCAAAACCCTGCCACCACTGCGCGGGAATGCTGTCATCCATCGGGTGGGCCACGCCGAACGGGGCCTGCCCCTGCCATGTGGCGGGAATGACGTAATGCGGCGCATGATAGACGGGCGCAAGGTCGCACCCCGCCAGTGACAGCAGTGATGCGGCGCAGGCAGCGCCCATAAACGGGGAGCGGTGAATGCTACGGGCCATCATTCATCGTCCTTTTCATCGGTGTCGTTGCTGTATCCGGCTGCGGGCTGGACCACATGCACGCGCTCGCCTTCCAGCAGGTCGGCGGGCGGGTTGTCGATGATCCGGTCATCAGGGTTTATGCCCGAGAGCACCTGCGTTGCCCCATCACCCATGCGGCCCACCGTTATGTCGTGGAAATGCGCGCGACCCTGCCCATCCACCACCGCCACCTGCATGCCATGCTCCTGAAACACCAGCGCGCCGGTGGGAATGCTCTGGTGGGCCGCCTGCTCGGGCGCGCTCAGGGTTACGGCGGCGAAGGTGCCGGGCCACAGGGCGTGGTCGGAATTATCGATCACGAATTCACTCACGCTGGTGCGGGTATCGGGGTCGTAGCCGCCCGATACGGTCAGGAACTTCGCCTCGAAGGTGCGATCGGGGAACTGCGGCACCCGCACGCTTGCATGCAGGCCGGGCTGGAGGATGTAGGACATGTTCTCCGGTATCGAGACGAACAGCCGCATCTGGTGCGTATCCGCCACGCTGAACAGTTCGCTCGCCGCCCCAGTGGCGTTCAGGTTGCCGCCGCCTTCATGCACGTAGTCGCCCACGTTGATGTCACGCTCGGTCACCACGCCATCAAAGGGGGCGACAATGACCTTGAAGCGCTCAAGGGCGGCATAGCGGTCAAGGTTGTGGCGCGCGGCTTCGAGATCAGCCGAGGCCGATTTCTCGTTGGCATCCTGCACCGAGACCGACTGGCCCGATACCGCCTGTGACCTGCCCATCAGCCGCCAGCGCTGGGCGGTCACGACAGCCAGGTCGTATTTGGCCTGCGAGGACTGAAGATCGGCCTGCGCCTGCGCAAACTGGGCATCAAGGCCCGGGGTATTGATCTCGGCCAGCACGTCGCCCGCTGCCACGCGGGCACCGTAGTCCTTGTACCACATCTGCACGTAGCCCGAGGCCTGCGGGTAGATGGGGGCCTGGTACCACGCCTCGATCGTGCCGGGCAGGTCGAGGCTGACATGGCGGGCCTCCCGGCGTGGGGCTATGACCATCACATCGGGCACGGTGGCCTGTGCCGCCTCATGGCGCAGGGCGGTGGCATGGTGGATGCGCCCGACCAGCAGGTAACCGCACCAGCCCACAAGGATCGTGGCACCGGCCAGCATCAGCATCTTACGGGATTCCCGGGTGGACATCAGTTCAGTTCCTCGCGGTTGCGGGGGGCGCGGTTATGCAGGATTGCGTAAACACAGGGCACGAACAGGAGCGTGGACACGGTGGCCACCAGCAGCCCGCCAATCACGGCGCGGCCCAGGGGCGCGTTCTGCGAATTGCTCATGGCCATGGGCACCATGCCGATCACCATGGCCAGCGCCGTCATCAGCACGGGGCGGATGCGGCCGTAGCCCGCCTCGAGTGCTGCACGCAGGGCATCGCCATGTTCCTCGATCCGCTCACGGGCAAAGGATACGACAAGGATGGAATTGGCCGTCGCCGTGCCCATGCACATGATCGCTCCCGTCAATGCGGGCACCGACAGGCGCGTATGGGTCAGGAACAGCGCCCAGGCGATGCCGGCAAGGGCTGCGGGCAGGGCCGAGATGATGATGAACGGGTCCAGCCAGGACTGGAAGTTGACCACGATCAGCAGGTAGATCAGCAGCACCGACACCACCAGCCCGAACACCAGCTCGATATAGGCATGGCGCATGGTCTCGGTCTGGCCGCGCACCACCACGGCGGCGGTGGAGGGCACCCTGTCGCGCGTCTGCTCCAGCACGTGCTGCACGCCGGTGGTGACCTGCCCCAGATCCGCCCCTTCGGCGGAAACATAGATGTCCACCTCAGGCATGGAATTGAAGTGCGAGACCTGCCCCGGCGTGCCGGTGGCGCTGACATTGCTGATGCCACCCAGAAGCTGCATGTGCCGCCCCTGCGGGTCGCCATCGCCCTTGTCGACCGGAATGGTCATGAGGTTGTTGAAATGCGTCAGCTGGTCCTGTGACACATACACGTTCAGCGGGAAGGTGATGCCCGTGGCAGGGTCGAGCCAGTATTGCGGGTCCACCGTCTGGCTGCCTGAAAGGGTCATGAGTTCGTTATTGGCAAGGTCGGCCTCCGTCATGCCGGTGGCCTGGCCGAAGGTGCGGTTGCCCTGCACGAACAGGGTCGGTGTCTTCATGGTCTGCTGGATCACGACATCGGCGGCACCGGGGACGGCGCGCAGGCGGTTTACGAGCAGGCGGGCGTAGTCGTAATTATCGCGCAGGTCGGGGCCGGAGATCTGCACGTCAATGGGCGCCGGGGAGCCGAAATTCAGGATCCTGGCCGTAAGATCGGCGGGCTGGAAGGTGAACACCGTGCCGGGAAAACGCGCCGAGAGGTCGCGGCGCAGGATGGCGCGGTCATCCCATACCGGGGTTTCCTCGTTTTTGAGCGCAATGGTGATGTCGCAGTCCTGCGTGCCGATGGTTGGCGTGGGGATGAAGGCCTGGTTATGCGCGCCTTCGGGCAGGCCACAGTTTTCGATCATGCTTTCCACCTTGCCTGGGAACAGCGCGTTGACCCGGTCCTCCACCAGCGAGGCCTCGCGGCCCGCCACCTCGATGCGGGTGCCAAGGGGGGCACGCATGTGCATCTGCAGCGTGCCGGATTTCGTCTCGGGGAAGAAGTCGCGTCCCGCGATCAGGTATAGCCCCAGCGAGCCGACCGATACGCCAAGGAAGATGGCCACGAACCGCCTCCGCCGCGCTATGGCGCGCCCGAGCAGGGCACCGTAGCGTTCACGGAAGGTATTGAACCCGCGCTCGAATGCCTGCTGGAAGCGCTCGGGCAGGCGCCTGGGGTATTGCAGGTTATGCACCTGCGGCTCGCAGTGGTGGGAATCCCCATGCCCTGCCACGCTATGGCCCGCCAGCAGGTATTTGGCCATGGTCGGCACCAGCGTGCGCGACAGGATGAAAGAGGCGATCATGGCGAAGATGATGGCCTCCGCCATGGGCATGAACAGCCAGCCCGCCACCCCGCTCAGCCCGAACAGCGGCAGCCAGACAATGCAGATGCAGGTGGTGGCGACAAAGGTGGGGATGACGATCTGGTTGGCGGCATCGATGATGGCGGGTTCCAGCGCCTTGCCCATTTCAAGATGCGCGTCGATGTTCTCGATCATCACCGTGGCATCATCGACCAGGATGCCCACCGCCAGCGCAAGGCCGCCCAGTGTCATGACATTGATGGTCTGCCCCGCCCAGTGCAGCCCGATGATGGCACACAGGATGGCCAGCGGGATGGAGGTGGCGATGATGACCGTGGGCCGCCATGACCCCAGGAACAGCAGCACCACCATGCCGGTCAGGAAGGCTGCGGTGAGCATTTCGCGCACCACGTCGAAAATGGAATCTTTCACGAATACCGAGGCATCGCCCAGAATGCTCACCTTGACATCGGGCGGCAGCAGTTTCTGGATGCGTGGCAGGAGCGCCTTGGCGCCCGCGACCACATCCAGCGTCGAGGCATCGCCACTTTTCATGACCACGATCTCGACCCCCTGCTTGCCCTTGACCAGCACGAGGTTGGTCTGCGGGTGGCCGCCACGATAGACCTCGGCCACATCATGCACGTAGATCACGGCATTGCCCACGCGCTTGACCGGAATGTCGCCCAGTTCCTTCATTGAGCGCGGGGTGGCGTTGGTCTGCACCATCCAGTCGGTGGCCGCTATTTTCTGGTCGCCTGCCGGGAGCACGATATTCTGCCCGCGCAGGGCGTTCTGCACATCCATGGCCGAGAGGTGATGCGCCTGAAGCTGCTGCTGGTTCAGCGCCACCATGACAAAACTGTCCATGCCGCCATAGGCCTGCGGCACCACCGCGCCCGGCACGGTCACCAGCAGCGGCCGCACGCGGATCATGGCCAGCTTGAACAGGTCGGACGGGGTCTGTTTATCCGATGTGACCTGAAGCGTGAGCACCGGCACGGATGAGGCATCGAGGCTCATGACCATGGGGGAGGGGATGTTCTCGGGCAACTGCTTGATCACCGTCTGGGAAATGGCGGTGACTTCGGCTTCCGCCTTGCCAATATCGGTGCCGGGCTGGAAGTATATGTTGACGATGCCGCGCCCGTAATACGAACTGCTTTCCATATGCTCGATGCCCTCGACAGTCGAGGTCACCATCAGTTCGTAATTATAGATGATCCGGCCCGCGAATTCCTCAGGCAGCATGCCGCCATAGGTCCAGACGACGGACACGACCGGAATGCGGATATTGGGGAACACATCCGTCGGCGTACGCCATACCGACATGATGCCAAAGACCACGATCAGGATCGAAAGCACCACAAAGGTATAGGGCCGACGTAGTGCAGTGACTACGATGGCATTCATGGGATGGATAATTCCCTGTATTACGAAGAACCGCATAAGTGTAAGCATGCGGTTTTATTGCGTTGATGGCATTCCTGACTGCCCCATGCGCCCTCATGGGGTAAATGATGGCCTCATATAGGCCTGATTGCAGGCGTCCGCACGATATGATGGCGCAATCGGCCCGGCCGGATCGCTCCGGCAGGCAGGCGCAGGTCAGGAATATTCAGGCAGCACAGGGGGCATGGCAGAGACACTCCAGCAGGATGGGTGACGGACGGGCCCGCATGAATCCGCGGGCTGTGCCTGAACGACAGATACAGTGTTTTTTTACAAAGTATGAACAGATAAGATTTAAAATAATTTTCATTACAATTCAGGATATTGTTTATTTTAAATATTTAATGAACTTTTATTTACATTGTTATTTGAAATGAAATTAATTTCATTATGAAACTTTTACTGTATTGCCGCGGAAGGATCTGCTTTCGTCAGATGGCTGCCTGCAACGCGCGCCCATGCAATGCCCTGCTGTCATGAGAACGCGGCCTGAAAAAAATGCGGCACCCCAGAAAATCATGGGGCTGCCATAGGTAAGCCGACAAAGGCTTGATATGTCTTATGAAAGCACGTCGTCGTAGTCGGCTACCCGTCGGCACCCAAAAACGGCTTCTGGAGCACTTCGTGGCGGGCACGCCCGCACGGGGTGATGTAGCGCGCAAGCACGGCATGCAGCTTTGAGTTCGGTCCGGTGGGGCCGGGACGTTGCTGTCCCGTGCGCCTTGAGGTGTGTCGCATCGATCATCAGACGTATCGAAGGGCCAGCCTGTTCTGTCAGTGCGACGAAGATCCACCCAAAGACACCCAGGAGGCCCCTCGCGCTGTGATTTCCCCAGCCCTGAACGGCCTGTATTCCGGTGCGCGGCGAAACATGCAGGCCAAGGCCATGATGCTGGACTACGTCGAGCAAGGCAGCCAATGGGAGACGCACTCGGTGGCTCAATGCGCGTTCATCACCATTTTCCCATCCGATAGACCGTCAGGGCTAAAGGTCTATGGGTAACTTAACGATACACCTTACGCCAGGGTTATCGTCAGACAAGACGATCGTGCCCCTGTGCAGGTGTACTATGGCTTTTACCATGCTCAGTCCAAGCCCGTTACCGTCATGCATAGCTGCATTTCTAAGCATGAAGCACGCGAACGCGATAACATGGAGACTTGCGAGGGTTGAGGCATAACGCTCGTAATCCTTGACGAGCCTGCGACAGCGTGTTGCCCATGCGAAAGACCGTTCAACGACCCATCGGCGCGGCAGCAGGACAAAGCCACGTTTGGCCTCGGGCAACCTGACAACTTCAAGGGTAATTCCCTGGGCCCGTGCTGCCCCGGCAGGTTTCTCGCCGGTATATCCCTGCTCGACATAGGCCAGTTCAATGCTTTCGTCTGTCGTGTCCTGAATGGCGGCAGCAAGACGTCTCACCTCGGCGCGATCATCCCGACTGGCTGGTGTGTTCTTGTCAACAATGCGGGTGTCCTGCTGGTCGCCCTCCTGAGTGACCTGAAGGTCGATCAGCGGGACCAGATGATCGACGTCAACATCAAGGGCGTGCTGGTATGGCATTGCCGCGGCCCTGCCGGTCATGCAGGCGCAGGGCGCGGGTCATGTCGTTACTGTCTCTTCAGTGGCCGGGCACAAGGTGGGGCCGGGTTTTGCCGTCTATTGCGGCACCAAGTTCGCCGTGCGCGCGATTTCCGAAGGGTTCCGCCAGGAAGCCGGGCCGTACATCCGCAGCACGGTCATCTCCCCGGGTGCGGTTGCGACCGAACTGCCCTCCCATATCAGCGCAGGCCCCGCGAAAGACGCGGTGGAGACCATGTATGCCACGGCGGAGATCAGCGCCGACGCGGTTACCGGGGCCATCGCGTACGCGATCTCCCAGACGCCGGATGTCGATATTAACGAGATTATTATCCGGCCGACGGCACAGGTATTCTAAAGGCAATGGTGGGCTGCGTCGGCATGGGACATTACCGCGCAGTGCCGTCTTGCAGCAAGGAGAACAGCATTGGTTTACAAAGCACTCGTCGCGGGCGCGAACGGCATCATTGGCAAGGCCCTGCTGGAGGAACTGGCCCGCGCACCCGGCTGGGAAGCCCGTGGCCTGTCGCGCAGCCATGGCGATATCCGCGCCGACCTGACCGATACCGCGCAGACGCGAATGGCGCTGGAAGCGGCGGCGGACTGCACGCACCTGTTCTATGCCGCCTATGGCCCCGGTGGCGGGCTGGCCGGGGAGGATACGCGCAATGCTGCCATGCTGCGCAATCTGCTGGATGGATTGCAGCATGCTGGCGCACCGCTGCGGCGGGTTGTCCTGTATCAGGGCGCCAAGGTGTATGGGGTGCATCTTGGCCCGGTTTCCACGCCGTTTTACGAAGATGAAAACCCCCGTCCGATCGGCCCGAATTTCTATTTTACGCAGCAGCGTGAATTGCAGGCCCGCCATGAAGCCGGTGGGCCCGAATGGACCATCCTGCGTCCCGACGTGGTCGTGGGTGATGCCGCGGGCAATGCGATGAACATCGCAACCGTCATCGGCGCCTATGCCGCCATCTGTGTGGCTGACGGGGCCGCGTTCCGTTTTCCCGGCTCCTGTAAAACGTATGACAGGTGCCTGGCACAGGTCACGGATGCCCACGCTCTGGCCCGCGCCAGCCTGTGGGCGGCAACGTCCGATACGGCTGCTGGTCAGGCCTTCAATTACGTGCACGCGCCCTTCCGCTGGCGCCGGATATGGGAAGGTGTGGCGCGGCATTTCGGCCTGACCACAGGCGAGCCGATCCCGTTCTCGCTGGCCGGGCACATGCCCGCGCTCGCCCCGGTCTGGGATGCGATTGCAAGCGATCTGGTGCAGCCCGATTTCGCCAAAGCCGTTGGCTGGGGATTTGGCGACTTTGTATTCGGGACAGAAGCCGATGTCGTATCCGACATGACAAAGATCCGGCTGGCTGGATACGCGCAGGATGCCGATCCACTCGCGGTGCTGATCAGCGCGATCGAACGCCAGCAGCAGAACGGCGTGATCCCGCGCATCGGCAGGGGCGGGCCGGGTTAAGGCTGGCGTCGGATGATATCCGGCTGCCCCGCCCAAGCGGGCGGGACGACCGGGTCCGGCCCGCAGGGAGCCAGAACCCGGCCTGTTACAGTGGCGTGGCGCTATCGTGCCGCCTGTGGCAGGGCGAAAACCACCAGTTCGTCCGTCACCGGCGTCATCATGAAGTGATGGCCGCCCGCCATGATCGCCACATACTGCCGTCCGTTGACCTCGTATGTCATCGGGTTGGCCTGCCCGCCGCCGGGCAGCACATGGGACCACAGAACCTTGCCGGTGCGTTCGTCAATCGCGCGGATCAGGTTGTCCGTCGCAGCACCGATGAACACCAGCCCGCCCGCCGTAACCACCGCGCCGCCGTTGTTGGGCGTGCCGATCTCCCACGGCAGGCCGGTCGGCAGGCCCCACGGCCCATTGGCGCGCGCCGTGCCCAGCGGGTGCTGCCACAGCACTTTCTGGTCGTGCTTCATGTCAATCGCGGTAATCATGCCATAGGGCGGTTTGTGGCACAGCATGCGGGTGAACGGGTCCCAGAACGGGGCGATGGTGATGGCGTAGGGCGTGCCCTCCATCGGGCCGTTGCCCTCGGCAGCGCCTGCGCCGGGGTGGTAATGCGGATCGTCGATCGGCATGAGGTTCAGCGCATCGGCCTTGTTGCGGGTAATCAGTTGGGCATACATCGGCGATGCATTCCAGTTCGCGATCAGGATGCCGGTCTGCGGGTCATAGGCCATTGATCCCCAGTCACTGCCCCCGTTATTGCCGGGATACATGATCCACGGCCTGTCCAGGCTGGGGGGCGTGAACTCACCGACGTAATGGGCACGACGGAACTTGATGCGGCAGTAAAGCTGGTCGATGGGGGACACGCCCCACATGTCCTGCTCCCGCAGGTCCGGCATATGCAGCGACGGCATGCCGACCGACCATGGCTGGGTGGGCGCGCGGGTGTCGCCCGCCACGTTGCCTGCCGGGGCGGGGCGTTCTTCCACCGGCAGGATCGACTGCCCGGTGCGGCGGTCCAGCACGAAGGTCTGCCCCCGCTTGGTCGGCACGATGATGGCGGGCACCGTCTGGCCGTCAGTACCCGGCATGTCCATCATGGTGACCTGTGATCCCATGTCGTAATCCCAGACATCCTTGTGCACCGTCTGGAACACCCAGCGCGGGCTTCCGGTCTTGACGTCGAGCGCCACGATGGAGGTGGAGACCGCATTTTCGGCAGCACTGCGATAGCCGCTGAAATAGTCACCCGCCGAATTGCCCGTGGGCACGTAAACCAGCCCCAGCGCGTCATCCCCGGTCATGGCGGCCCAGGAATTGGGGGTGCCGCGGCTGTAATGCCGGTTACCCGTGGGCTGGTCGTGGTCATCGGGGCGTTTGACATCCCACGCCCAGACAAAGCGGCCACTTTCGGCATCATAACCGCGCACCACGCCCGAGGGTGCCCAGCGGCGCTGCCCGTCAAGCACCTGATGATTGACCACGACCACGCCGTTCACCACGGTGGGTGGCACTGTCATGGCGACAAAACCGGGAACGGACTCGCCCATGCCCTGCATCAGGTTGACCTGCCCGTCGTGGCCGAAGCCGGGGCAGAATTCCCCCGTGGCGGCATCCACCGCCACCAGCCGCATGTCCAGCGTGCCCTCAAGGATACGGTTGTGGCAGGGCTGCCCCTGCGGTACCTGTGACGACGTGAAATACGTCACCCCCTTGCACGCAGCGGTATAGGGAATGGCTTCGTATTTTTCACCAAGGTTGCGCCGCCAGATTTCCTTGCCCGTGGCCGGGTCCAGCTTCATGATGTCGTTCTGTGCCGAGCACATGTACAGCCCGTCGCCTACCTTGATCGGTGTGGTTTCCGCCGCCCATTTGTTCGTCTGCCCCGGCCGGGGGTAGCTGCCGGTGTGGTAGGTAAAGGCAACCTGAAGGTGTGAGACATTCTCCGGCGTGATCTGGGCCAGCGGGGAATAACGGGTCTGCGCGTCATCCCGCCCGTAGGTGGCCCAGTCACCCGGTGCCGGGTCAGCCCCCGCCTGCGGCAGCATGGCGGGCAGGCTGTCGGCGGCAACACTCCCGATATCGGGCAGGTTCGCCGCATTCACGCCCGGAGCCTGCGGGGCGTAGGGGGAAGGACCGGCAAAATAGCCGGGATCGGCTGGGGCCTGTTCCGCCGGTTCATCGGCCCGGCCCGGCCCCGGAATGGATGCACCCGGCGGCCCGCCAGACCCTGCGGCGGCGAACTGTGCATATGATGATACCGGCAGGCACAGCCATGCGGCCCCCATGCCCATGGCGAGGAAACGATACCGGCGCATCAGCATGTGCCCCCGATGGCGCGACGTGCGGCCATCCGCCGCAGGACAGGAATGGAGAAAAGGACAGGCAGGCCAAGCAGGGTCGGGCCAAAGGCGCGGGGCAGGAGGTCAATCGGGCTGAACCCCACCTCCCACACGGACCAGACCCAGGTATAGGCAAGGGCCGCAAGATAAAGGAGCGCCCCCTGCAGGCGCCCCATCAGCATGCACAATCCGCTGGCAAGCAGGACAGGGCCACAAAGCAGATAGTAAAGGGAACCACCCAGCAGCGCCAGTTCGGCCCCGCCAGCAACAAACACCAGACCAACAAGAAAAATGACCGCGCCCAGCAGCCACACGAGCCATTCCACAAGGGGCTTGCCCCCATATTCACGCAACATGGATTGATGCCTTTTACATCATATGAATGAATATTTCCGTTATGCGTCCATATTCACAGCATGTTTTTTGTTATAAATATTGAAGTGATATATTTATTTCATATTCTTTACATGAAATGAAGCATACCCGCGCGCCGGTTTTTTTTACAAATCCCGACCCGCCGGTTCGCTTTCATTCAAGGCGAGGGGATATACGCTCCACGTTTTCCTGTCGCGTGGAAAGAGGGGGCGGGCGTTCAACAATGTTGAAATTCGTAAGAATTTTCTACACCGTACCGCGACCATCTTATCAAATGCCCGGTTGATGCCGCGTGTCCGGTCATGGATTGTGTATATTATGTAAATATAAATATTGATTTGAATTTAATTGGGAATTGTAGAAATAAAAATCATATACGACATGAGATCAAGAGAATCATGGATCGAGAAATGCCTGTCATTGCCTGATATGCGCATGGATTTATCCAGCCGTCGGTGCCGGTCAGGACGGGCGCAACAGGGAGGGGCAGCTTGATGCCGCATCTTGTGCCCGGTCATGCGGGGCCACCTGCAGGATGCAACGACGCGGTAAACATGACACCGTTCCCATGGTCATCAATGGTGGCAGTGTTGGCGGTTTTGCCCGGTATGGGGAACAGTCCCGATAAAGCTCGGGCCCGCTCCCCCATTGCCGGTATGGCATTGTTAGATGGATCTGTTTTTGTAAAATTTCATATTACGTTTGCCATGGTGCAAATAAAAGACAAGCCGTATGCATAATAATGAAACAACCAGATTTGACAGCACGCTTACAAGAATGACATCCATGATCTGTTTTCATTCATCTGGTATGTTGCAATATTTAGAAGGTCATGTCTGTACCCCGAATATACGGCCGATGGCCGCCGTCACGGCCATTGCCATGATGCCCCAGAATATGACCCGTATTGCCGGACGCAACGGGTCCGCGCCACCGGCACGTGCCCCCACCACCCCCAGTACGGCCAGGCCGAGCAGGGATATGGCGGATACTGTCCATGACACCACGCCTGCTGGCGAGAGCAGGGCTGCCAGCACGGGCAATATGGCGCCGGATGAGAACGCGCCAGCCGATGCAAAGGCCGCCTGCACCGGACGGGCCGCAGTTGCTTCCGAAATGCCAAGTTCATCGCGGGCATGGGCACCCAGGGCATCATGCTTCATAAGCTGAAGGGCCACCTTGCGGGCCAGGATGTCATCCAGGCCGCGCTGGCGGTATATGCCGGCCAGCTCGCTGACTTCGGCATCCCAACTGCTGCCAAGTTCCTTTTTTTCGCGGGCAAGGTCGGCCTTCTCGGAATCCGCCTGCGAACTGACGGACACATATTCCCCCGCCGCCATGGACATGGCCCCGGCCACAAGGCTGGAAATCCCGGCCAGCAGGATGCTTGCCTGCGTGGCATGGGCGCTGGCCACGCCAATGATCAGGCTGGATGTTGACAGGATGCCGTCATTCGCCCCCAGAACGGCCGCCCGCAGCCAGCCCAGCCGGGATGTTGCATGTACTTCCTTGGGGCGTGGTGCCGTTCTACTTTCCATATTCATCAGATATAGTACCTTTTGCCAGCATTCTGTTAAAAACATTGTCCCTGAGAATGAAATGATGAAAGCACGCGGCCAGTGCGTGACCCGTGGCCAGCACAATGATCAGCCAGCCATTCCATTGATGCAGCCAGTGCAGGAGGCCGACCGTTGATGCCGAAAACCTGCCAAATGGCGGCGCGATCTGGATGGCCAGAAAGCTCATGGGCTGTCCGTTGCCCCATCGCCACAGATATCCAAGAGGAATTTCCAGCAGGACCAGGCCATACAGGCCATATTCCACGCTGCGGGCCAGAACGGCATCGAGCCAGCGGTCGGAGGCGCGGATATGGCGCCCCCAGCCCATGCGCCACACCAGGCGCGCGGGCATGAGCAGGCTCAGGATTATGCCTGATGTCAGATGTGTGACCACCAGTTGATGATGCAGCGGGTTACGGAACAGGCCCCACACATTTGCAGTGGCGAACTGCAGCACGATAATGGCTGCGCAACTCCAGTGGAAAACGATCGTCGGCAGGTCATAGCATGTCGGGGCGGGGCAGGGTTTGTGTTCCATGCGGTCAATATAGATGGCGGACATGACGCGAACCTGAACGAGCAGCCATCAATCCAGACCAGCAGGCGGGCGGACGGTGAGGGGGTTTGGTTTGGAAATGCGGCATGGCCGTCCATCATGGAATAATCGGTTTTCCCTGTGCGATCCGCTTTGCCAGGTCATCCCACAGGCGCGCGGTCGCAAGATTGATGTCGGCCTTTATTGAAAACGGGGACTGGCTGCGTGAGAAAGGAGACAGGGACATGCGCTCGCCAATAACGAAATGCCCCTGTGAAAACAGCATGACGGACAACGAACCCTGCTGGCCCTGTCCTGTCGGGCGCATGACCGCAATACGCATGTGAGGGGGCGGCACCGCAATGGCATGGAAGGCCTGCAGTTCGGCCGCGCCAGATGGGCAGTCCACGCTTTCCAGAACCGCGTCACGCAGGACTGAATGGGGATATCCGCCATACATGCCATCAACATGAAGGCGTATGCCCTGCTCGACTGCCCTGCAGATACCTTCGGTCTCGGCATGGGCTGCGCAAAGGGTCATGCTGATTATCATCAGGACTGCCAGCCCGTACCGTAATATCCATCGCATGGTATGAGTCCGGCCTCCCGTCCCTGGCATCGTGCTGATGCGTGCGGTTCTTGTAACAGGCGAAGATGACGTGAACCTGAACAGGGAAAAGGGGGCGCTGATCCGGCTGCAAACCGTGGTCATGAATTGTATTTTATAAAGACAGGCAAAGGGGCTGTCATTTTCGCCTGTCACTTCCTTATATCGATGAAATATATGACGGAAACCTTTACTGTACTTTTGTGATGAAAATAAATACAATATATTGGTTATCATTATAATAAAAGTTTAACAAAAACATCATGTTGTGAAAATAAAGTCGTGCATATAATATAAGCCGGATGATGATGGGTTTTGTATTAATATGAGAATCATTTGCGATCGTGCAGACTGACATCATGCAAGGTTCCAGCCGTTGCCGTGCCCGGATTTTTGTGGCGTGCCTGCGGGGGGAGCCTCGTCTGGGGCATCGTCTGCCTTATCTGCCTCCCGGCTCACGGCCAGACCGCCATTGCTGAAGGACGTTCCCGCCTGGGGGCTTCCGCGCCTTTTCTCGCGCAGATTGATCCTGCCGCCATGCGGGATTCCTGGCAGGCGGATGTAATCAATGCCAGCCGGAGCCAGGATACACCATCAGCCGCCGGTGGCAGCCTGCTGGGGGATATGGGGGGCCTCCGTCCATGGCTGGCCCGTTACGGCATGATACTGGGCATTCAGGATGTCAACGAGTTGTGGGGCAATGCCACGGGCGGGATCGCCAGCACCAACGGCGATGGCAGGGGGGCTGGCACCGGAGCATCATATATTGGCATTACCATGCCCAGCCTGACGGCGGACCTTGAAAAACTCGTCGGGCTCAGGGGCGCGACATTCAATGTCAGCGCCCTGCAGATCCGCGGACGTGCCATGACCCAGGATCATCTGGGCGATTTCAACCCCATCAGCGGATTTGAGGCGGACCGCTCCACCCGCCTGTTTGAACTGTGGTACCAGCAGTCTTTCCTCAAGGGTGCACTGGATATCAAGATTGGCCAGCAGGACCTCGATACGGAATTCCTGATCAGTGATTATGCATCGCAGTATCTCAATGCCAATTTCGGGTGGCCCATGGGGCCTTCGGTCAATCTTTATGCGGGCGGCCCGTCATGGCCCCTTGCCGCGCCTGCAATCCGGCTGCGCTACCGGCCCAGCGGAAAATACACATTCATGTTCGCGGCCTCCGATGATAATCCAACAGGCAATCGGGACAGTAATGTCTTTGGCCTGACCGGAAGTCCGGCTGATCCAACCAGCCAGACCATCAGCGATGGCAGCGGCACGCGGTTCAATATGGGAACTGGCGCCCTGCTGATTACCGAAATCCAGTATGCCCTCAATCCGCAGGGCGACGTTCACCATCCTGGGCTCTCGGGTATTTATAAACTCGGGGGCTATTACGATACGGCACGCTTCCCGGATTATCGGTACAACACGCAGGGGCAGTCGCTTGGGGCGGAGGGAGGCACGCCGCGCTGGGATCAGGGCAACTGGCTGGTTTACGGAATCATCGACCAGTTGATCTGGCGTCCCGCGCCCACGGCATCGCGCGCGCTGGGGCTGTTTGTCCGGGCAACCGGGAATAGTGGTGATCGCAATATCATAAGTTTCGCCATTGATGCCGGCCTGAACCTGAAGGCCCCGTTTGCGGGCAGGATGAATGATACGCTGGGTCTGGGCTGGGGCATCGGTCGCGTCACGTCGGGCGTGCGCGCATATGATCGCGCGCGCGGTGCTTTGGTGCAGGGCAATGAAAACCATTTTGAACTGACCTATCAGGCCCAGGTCACGCCATGGATGGTCGTGCAGCCCGATTTCCAGTATGTGCTGAACCCTTCCGGCGGCATGGGCGACCCGTCCTGCCCAATGCGCCGTATCGGTAATGAAGCCG
>NZ_JABJWC010000003.1 GCF_013155395.1 Komagataeibacter melomenusus | reverse complement strand
GCTACACCCCCGTCCCCGCCCCTCACATAAAAAGGGCCAGGACAGAACTGCCCCGGCCCCATATCAATCCGTTCGGTTCACCCGCTCTTACTGATCGTCATCATCATCACCGGTCGCCGCATCGTTATCATCGGCATTGGGGCTGACCGCCACGAACACGCTCTGCCCGTTGCGCACCACGCGCAGCAGCACCGAGTGATTGGCCTGGAAAGCCTGCCGTATGGCCGAGACGGTCGCGCGCGGGTTTTCAACCGGCACTTCACCCACCGCCTGAATGACATCACCGGCATGGATACCGGCCTGCTCGGCGGCCGAGCCGGGCTGCACGTCGCTCACCACCACACCGCGCACGCTCTCCTCCAGTCCGAGCTGCTGGCGCAGGTCAGGCGTAAGCGGGGCCAGGGTTACGCCCAGCCTGGGGCCCTTGTCGGCATCATGCGTGCTGTCGCCCACCGTGCCATCAGCCGTGCCGCCCTTGCCCAGGCTCGAAATCAGCACGGTTGCCGTTTGCGGCTTGTTGTTGCGCAGGTAGGAGATCGACGCCTTGGTGCCCGGCGTAATGGAGGCCACATTGACCGCCAGCGTATGGGGCGTATCGATATTCTGCCCGTTCAGCTGGGTCACCACGTCACCGGCCTTGAGGCCAGCTTTCTCTGCCGGACTGCCCGCGCTGACACTGGCCACCAGCGCCCCGGTGGCCGGCGCCCCCGTGGCCGAAGGCTTCAGCCCCAGCGCACTGGCCATGGACGGCGTGATTTCCTGCGCCGTAACACCCAGATAGCCGCGCGTGACATGGCCGGTCTTTTCAAGCTGCTCGACAATATTCTTCACGGTATCGGACGGAATGGCGAAGCCAATGCCGATCGACCCGCCTGAAGGCGAGAGGATGGCGGTGTTCACCCCCACCACCTTGCCATCCTGCGTGAACAGCGGGCCGCCGGAATTGCCGCGATTGATCGGCGCATCCACCTGGATGAAGGAATCATATGGCCCATCGCCAATATCACGCCCGCGCGCGGAGACGATGCCCGCGGTCACCGTGCCGCCAAGGCCGTACGGATTGCCAACGGCCACCACCCATTCGCCCGGCTCGACCTTGTCGGAGTCGCCAAGTTCGATAAAGCGCAGCTTGCCCGAGGGCGAGACCTTGAGCAGGGCGATATCGGTCTTGGAATCACGGCCCACGATCTTGGCGGGCAGCGCCGTGCCGTCATCAAGCGTGACCGTGACCTTGGTGGCCCCCTTGACCACGTGGTTGTTGGTCACGACGTAGCCATCGGGCGAGATGACGAAGCCCGAGCCACGCGCCTCGACCGTGCGGTGCGCCTGCTGCGGCATCATCTGGAACGGGAACGGGAACGGAAAGCCGCCCTGCATGCCGCCACCGCCGCCCATTTCCTCGCCGGTGTCAGCATCCTTGATGCGGGCCGTGATCGAGACCACCGCCGGCTTGACCTGCTTGACCAGGTTGACGAAGTTGGGCAACTGCTGGATCTGGGTATCGGGGTGGATGACCCCGGTTTCATCGGCCCGCGCCACAGGTGCGCAGACCAGCCCCGCCCCGATAACCGTGCTGGCTACCAGAGAGGCCAGCAACCGTGTGCGAAACCGGCGGGAGGAAAGGGTGTTCGACCGTACTACGTCTGACATGGCATCCCTGAGCATGGAGGTCCTGCTGAAATCTCGAAACAACGGGGCGGGACTGGCCGCCTGGGCATTACAGTCCCATTCCCTGCATTGTGCCGCAAGAGAGCCGACCCGTGTTATACCGTTGCATGACAAATAGGTTAGACGCGCTTATGGGCAAAAAAATCCCGTAGCAGCGCCCCGGCCTCACGCTCACGCATGCCGCCCACCGTTTCGGGCCGGTGCAGGCAGCGGGCCTGCGCGAACACCCGCGGGCCATGTTCCACGCCCCCGCCCTTGGGGTCATACGCCCCGAACACAATCCGGCCGATACGGAAATGCACCGCCGCCGCTGCACACATGGGGCATGGCTCAAGCGTGACATAAAGCGTGCAGTCCGCCAGGCGCGCCCCGCCGCGCAGGCGGGTTGCAGCACGCATGACCTGCATTTCGGCATGGGCGGAGGGGTCATGCCATTCCTCCACCCGGTTGCCCGCGCGCGCAAGCACCTGCCCCTGCGGCCCGGCAAGGGCGGCGCCTACCGGCACCTCGCCGCGCAGCGACGCGGCCCGCGCCTCCGCCATCGCAATATCCATGAAATAAGCCGGGCGCGGACGTGTCATGCCTGCATGATACCCGGCCCCACGGCGATGGACCAGCACGCCGCGCAGGACTCCAACTTTTTTACTGGATTGCCGCAACCGCGCCCGGGCATGATGGTCAACCGGTCAGGTGACGGGCCTCGGCCCTGCGACGGACCAGGGCAACCGCGCCAGCAGCGGAGGGAATGGTCATGCACACGCTTTCGCTCATTCTGGCAACCGCCGCGATCGTGGCGGGTCTGGCCGCATCCAATGACCTGCATGCCGCACGCCCCGCCGAGACCTGCCTGCTGACATGCGCCCTGCGCTGAGAATTACGCTTAAATAATTGTAAAGAATAAAAGTTTTTGGTGAAGCTTTTATTCTGCATCCCCGTTTCTCAAGGCAGTGGCAGGTCGTTCACGGTCACGATGCGCCACCCCTCCGGCAGGCGCTCGATCACACTCAGCGCCAGGTTCTGGATGGAGAAATGCAGCGCCGTTTCAGGGTGAATGCGCAGGGCATGGGCCAGGGCCGCGCGGATGGCGCCCCCGTGGCTGACCACCACCATGTCCTGCCCTTCATGCTCGGCGGCAAGGCGGTCAAGGCAGGACCCCACGCGCGAGCACACCTGCACCATGCTTTCGCCCTGCGGCGGCAGTTCCGTTGCCCCCACCGACCAGAACGGGTGGGCGGGCAGGCTCAGCTTATCGGGCAGCGTATCATGCGTAATGCCGTGCCATTCGCCCATCGACTGTTCGGTCAGGTCAGGCTCCACGCACCATTCATGCGGGCCGTAGCCTGCCTTCTGGATGGCGCGCGCGGTATGCTGGGTGCGCGATAGCGGCGAGGTGAACCACAAGGCGGGCCTGGGCAGGCGGCGGGCCAGCGTTTCGTACATCGCGCGCTGCGCCACGAGGCTGTCAGGGCAGAGCGGCACATCCATCGCCCCATACAGCCGCATGCGGGCATTTTGCTCCACCAGGGCATGGCGGATCAGCCAGAAGCGGGTCACCCCCTTCTCCAGTTGCGGGGTATCAAGAAAATTGCCGTGGTTGGTCTGTATCGTCACGCCGGGAATCCATCATGGAAAAAACAGGGAAAAGTCATCAGGCAGGCAGGATCGCGCGCGCCCGCCAGCCATGCGGCAGGTAGGTCTGCACCGGGGCCATGGTGGCAAGGCGGGACCAGTGCCGCAGGATCAGGCCAATCTTGTCAAGGATGCGCCCCACATTGCGCGCCTCGCGGCGCAGGCGTTCGGTCGGGTCCATGCCCTCATGCGAGGGTTCGCCCGAAACCAGCCGCGCGCCCGCCGAAATCCGCAGCGCGCCTGCCAGTGCGCCCGGCAGGGCAGGATGGGCCAGCGGCACCGGCTGGCCCACATGGCATAGCACCGCGGCAAGGGCGACATCCGGATCATCAGCAGGGATGCAGCCGGAAAGATCGGTATTGAGCCATGCATATAACTGCCGTGCCTCGGCCACTGCCAATGGGCGGAAGCCGCCATCAGGGCTGTCGGGCGCGCGGACAAAAAAGCTCATGATGGTGGGCAGGCAGTCCCATGCCTGATCCGGGCCGGGCCGGGCGGGGGCAACAGGTGGCAGCAGTTCCAGCACGGGGCTTGCTGCGATCTGCGCCGTTACGGCGGCAAGGAACGTACGCAGCCGGTCGCGCACCACGGCGCGGGGTATGGCGCCAAACGCCGTTATTTCAGCCAATGCCGCCTGCCAGCGCAGGATAAGGCCGATATTGTGCCCTGCAGGCAGGCTGTCGCGCGCGGGGCCTGCGGGCCAGGCGGCACGGTAGCTGTAATCCGCAAGCCCAACGGGCAGGCTGCGCGGGCCATCCAGCCTGCGGCGCACGCAGGCAGGCAGCAGCAGCGCCCCGCAGAAGGGTGGCCCGGTAAAGAATTTGGAGCCGGTCACCATGACCATCCAGCCCATGTCCAGATAGGCGCGCACCCGTGCCGGTTCGAGCCGCGCCTGGCAGGCATCCACCACCACGTCGGGCCGGTCGCCCGAGTCCGTTTCCAGCGGGGCGGTCGCCTGTTCCAGCGCCGCAAGCCCCGGCGCCAGCAGGCCCGTCTTGGACAGGTCAAGCCGATGCAGCAGCACATGGCGACCGGCGGCGCGCAGTTCATGCGCCAGGCGGCAGGTCTGCGCGTCCACCTCTGGCAAGGCGCGGACATGGCCCGCCCCATCGCGCATGGGCACGTTGGCCACCTCCGTGTCATCGGGGAAGCCTGCAATGCGCGTACCCCGCGTCACACCGTGGCCAAGGGCCGTATCATTGGCAAAATGGCGGCCCTGCGCCGCCAGGGGCACGCCGCTGCCCGTCTCCTCGGGGGCAAGGAGGATATTGCTGACGGGGCGGCCACCGGGCGCCAGCGCCGCGAGGGCCAGTGCATAGAGTTCGCAATCCGTGCCCGAAGGGGCCAGCACGACGCCCTCCGCTTCGGTCAGGCCAAAAGAGCTGGCGATGCGGGCCTGTATGTCGGCATCCTGCGCCAGGGCTGCCGCCTCCGCCTGCCCCTGCAATGCCCCCGCCACCAAAGCGAGACGGGCCGTTTCGGCGCCTGCAAAGCCGCGCTCGGACAATGACGAGGCCGTGGACGAGGCAAAGGTGATGGCCCAGGGCCGGGGCCGGTGCGAACAGCCATAATGGTTCAGCCCCGTTGCCGGGTCCACTGCCAGCCGGGCATCGCCACCCGTGGCCATCAGGGTCTCGATCGGGCCAAGCAGCTTCCACAACGGGACAAGCGCGCCGTGCAGCGCCGTGAAATCAGCCGCTACCGGCCGCGCTGCAAGGGCTGGCTGCAAAGGGGCAAGCGCGGGCCATATCGCGCGCAGGGTGGCGCTGTCCGGCACATCGGGGCCAGCCATGGGGGGCACCCACGCGGCAGGTGCATCGCTATCGGTGCGACCCGTATCAAGGTACCAGAACAGGGCTGCCGTGCGGGCGGCGCAGAAGGCGGCATGAAAGGGCTGCCGGGGCGCGCGTTCCAGCAGGGCGGCGAGTTCCAGCGCATGGCGCAGGAAGAAGGCCGTCTGCTCAAGGTTGCCCTGTAATGGCAGGCCGAGCACGATCCCCCCATCGGGCAGGATGCGGAAAGGTGCTTCGAGCACCGGGTCCAGCACGATACGCCGCGCGCCCGCAATCACCCGCAGGTCTGGCCGTTCCAGAACACGCAGCAGTTCCTGCGTCAGAGTATGGGCGAACACCGTGCTGTTTCCTTTTCCACGTTGGCAGGCGGCACGACCCAGCCCGCCTCGGCCATGATGTGGCGCATATGATCCGGTGGAGGGGCCAGAGCCCGTACGGGCGGGTCAAGCGGCAGGATGATGCCGCGGCTCATGAGATGTAGCGCCCCCGGCCCGGGCGCGCCATAGCGCCCGTCCCCCCGGATGGGGCAGCCAAGCAGGGCGCAGTGCGCGCGGGCCTGATGGGTGCGCCCGGTTTCCAGCGCCAGTTCCAGCCAGCTTATGGGCGCACCCGCCGCATCCCGGCCCTGCCCCAGCACCCGCCACCGCGTGCGCGCGGGCGGCGCGCCTTGTACATTGGCCTGCATACGCCACTGCCCGGCCTCTTCCACGCGGGCAAGCGGGGCCTCGACCACGCCAGACAGCCCCGCGGGCATGCCATGCACGATGGCCCAGTAGGTCTTGCGGGCGCGGCCTGAGGCAAAACAGGCCTGCGCGGCCACGAGCGCCTGCTTGCGCAGCGCCACGACCAGACAGCCCGCCGTGTCCTGATCCAGCCTGTGCGCCAGCCATGGCCCGTTGCGATGGCGTGAGATGAGGGGAAACCAGTCCTCGACGCTCGCCCCGCCCTTCCGGCCGGGATGGACCGGCAGCCCCGGCGGCTTGTCGAGCACCACGAAGCGGTTGTCACGGTACAGAACCGTGAACGGCAGGGGGCCTGTGACCTGCACGGAGGCATGCCGGGGTGGAGGGGGCCTCATTCGTCTTCCGTCGGGCGGCGCATCAGCACTTCACGGCGGCCCACGTGGTTGGCCTCGCTGACCAGCCCTTCCTTTTCCATCTGCTCGATGATCTTGGCCGCGCGGTTATAGCCGATCGAGAGATGGCGCTGGATGAAGGAAGTCGATGCCTTGCCTTCACGCGCCACCACCTCAACCGCCTGCGCGAACAGGCCATCTTCCTCAGCACCACCAGAGGGGGCGGCGAAGGGCTTGTCCGCGCTGTCTTCTTCCTGCGGCGAGATGACATCATCATCATAGATCGGCTCGCCCTGCGTGCGCAGGAAGGCCACCACGGCCTCCACCTCCGCATCCGCCACGAACGGGCCATGCACGCGCGTGATCCGTCCGCCCGCCTGCATGAACAGCATGTCGCCGCGGCCCAGAAGCTGCTCGGCCCCCTGCTCGCCCAGAATGGTGCGGCTGTCGAACTTGCTGATAACCTGAAATGAAATGCGCGTGGGGAAGTTGGCCTTGATGGTGCCGGTAATCACATCGACCGAGGGGCGCTGGGTGGCCAGGATGAGATGGATGCCCGCCGCGCGCGCCTTCTGGGCGAGGCGCTGCAGCAGGGATTCGATCTCCTTGCCCGCCACGATCATGAGATCGGCCATCTCGTCCACCACGATGACAAGATAGGGCAGCGAATCAAGGGCAAGCTGCTGCTCCTCGAATGTCGGCTTGCCGGTTTCGGGGTCGTAGCCGGTCTGCACGCGCCGGGTCACGATCTCGCCACGCTCGCGGGCTTCGGTCACGCGCTCGTTGTAGCTGGCGATGTTGCGCACCTGCAGGTGCGCCATGGCGCGGTAGCGGCGGTCCATCTCGCGCACCGCCCATTTCAGGGCCGCGACCGCCTTGGCCGGTTCCGTCACCACCGGCGTCATGAGATGGGGAATGCCTTCGTAGATGGACAGCTCAAGGATCTTGGGGTCGATCAGGATCAGGCGGCACTGCTCGGGCGAGAGCCGGTAGAGCAGTGACAGGATCATGGAGTTCACCCCCACCGACTTGCCCGACCCCGTGGTGCCCGCGATCAGCAGGTGAGGCATGGCGGCAAGGTCGCTATAGACCGATTCACCCGCAATATCCTTGCCAAGCGCAAGGTTGAGCCGCGCGGGGGAATGCGCCCATCGGGGGTCCATGAGCAGTTCGGAGAAATAGACCGTCTCGCGCCGTGAATTCGGCACCTCGATGCCAATCACGTTGCGCCCCGGCACGGTGGCGATGCGCACGCTCAGCACCGACAGGGAACGCGCCACGTCATCCGCCAGGCCAATCACGCGGGCGGCGCGGATGCCGGCTGCGGGCTGGAGTTCATACAGCGTGACCACCGGGCCTGCATGATAGGCCACGATCGTGCCCTGCACCCCGTATTCGGACAGCACGGTGACAAGCTGGGCGGCATTGGCCCTGAGCAGTTCCTCCGTCGGCTTGGTTGTTGAGGCAGGCGGCGGCGGCGTAAGCAGTGAAAGCGAGGGAAACTGCCATTGCGGCTGCGCCGGAGGCGTATAGGCAGGCGTGGCGGACGCCGCGGGCGCAGGCGACTCATATGCCTCGGGCCGGGCGGGCGGTTCATCGGCGCGCGCGCCACCGGAGAAAAGGCGCGAGAAGATATTGGGGCGCGCAGGCTCGTCACTGGCGGATGGCGTGCCCGGATGGTCGGTCACGGGCCGGTTTTCGGGCGACACGGGCTCGTCATGCCATGGCGCGCGATCGGCTGCCGTGTCATCGCCCCCCATGAGCAGCGGCTGCGGAATATCCTCATCCATGCCCGGAGGGTGCATCCAGTTACTCTGCAATGACACCTGAGCCGGTCGTCCGCCTTCCGCCTTGCGGCTGCCGGGCAGCGCGGGGGGCGCCGTATCCTTCGCCCTGCCCGTGGTGGCGGGCATGTTGGGGGCATCTGGCGCGCGCAGGCCGCCCGCGGGGGCTGCATCATGCACCGCCATCAGGCCCGTGCCGGAGGCCATACCCGCCTGCGGGGGGGCAGCGGCCGCATGCGGCGCGGGGGCTGTCAGGCCGGTATTGAAAAGCGGTTCGTCCTCTTCCCCGATCAGCGCCGCCATTGAGGACGGGGGCGCTGCGGCAGGCGCCGCCTGTGCCGCTGGCGGACTGGCCGGTGCCGGTTCCTGCGCCCTGCCCCGGCCGGATTCGGGCCGGGCTGTCATGCGGCGCAGCCAGGCTGTCAGCGCCACGGGCTGACGCAGCCCGAACAGGAGGCCCCGCCCCATGCCCTGCCATTCCGACAGGGACAGGGCGAAGGCGAGCAGCACCAGCAGGGAACCAAGGACCAGCCCCAGCACCCAGACGAGCACAGGCCCGCCACGCCCCATGAACACGGTGGCGGCCTGAATGGACATATGCGCGACCGACAGGCCAACCGCGCCCCCAAGCCCCGCCTGCGTCGGCCATTGCGGCGCATGCAGCCCCGACAGCAGCGGCAGGGCCGCAACATCGGCCGCGATGACCGGCAGGCCGCATAACAGGGCGATGAGACGCAGCAGCGCCGATGCCAGACCATGGTGGCGGATCAGCCGCCAGCCCCAGGCCATGAGGCAGAAAATGGCCAGCGTGCCCACGATCCCGAAATCCTGGAGCATGAAATCGGCCATATAGGCGCCCGGCCGCCCGAGCAGGTTGCCCGGCGGCTGCGCGCTTGACGTATTGGCGGAGGGATCGCGCGGGTCATAACTCCATAACGCAATGGCGAGACACAGCGCCAGAATCCACAACCCCACGCCACCGGCTTCAGCCAACCGTTCACGCAGGCGCGAGCGGGCCGGACCAGAGGAGAGTGATTCAGGAAAAAAACGGCTGAAGATCGCCAAAAATCCATATCCCGATCATAAGGCCCGCCTGCGGGGACCAAAAGCACGAGGGAGATGACCTTGCATGCCGCGCCTGCCATTCCCGCCAAACAAAACAACTATAACCCTGTCCACACGACAGAAAGAAGGCCGACAGGATAAAATCGGCGATGAATCACCCGTTATCATCCGCCGCATGCCGCCATGCATACAGGCACGCCGCCCCATGCCGCCGCTCGAGCAGCAAGCGCGGCACGGCCACGGGGGGCGCTTCGGTCGCAGCCGTCTCGACCACGATGAGGGTGCCGGCGTGCAGCCAGCCGCCACGTTCCAGCACGGCGAGCGCCCGACCGGGCAGGTCGTGGTTATAAGGCGGATCAAGAAAAACCAGATCGGCGGGTGCGGCGGCACCGCGCGGTGGCAGGCGCAGCATGTCGCAGGCGCGAATCGTGGCGCGGTCCTGCATGCCGCAGCCGCGCACATTATCGCGCAGACAGCGCAGGGCCGCGCGGTTCTGCTCGACAAACAGCGCCGATGCCGCCCCGCGTGAAAGGGCCTCGAGCCCCAGGGCACCCGTTCCGGCAAACCCGTCGAGCACATGCGCGCCGTGCAGCAGGCCTGTCCCGGCCCAGGGCGCATGGGCCAGCGTATCGAACAGGGCCTGGCGCACCCGGTCCGCCGTGGGCCGCGTGACCTGCCCCGGCGGGGCCAGCAGGCTGCGGCCCCGGCACTCACCCGCGATGATGCGCATCAGGCGCCGCGCGGGGTCTTGCCGCCCGCAAGGCCCGCAACCTGCTCACGGATCACCTTGCCGGTCACTTCCTCAAGTTCGCCGCGCTTGAGGGTACCAAGCTGGAACGGCCCGTAGGAGGTGCGGATCAGGCGGCTGACATGCAGGTTCAGCCCCTGCATCACCTTGCGGATCTCGCGGTTCTTGCCTTCACGCAGCGACACGGTCAGCCACGCATTGTCACCCTTGACGGAATCAAGCTGCGCCTCGATCGGGCCATAGCGCACGCCCTCGAACTCGCTCCCTTTGATCAGGGATGCCAGCGCGCGCTCGTCAACCACGCCGAACACCCGCACACGGTAGCGCCTGATCCAGCCATTGCTGGGCAGCTCCAGCCTGCGGGCCAGCGCGCCATCATTGGTGAGCAGCAAAAGCCCCTCGCTGTTCAGGTCAAGGCGGCCCACGCTGATGACGCGCGGCATGCCCGGCGGCAGGGAATCGAACACGGTGGGGCGATCCTCGGGGTCGCGGTGGGTTGTGACCAGCCCGTCGGGCTTGTGGTAGCGCCACAGCCGCGTGCGGTCGGGCGCGCCGACAACCTTCTGTTCAACCTGAACGATATCGCCTTCATCGACAAAAGTGGCCGGATGGGTGACCGCCACGCCGTTGAGCTGCACCTTGCCCTCGGCAATCAGGCGCTCGGCATCACGCCTGCTGCACACACCCGAACGGGCCAGCCATTTGGCAATACGGTCGCCACGCGCGGAGGGAGCCGGGGGGGAATGGTCCTGTGTCATGTTCCTGTCTGCCTCGCAGCGTCGATCAACCCTTCGAACAGAAGACGGTCTCCTGCCGATATGCCAAATTCGGGGTGCCACTGCACCCCCATACAGAACGGATGGCCGGGAAGCTCAATGGCCTCGACCACGCCATCGGGCGCCGTGGCGCTGACGACTCCGCGCCCGGCATCCGCCACCGCCTGGTGGTGCGATGAATTGACTTCCAGCGTCGCGCACCCCACCAGCCGCGCAAGCTGCGTGCCGGGGGTAACATGCACCACATGCCCGGCTTCATCACGCGGGTTGGGCTGTTCATGCGCCAGGGCTGCGGGATAGGTGTCAGGAATATGCTGCACCAGCCGCCCGCCAAGCAGCACCGCGAGCAGTTGCATGCCGCCACAGATGCCCAGAACGGGTCGCCCCAAATCCAGCCCTTCCCCGAGCAGCGCTATCTCCGCCGCCGTGCGGCGCGGCTTGGTCTGCACGGTGGCATGCGGCGGCTCATCGCCATACAGCTCGGGCGGCACGTCAAAGGCGCCACCCGTAACCACCAGCCCATCGAGCCGCGCCACCATCTGCGCCGCCTGTGCCACGTCATGGCCCAAAGCCACCGGCAGGCCGCCACAGGCGGAAATCATGTCCATGTAGTTCTGGCGCAGCGCATACCACGCAAAGCGGGAATAGCCGCCCGTGGTGGAAGGCGGCTCGCTATCCAGCGTGACGCCAATCAGGGGCGCGTGCAACGCGCTCACGACCCAGACCCTGCGGGGCGGAGGAACGGAGTCATCATGCTGTTCCCCCCTTCTGTGCTGCAAGAGTGCCATGCTGCGTGCATGATACAAAAAATCCCCACCGGCAAAGCCTTGATGGGGACCTCTGTAATCTTATTAAACCCTATGGTGGGCGCACAAGGGCTCGAACCTTGGACCCGCTGATTAAGAGTCAGCTGCTCTACCAACTGAGCTATGCGCCCACAGGGTTACCCTCTCGGGTGAGAGGGCTTCTAGCAGTCACCCCATTGGGTGGCAAGGGGTTTTTTGAACTTTTTTACATTTTCTAGCGCTGGAGCAGCCGCAGCAGGCCATCGAACTGCTCGAGCGAGCGGTAATCGATCTTCAGGCTCCCGCCCTTGCCGTCAAAGCTGATCTGCACTTTCAGTCCCAGCCTTGTGGCAAGATCGCGCTCGAGGGCAGCGATTTCGGGGTTGCGGGCCGCTTTCTCCCCCTTCTCGCGCGCGGTGGCGGCCTTGCGCTCGTGCTGCCTGGCCAGGGCCTCGGTCTGGCGCACGTTCAGCCCCTGCGCCAGCACCACCTTCAGCGCCGCCACCGGGTCGGGATGCGCCAGCAGGGCGCGCGCATGCCCTGCGGACAGGCTCTGATGACGCACCGCATCGCGCACGGGTGGCGGCAGTTGCAGCAGGCGGACCATGTTGGCCACATGCGGGCGCGACTTGCCGATGGCGCTGGCCAGTTCATCCTGCGTCAGTTCGTAATCATCAAGCAGGCGCTGAAGGCCCTCGGCTTCCTCGATGGCGTTGAGATCGGCGCGCTGGAGGTTTTCCACCAGCGCTGCGGCCATGGCATCGCCATCATCAAGCGGGCGGATATGCACCGGCACGTCATGCAGCCCCGCAATCTGCGAAGCCCGCCACCGGCGCTCGCCCGCGATGATCTGGTAAGTGCCCGGACGCTGCGGATGGGGCCGGACCAGAATGGGCTGCAAGATGCCGCGCACGCGGATGGAACTGGCCAGTTCATCCAGCGCGCCCGGTTCCATCTGCTGGCGCGGCTGGAAGGGGCTGGGTTCCAGCACATCGACCGGCAGGCTGGAAATGGCTTCGGGTGCCTTGCGGCCCTCGACCGCGGGGGCTGCGGGCAGCGCATTGACCTGCTCGCCCAGCAGTGCTGCAAGCCCACGGCCCAGACGGGGGCGACCGGCTTCCTTCTTGGTTTTCACGCGCGTGCCTTCCCTTTGTGGCCAGATGACAGGCCAAGACGCTGCGCCAGTTCGGTCGCCAGCGCCTGATAGGCCTGGCTGCCCGACGAGCGCTGATCGTAATTCATGACCGGCTGGCCATGGCTCTGTGCCTCGGAGATGCGGATATTGCGGGGGATGAGGGTTTCCATCACCCTGTCGCCAAAGAAGCTGCGGGCATCATCGGCCACCAGTTCCGACAGGTTGTTACGCCGGTCGTACATGGTCAGCACGATGCCATCGAGCCTGAGCGCGGGGTTGAGCCCCTTGCTTACGCTATTGACGGTGCGCACCAGCTGGCTGATGCCCTCAAGCGCAAAGAACTCACATTGCAGCGGCACGATTACCGACTGGGCGGCCACCAGCGCATTGAGCGTAAGCAGGCCAAGGCTGGGCGGGCAGTCGATCAGCACCACGTCATAATCGCTGCCGATCTGGGCCAGGGCCTCGCGCAGGCGGTATTCCCGCCCTTCCGCCATGACCAGTTCAAGCTCGGCGCCAGCCAGTTCGGTATCCGCCGCAATCAGCGACAGGCCGGGCACGGCACTGGCCTGCACCACGCCTGCGGCGCGCGCGCCATCTTCCAGCATGGCATAGGTGCCGCTGCTGCGGGCATCATACCCCACGCCGAGGCCGGTCGAGGCATTGCCCTGCGGGTCGAGATCAACCAGCAGCACCTTCAACCCCGAGGTGGCCAGCGCGGCCGCCACGTTGATGGCGGTGGTTGTCTTGCCCACGCCGCCCTTCTGGTTGGCCAGCGCGATAATGCGGGGGGAAGACGCGGACCGGCTTCCCGTATCATTCATTGTTATGGTCTCTGACACGCCTGATATCGCTCAATTCTAGAATCACACCATCCGTATTGGTACGGCTTGGAATCCGGGTTGTCGCCATGTGCCAATCGGCACGGGCCATCGTCAATTCTTCCCCTGCGTTGCGTCCTTTCAGAAACAGGCAGACACCATCGGGCCGCAGGAACCGCGAGCCCCATTCCAGCAGGCGCGACAGGGGGGCAAGCGCCCGGGCCGTCACCACCTGCGCGGGGGGTACATCGGCCACTTCCAGCCGCTGCGCGCACACCCGCACCTTCACCCCCGCCACCCGCGCCGCCTCGCGCAGGAAGGCGGCCTTGCGCTGGTCGGATTCAATCAGCGTCACGTGCGCATCGGTCGCGCACGCAATGACCAGGCCGGGAAAGCCCCCGCCCGAGCCCATATCAACCAGATCCACGCCACCGGGGGGGATCAGGCTGGCAAGTTGCAGGCTGTCCCCGATATGACGTGACCACAGATGCGGCAGGTCATGCGGGGAGACCAGATTGATGCGCGCATTCCAGCGCAGCAGCAGGTCGGCATACCGTTCCAGCCGTTCACGTGTTTCACGTGAAACATCGGCCAGCACCGCCACGGCTTCATCACGCGCCATCAGGCTGCCACCTGGCGCTGGCGAATATGCGCCAGCAGCGCCACAAGGGCTGAGGGTGTAATGCCGGGAATACGCTGGGCCGCGCCAAAGGTTACGGGCCGGACGCGGGCAAGGCGTTCCTGCATCTCGCTGCTCAGCCCGCCTACCTGCGCGTAATCAAGGTCAGGCGGCAGGGCGATGCGGCCCTCGGTAGCAAGCTGGCGGATCTCGCGATCCTGCCGGGTAATGTAGCCGCTGTAGCGGGCCTCGGTGGCCAGATGGCGGGCCACGCGGGGCGGCAGGCCAGCAAACCAGGGCGCGATGGTGGCGATCATGGCAGGCGTTGCGTCAGTGGCCAGCACATCGAGCAGCGAGCGCGCCCGCCCATCTGCCGAGACACTGATCCCGGCCCGGCGCAGAAGCTCCGGCGCATAGGTTTCCTGCCCCGCCCGCTGGGTAGCCGCGTCAATCGCCGCCTGATCCGCCTTGAACCGCGCGGCGCGTGGTGCTGTCACACACCCCCATTCCATGCCGCGTGGCGTAAGCCGCAGGTCAGCGTTATCAGCCCGCAGGGTCAGCCTGTATTCTGCGCGTGAGGTAAACATGCGGTATGGCTCGGATACGCCCTGCGTGGTCAGGTCATCAATCATGACCCCAATATAGGCATCGCCACGCTCCAGCGTTACCCCTGCCTCACCCGCAGCATGCCGGGCGGCGTTGATGCCCGCGATCAGGCCCTGTGCCCCGGCTTCCTCATAACCCGTCGTGCCATTGACCTGGCCTGCAAGGAACAGGCCGGGCAGGCTTTTGAGTTCCAGCGTGGGGGCGAGTTCGCGCGGGTCGACATAGTCATATTCCACCGCGTAGCCCGGCCGCACGATGCGGCAGTTTTCCAGCCCCGGAATGCTTTGCAGCATTTCAAGCTGCACATGGGCAGGCAGGCTGGTGGAAATGCCATTGGGGTAGACCAGCCCGCCATCCGGGTTGCCGGGCAGACCTTCGGGTTCGAGAAAGATCTGGTGAGACTCCTTTTGCGCGAACCGCACCACCTTGTCCTCGATGGAGGGACAGTAGCGCGGCCCCCGGCCAGAGATCGCGCCACCATACAGCGCCGAAAGGTGCAGGTTCTCGCGAATGATCTCATGCGTGCGCGGCGTGGTAGCCGTGATGCGGCACGAGACCATGGGGTTGGTGATGGAATCCGTCATGCGGCTGAAGGGTTCGGGTTCGGCATCGCCCCGGTCTTCGGGCAGGCTGTCCCAGTCGATGCTGTCGCGCGCGATGCGGGCGGGCGTTCCGGTCTTGAGGCGGCCCATGCGCAGGCCGAGGGCGGCCAGGCGTTCACCCAGCGCATTGGCGGGCCGATCCCCTACCCTGCCCGCCGGTTCGCTGTCATGCCCGACATGGATGGTGCCGCGCAGGAAGGTGCCGGTGGCCAACACCACGGCACCGGCGGAAAACACCCGGCCATCCTCACACACCACGCCACCCACGCGGCCCTGCGCATCGAGCAACAGATCGCCCGCAGCGCCTTCCACAATCTCCAGCCCAGCGGTCTGCTCGAGCAGGTCCTGTATGGCCTGCCGGTATAGCGTGCGGTCTGCCTGCGCGCGCGGGCCATGCACCGCAGGCCCCTTGGAGCGGTTGAGCAGCTTGAAGTGAATGCCCGCCCGGTCGGCGGCAATACCCATCAATCCGTCCAGCGCATCGATCTCGCGCACCAGATGCCCCTTGCCGATGCCACCAATCGCCGGGTTGCACGACATGATGCCCACCGTATCGCGCCGGTGCGTGAGCAGCAGGGTGCGCGCACCCGTGCGTGCGGCAGCGGCGGCAGCTTCGCACCCCGCATGGCCGCCTCCGACCACAATCACATCATAGGCCCGATCCATCACCCCTTGCTCCTACTTGCCAATACAGAACTGGCCAAACACGGTATCCAGCAGCGCTTCCACATCCACGGCACCCGTCAGGCGACCAAGCGCGCGCATGGCCAGCCGCATTTCCTCGCCCCGCATTTCCGGCCACGCCAGCGCAAGCGCGCGCCCGATATGGTGCGCTGTCTCCTCAATCGCGGCACGATGGCGCGCGCGGGTCAGCGGGGCATTGGCCCGGCCTGCGGTCAGGGCGCGGGCTTTCCCGGCCAGCACTGTCCGTAGCACATCCATGCCCGCATGGGTGAGAACACTGATGCCAATCGCCCCTTCAGGCGCCGCCTGCTGGTCGATCTTGTTGCACACCAGCAGGCCAGCTTCTTCCAGCCGGGGTGGAAGGGTGCTGCCGGTAAAGACCTGCACCACGCAATCGGCCTGTTTCACGTGAAACATTGAGCGCCGCACGCCTTCGGCTTCAATCTCGTCCTCTGTTTCGCGCAATCCGGCGGTATCGACAAGCGTTACCGGCACATCCCCCAGCACGATACGGGTCTCGATTGCATCGCGCGTAGTACCGGCACGGGCGGATACGATCGCCGCATCCCGCCCCGCCAGCGCATTGAGCAGGCTGGACTTGCCCACATTCGGCTCGCCCACAATGGCAAAGACCAGCCCCCGGCGCAGCCGCTCCGCCCCTTCGCCTTCATGCAGATAGGCGGTCATGGTGGTGTGCAGCGCTGTCAGGCCATCGAGCAGGCCCTGCTCCACTTCAGGCGGCAGTTCTTCATCAGGGAAGTCGATCAGCGCTTCCTGATGGGCCAGCAACGTGCGCAGCCTGTCAGCCCATTCATGGTACAGGCGGCTCTGCGCGCCATCAACCTGGGCCAGCGCCTGCCGCCGCTGGGCCTCGGTCTCGGCATCGATCAGGTCGGCAATGCCCTCGGCCTGCATCAGGTCAAGGCGCCCGTTGCCAAAGGCCCGGCGGCTGAACTCGCCCGGCTCGGCAGGGCGCGCGCCAAGGGCGACGAGCGTATCGGCCACGGCATTGATCACGGCGGGGCCTGCATGCAGGTGCAGTTCCGCACTATCCTCGCCCGTGTAGCTGTCCGGACCGGGGAACCACAGCACCAGCGCGCGATCAAGCAGCACGGGCGTGGGGACCTGCCGGTTCCACAACCCGCGCAGCGAGGCCCGGCGGGGCGCAGGCAGGCGGCCGCACAGGCTTTCCACAATCCGGCCACTCCCCTTCCCGCTCAGGCGCATGACCGCAATTGCCGCGCGCGACAGGCCGCTGGCCAGGGCGAAAATGACCGGGGGCGAACCATCATTTTCCTGCATTCTTGCCTCCATCAGGTCATCATCATTTTGCCGGTGCTGCGAACGGCGTTATCGTTCACCTCTTTGTCCTGATCAAGGTGACTCATGCCACAACTTTCAATGCATTCGCCATTGGCGCCCCTCACCGTCTCCGCCGAGGATGGGAAGATCGTGGCGCTTGACTGGGGCTGGGGCCGCGACCAGGAAGAAACACCCCTGCTGGCGGAAGCCCGCTCCTGGCTGGAAGCCTATTTTGATGGCGAGGCCGCGCTGTGCCAGCTACCGCTCGCCCCCTATGGCACGCCAGAGCAGCAGGCGGCGTGGCAGTTCATGCTGACCATTCCCGTAGGCCAGCAGGTCAACTGGCGCGAGGCCGCCCATCAGGCTGGCGTATCGCCCGAGACCATTCTCAGCGCCTGCGCGGAGAACCCCATCCCCATTTTCATTCCCTGCCACCGCATCGATTTTGCCGACTGCCCGGATTACGACCCCGACAGCTACCCCGGTGATGAAGGCGCGCGCGACCGGCAGTTCCTGCTCGACCTTGAAACCCTGTCCGCCACCCCGCTTTGACCCTGCATAACCGAACAGGAGCCACGATCATGAATACCATCATCCGCGTACATGACTATGGGGGGCCGGATGTCCTCCGCGTGGAAACACTGCCCGAACCGACACCCGGCCCCGGCGAAATCGTGCTGCGGCAGGAGGCGATCGGCGTCAATTTCATTGATACCTATTTCCGCAGCGGGCTGTACAAATTCCCTGCCCTGCCCGCCATTCCCGGCATGGAAGGCGCTGGCACCATCACGGCGGTCGGTGCCGGCGTCACCGGCCTGCAGGCTGGCATGCGGGTGGCCTACCCTGCCACACCGGGCGGATACGCCGCCCTGCGCACCATCGCGGCAGACCGGGTCGTGGTGCTGCCAGCCGATATTACGGCCCAGACAGCCGCTGCCATGATGCTGCGCGGCCTGAGCGTGCACATGCTGCTGCGCGCGGTGTACAGCGTGCAGCCGGGCGATGACATTCTGGTCTATGCGGCGGCAGGCGGCGTAGGGCTGCTCATGTGCCAGTGGGCGCGGCATCTGGGCGCGCGCGTGATCGGCGTGGTCTCCACGCCTGAAAAGGCGGCACTGGCCAAGGCCAATGGCGCGGCGGATGTCATCATCGGCACCGACAATGTCGTCGAACAGGTCCGCACCCTGACCGAAGGCCGCATGCTGCCGGTGGTGTATGACAGCCTTGGCAAAGCCACGTTCGAGACCAGCCTGTCCTGCCTGCGCCCGCGCGGGTTGATGGTCAGCTACGGTAATGCCACAGGCGCCGTGACCGGGGTGGATGTCGGCACGCTGGCCAGCCATGGCAGCCTGTACCTCACCCGCCCCCTGCTCATGACCTATATCGCCCAGCGCGCGGCCCTTGAGCATGCGGCGCATGAACTGTTTGCCCTGGTTGAAAAAGGCGTGCTGACACCGCGCATCGGCCAGTCCTTTGCGCTGAAGGACGCGGCACAGGCACATACCGCGCTGGAATCACGCAAGACCACTGGCAGCACCATCCTGCTGCCCTGATAAAAGTTTTTGGGTGCCGCCCGCCTTTTTTAAAGCTTCACCAAAAACTTCCAATAAAAAACCCCGGCCATAAAGCCGGGGTTTCTGCTTCATCACACGTCCTGATGCGATCAGGTATTCATCGCATCGAAGAAGTCGTGGTTGGTCTTGCTGTATTTCAGCTTGTCGAGCAGGAAGTCCATCGCATCCATCGTGCCCATCGGCGCAAGGATACGGCGCAGCACCCACATCTTGGCCAGGTCGGCACGGTCAACGAGCAGTTCTTCCTTGCGCGTACCACTCTTGGTGATGTCGATCGCGGGGAAGGTGCGCTTGTCGGCCAGCTTGCGGTCAAGGATCAGTTCCGAGTTGCCGGTGCCCTTGAACTCTTCAAAGATGACCTCGTCCATGCGGCTGCCGGTATCGATCAGGGCGGTGGCGATGATGGTCAGCGACCCCCCTTCCTCGATGTTACGGGCCGCACCAAAGAAGCGCTTGGGGCGCTGGAGCGCATTGGCGTCCACACCACCGGTCAGCACCTTGCCCGATGAGGGCACGACCGTATTGTAGGCGCGGGCCAGACGGGTGATGGAATCGAGCAGGATCACCACATCACGCTTGTGTTCGACAAGGCGCTTGGCTTTTTCCAGCACCATTTCCGTCACCTGCACGTGGCGGGTGGCAGGCTCGTCAAAGGTGGAGGACACCACTTCGCCGCGCACGGAGCGCGCCATGTCGGTCACTTCCTCGGGCCGCTCGTCAATCAGCAGCACGATGAGGAAGACCTCGGGGTGGTTGGCGGAGATGGAGGAGGCGATGCTCTGCAGCATCACGGTCTTGCCGGTGCGCGGGGGGGCCACGATCAGCGCACGCTGCCCCATGCCGATGGGCGAGACGAGGTCGATCACGCGGGAGGTAAAATCGCGGTTCGGGGTCTTGCCCTTCCCCTTGCCGGTGGGCACTGGCGCTTCAGCGCCGCCCACGGCCGAATTCTCGACTTCCATCTTCAGCCGCCGCTCGGGGTAAAGCGGGGTCAGGTTGTCGAAGTTGATGCGCTGGCGCACTGCCTCGGGCGGCTCGAAATTGATGGCGTTGACCTTGAGCAGCGCGAAATAACGCTCCCCATCGCGCGGGGCGCGGATCTGGCCTTCCACCGTATCGCCGGTGCGCAGGCCAAAGCGGCGGACCTGGCTGGGGGAGATGTAGATATCATCCGGCCCCGGCAGGTAATTGGCCTCGGGCGAGCGGAGGAAGCCAAATCCGTCGGACAGGATTTCAAGCGTGCCGTCCCCATAGATGGCCTGGTCATTATCGGCCAGGGTCTTGAGGATCGTGAACATCAACTCCTGCTTGCGAAGAGATGATGCGTTTTCAATATTCAGACTTTCAGCATAAGCCAGAAGGTCTGCTGGAGATTTGGCCTTGAGTTCGGCGAGTTGCATGCAGGATGTGCCTATAAGTGGGCAGTTCACGGAGGGAAAGAAAAGTCAGCAATCAGGGGAATTAAAGGCACGCCAGAAAAGGGTGCCTGACCATGTTCGGATGAAACGGTTGATGCTGCTTGACTGATAGGTGGGAATTGCAGCGGCACTGAAGCACCTGCTGTAATTGCGGTCTTTAATATGCTTTCATACACCACTTGTCAAGCACCTGCTCATCTTTATGGCCGGTTTTACGCGCTGCTGGCCTGATGGATACGTTACATTAATCATTCACATCTACCGTGCGGCACGCCATTTTTGCCGGAGCCGTAGGATGCCAATTTCCATCAAGCCTTTTTTTGACATGTCATGGCTGCGGACCGTCGAGGAATACCGCGAAATTTCCAGGCAGATCCCCCAGAAGATCATCATGCCTCCCCCGGCGTGGAAGGGCGCAAGCTCCGAGAAGCTCGAGACAGGCATCCGGCGTTATAATGCCTTTGCGGAAAATGGATCTTTTTTCACGCCTTCCCTGAGCACGAACCTGTGCACCATCCGCAACGGCAAATTCCTGGTCGGGCATGGCATGGACGGCCTGATCCTGAATGAAAACAACCAGCCCATTCCCAATACGAACCTGCTGATAAAAAATACCAGTATTGGCCGTGTCAACAACTACGCCATTGACCTGCCGGTCCAGCACCATTTCGATGAGATCTTCGTAAGCTTCGATGGCGCGTGGAAAAACTATTTTCACTGGCTGACATTCGTCATTGCCCAGGGTGCGATGGCCAAGGATATTCTCGGCCCCGATGTCCAGATCGCCGCACCGGCCCACGACATCGACAATGACGAAAGCCTGCCGGGCTACAGCCGGGATGTCTATAACCAGTCCATCCATTTCAGCGGGTTGCGCAACAACATCGTTCCGCTGAGATCGGGGCTGTATTCCGCCCGCAAGATCCATTTCTTCCTGCTGTTTCCGATGGACCCGCTGCACGTCATCTTCAATCGGAAATTCTATGATATTTTTGAGGCCATGCAGAAATTCGTGCCTGCTGTCACGAACTCGCCCAGGAACATCTACCTCGCCCGCCGAGGCAACGCACAGGAACGCATCCCGCCCGCATCTCTGGACATACTGGAACGCGAACTGGCGCAGCGAGGCTATACCAAGGTTCATTTTGAAGGCCACGACCTGCTAACGCAGATGGCCTGTATCCGGAACGCAAAAAACATCGTCTCACCGCATGGGGCCGGGCTGACCAATATCCTGTTCGGCAACAGCAGGCTCAGGGTCATGGAAATAAACCGCCAGATCGACGGCCCGAAAAGTGGCTTTCGTCCGGCCTACTTCCTGTTCAGCAACGCACTGGGCAACCGTTACCTGAATGTTGACGGCGATGAACTCGGCACGAGCAGCACCAACATCACCCAGGCGCTAGATCAGTTCGAAGCCCTGTAAGCCGCCGGCCTGCACACGAACCGGATCCGAGCAGAAAGCCCTGATGCAATGCCCCGAATTTATGACTGCTTCCTTTTCTTTAATGAACTCGATCTGCTGGAAATCAGGCTCCATGAACTTTACGATACGGTAGATCAGTTCGTGCTGTGTGAATCGGCATATACTTTTACGGGGCAAAAAAAAGAGACCATCTTTTTCAATAACAGGGAGCGGTTTGCGCCGTTCCTTGATAAGATAAAATACATGTGCATCGAGGAATTCCCCGATGGCATCAGCACCAGCATGCGCGATTTCTATCAAAGACAGTATCTTCTTGGTGGCATAGAAGATGCAGATGATGATGACCTGATCATCATGTCGGATGTCGATGAAATCCTGCGCGTGCCAGCAATAGAAAAAGCCCTGGCATTTGATGGCGTCTCGCACTACCGCATGAACATCTACCAGTATTTCCTGAACATGCTCATCGCACATGACTGGCAGGCCCCTTATGCCATAAGGAAAAAATATATCCCCCGCCTTGCCATCGCCTGCGAGGAAAAAGGCAGCAGCCTGACATTCGCCCGTTTCCACATGCCTCGCCTGACGCGTGAAGGAAACATTCCCTGCCAGACCATTGACAATGCCGGGTGGCATTTCACGTTCATGGGCGGATTTGATGCTGTAAAGGCCAAGTTGCGGGCCTATGCCCATGCCGATGATTACTGGCCCGCGATGATGCGTGATGATGAACGCCTGCAGCAGGTGCTGGATATCGGCATCAAGATCTGGTCAGCAGATGAACTGGTGCATTATGTGCCGATTGATGAAACCTATCCCCGCTTCGTACGGGAAAACATCCACGATCTGACGCGCAGCGGCCTAATCCGGAACATTTTTGATGCGCATGCTTCCCTGCAGCGCCTGTATATGGACCTGCGCAGGAAGTTCGCCTTTTCCAATCTGGGCAACAACCACAAGCGGCAGGAACTGGGTAATTTTACCGGCCTTGAATATCTGGACTATACCAACAAGCCCGAAGTGCCGCTTGATTACATCAACCTGCCTACGCCAGCAGGCAGACTTATCAGCCATGATGCAACGGCAACACAAAGTTCGCGCTCCCCTTGGTCGCATGGCACGACAGCGCAAGATGACGCCTCCCGCGCCCTGACCGGGCAACCCAATGGCAATTTCAGTTTCCATACGGAAAGCGAGCAGGACCCATGGTGGGAGGTCGATCTGGGGCGCGATGTCAATATTGCGGAAATCCGGATCTTCAACCGCATTCTCCCACGCCTGCATGATGATGCCGTGCCACGCCGTGCGGATGAAATGCAGATCTATGTTTCACGTGATCATCATCATTACAAATGCGTTTACTATCATAACTCCACTGAATACATTGGCGGCATTGATGGCAAGGCGCTGGTTCTGCCCCTACGTAAAGAGACCCATGCACGCTATGTAAAAATACAGATCGGCGCTCACGGTTACTTACATCTTGATAAAGTTTATATTTACGAAAAATAATGAAGATACCGTAATGACACCATAAAAACGGATCATTTACAGTCATGCAGATTGACAAAAAGGCGGCGAGATCCCCCCATGGCATCGGTGCCCTCTATTTCATGGGCATGACTGCTTTTGCGGCATTGTTGTTTCCAACGTTCCTGCATGCCCGGACCACACAGCAGCCGAACCATACATTACCCCAGTATAGAAACGACAGTACGCCCCCATCGGACGCCCCATCACTTGGCCTGAACAGCCACACAAGCGCATCCATACCCATTACGGGCATCTATGCCGATGGTTCCCCCGCAACGCTAACCCAGATTGCCCGGATGGCTGACGGATCCGTGCAGCAATCGGAGGGCAACAGGGCAAACGGTTACGCGCAACTGGACGCCAATAGTCAGGTCACAGTGCCCTTTCTGGGTGATATCTCAGCCGCGCGCGTAAAAATCGATGAAACGGCGCTCTCGCGCACACTGGCCGCTGTGCTGCGGAACACGAATGTCGTGCAGGACTATCTCCATGCCGATGGCAGGCAAGAAGATGCACCCCGCCTGGATCATTTCATTGCATCGCATTGCGGGTCGGTCATTCACGTAAGCCAAGGTTTCATCATTCCGGCCAATGCGAATGGGGAGGCCCTGTTCCCTGCACGTGACTGCCCGACCGGGCAGAACAGCAACTGGGTTTATGAAGGGCAGCCGCTAACCACCAGAGGCACCCCCACCACACTGCGCACTCCTGATGACCTACATGAAAGCCGAGCCAACGGCACGCTTTCTTTCAGCAAGCGCAAGAAAAACGATACTGGTACTGCACCCGGTATCTACATGCAAATGGAAAATGAAGCCGTGCTGCCACGCGTGCCCACGGGTGACGGTGGCTCCATGGCCCAGTCCGTCGCCATGCTGGGCATGAACGTGGTGCAGGAACCCGGCGCAAAGGCATCGCTCAATGGCCTGGAAATCACCATGCAGGATTACGGGACCGACACCAATGCAAGCCAAGTACAGGGCGCGGGCATTTCCACCCTGAAGCATGGTGCCGGTTCCGACTGGGCGCTTTCCCTCGCCGGATATGATTTTTCAGCCCGACAGCCCGATACGGTCCTGTCCTATACCGGGCTGGAAAACGATGTTCAGGTTAATGGAGACGACACGACAGCCGCCTTGTGGGACCCGACGCAAGGCGGTCGGCATTTGGTATGGCTGGGGGGCAACACCACCAATTCATGGCCACGCTGGAGCCCCGGCGGGCGGGTCAGCGCGGGCAGCATCATTCAGGGCAACCATCAGCTCTGGATTGCCATGAATGATGGTATGACCGGCGGGGGCAACGATCCAACCAGCACATGGCCCATTACAGGCGTCCATCCAGACGGCACGGTGCGATGGAAATGGCAGTACGGGTATGATGGCGTCATTTCCAAGGCCATATGGATTGTCAGTTCCAGCGATCCCGCCATGCTGTCCGCCTTTGATGAGGGGATTGCCACCAATGCCCGCATCCGTAACGCCTTCATTGACCTGACAGCCGAACAGTTGATTGCTGATAGGGCGGCCGCCATCCGGCTCCGGCAGGGCGACCCAATCGATTTTTCAGGCGATGGAACACAGGCAGGCAAGAACCAGCATGTCATTGTAGCCGGGAATCATGCCTCTCCTGACGGAAGGGATGCAGGCGGCCTGAACATCCGCATCAGGAACCACGAGACAGCCTCCTTCGCCGATGACCAGTCGTTCGTCACAGCAGGGCGCACCCATCTCGCCACAGGAGAGGACGCGACGCTGGCCTGGCACGACCACGCCTATCCCACCGGCCTGACCATTGGCCACAGCCGCATCATGCCTGACCAGACCGATCTGGTCATGGGGCAGAACGGCTTGGAGATGGTGGGAACGAACCAGAAAGGGGAAATAGGCCGCACGCCCGTGCTGACATTACCCGCAACCGCATCTGCCGATGGCGGGATCACGGCCATCAACATCAATACACCCCTGCACCTGCTGGGCCTGACACAGGCGCGTATCCTGACGCTTCCCCCCCAGCCAGACGGCACATTGCTGAACAACATTGATACCGGCACGCCTGTCATTGCCGAACATGGCCACTGGTACCCCCTTCTGTTGGGGCCGCCCCTGCAGGAGGGTTCAAAATAATACACTGAGATACTTCTTGGAAACAGGCTCAATAAAATCCTGAAATTAAAAAAGTTTCTGATGAATATTTATCAAAAAGCTTCGAAAAACGCCTCCTTTTTGAAAAAACTCGTCATCTAAAAACTTTTTTACAGTTATTTATTTCAAAAAAGCCTATCCTAGGGCTCAGAACCCGATCACAGCATCCCCACCAAACGTAAACATACCGTTATTGCGCCCGCCATTGAACGGCGTGGTGCCATTGAGCGCGCGGTCAAAGCGGATTTCAGGCCGCAGCATGAACACGCGCACATGGTGGCCAATCTGCGGGCGGTAGCTCAGCCCCAGCGTCATTTCCCCATAGGTCGTGCCGTGGCTGGAAGCGGAAGGCCCCGGCACGACCTCCCCCCCCGTGCCCGCAAGGGCCTGCATGTAAGAAGTATTGCCCCTGAAGGTTGCCACCATGGCGTTGTTGTTGTCGCGGTAGATCTCGCCACGATAGTTGAAGGTCAGGTCGCGGTTGATGCGATAACTCAGGAAACTGATGAAGCTCTCCGCGTCCACGCCTGCAAACTGCCCGCGCGCGCCCATGCCGCGCGTGCCTTCATCATGCAGGTAATTGAATTCCGCCGTCAGGCTCAGGCGTTTGTTGACCTGGTAATAGGCGCTGACATCGTTCCAGAAACGCTGGGTGTGATCGGCCTCGTAATGCCCGATGTCGCGCCACGCGTTTTCCGGCCCGACCCGGCTCAGTTCCACGATCTTCAGCCGGCCATGGGCGAGATTGTTCAGGTTGAAGCCAAAATAGCCTGCGGGCGCATTGTTATTGTCGGAGCGGCCAAAGGATGTCTGGTTGCCGGTATCGATCCCGAACGTCACATCGACCATCGGCGTCACGTGCCAGTTGAACATGGCCCCGATATGCTCGAACGGCACCGAATATTCAGAGGTATAGGCCAGCGTGTAGAAAGGGCGCGCAGTGGGGTCGAGCCCCTCCACCCCCATCGGGGCCTGCAATATGCCTGCCTGCATGTCCAGCCCGCCTCTGGTCACCCAGGGCAGGTGCACATCCATATGCGCCTGCGCGGGAATAAGCTGGTAACGCGCGTTCCATTCACGGTCACTCACGCCCAGCAACTGGTAGTAGCGGGCATCCGAGCCGTACATGCCTTCAAGCGTAAAACCGACCTGATAGGTATTGCGGGTGGAATCGATGGCTTTGGCAAGGGTGAATTCCGCCTGGTTCAGTTGCACCTGGTTGGCGTGGTCGGCAAAGAAATCACCAAAATTGTAGCCGGGCTGGGGGCGGGCGGGGTTGGCCATGATGCCGCCTTCGATCTGGCCCGTCAGGGTCACGCCACCGAGCCAGCGCGTAAAATCCGTCTCATGCCCCAGCCCGGAAAAAACCTTTACCTGCGCCCGCGCCTTGCCAGAAACGCCAGTGAAAAGGCAGGCGACCACCAGAAGGCCCCAAACCCGGTGGTGTGATGTCATGACTGGTTTTTCCCCTCCGGCATCCGCGGACAGCGCGAGGGCATGCGCGCCCGTGTTCAGCAATCATGAAATTTCTTTTATTTTATTTTCCCGCAGCCTGAAACCTAAATTATTGAAATGGTTCGATATTATAACAATAACGTATAAGATATATCCTTACTTTCCCAACCATCCACGCCGCCAGAACCACAATAGCGGCAGCACAACGGTCGCCGCCATCAGCACAAGTGAATACCAGTAGCCGTATTTCCAGTTCAGTTCCGGTATATCATGGAAATTCATGCCATAAATACCGGCCACAAGCGTGGGCGCCACGCCAATGAAGCTGACCACGGTGAGGATCTTCATGCCGTTATTCTGCTCGATGCTGATAAAGCCCAGCGTGGCATCAAGCAGGAACTGCACCTTGTTGGCCGTCTGTGACACGAAATCGTTGAGCGAGCGGATATCGCGCTCCACCGTGCCCAGCCGTGCCTGCAACCGCTCGCTCAGGTCATGGCGCTTGTTCTCGCCCAGAAAGATCGAGATCCGCTCAAGCCCCAGCAGGCTGTCGCGCACGGATGAACTCAGGTCCCCCGACCGCCCGACCCGGCGCAGCATGTTGCGCAGCAGGTTGGCCGCCTGCGCCTGGCTTGGCGCCTCGGACTGGAAGACATCCTTGGACATGCCATCAAGCGACTGGCCCAGATGCTCGAGAATATCGGCCAGCCGGTCCACGATGGCCTCGAGCAGCATGATTCCCGCCTCGTTGGCGCTGAGCGGCGTGGCCTGCCCCGCCACCTGCCGCGCCACCACGTCAAACGCGCTGAAGCCGGTATAGCGGATGGTGAGTATCCGCTCATGCATCAGCACGAACCCCACGGGGGAGACGAAAAAGTCATCCGGCGTCTTGCGCACCAGCGGGGTGGAGAGATAGACGGCATCCCCCTCCATGAACAGGCGCGAGGAACTCTCGATCTCGTCAAGCTGGGCGCGGGTGGGAATGCGCAGGCCGGTCAGTTCTGCGGCGAGGGCTTCCTCATCCGTAGTGGGGTCAAGCAGGTCCAGCCATGCTGCGTCGGCCACATCAGCCGCCGTGGTCACGGTACGGGCCGGGGCGCCGGGGCGATGCGCTAGAAACATGGGCTGTCTTTCGTTGGTTCCTGTCGCTGTTCATCCATCATGCCGGGGCAAGCCTGTCAAATCATGACACATCCTTGCGGCCTGCGGGGGCTGGTATTTTGCCGCCATCCAGTCCAGAACCGCATGACACGGCAGCCTGGGACGGCTGCATGACAAACCCCTGAGCCACGCACCTATTTCTTGCGGAGTAGCGAAGTTGAGCGCAACAGAAACACAGGCAGGCGCCAATAGCCTGCGCAGCGGGCCGGACGGGCGCGGCCGTTTCGGCATTTTTGGGGGCCGCTTCGTGGCCGAGACCCTGATGCCGCTCCTGCTGGAACTGGACGCCGCCTACAAGGCCGCCCAGGCTGACCCCGAATTCCAGCGCGAGCTGGATTTCTACCTCAAGGATTACGTCGGCCGTCCCAGCCCGCTGTGGCTTGCCCGCCGCATGACCGAGCAACTCGGTGGCGCCAAAATCTACATGAAGCGCGAGGAACTGAACCACACCGGCTCCCACAAGCTCAACAACGTCATGGGCCAGATCCTGCTCGCCCGCCGCATGGGCCGCACGCGCATCGTGGCCGAGACGGGTGCAGGCCAGCACGGCGTTGCCACCGCGACCGTGTGCGCGCTGTTCGGCATGAAATGCGCCATCTACATGGGTGCGACGGATGTGGAGCGGCAGAAGCCCAACGTGTTCCGCATGCGGCTGCTCGGCGCTGAAGTGGTTCCGGTCACGGCAGGGGCGGGCACGCTCAAGGATGCCATGAACGAAGCCATGCGCGACTGGGTGACCAACGTGCATGACACCTACTTCCTGGTCGGCACCGTGGCAGGCCCCCACCCCTACCCGCAGATGGTGCGAGACTTCCAGGCCGTCATCGGCGTGGAAACCAAGGAGCAGATCATGGCCGCCGAGGGCCGCCTGCCTGACGCCATCGTGGCGGCCATTGGCGGCGGGTCGAACGCCATGGGCATCTTCCACCCCTTCCTCGATGACCCGGAGGTGAAGCTGATCGGCGTGGAGGCGGCAGGCTGCGGACTGGATAGCGGGCGCACCGCCGCCTCCATCGAGCGCGGCAGGCCCGGCGTGCTGCACGGCAACCGTACCTACCTTTTGCAAGATGAGGACGGGCAGATCACCGAGGCGCATTCCATCAGCGCAGGGCTGGACTACCCCGGCGTCGGCCCCGAGCATTCCTGGCTCAGCGATATTGGCCGCGCGGACTATGTGGGGGCGACCGACCAGGAGGCGCTCGATGCCTTCCAGCTCTGCACCCGCACCGAGGGCATCATCCCCGCGCTGGAAAGTGCCCACGCCATCGCCTATGCCGCCAAGCTCGCGCCCACCATGGGCAAGGACCAGATCATCGTGGTCAACATTTCCGGGCGGGGAGACAAGGACATCTTCACCGTTGCCGAACATCTGGGAGTGAAACTGTGAGCCGCATCGCCCGCCGCTTCGCCACCCTGCGCGCGCAGGGCCGTGGCGCCCTGATCCCCTATGTCGAGGCCTGCGACCCCGATTATGACACGTCGCTCGCCATCCTGCGCGGCATGCCCGCCGCCGGTGCCGACCTGATCGAGGTGGGCGTGCCCTTCTCCGACCCGTCAGCCGATGGCCCGACCATCCAGAAGGCCGCGCTGCGCGGGCTGAAGGGTGGCGCAAGCATGAAGCGCGTGCTGGAGATGGTGCGTGCCTTCCGCGAAGGCGATGACGGGACGCCGATCATCCTGATGGGCTACACCAACCCCATCGAGGCCTACGGGCCGGAACGCTTCTGCATGGATGCGAAAGCAGCAGGCGTGGACGGGCTGATCGTGGTCGACATGCCGCCGGAGGAAGCCGACCTGCTGGCAGCCCCGGCGGCAGCCAACGGACTGGACATCATCCGCCTTGTCGCCCCCACCACGCCGGATGCGCGGCTGCCCATCGTATTCAATGGCGCATCGGGCTTTGTCTATTACGTCAGCATCACCGGCGTGACCGGCACGCGCACCGCCAGCACCGATGAACTGGCCGCTGCCCTGCCGCGCCTGCGCCGCGCCACCGACCTGCCGATTGCCATCGGCTTTGGCATCCGCACGCCAGAACGCGCGGCCAATGCCGTCAGCGTGGCCGATGCCGCCGTGGTAGCCTCCGCCCTGCTCAACACGCTTGAGGGCACACTGGATGCGGATGGAAAAGCCACGGCGAAAACCGTGCCGGCCGTGCTGGAGCAGTTGCGCGGGCTGGCTGACGCCGTGCATGCCGTAAGCAAAACCGCCTCAAAATAATCCATTGATAAGAAACAGAAGTTTTTGGGTGCCGCCTTTTTTTAAAAAGGCGGCGTTCTCTCGAAGCTTTTTGAAAAAAGCTTCACCAAAAACTTTTTCATGATCTGCGGGCAGTTTTGCCGGGTATTTTCCGGCAGAGTCCCCGCAATGACAATCTGGCCCAATCGTTCATCTGCCTGTATGGAACAGGCCTCCAGAAAGCTGAAGGGAGAGGCAACATGAGCTGGCTGACCGAATATGTCCGCCCCAAGATCCGCGGCCTGCTCAAGCGGGAAGTGCCGGACAACCTGTGGACCAACTGCGAATCATGCGAGCAGATGATCCTGACCAAGGACCTGCGCAAGGCGCTGAACGTGTGCCCGCATTGTGGCCACCACATGCGCGCCACCGTGCCAGAGCGGCTGGAATGGACGTTCGATAACGGCGAATACACCCGCATCGAACTGCCCAAGGTGCCGGTTGACCCCCTCTCCTTCCGTGACCGCAAGCGCTATACCGACCGGCTGAAGGACGAGCGCGCCAAGTCCCACCTTGAGGAATCGATGGCCGTGGCCCATGGCCAGATCGGCGGCCACAACGCGGTGGTGGCCGTGATGGCGTTCGAGTTCATTGCCGGCACCATGGGTGCGGCACTGGGCGAGGCATTCCTTGCTGCCGCCCGCCTGGCCATCCTGCAGCAGTCGCCGCTGATCGTGTTCACCGCCTCGGGCGGGGCACGCATGCAGGAGGGCATGATCAGCCTGATGCAGATGCCGCGCACCACGGTTGCGGTGCAGATGCTCAAGGAAGCGGGGCTGCCCTACTTCGTGGTGCTGACCAACCCGACCACGGGCGGCGTATCCGCCTCGTTCGCCATGCTGGGCGATGTGCAGATTGCCGAGCCCAATGCGCTGATCGGCTTCGCGGGCCAGCGCGTGATCGAGGATACGGTGCGCGAGAAACTGCCCGAAGGCTTCCAGCGCGCGGAATACCTGCTCGAGCATGGCATGCTGGACATGGTGGTCAAGCGCGGCGACCTGCGCGACGTGCTGGGCCGCCTGACAGCGCAGCTCAACTACCGCCACATCGCCCCCCGCGCCGCCTGAAGCCACGGAACCCCGCACATGAAAGCGCCTGCCCTCGGGCCGGAATTCGTGGGCCGCACAGGGCAGATACTGGAACGGCTGAACCGGCTGTATCCGGCCCTGATCGACCTGTCACTCACCCGGCTGGAAACGCTGCTTGGCCGCCTTGGCCACCCCGAGCGCCACATGCCACCTGTCGTGCATGTGGCGGGCACCAACGGCAAGGGCAGCACCTGCGCCTTCATGCGCGCCATAGCCGAGGCGGCAGGCTGGCGCGTGCATGTGCTCACCTCGCCCCACCTCGTGCATGTGACCGAGCGCTTCCGCATTGCAGGCCAGATCGTGAGCGAGCACGAACTCGCCGCCGTGCTTGAAGAAATCGAGCAGGTCAACGCAGGCGCGCCCATTACGGTGTTCGAGGTGCTGACGGCGGCAGGCTTCATGCTCTGCGCCCGCCACCCGGCGGATCTGACGATTGTGGAAGTAGGACTCGGTGGCCGGTTTGACGCCACCAACGTGATACAGCGCCCGGCCGCCTGCGCCATTACCGCCATCTCGATGGACCACGAGGCTTTTCTGGGCGATACGCTGGCTGCCATCGCGGGCGAGAAGGCTGGCATCATCAAGCACGGCGTGCCGGTCGCCACGGGCCGCCAGCCAGCCGAAGTGATGGACGTCATTGCCCGCACCGCGCAGGCACAGGCCGCCCCGCTGTGGCGGCGCGACCGCGAATGGTTCATTGACCCCACGCCCCAGGGCACGGGCCTGCGCTACCGCGATGCCCACGGCACGCTGGCCCTGCCCCTGCCCGGCCTGCGCGGCGCCCACCAGATCGATAATGCGGGGCTGGCCATCGCCACCCTGCGGGCCAGTGGCCTGCCCGTGCCTGCCCAGGGCTGGGCAGGCATTGCGCAGGCACGCTGGCCTGCACGCATGCAGCGCCTGTCGGGCCATCTGGCGGCGTTACTGCCTGCAGGGTGGGAACTGTGGCTCGATGGCGGCCACAACCCCGGCGCGGGCCACGTTCTGGCGCAGGTGATGGACGAATGGGCGGACCGGCCCACCCATCTGGTCATTGGCATGAAGCAGACCAAGGATGCCACCGGCTTCCTCGCCCCGCTGCTGCCGCGTGCCGCCTCCATCCAGGCCGTGGCGGAGGAAGGCCAGCATCTGGCCCAGCCCGTGGCCGAGATCGTGGCGGCATCAGGCGGGCGTGCTACCGCAGGCCCGACCCTGCACGCCGCCCTGGGCCACCTTGCGGGCAAGGCAGGCCCTGATGCCCCGCCAGCGCGCGTCATCATATGCGGCAGCCTGTACCTGGCGGGTGTCGCGCTCCAGCACGATGGCTGGCAGCCGGACTGAAAACGGATAAAGGTTTTTGGTGAAGCTTTTTTCAAAAAGCTTCAAGAAGAACGCCGCCTTTTTTGAAAAAAGGCGGCGCCTGGAAACTTTCTATTTCTCCTGCGGCAGCGGCGCGCCCTGCCCGATCTCGCGCAGCGGCAGGCCCGCCATCAGGCGCTGCTCGATCTTTTCAAGCGACATGTCCCGCGTCTCGGGAATGAAGCGCCACGTGACCAGCACGAAGAGCAGGTTGAAGCCCGCAAACAGCCAGAAGGTCGGGCCATTGCCCAGCCACTGCAACAGCGACAGGAAACTTGCGCCCACGATCATGTTGGCGATCCAGTTGGTGAGCGTGGAGATGGAAATGCCAAGGTCACGCCCCTGCAGCGGCTGCACCTCCGAGCACAGCACCCAGATCAGCGGACCCGCCGACATGGCAAAGCCGGAAATATAGATCAGCAGCATAAACACCGCGATGATCTGCTCCGTCTGGTCCAGATGCGGGCGGTTGAGCATGAAGCCAAGGCTGCCCATGCCCACGGCCATGATCAGGAAGCCGGTATAAAGGATCGGCTTGCGGCCCCAGCGATCGACAAGGCCGATGGCGATGAAGGTGGCCAGCATGTTCACCAGCCCCACCATGGCCGTGCACCACAACTGCGCAGGACCGACATAGCCCGCCAGCGCGAAGATCTTGGGGGCGTAATACATCACCACGTTCACGCCCGCGAGCTGCTGCATGACCTGCAGCGCCATGCCCAGGAAGATGGAGCGGCGGAAGTTGCGGTTGTTGCGCAGCAGGCTCCAGCCGCGCTGCTTCTGCTGGAGCTGGCGGCTGATGTTCTGGATCTCCTGCATGGCCACGCTCTTGTCGTTGCGCAGGTCTTCGAGCACCTCCAGCGCTTCCTTGCGGCGGCCGCGCATCATGAGCCAGCGCGGGCTGTAGGGCAGGAACAGCACGCCAATCAGGAACAGCACCCCCGGCACGGCCGCCACGGCGAACATGCCGCGCCAGTTGCCCGAATAGCTGAACATGGTGTTGCTGAGGAAGGCGATGAAGATGCCCGCCGTGATCATGAGCTGATAGGTAGAGATCATGGCGCCACGCGCCTGCTCGCTTGCAATCTCGGACAGGTAGAGCGGCGCCGTGAACGCCGCCACCCCGATGGCAAGCCCCATGATGAGCCGCCCGGCAATCATGGACGGGATCGACCATGCCAGCGCGCAGGCCAGCGAGCCCGCCACGAACACCGCCGCCCCCACCAGCAGCGCATGCTTGCGCCCGATCTGGTGCGACATCCAGCCCCCGCACAGCGAGCCTATGGCAGCCCCCCCCATCATGGCGCTGACAATCCATTCCTGCTGGAAGGTGGTGGCGTGAAAGGTGGCGGCCAGCAGGTCGAGCGCGCCGGATATGACGCCGATATCAAGCCCGGCCATGAGGCCGGCGAGGGCCGCGAGGCAGCCAATGACGAGAGTACGCATCCGGGCCGAATCAAATACGGGCGGCGCAGGCTGATTTTCCATTAAAAATCCGGTCCTTTGATATTTTTCTTGTTGCCGGTGATCACATAGGGTCCTGCCGCGCGAGGCCGGTCAGGAGAAAGAACGATACACCATATTCGCGCGTCCGGTCGGGATCATGTTCCAGCAGCCTGTCGATGACAAATCGTTTTACCCTAAAAACAACAGGGCTATCTGCTCTATGCCCTGCTTCATAGTCCGATTCCATGACTTCCATCATATTTGCAAGCCATGGAAGCACGCCGGGGCGCTCTGTCAGCACCAGGGGCGCGCGTGGCGAGAACAGGACCGTGCCACGCGCGCGCAGCATGTCCAGCCCGGCAGCCGTGGTGATGTGGTAGAGATAGCCATCCGGCCCGTCATCGGGGCGCAGGGTGCGCGCTGGAACCACGGCCAGCCCCAGGGCTGCGACATCAAGATAGGTCAGCGCATGCGGGCGGGCTGTGGTGGCGGCAAACAGGTCGGGCTGCGGCACGGGCTGCGCAGCGGCTGCAGGCGGCGCTGCGGGGGCTGCCACGGGCCGCCTGCGGCGCGGATGGCGGGGGGCCGTGGGTATGAGCGGCAGTCCCGTCATCCTGCCCTTGCGCCCCTGCCCCATGCCCCTGCCCCATCACTACCGGCTCACGCCCCTTGAGGGTCGCGCCTGCTCCGTTCAACCACCCTCAGCCACACGCGGCGCACAGGCCTTCGGCCTCGATGGTGGTCTGCCGCACCGTAAAGCCCCGCGCCTTCGTCACCTCAACCAATGCCTTGAGGATATGGGGATCATCAAGCTCGGTTACACGCCCGCAGGCACTACAGATCAGGAACTGCGCGGCATGGACATGCCCGTGGCAGGCATGCCCCGATTCCAGCATGTGCCTGCACCCCACAAAGGCCGAAAGCCGCTCGATCTTGTGGATCAGCCCCTGCTCCATCAGAAAATCCAGCGCCCGGTACACCGTGGGCGGCGCCACCGGCTTGCCCCGGCTGGCACGGATCTGCTCAAGCAGTTCATAGGCCCCCAGGGGCCGCTCGGCGGCCAGCACAAGGCCGAGCACCAGGCGGCGCATGTCGGTCAGCCTTACGGCACGCGCGGTGCACAGGCTGGCAGCCTGCTCAAGCAGGGGCTCGATCCCCGCGGGCAGGCCGGTTCCGGCCGTCTGTGTCATGCGGGCCACTGCTGCGCTCCTGTGCGGTTGCCGGGGTTCCAACCATTCTGCCCTGTGCCCCGGCAGGCGGTCAGTCCGGCAGGTGATCCACCCACATGGCCATCAGGGCCACGAAAAGGGCAAGTCCCGCATGTATCCAGATCAGCCCGCGCAGCGTCAAGACGGGAACCTGCAGGGTGCGGGCGGGTGGTGTCTGTGCCATGGTACCTGCTCCTCCGGTCGCATCGCTTGGTTTGTACATGTGCCAAAAGGCTGGATTTTTTCTTAATACAAAGAAATGTAAAAAGTTTTTCTGAAAACAGCCTGCCTTCAGATCCGCCTTATTCGCCCGGCACGTGGGGCAGCATGTGGTAGCTGCGGTTGAAATAGACCAGCCCGCCACGGGGGCTGGAATTGCGCAGGCTTTCCACCGCGCCGAACATGACGCTGTGGGTGCCCACTTCCACAATCCGCTCGATGCGGCAGTCAAGCGACAGCACCGCCTCGTTCAGCACGGGGGCGCCGGTGGTCAGCGTATCCCAGTGCCCGGAACGGAAGCGCTCGGCCTGCTCGACCGGGCTTGCGAACACGCCCGATATGTCCTGCTGGTCAGCGGCGAGCACGTTGATGCACATGGCCGCATCCACCCGAAAGCGGTCGCGCACGCGGGAGTTGCGGTTGAGGCAGACCAGAACCGTAGGTGGCGTATCGGTCACCGAGCACACGGCGGATGCGGTAAAACCCGCCGGGTCTTCCAGTGTTCCGGTCGTGACAACATTCACGGCCGCGCCAAGGCGGGCCATGGCGTTGCGAAAGGTGAGGGCGTCAATCCCCATGGTGCTTCTGCCTTCGGTAACTGTGCATGCCTGTAGTCCGCACGCAGCCGTGACGCCGGACAGCAGCGGAGGTAGCGCATTCTATCGCCATTGAATACCGCAAAACCATATGAAAGGACGCACATCTTGCCCCCCGAACCCATCCAGACCCGCCACGAAGGTGCGCTCGGCCGCATCACCCTCGCCCGCCCCGAAGCCCTCAATGCCCTGAACCTGGATATGATCAGCCACCTTGCCGCCACCCTGCGGGCGTGGCGCCATGACCCGGGCGTTGAAACCGTGCTGCTTGACAGCACCAGCCCCCGCGCCTTCTGCGCAGGCGGCGATATCCGCGCCATCCGCGCCCTGTTGCAGGCGCATGGGGCAGAGGCGGCAACAGAACCCTTCCGCCACAGCTACCGGCTGGCCTCGATGCTGGCGGGCTACCCCAAGCCGGTTGTCTCGTTTCTTGACGGGATCTGCATGGGCGGCGGCGTGGGGCTGGGCGGGCATGTGCGCCACCGCATCGTGACCGAGCGTACCTGCGTGGCCATGCCGGAAAACGCCATCGCGTTGACGCCGGATGCCGGCGGGTCCTACCTGCTGTCCCGCGCGCCGGGGCTGAGCGGGCTGCGCCTTGGCCTGACCGGGGGGCGCATGAACGCCACCATGGCCATCGCCGCAGGCTTTGCCGACCGGCAGGCCCCCTCCGGCCAGCTTGACGACATACGACACGCGCTGACCCACAGGCCCGCAGGGCAGGTGATGGACAGCCTGCCACCCTGCCCGGCCCTTGATGGCGGGCCGGACACAGCCACCATCGCCCCGGTCTATGACGCGCCGGACGTGGCAACGGTCATGGCGCGGCTCCGCGCCCATGCGGCCCCCTGGGCGCAGGCTGACCTTGCGGCCATGCAGGGTGCGTGCCCGTTCTCGCTATGCATCACCTTTGCCGCCTATCACGCAGCCCGCGCCCGGCCCGACCTTGACCATGTGCTGGAACAGGAATTCCAGCTGATCAGCCAGTTGCTCCGCCGCCCCGATTTTACCGAGGGCGTGCGCGCGCGCCTGATCGACAAGGACAACGCGCCACGCTGGTCTCCGCCCACGCTGGGCGACGTGTCCGGGCGGGAAATTGCCTCCTGCCTGCAAAACCATGCATCCTTTTCCCTCGGCCTGCCCGTGCGCGATGCGGATCAGGAATAATAAATTATCACCCATAAAGTAGATGAAAATGCCATTCTCCGATTGCTACGCCCCCGCCACCCATCACAGCCGCCTCGGCGATGAATTCTATGACGTGGTGCAGGCCGCCACCTTCCCCGCCCATATCCTGCGCTACCGTAATCACGACGTCTCGCCCCGCATTGGCCTTGACGGGCTGACGGATGCGGAGTGGATCCGCCATTTTGGCCATTTCGACCCCTTGCCCGGCTCGCTGCCCCAGCCACTCGCGCTGCGCTATCACGGCCACCAGTTCCGGTCGTACAATCCCGATCTGGGCGACGGGCGTGGCTTCCTGTTCGCCCAGCTCATGGACAGCGTGGATGGCCGCCTGCTCGATATCGGCACCAAGGGCAGCGGCACCACACCATGGTCACGCGGGGGGGACGGGCGGCTGACGCTCAAGGGCGGCGTGCGTGAAATCCTGGCCAGCGAGCGGCTTGATGCGATGGGCGTGCGCACCTCGCGCACATTGAGCGTGATCGAAACCGGCGAGGCGCTGCACCGGGGCGACGAACCCTCGCCCACGCGCTCATGCGTTCTGGCGCGGCTGAGCCATTCGCATATCCGCATCGGCACGTTCCAGCGCCTCGTGGCGAAGGATGACAAGGCCAGCCTGCGCCATCTCGTGGCCTACGTGCTCGAGACCTACTACCCCCACCTTGCAAACGAACCCGACCCGGCGGCAGCGCTGTACGATGCCGCAACCACCCGCATGGCCGAGATGACGGCGCAGTGGATGACGGCGGGCTTCGTGCACGGGGTGCTCAATACCGACAACATCAACCTGACCGGTGAGAGCTTCGATTACGGCCCGTGGCGGTTCCTGCCCAGCTTTGACCCCCGCTTCACCGCCGCCTATTTCGACCATTCGGGCCTGTATGCCTATGGCCGCCAGCCCGAGGCGATGATGTGGAACGTGGCCCGGCTGGGCGAGTGCCTGATCGCGCTTTCGTCACTTGAGAAAATCCAAAGTATTTTTGATAACTTCTGGGAAAGATATGAAAGATTCCTTGATATTTCTGTATTAAACCGGCTTGGCGTCAATGAGATTTCAAGAAAATCATCGCAACATCTGCGTGAATGTCTGTTCTCTTTCATGGAAGAAAGCCAGATTGGGTTTGAATTTCCATTTTTTGACTGGTATGGTGGCCCCAGGAGCCAAAAACGGGCCATATCGGGGCCGCATGCATTCTTTTATGCACAGGACAGTTTCCGCCCCGTACTCGATGCGCTCATGCAGCATGAGCCCCTGGCTGGCTGCGACCTGTCGCACCCCTATTTCGCTGACGGGGCGCCGTGCCTGATGCCGGTCGAGACCGTGGAGGCCCTGTGGCAGCCCATCGCCACGGCCGATGACTGGAGCGGCCTGCACGCCACCATGGGGCACATCGCCCGCATGAAGGCCGCCCTCAACGCCCGGCCCCACAAAGGGGCAGGCTGACCCTGCGGGGGAACCGGGCCGATACGGATGAATTATAACAACAAGGAAGGAAAAGGCACCCGCATGAACACCCAGTCCCCCCCGCCCCAGACCACGCAGCCACCCACCGAACCATTACCCGATCTGTCGCAGATCGAGATCTCACCCAACGCGCGCAAGACCCTGTGGCTCGCAGCCATCGTGGCCGCAATCTGTGGCGGCCTCTATGGTTACGATACCGGCATCGTATCGGGCGCGCTCCTGCTCATCACCAAGGACTTCCACCTCAGCAGCTTCCTGCAGGAGATGGTGGCTTCCGCCATCCTGGCGGGGGCCGTGCTCGGTTCGCTGCTCACCGGCTGGCTGTCGGAGCATTATGGCCGGCGCAAATCGGTCATGATCGTGACGGCGGTGTTCGTGCTTGGCGCGCTGGCCTGCGCGTTTTCGCCCGATGTGTATACGCTTATCGTGGCGCGCGTGTTCCTGGGGCTCGCGGTGGGTGGTTCCACGCAGGTGGTGCCGATGTACATCTCGGAACTCGCCCCCGCGCACAAGCGCGGCCATATGGTCACGATGTTCAACATCGCCATCGGCATCGGCATCTTTGCCGCCAACATCATCGGCTTTGCCGCGCGTGATGCGTGGGGCTGGCGGCCGATGGTGGCCATTGCGGCCATTCCGGCGGCGGGCGTGTTCATCTCCATGTTCTTCCTGCCCAAGAGCCCGCGCTGGGCGGCGGAACATGAAAGCCTGGATTCCGCCCTTGAGCAGCTCCAGCGCATCCGCACCTCCGAGCGCGAGATCCGCCGCGAGATGCGCCGCATCCACGCCAACGCCAATGAAGAGACCGACCCGCGCGACATCGGCTGGCGCGGCATCCGCCAGCCCTGGGTGCGCCCGGCACTCGTGGCCGCCCTTGGCGTTGCCTTCTTCACGCAGGCAGGCGGGCTGGAGATGATGATCTACTACGCGCCGACCTTCCTGTCGGATGCGGGGTTTGGCAGTTCATCGGCGCTGATGGCCAGTATCGGCATTTCCATCATCTATCTGGTCATGACCGTTCTGGGCTCGAACATCGTGGACCGCATCGGCCGCCGCCGCCTTGTGCTGGTCATGGGGCCGGGCAGCGTGCTGAGCCTGATCGGGCTGGGCATCATGTTCCTCGCCCACCCGCAGCCGGGCAGCATGGGCAGCTGGCTGATCATCGTGTTCATGCTGCTGTTCATGGTGTTCAACGCCGGTGGCATCCAGGTGGTGGGCTGGCTGCTGGGTGCGGAGATGTTCCCGCTCTCCATGCGTGGCAACGCCACCAGCCTGCACTCGGCCATGCTGTGGGGCAGCGACCTGCTGGTGACCAGCACGGCGCTCACGCTGGTCACCAAGATCACGCTGGGCGGCACCATGTGGTTCTATGCCGGGGTGAACCTGCTTTCGGTGCTGTTCGTGTATTTCATGGTGCCTGAAACGCGTGGCGCCTCGCTGGAGGATATCGAGGAGGCCCTGCGCGAAGGCCGATTCCGCCCCACGCGCGGCAATACCGCGATCGTGGAGGAAGAGGAATAAAGGTGTTTTTTGGGGCCGCCTTTTTGCAAAAAGGCGGCGTTCTTTAGAAGCTTTTTGAAAAAAACTTCACCAAAAACTTCCCTAAGCCTTCAGATCAACCGCAAGGGCAGGGGTCACGGGCAGGCGTAGTACCTGCTGGTAGAAGGCCAGTTCCAGTTCCCACGCCTGCCGTATGGTCGCCTCCTGCCGGAAGCCGTGGCCCTCGCCTGCGAATTCATACAAAGCACAGGGCACGCCCTGCCCACGCAGGGCCGCGACCATGGAGCGCGCCTGCGAAGGGGGCACCACCCTGTCGTCCAGCCCCTGCAAAAACAGCACCGGCGCCTTGATGTGGGCGACCTGCGTAATGGGGGAGCGGGCCAGATAGGTCGCTTCATCGGCAGGGTAGGGGCCAACCAGCGTATCAAGATAGCGTGACTCGAATTTGTGGGTATCGGTTGCCAGCGCGCGCAGGTCGGTTACGCCATACAGGCTGGTACCGGCGGCAAACAGGTCCGAACGGGCCAGCGCCAGCAGCACCGTCAGCCCCCCGGCGCTGCTGCCGCGTATGACGATGCGGGTGGGGTCCACCAGGCCCTGCGTGGCCAGATCATGGCAGGCGGCGATGCAGTCATCCACATCCACCACGCCCCACTGGCCCTCGAGCCGCTGGCGGTAGGCGCGGCCAAAGCCGGTCGAACCACCATAATTGACATCCACCACCGCAAAACCCCGGCTGGTCCACCACTGCACCTTGAACGAGAAGGCGGCACTCGCCCGCCCGGTCGGGCCGCCATGGGCCATGACCACCAGCGGCGGCTTTTCACCCGCAGGGCCGCCGTAGCGGCTGCTGGCGGGCGCATAGAAAAAGGCCTGCCCCGTGCCTTCACCCGCAGGCAGGGGAAAGGTGATGGCGCGCGGCAGGGCGATATCGGCAGGGTCAAGCGGCAGGTCGGTGGCACGACGCAGCACATGGGGCGGCTGCCCCGGGCTGCCTGTCACCACCGCTGCCGCATTGTCAGGCGGCACGTCGAGCCACGCAAAGCCGCCGCCTTCCACCGGCACGGGGCAGCCGGCGGGGTGGCCAAGGGCCACGGGTGTCGCCACGCCATCACGCAGGCAGGCCATGCGGGCTTCACCACCGCTGATGATCATGGCCAGGATCGTGCCATCGGCCAGCAGCGCATAGCTGCGCAGGCCGAAGATCCAGTGCGGCTGGCCGATTTCGGCCTGCATGGGGGCCACCGCCACCGGGGCGGAGGATGTGGTGTCGAAACGATAGAGGTTCCACCACCCGCTGCGGTCCGACAGGGCCAGCAGGCGGCCTGCCGCATCCCAGCACGGCTCGATGACGGATTCCGCCTGCCCGTCCTCGCCTGCCAGCGTCCAGGGTGCCGCAAGGCGCGGAGGGTCGCCTCCTTCCTGCAGCAGGGTGGCCACCCGCAGGCGGGTGGCATCCCACGGCATGGCGGGGTGGTCCCACTCGATCCAGGCCAGGTACCGCCCATCGGGCGAGGGGCGGGGCGAGGACAGGAAATCCGGCCCCATCACCAGCGGCGTGCCGCCATTGAAGGCCGGGTCCTCGACCGGCGCCGTGCAGTCCAGCACCACGATGGCGGCGGCAGGCTCGCCCTCCGCCACGCCATGGTCCTCACGCACGCAGAACAGGAAGCGGCCATCGGCGCTGAAGGTCAGGTCGGCAAATCGTAGCCCGGCCCCTGCGGCGAGGCAGCGCGACTGCCCGCCTTCCATCAGCCACACGCTGCCATCGCGCCGGTTGCTCAGCGCAATCCGGCCCTGACACACGGCATAGGCACCGCCGCCATATTCATGCACGCGGGTGCCCACATCAAACGGGGCAGGGGTCATGTCCGCCACCACGCCCGCGCGGGCGCGCACCAGCACCCGGCGGCCGCCTTCAGCCGGGCGGCCCTCGACCCAGTAAATATCCCGCCCGTCAACCCGCACATCGGACAGCGACACCGTCTGCCCCGCCACCAGCGCCGCGCTGACGGGTGAGGGCCACGTGCCGTAAGGGCGTATATCGATGTCCGTCTTGCCGCTGGTGCCGGACTGGGTCATGCTTTAGCTCCTGCCATTTGTGCGTGACAATGGTGTCGGGATTGCCCAAACCGTGTTCCACGGCCTGTGCCCGTACCCTACATAATCTTCTTATCTGTGACAGGTAGTCCGCTGCTTCACCATCTTGAATCCCTTTTCCAGCATTACGGCTATGGCGTAATCGGGGTCATTGTCATGCTTGAGAGCATGGGCATCCCGCTTCCGGCGGAAACACTGGTCATTTCCGCCGCCCTCTACTGCGCCACCACCCACAGGCTGGACATCAGATGGGTGGCGAGTGCCGCCATCGTGGGCGCGATCATGGGCGACAACTGCGGCTACCTGATTGGCAAATGGCTGGGCTACCCGCTGCTCGAGCGCAAGGGCGCGCGCATCGGGCTGACCGCGCGGCGGCTGCAACTCGGGCGCTTCCTGTTCCGCCGGCATGGGGGCATCATCGTGTTCGTGGGGCGCTTTATCGCCATATTGCGGGTATTTGTTGCCCTGCTGGCGGGCGCCAACCACATGGCATGGCCCAAATTCCTCCTGTTCAACGCCATGGGGGGCATATTATGGGCGGGCGGCTATGCCTATGCCGCCTACTTCCTGGGCAACCGCATTACCCGGCTGTCGGGGCCGGTGGGCATGGCGGTGGCCACCTGTGGCGGGATCATGCTGGTGTGTGCCATCATTTTCCTGCGGCGCAACGAGGCGCGGCTGACGGCCGAGGCGGAAGCCACCGCCGAAAAGGAAATGAACCAACCCGGAGAACAGGCTGAACCATGAGCAGACACTGGACCATAAAACAGGCCCCCCGCATGGACGGACGCCTGGCCCTGGTCACGGGTGCCACCGGTGGCCTGGGCTACCAGACCGCCCTTGGCCTGGCACGGCGCGGCGCGCGGGTCATGCTGGCGGGCCGCAACCCCGACAAGGGACTGGCGGCCCTCACGCGCCTGCAGCATGACGCGCCGGGGGCCGATGCCTCCTTCCGCCTGCTTGATGTCGCCTCCCTTGACTCGATCGCGACCTTTGCCCGCAATCTGGCGCAAGAAACCGATACGCTCGATGTGCTGGTCAACAACGCGGGCGTGATGGGCACGCCCCACCGGCTGGAAACGCGCGACGGGTTCGAGTTGCAGTTCGGCACCAATTTCCTTGGTCCCTTCGCGCTCACCGCGCGCCTGCGCCCCCTGCTGTGCGCCCCCCGCCACGGTGGCCGGGTGGTGACGGTGGCAAGCCTTGCGGCATTGACGGGCCAGATCGTGTTTGATGACCTGCAGGCCCGCCGCCGCTACGCGCCGTTCCGCGCCTACCGGCAGAGCAAGCTGGCCGACCTCATCCTGGCGCTGGAGCTTGACCGGCAGGCCCGCACGCATGGCTGGAACCTGCACTCCATCGCAGCCCATCCCGGCTGGTCCATGACCGATATCGCCACCAGCCGCCTCAATACCGAGCAGGGTCTGCATGAGCGCCTGACCCGCTTTGGCGCGGTGTGGGCGTTCCGCCTCATGGGGCAGTCCGCCGCCGAGGGGGCATTGCCCATCGAATTCGCCGCCATGGCGCCCGAGGCGCGTGATGGCGGTTATTATGGCCCCGGCGGCTGGGGCGAGCGCCGGGGCCCGGTGACCGAAGCCTTCGTGCCGCCCGCCGCCCGTGACCTGACCATTGCACGGCGGCTGTGGCAGGCGGCCCAACGGCTGACCGGCACGTCGCTGTCGTGATCAGCGGCGCGTAAAGGTCCAGTACAGCGGCTGGCGGCCAGCCTTCAGCGCCTTGGCCTCGTAGCGGGTGGGCGGCCAGCCTTCGGGCCGCACGGTGGCGGGGGGGGCTGTATCGAACAGGTCCTGGGCACCCATCACTTCCTCCACCCAGGCCTGATAGGTCGGGTCATCGCTGGCCACGCGCCACACGGCGCCGGGGCGCAGGATGCGGGCGGCCATCTTCACCGTTTCGGGGTGAACGAAACGGCGCTTGGCGTGGCGCGACTTGGGCCATGGATCGGGGAACATGAGGAACAGGCGGTCGATCGACTGATCCGGCAGGCCACGCAGCAGGATGCGCGCATCCTCATCCCACACCCGCAGCATGTCAGGCACGGGGGCGGTTTCCTCGCCGCCATCAGGCACCACGCGCGAGAGCAGGGAGCACAGGCCGTTCTCGAACACCTCACAGGCAATATAGCCCACATCCGGGTGGGCGGCATGCTGGGCCAGCGAATGCTCGCCCCCGCCAAAGCCCACCTCAAGCCAGACCTGCGCGGGCTTGTGGCCAAAGCCCGTGGCCGGGTCAGCAATGGCGGCCTGGGGAAAGCGCAGGCGTGGCAGTGTCTGGTCGAGCAGGCGCTGCTGGCGCGGGCGCAGCGGATGGCCGCGCTGGCGCCCATAAAGTCGGTCTGGCGATGCCTTTACATCCACGGAGGCCGTCATCTATCCGAAAATCCTGCTCCTGCTGCCGGTGTGCGGCATGATTGAAAAACACATCGGGGGCCGCCACGACCCGCTTTTGCAAGCAGCCATGGCAAGCCCCCCTGATACAGAAGTTCCGGATGCAGCCATTTTAAAATAAGGCCGCACCCAAAAACTTTTATCGTCTTTTAGCGGTTGAACGCGCCACGCAGGGCATCGACCAGATCGGTCTGCTCCCAGGTGAAGTCGTCCTTCGCCGCATCCGGCGTGCGGCCGAAATGGCCGTAGGCGGAGGTCTGGGTGTAGATGGGGCGGTTGAGGCGCAGGTGCCTGCGGATGCCGCGCGGGCTGAGGTCCATGACCTCGCGCAGGACGCGGCCAAGCTTTGCCTCATCAATGTCCTTGCCCGTGCCATCAAGGTCCACATAGACCGAAAGCGGGTGCGAGACGCCAATGGCGTAGGAAATCTGCAGGGTGCAGCGATCGGCAAGGCCCGCAGCCACCACGTTCTTGGCCAGGTAGCGGCAGGCATAGGCTGCCGAGCGGTCCACCTTCGTGGGGTCCTTGCCCGAGAACGCACCGCCACCATGCGGGGCAGCACCGCCATAGGTGTCGACAATGATCTTGCGCCCGGTCAGGCCGCAATCGCCATCGGGGCCGCCGATCACGAACACGCCGGTGGGGTTGACGTAGAATTCGTCTTCCGGCGGCATCCAGCCCTCAGGCAGCACATCGCGCACGATGCTGCCGAGTTCCTCGCGGATGGTGGCCTGGCTGGCACCTTCCACATGCTGGGTCGAGATCACGACCGAGGTGGCGCCCACGGGCTTGCCATCGACATAGCGCAGCGTGACCTGGCTCTTGGCATCGGGCTGCAGGGCGGCAGCGCGCGGGTCGCCCGCCTTGCGCAGGTCGCGCACGCGGTGAAGGATGTCATGCGCGTAGAACAGCGGCGCGGGCATGAGGCTTTCAGTCTCGCGCGTGGCGAAGCCGAACATGATGCCCTGGTCCCCTGCGCCTTCGTCCTTGTCGCCCGCGCTGTCAACGCCCACGGCGATATCGGCGGACTGGGCATGTAGGTAGTATTCCACCTCGGCATTGCGCCATGAGAAGCCGGCCTGGTCGTAGCCGATATCCTTCACCGCATCGCGCGCACCCTGGATCAGCAGGTCAGGGGTGACGGAAGACGGACCACGCACTTCACCGGCAAGGATGATGCGGTTGGTGGTGACCATCGTTTCACACGCAACGCGGGATTCACCATCTGCTGTCAGGAAGGCATCGAGAACGGTATCACTGATCCGGTCAGCGACCTTGTCGGGATGCCCTTCGGATACTGATTCCGATGTAAACAGAAAATCGCCTTTATTGCGCATGATGGTCCTGTCTGCCTCGTATGGAGTAGAATAACGCCTGCGAAACCGGGCGTACGATCGCATGCGTTTGGCCGAAACCCGCCCAAGCGTCAAGCCATTTCCCTGAATACCACCCTCCCGGATGGCCTGCGGCACGCGGATGGTCGAGGCACTGCCATGGAAAAGTTTCTGGTGAAGCTTTTTTCAAAAAGCTTCAAGGAACGCCGCCTTTTTGAAAAAAGGCGGAACCCGAAAACTTTTATATTTTATTATCAATACCTTGATATCAATCGCGCGGCAGGCCCAGCACGTCTTCCATATCATAGAGTCCCACCTCATGCCCGCGCAGCCAGTGCGCGGCCCGGACCGCGCCCGTGGCATAGACCCTGCGGTCAAACGAGCGGTGGGTCAGGCTGATCTGTTCATGGCTGGAGGTGAAGATGACCGAATGCTCGCCCACGATCTGCCCGCCGCGCAGGGCGGCAAAGCCAATCGCGCCATCAGCGCGCGGGCCGGTATGGCCATCGCGCCCGCTTTCGATATGGTCTTCGAGCCTGATGCCGCGCCCCTGCGCCACCGCGCGGCCCATGGCCAGCGCCGTGCCTGAAGGGGCATCGACTTTCTGGCGGTGATGCATTTCAAGGATCTCGGCATCATACTCGCTGCCGGGCAGCACGGCGGCCATCTGGCGCGCAAGGCGGGTGACCAGCGTGACACCGGGCGAGAAATTGGCCGCCTGCACCACGGCAATGCGGGTTGCGGCCAGATCGACCGCCTGCTGGTCTGCTGCTGAAAGGCCGGTCGTGCCCAGCACCCATGCCGTGCCTGCCGCAGCGAGGGCCTGGGCATGCGCCACCACCGTGCTGACATGGGTGAAGTCGATCACCACATCGCACTGCGCGGCAAGGGTGGCGATATCGGCATGAACGGGGCAGTCGATCCCTTCAACAGGGCGGCCATCGCGCGTCGTGCCACCGGCCAGCACGGCCCCTGCCGCTGGCACTTCCTGCGCCAGAAGGCGGCCGACACGGCCATTAAGGCCCGTAATCCCGATCCGCAGGGGCTGCGCGTTCATGCTGTCTTCTCCACCAGTGCCCAGATATGCAAATGGCGGCGCGACCGGGGGATCGCGCCGCCTGAACTCTATTCATGGTGCAGGTTGGGGGGGATTCACCATGAATAGTGGTTCGACCCTACACCTGACCCATCAGCAATTTCAACCACCTGCACGCCATGGTCGCCATGGCGTGAGAACAGGCTTACAGCTTGCCTTCAAAAAAATCCTTCACCTTGCTGAAGAAGCCGGTGCTCTCGGGGCTGCCCTTGGCATGGCCTACGGCATCGGCCTCGAATTCCTCAAGCAGTTCACGCTGGCGCTTGCTCAGGTGGCGCGGTGTCTCGACCACGACCTGAATATACATGTCGCCCCGCGCGGAAGAGCGCAGCACCGAGAACCCCTTGCCACGCAGGCGGAAGTGCTCGCCCGTCTGGGTACCTGCCGGGATCTTGACCTTGGCGCGCGAGCCATCGACCACCGGCACCTCGATCTCGGTGCCAAGGGCGGCCTGGCCCATGCGCACCGGCACGCGGCAATAGATATTGGCGCCATCACGCTGGAAGATGGCATGCGCCTCCACCGACACATGCACATACAGGTCGCCTGCGGGCACGCCCTTGCCGCCGGCCTCGCCCTCGCCAGTGATGCGGATGCGCGTGCCATCCTCGACACCTGCGGGGATCGCCACCTCGATGGTGCGGTTCTTTTCCACCGTACCCGCACCGTGGCATTCCTTGCACGGGTTGCGGATCAGGCGGCCGGTGCCGTGACAGGTGGGGCAGGGGCGCTCGATGGAAAAGAAGCCCTGCTGCGCGCGCACCTTGCCCGCGCCGTGGCACGAGGGGCAGGTTTCGGGCGGCTGGTCCTTGTCGGCGGAGCCGGCGCCATCACAGCTTTTGCAGGTGACGCGGGTGGGGATGGTGATTTCCTTCTTCACCCCCGCAAAAGCCTCGACGAAGGTGATGGTGACCTGCACCTGGATATCGGCGCCCGAGCGGCGGCCACCGCGCCTGCCGCCCATCATGTCGCCAAACATCTGCTCGAAGATGTCGCCAAGCCCGCCGCCACCAAAGTCGAAGCCACCCGGCCCCGGGCCACCGCCCTCGAACGCGGCATGGCCAAAGCGGTCATAGGCAGCGCGCTTCTGGTCATCCTTCAGCACGTCGTAGGCTTCGCTGATTTCCTTGAACTTGCTTTCCGCCTGCGCATCCCCCGGATTGCGGTCGGGATGGTATTTCATGGCCAGCTTGCGATACGCCCGCTTGATTTCATCGCCATTGGCATCACGCGAAACTTCAAGGGCTGCGTAATAATCTATCTTGGTGGCCATGTTGGTCCTCTAGCAAACGCGGCCGCCCGGCTTGTCGCGGCACGATCCTCGCGTTCCAGCTTTAATTGTTGGGCAGCATATGGAAAGCGCCCGTCTTCAAAGAAGCACGGGCGCCACCCTGGTGGAAGGGAACGCGGGCCCTCAGGCCCGCGCCCCGCTTTCCGGAGCCTGTATGACGCCTTGCGGCAATCAGGACTTCTTGGAGTCGTCCACGTCCTCGAAGTCGGCGTCGACCACCTTTTCATCCTTCGGTGCTGCCCCACCGGCGGCGGCACCTGCGGCACCCTCGGCCTGGCCAGCCTTGTGGATGGCTTCGCCAACCTTCATGCCAACCTGCGTCAGGTGATCGGTCGCGGTCTTCAGCGCCTCGGCATCGGTGCCTTCAAGCGCCTTGCGCACGGCGGCGATCGCGGCTTCCGCCTCGGCCTTGTCAGCCGCCGGGATCTTGTCGCCCCCTTCGGTCAGTGACTTCTCGACCTGATGGGCCATGCCTTCGGCCTGGTTACGGGCCTCGATCTGCTCCTTCTTGGCCTTGTCAGCCTCGGCATTGGCCTCGGCGTCCTTCACCATCTTGTCGATGTCGGCTTCGGACAGACCACCAGAAGCCTGGATCTTGATCTGCTGTTCCTTGCCGGTCGCCTTGTCCTTGGCCGAGACGGACACGATGCCGTTGGCGTCGATGTCGAACGTCACCTCGATCTGCGGCACGCCGCTCGGAGCAGGCGCGATGCCGGTCAGGTCGAAATTGCCAAGCAGCTTGTTGTCAGCCGCAATTTCACGCTCGCCCTGATAGACCTTGATGGTCACGGCCGTCTGGTTGTCTTCCGCGGTCGAGAAGGTCTGGCTCTTCTTGGTCGGGATGGTCGTGTTGCGGTCGATCAGGCGGGTGAAGATGCCACCGCGCGTCTCGATGCCCAGCGACAGCGGGGTGACGTCGAGCAGCAGCACGTCCTTGACATCGCCCTGCAGCACCGCACCCTGCACGGCGGCGCCGATGGCGACCACTTCGTCGGGGTTCACGTTACGGGCGGGTTCCTTGCCGAAGAACTCCTTGACGGCCTCGATCACCTTGGGCATGCGCGTCATGCCACCCACGAGGATGACTTCATCGATCTCACCCGACGAGACGGACGCATCCTTCATCGCCGCACGGCAGGGCTCGAGCGTGCGCTGGATCAGGTCATCGACCAGGCTTTCCAGCTTCGCACGGGTCAGCTTGACCACGAGGTGCTTGGGCCCGGAGGCATCAGCGGTAATGAACGGCAGGTTGATCTCGGTCTCCTTGGAGGAGGAGAGTTCGATCTTCGCCTTTTCAGCCGCTTCCTTCAGGCGCTGCAGGGCCAGCTTGTCCTGACGCAGGTCGATGCCCTGCTCGCGCTTGAACTCGTCGGCCAGGAAGCCGATGATGCGGGCATCGAAGTCTTCACCGCCGAGGAACGTGTCACCGTTGGTGGACTTCACCTCGATCACGCCATCGGAAATCTCGAGGATGGACACGTCGAACGTGCCGCCGCCAAGGTCATAGACCGCAATCGTGCCGCCGTTCTTCTTCTGCAGGCCATAGGCCAGGGCTGCGGCGGTCGGCTCGTTGATGATGCGCAGCACTTCAAGCCCGGCGATGCGGCCCGCATCCTTCGTGGCCTGACGCTGGGCGTCATTGAAGTAGGCCGGAACGGTAATGACGGCCTGCTTGACCGGCTCGCCCAGATAGGACTCGGCAGTTTCCTTCATCTTGCCCAGGATGAAGGCGGAGATCTGCGCGGGGGCGTATTTCTTGCCCTGTGCCTCGACCCAGGCATCACCGTTGTCGCCCTTGACGATCTCGTAGGGGACAAGGCCCTTGTCCTTCGCCACGGTCGGGTCGTCATAACGGCGGCCGATCAGGCGCTTGACGGCATACAGCGTGTTGGCGGGGTTGGTGACGGCCTGGCGCTTGGCGGCCTGGCCCACGAGCATCTCGCCGCTGTCGGTAAAGGCGACCATCGACGGGGTCGTGCGTGCGCCTTCGCTGTTCTCGATGACCCGCGTCTCGTCGCCTTCACGCACGGCAACGCAGGAATTGGTCGTACCAAGGTCGATACCGATAACCTTGCTCATGAAATCTTCTCCTTTTCAGCGGCCTGTCCGGACCCGAAGCATCGGGACAGACCCTTCTTTATTCAGTCGTCCGGCGTGTGGCGCGGACTGTTTTTTCCACATCCACCCGCACGCCGTCATCATTATCCGATGTAGGCAGCCCGTGCGTCGCTTTCAAGAGGAGCCAGCCATGCACGGGCGGGATTTCACCCTGCCTGCGCCGGCCCTTTCGACACGACCACCATGGCCGGCTTGAGCAGCCGCCCGTGCAGCGTCCATGCAGGCGTCCATGCCTCCATCACGGTATCGGCGGGGTGTTCGTCGCTGTGCTGCTGGCTCATGGCCTGGTGCAGGTTGGCATCGAAGGGCTTGCCCTTCGCGTCTTCCGCCTTGATGCCGTTGCGCTCGAGAATGCCCATGAACGAACGCTCGGTGCTCTCGATGCCTTCGCGCATGCTGGTCAGCAGCTTGTCCTCGCCCTCGGTGGGCTTGGGCAGACTGGCCAGCGCGCGCTTGAGGTTCTCGGCGGCCTCGACCACGTCCTTGGCGAATTTCTGCACGGCGTATTGCCGGGCATCTTCCACTTCGCGCTTGGTGCGGGTGCGCAGGTTCTGCATGTCGGCTTCCGCGCGCATCCACTTGTCACGCATGGCCGAGAGTTCGGCTTCAAGCTCGGCTATGCGCGGGTCGGGTCCGGCCTCCGCCTCGGGCTGGGGCGCTGCCGCTTCGTGGGCGTGCGCGCCATGCGCGTCGGAGGGTGTGCCATCGCCGGGGGTGGCGTCGGCAAAGGGGGTGGGGTCTGTGTTCTCGCTCATGCTCTTACAAGTAGGTAACGACTGACCGATGGACAAGGCATTGCGCTCCCGGCAGGCATGCCGATTTTGCGCAACGTCCCTGCCGTGAACGGAGCAGCCGGAATGACGTTATCATTCCAGTGGATCCCGGCACCCGCATCCCCTCATGACATGCGGGCGGTTATGACGCTATGCTGCGCGCGCCTGCCAGGCAAGATGCTGGCGGTCATGCCCGGATCGGCGAAGGAGCAAAAAGAGAGCCCCCATGGAGCCAACGAAACAGACGATCGTGCTGGTTGACGATGACAGGAACATCCTGACCTCCGTGCAGATGACACTGGAGGCGGAAGGCTTCATCGTCCGCACCTATACCGATGGGGAGAGTGCGCTGCATGGTCTGTCATCGCGCCCGGCCGACCTGGCGGTGCTCGATATCAAGATGCCGCGCATGGACGGGATGGAACTGCTCCAGCGCCTGCGCGCGCGCTCGCAGCTGCCTGTGATCTTCCTGTCTTCCAAGGATGAGGAGGTGGACCAGCTCATGGGCCTGCGGCTGGGGGCGGATGACTACATCACCAAGCCGTTCTCGCAGCGCCTGCTGCTCGAGCGCATCCGCGCGCTGCTGCGCCGCAACGAGGTCAGCCGCAGCGAGGCGGCGGGCATCAGCCCCACCGGCACCATGGTGCGCGGCGCCCTGTCGCTGGATGAAACCCGCCACCAGTGCCTGTGGCACGGGCGCGACATCCAGCTTACGGTCACCGAGTTCCTGCTCGTCAAGGCGCTTGCCGCCCGCCCCGGCCTGGTCAAGTCGCGTGACCAGCTGATCGATGCGGCCTATGGCGAGAACATCTACGTGGATGACCGCACCATCGACAGCCACATCAAGCGCGTGCGCAAGAAGTTCCGGCAGGTGGATGACGCGTTCAACCAGATCGAGACGCTGTACGGCATCGGCTACCGCTACAAGGAGGAATGAGCACGCCGGTGTCCCGTCTTCTCCTGTCTTCCCTACCGCTTCCCCGCCCGCTGCGCCGCCTGCTGCCCCGGCGGTGGAGCGGGGAGCGGCAGAACGCGGTTGCGGAATTCATGGAATACCGCACCCGGCTGGTCTCGCCGCTCATGCGGCGCATCCTTCTGGTCAATACACTGCCGCTCGGCCTGCTGGCGCTGACGCTGCTGTACCTCACCCAGTTCCAGAACAGCCTGCTTGAGGCCGAGGTCTCGGCCCTGCGCGAGCAGGCGCGCATCTATGCGGGCGCGCTGGGGCAGAGTGCCGTGATCGTGTCGCACCGTGACGTGACCCTGGCGCCGGACCTTGCGGGGCCGCTGCTGCTGCGCCTGACCGAGCCCAGCCCGAGTGCGCATGCCCGCCTGTTCGCCCCTGATGGCCAGATCGTGGCCGACAGCCGCGTGGAACAGGCAGGGTTTGGCGTGCGGGCCACCCCCCTGCCACCGGCCGAGGAAGACGAGCACGCAAGCCCGCCACACGGCGCATCGATCAATATGGGCGAGCGGCTGTATAACTGGCTTCTGGCGCAGTTGCCCACGCTTTCGGGCGAGCGGATCATGACGCTGGACACGCCGGATTCAGACCCGTCGATCCAGCCCGTCACCCAGCCCGATGGCACGCGGGTGATGGAAATTCCGCCCTATATCCGCCGCAACGCCGACCACCAGCTCATGGTGACCGTGGCCGAGCCGGTCATGCATGCGGGCCAGACCACGGTGGGCATCATCCAGCTCACGCGTGAGGCGCGTGATGTCGACCGCTCGCTGTTTGCCGTGCGCTCGTCCATCCTGTCGCTGTTCCTCATGGCGCTGGCGCTGACCATCCTGCTCTCGTGGTATCTGTCGCTCACCATCGCCCGCCCGCTGCTGCGGCTTGCGGCCTCGGCCCACACCATGCGCGAATCCTCCGACCGCACCGACATGGTGCCCGAGCGCCTGCTGGCCCGGCGCGACGAGATTGGCGAGGTTGCCCGTGCGTTGCAGGACAGTGCGAGCGCGTTGTGGGCGCGCATGGATGCCATCGAGCGCTTTGCCGCCGATGTCAGCCACGAGATCAAGAACCCGCTCTCCTCCATCCGCTCGGCCATTGAAAGCCTGCTGCGCATTGATGACCCCGAGCGCCAGCGCCGCCTGATGTCGATCATCAACGACGACGTGCGCAGGCTCGACCGGCTGATTACCGATATTTCCGATGCCAGCCGCGTGGATGCCGAACTCTCGCGCACCCGCGCCGAGCCGGTGGCCATCGTGCCGCTGCTCTCCGTACTGGCCGAAATTCATCAGGCCACCCGCAAGCCGGGCCAGCCCTTCATGGCGGTGGCAAGCAGCGGCGACAGCCCCGAGCGCAGGCTGGTGGTGCTGGCGGTGGAAGACCGGCTGGTGCAGGTGCTGCGCAACCTGATCGGCAACGCCATCTCGTTCTCGCCGCCCGATGGCAAGATCCTGCTCAGCGCGGTGCCCGCGGGCGGCATGGTGGAGATTGCGGTCAGTGATGATGGCCCCGGCATTCCGCAGGCCAAGCTCGACAACATTTTCGACCGCTTTTATTCCGAGCGGCCGAGCAGCGAGAATTTTGGCCAGCATTCCGGCCTGGGCCTGTCGATCAGCAAGCAGATCATCGAGGCCCTGCGCGGCACCATCAGCGCTGAAAACCGCGTGGATGCCGATGGCCACGTGCAGGGCGCGCGCTTCGTGATCTGCCTGCCGCGCGTGGACGTGAAGGGCGAGGTCAGCCGACCTCATCCGTAGCACGCGCATATCGCCGGTAGCGAAACGGTGGCGGCGTGGCGGGCAGGGTGTCGAGCACGGCCTTGACCCGCTCATGGTCGGGCGCGCGTGAGCAGACCGGGTCAGTCGCGGCGGCATCACCTGCCAGCGCCAGGGCCTGGCAGCGGCAGCCGCCCCAGTCCTTCTCGCGCTGGTCGCAGCTCCGGCAGGGCTGGGGCATCCAGTCCGTGCCGCGGAACATGGTAAAAAGCGGGGCCTCACGCCAGATATGGTCCAGCGTGTCGTGCTTCACGTCAGGGAAGGCGACGTTGGGAATGGTCTCGGCCGCATGGCACGGCAGCACCCGGCCCGAGGGCGAGATGTTGATGAACCGCCGCCCCCAGCCCCCCATGCACGGCTTGGGCCGGTCGGCATAGTAATCGGGTGTGACGTAATCGATGGTCAGGCGGCCCTCGTATGTCCTGCGTGCCGCCTCCACCGCCTGCGTGGTCTGCTCAAGCTGGGCGGCGGTGGGCATGAGGGCCTCGCGGTTGGCCAGCCCCCAGCCATAATACTGCGTATGGGCGATCTCGACCCGGCGCGCGCCCATCTTCAGCGCTGCCTCAAGCATCTGCGGCACGCGATCTGCGTTTTCACGGTAGATGACGAAGTTCAGCGTCAGCGGCATGCCGTCGGCTGCAACCAGCCGTGCCGCCTCGATCTTGCGGGCCTGCGCGCCTTTCATGCCGCCCACAATCTCGGCATTTTTCGTGTCGATATCCTGGAACGAAAGCTGGACATGATCGAGTCCCGCCTCCACCAGTGCCGGGAAGGTCTTCTCGTTCAGCAGCACGCCAGAGGTGATGAGGTTGGTGTACAGCCCCAGCCCCACGGCATGGCGGATGAGTTCGGGCAGGTCGGGGCGGCTCATCGGCTCGCCGCCCGAAAAATGCACCTGCAGCACCCCCATCTCGGCGGCCTGGTCAAGCACGCTGATCCATTCGGCGGTGGAAAGCTCGTTCTTGCGCGGCTCCAGCGCCAGCGGGTTGGAACAGTACGGGCACTGCAACGGGCAGCGATGCGTGAGTTCCGCCAGCAGGCTCATGGGCGAGAGAATGGTTTCGGTCATGCCACCAGCACCTGTCGGGTCATGAGGTCGGTCACCATGACATGGACATCGCGCCCGATCACATCAACCGGGGCGGCGAAGCGGCTGGCCAGATCGGCAATGATCTGGCCCAGCGTGCGCGTGCCATCGACCAGTCTGAGCACCTCGGCCGCGATGGGATCGGGAATGAAGGCCCGCTCCGGCGCCTGGATGATCCAGCGCTCACGCACGCGGTCATGCTGCAACCGCACCCCGCGCGCGAAGCGGATGACCGTCTCGTCAGTCAGGTCTGCGCTCATGCCGCATCCGGGCGGAACGCACCGGGGGGGATGCGGCCCGGATTGACGTAGGCGTATTCCAGCTCATCAAGCATGGCCCACAGCACGCCGCACTTGAACTTGAGCGCGCCGAGCACCGCCTGCTGCTGCGCGGGCGTGCGGGCATGTTCCTTCACGTAGCCCAGCGCAAAATCGGAATCACGTGGGGCCTGTGTCAGGCGCGGCTGGAAGTAGGCCAGTGTTTCGGGCGTAATGAAGTCGTAGTGGCGCAGCATGCCCGCCACGCGCTCGCTGATGATGGTGGGCGAGAACAGTTCGGTCAGCGACGAGGCAATAGCCTCGAGGATGGAACGGTCACGCACGAAGGCCACATACGCATCCACCGCGAAGCGGGTGGCGGGTAGCAGCCCTTCGAGCGACTCCACATAGGCGCGGTCCAGCCCCAGCCCGTCGGTCAGCTTGAGCCAGCGCGCGACACCGCCGGTGCCCGGCGCATCGCCATCATGGTCCACCAGCCGCCTGCGCCATTCGCGCCGCAGTTCCGCCGTGGGCAGGCGGGCGAGCAGCGTTGCGTCCTTGGCGGGGATGCTGGCCTGGTAATAATAGCGGTTCAGCGCCCAGGCCTGCACCTGCGCACGGTTCAGCCGCCCATCATGCAGCGCACGGTGGAAGGGGTGCAGGTTGTGGTAGCGTTCCGCCCCGATGGCGCGGAGTGCCGCCTCGAGTTCATCGGGGGAAAGCAGGGGTGCGCTCATGCCGTAATCCTCATCCCGTCATGGGAGATTTCCCACCCTGCGGCCTCGACGGCAGCGCGCTCGGGCGTATCTGCCAGCAGCACAGGGTTGGAATTGTTGATGTGTATGAAAATCTTGCGCTTTATGCCCAGGTCGCGCAGGGCGGCGATGGTGCCGTCCATGCCATCCATGGACATGTGGCCCATGCGGCGGCCGGTCTTCTCGCCCAGGCCCGCGCGGACCATCTCGTCATCCACCCACAGCGTGCCGTCAAAGAACACGGCATCCGCCCCGCGCAGGCGCACGCGCAAATTATCGGTCATGCGCGCGCAGCCTGGCACGAAGCATACGCGGTGGTTGCCATCGGAAATCTCGAGGCCGATCGTCTCGCCATTTTCACAGATGGCGGCAGGGTCGGGGCCGGACTCGGCATAAAGCGGCACCTTGCCGGGCACGGCAAAGGGCACGATGGTCAGGCCCGCGGGCGCGCCATCGGCCAGCTTCAGCGCCAGGGGCTGGTCGAGTCCCATCGGTTCACGGCTCACGACCGCGCGGTTCAGGGCCTCAAAAATGGGGTTGGCATCCAGCATGGACAGCACTTCGGGCGTGGCCAGAAGGGTAAGGGGCTGTCGCTCGCGCAGGGTGAGCAGGCCGGTGATGGTATCCACCTCGCCGCCTGTCAGGATCACGCCGGCGATGGGCGTGGAACGCAGGCCCTCCTGCGGGTGCAGCGCCGGGGTCTGGTTGATCTGGGTACGCAGGTCAGGCGATGCGTTGACCACGAACCAGTTCTTTCCATCTCCGCTGATGGCGATGGAAGCCTGTGTGCGGGGCAGGGCTGCCGGATCGCCGGCCCTGGCCCGCCTGCAACCGGGAGCATTGGAGTTCCATTGGGGAAATCCGCCGCCCGCCGCCGCGCCGAGAACGATAATGTCGATCATGGACGCAGAGTGTAAAAGAAAATCGCCGCCTGTGCGAGACAGGCGGCGATGTTTCCATCTTACTTCTTTTCGCCGCAGACGTAGCTGTTGATCTCGGCGCCCAGGGGGACTTCAACGATCTTGGGGGTATTCCAGGCCATGGGACTCTCCATTGATTGATATGCGAAAGGCAGGAACCTTCGTCTGTCGGTTATTTGAGCCCGGTCTCCCGCCACTTTCAAGTCATGTGTGGGGGCATATGGGGCCTGAAAATTCACGTTAGCGTGTACCACGCCGCCCCCCTGCAATGGTTGCGTAGCGGGAATGTGCCAAAATCCTTGGTCCTGCCTGCCCGATACGGCCATAAGGAGCAGGTACGCGGACACCAGCCCCCGGCCATACGGGCCAAGCCAGCACAAGCCAGGACCTGAACCGATGCCGCCCGAGACACCGCCCCCCCCGCCGCCATCCTACGAGCAGGTCCAGCAGCAGCGCGCCATCGAGGTCATGCGCCACAGCCGCATCGACACCCGCACGGCCTGCCTGCTGCTGCTCAGCGTGCTGGCGGTGTTCTATACGCTGTATTTCGCCTCGGCCATCATCCTGCCCATGATCCTGGCGCTGGTGGTCAACCTGCTGCTATCCTCGCCGCTGCGGTTCCTGCACACGCGGCTGCACCTGCCCAAGCCACTGGCGGCGCTGTGCCTGATCCTGTGCGTGTTTGGCGTGGTGGGGGCGGTGGGCACCGCCATTTCCGTGCCCGCCACGGGGTGGCTGGAGCGCGCGCCCGACGCGATCAATACAGTGCAGGAGCGCCTGGCCTTCCTGCGCGGGCCGTTCCAGCTCCTGACCGGCGCGTCCGACCGGATCCATAATTTCCTGTCCATCGCGGGCGGGCATGCCACGGTGGCCGCTACCGACCAGACAACACCCGACGGGCATGTCATCATCGTGTCCACGCCGACCGGCGGTGGCGGCGTGGCGGGGCTGGACCGCTTTTCCTCCTCCATCCTGCTGGGCACGCAGGCCTTCATGGGCCAGTTCTTCACCATGATCCTGATGCTGTTCTTCCTGCTGGCACAGGGGGACAGCCTGCTCCGGCGCTTTGTCGAGATCATGCCCACCTTCGCCGACAAGCGCCGCACGGTGCAGATCGCCTATCAGATCGAGCGCAACGTGTCGGAATACCTGGCCACCATCACCATCATCAACAGCCTCGTGGGCGTGGTGAACATGGTGCAGTGCTGGCTGCTGGGCATGCCCAACCCGCTGCTGTGGGGGGTCATGGCGTTCCTGCTCAACTACATTCCCATCATCGGGCCGATGATGGGCATCATCATCTATTTCCTGGTGGGGCTGTTCGTCTATCCATCGGTGTGGCAGGCGCTGCTGCCGCCGGCCATCTACCTGTGCATCCACCTGACGGAAGGCGAGACCATAACCCCCATGGTGCTGGCGCGGCGCTTCACGCTCAACCCGGTGCTGGTCATGGCCTCACTCATGTTCTGGGACTGGCTGTGGGGCATTTTCGGGGCGTTCCTGTCGGTGCCCCTGCTGGCAGTGTTCAAGATCATCTGCGACCATGTGGAGATCCTGACCCCGCTTGGCCACATCGTCGGCGGCCCGGCCCATCCCGCGCCACAGAAGCCGCTCTTTACCGAAATGCCCGATACCGCCACGCCGGATGAAGACGCCAGCCGGCTGGACGACTAGCTGTTGCCCGCCGCCAGAACCTCAAGCTTGGCCGTTGACACGATGGTAATGGCGTAGCCCTTGCCCACCTCGATCATGCCCTGGCTGCGCATCCAGCTCAGCGTGCGGCTGACGGTCTCGATGGTCAGGCCAAGGTAGTCGGCAATGTCGCCACGGGTCATGGGCAGGTGCAGCCGCCCGCCGGATGGCGGCGGCTGGCCGGGCAGGAGGCCCGCCTGCATCTGGTCGAGCAGGAAGCTCGCCACGCGCTCGCGCGCGGTCTTGCGACCGAGCAGGAGCATCTGGTTCTGGGCGGCCACGAGTTCGTTGGAGGCTTCTTCAAGCAGGCGGCGCTCGAGCTTGGGAAAATCATCGAGCAGTTCGCTCATCTTCTCACGCGAGAAGCGGCATACGCGCACCGTATCGATCGCTTCCGCGCCAAAGGCGTAGCTGTCCGACACGGCAAGGCCCAGAAAGTGCCCGGGTGCGGCAAAACCGGTGATCTGGCGCCGCCCGTCAGGCAGGGCCTTGAACAGTTTCACGGTGCCCGATGTCACGTTGAAGAAGTCGGTCGCAGGCGCGCCTTCCTCGATAAAGCCGCGACCGGGGGAAATGATGGTTTCCACCGCCACTTCGGCGAGGCGGGAGATATCGGAGGGTTCGATCACGCTACAGACGCTGGTGGGGCGAACGCTGCAATTGGTGCAAAAATCGGCCTGCACGCCACCCGACCCGATTACGATACGCCGTGGCCTCGATTCGAACTGACACGAAGGCATATCCGACATGATAATTTCCAATTCACTTTCAGGCGCCCGCGTTCCGGCGCCGAAGTAACCGGACATGCCCTGGCTCCCAAGAAATACAATAAATGCATTCGCCAAGAGCGCAGACTATGGCGGATGGGTTGATGTAAATCAATGCGGTGAACCCAGAAATATAAGGTAAACACGACTGATCATAACAAAAAATTCTTAACCCGAGGAAATCCCGACGCGTGCAGGCCGTCCCCCCGCCTATGGTCAGACGACTGGACCCCGCCGATGTCCCGCTGCTTTATCCGCTGGTGCGCCAGTCCTTTCCGCACCTGACGCTGCGCGAATGGATGCGGATCGGCCGCAGGCTGGCCCGCCCCGGCGCGCGGGCGCGGCAGGGCATCCTTGTCGCCCGCTATGGCGATGGCAGGCCACCATGCGGCATGGCCACCTTCAGGCGCGGGTTCGACCTGTGTTCGGGCGATACCCTGACATCGGACTACATCATCACCCTGTCCTACACGCGCGCGCAGGCCATCATCGACGCGCTGCTGCCCGCCATGGAGACCATGGCGCGCGAGTGGGGATGTGATGCCATACGGACCATTACGCACAGTAAACCTGCTGCAAAACCATACGGTGCGTTTCCCAAACTGTGTTCATCCGGCAACATTACCGAAAGAACAGTCAGGCTGGACCACAACACGCAAATAGTTCCGCGTGGTTGATTGATTCATATCAAGGCCGAGTGCTAGGTGGCCGTGATTTCTGCACACATCAAATGAACTTGAATATTCTTAATCCTCTCGCCTGCCTGCCAGCCGGGAAAGAAACTGGGGTCTGCTTACCATGAAGAACATCCGCAAACTCGCCCTGTCGGCAGTGCTCGGCGCCTCGGCGCTGGCCCCCGTGGCAGGCCATGCACAGACGATGGCGCCCTCCACCTATGTCAATGCCCCGCTGGCGGCACCCGTGGCACCTGCGCAGCCCAAGGGCCATTGCGGCATCTTCGAGACCTGTGCGTCGACCAAGATCGGCCTGGGCCGCGGCGATTTCATGATCCGCCTGTCCGCCGTGGGCGTGCTGCCCGAAGATCGTGACAGCAAGGTGTGGGCTGGCGGCATGAATGGCCCTTACAACGTAGTGAGCGGCACGCGCATCAAGACCACCAACCAGGTCATGCCGGAACTGACGTTCGAATACTTCGTAACCGACAACATCTCGCTGGACCTGATCGCGACCAGCACCCGTCATGAAGTTGCAGCCGAAGGTGCTGCCGTGGGCGGCAAGCTTGACGTGGGCAGCGCCTGGGTGCTGCCCCCCACGGTCACGGTGGCCTGGCACTTCCGCCCCCACAAGCGCCTGAACCCGTATGTGGGCGTGGGTGGTACCTTCATGTGGTTCCACAACATGAATGCTGCTGGCAATGCACTGAACACGACCAAGCTGAACTCCGGCTTCACCGGTGGCCCGTCCATCAACGCCGGTGTGGATTACCAGCTCGTTGGCAACTGGTTCTTCAACTTCGACGTGAAGCAGATGTTCGTGCGCATGCACGCCTGGGCTGAAAACAACGACGAAAGCCTGAAGGTCAAAGCCCACGACTCGCTGGACCCGACCGTCGTTTCCGCCGGTATCGCCTACCGGTTCTGATGACATGAACGCGGCGGACAGCACCCTGCTTTCGCGCTACGGGGGCAACCTGCCGCGTTATACCAGCTACCCCACCGCAGCCCAGTTCACGGATGCGGTGGGCCCGGACGACAGCCGCGCATGGCTGTCCTCCCTCCCGGCGGACCAGCCGGTCTCCCTTTACCTGCATGTTCCCTTCTGTGACACGCTGTGCCGGTTCTGCGGGTGCAATACCGCCGTGCTGCGCAATGCGGATGCTAGGAGCGCCTATGCCGCCCTGCTGCATGAGGAACTGCGCCGCGTCATTGCCCTGATCGGCCCCGGCCGGCGTGTAACGCACCTGCAATGGGGCGGCGGCACGCCCACCACGCTCCCGGCCAGTGCGATGCGCCGCGTGATGGACGCCATCCGCCGCGATTTTGACATCGCCCCCGATGCGGAAATCAGCATCGAGGTCGACCCCCGCCACCTTCCGCCCGACTACCCGGCCGTGCTGCATGAACTCGGCTTCAACCGCGCCAGCATGGGCGTGCAGGATCTGGATGCCAGCGTGCAGCAGGCCTGTGGCCGCATCCAGAGCTGGGAGCAGACGCGCGACTGCCTTGAGGCGCTGCGCGGCGCGGGTGTCGCCTCCATCAACATCGACCTGATCTACGGCCTGCCCCGGCAGGACACCGAAGGCGTTGCCCGCACGGCGCAGGCCGTGGCCAGCCTGGGGCCGGACCGGCTGGCCGTGTTCGGCTACGCCCATGTGCCGTGGAAGCAGAAGCGCCAGACCCTCATGCCGGTAGGCGAGCTTCCCTGTGCGGAAGACCGCATCAGCCAGCGTGCGGCAATGGACGGCGTGCTGCGCGCGGCCGGTTTCCTGCCCGTGGGGCTGGACCATTACGTCAGTCCCGATGACAGCATGGCCCATGCCCTGAAGGCGGGCAGGCTGCACCGCAATTTTCAGGGCTATACCACCGACAGCGCGCCGGTGCTGATCGGCATCGGGGCCTCGGCCATTTCCGCGCTGCCCGGCGGCATGACGCAGAACGCCGTCTCGGCCGCCGCCTATGCCCGCCTCATGGCCCGGCCCGACAGCCTGCCCGTGGCGCGTGGCGTGCGCCTGCAAGAAGATGACCGGGCGCGGGCCGACATTATTGAACAGATCATGTGCGCCATGCAGGTCGATCTTGATGCGATGGGCGCCCGCCACGGCCTGCCCGCCAGTCATTTCGACGCCGAATGCGACCGTCTCGCGCCCATGGTGGCTGACGGGCTGGTCACCCTTGCAGGCCATGACGTGCGCGTGACCGAAAAGGGGCGGCCTTTCGTGCGGCATGTCGCCGCAATCTTTGACCGTTACCTCACGGCCCAGAGCAGCACCCGCCACGCCAGCGCCCTGTAGCGCCGTCCAGCGCCTCTCCTGGGCGGGGCACCCGGCACGGTCCGAACCCACAGCCAGCAGCAGACCCTTCATGCAAACCAACTGCGTCACCGCCGCCCTTGCCACAAGTCCTGTCCAGCCATGGCCCTATCCCCACTGGCAACTGCATGACGTGCTGCCCGCCGCCATTGCCACAGCTCTCGTACAATGGGTGCCCGACGCGCGGTTCATCGGCGGTGACAGCGGCGGCCAGCGCGCAGGTCGCAACGGGCACCGGCTGTTCGTCACCCCCGCGCAACGCGCGGTCCATCCCGCGCTCGACCAGTTGGCCTGCCTGTTTGATGATCCCGCCACGCGCGCGGGCTTTACCCACCAGTGCAATGCCTGGCTCGATGATGCCGCCCTGCGCCTTGAACTGTGCCTTGATGGCAATGGCTTCTGGCTTGAGCCACATACCGATATCGGCGCCAAGCGGCTGACGCTGCTGGTCTCACTTTCCATGGGGGCCGCGGCGACGGACTGGGGCACCGACATCATGACCGCGGAGGGCACGCCGGTGGCACGCGCCTCGGGGCTGTTCAATTCGGGGCTGCTGTTCATTCCATCCGCGCACTCATGGCATGGCTTCGTGCGCAGGCCGCTGCACGGCGTGCGGCGCACGCTGATCGTCAATTACGTCAGCCCCGCATGGCGGGCGACGGACGAACTGGCCCTCACACCCCGCGCCGCCTGAATACGGCCCTGGCAGGGGGCCATCCGCAACGGAATATGCAGCCAAGACTTTATTCATGCACCAATCGGTTCTAGGAAGCACTCCTATACAGGTGTAACCCCTTTCATCCCATGTCATCCCGGTCATGACGCAAGAGGACAACAGAGGTATGAGCGAGACCCCGCGCGAGACTATGGAATTCGATGTCGTCATCGTAGGTGGCGGCCCGTCTGGCCTGGCCGCGGCCATCCGGCTGCGCCAGGTTGCCCCCGACGCCACCGTGTGCCTGATTGAAAAAGGCAGCGAGATTGGCGCCCATATCCTGTCCGGCGCGGTGATCGAGCCGCGCGCGCTGGCGGAACTCCTGCCGCACTGGCACGAGGAAGGCGCACCGCTGAACACCCCCGTGACGGAAGAGCAGATGCTCTACCTGACCGAGAACGGCGGCATTGAAGTCCCGTTCCTTGACCGCGTGATGCCGCATATGCGCAACCACGGCAACTACATCGTGAGCCTTGGCGACCTGTGCCGCTGGCTGGCCGGCCGCGCGGAAGACCTGGGCGTGGAGATCTATCCCGGCTTTGCCGGTGCCGAGGTGCTGGTTGATGACAGCGGGCGCGTGGCGGGTGTTGCCACCGGCGACATGGGCGTGGGCCGCGACGGCCAGCCCACCGGCAACTATGCGCCGGGCATGGAACTGCGCGCGAAATACACCCTGTTTGCCGAAGGCTGCCGCGGCTCGCTGACCAAGCAGGTCATGGCGATGTACAACCTGCGCCAGGGCGTGGACCCGCAGACCTACGGGCTGGGCATCAAGGAACTGTGGGAAATCCCCAAGGAGATGCACCGTCCCGGCCTGATCCAGCACAGCTTTGGCTGGCCGCTCGATGACCGGACCTATGGCGGGGCGTGGATGTACCATTTTGGCGACAACCTCGTCTCCTACGGCTTCGTGGTGGGGCTGGACTACCCCAACACCTGGCTCTCGCCGTTTGACGAGATGCAGCGCGTGAAGCTGCACCCCTCCTTCCGCCCGTATTTCGAGGGCGGGCGGCGCATCGCCTATGGCGCGCGCGCGCTCTCCGAAGGGGGGATCCAGTCCATCCCGCGCCTGACCTTCCCCGGGGGCGCGCTGATCGGCGATACGGCGGGCTTCCTCAACGTGCCCAAGATCAAGGGCACGCACACGGCCATGAAGTCGGGCATGCTGGCGGCCGAGGCCGTGGGCGAGGCGCTGGCCACAAACCGCGTGGAACCCGGCTCCTATACCCGCCGCATCAAGGATTCCTGGCTGTGGGATGAACTGCGCACGGTGCGCAACATCCGCCCCGCCTTCGCCAAATTCGGCATGAAGGGCGGCGCGCTGTATGCGGGTATCGACGCCATGCTGCTGCGTGGCCGCGCACCGTGGACGCTGCACACCCGCCACGCCGACAACGAAGTGCTGGAACCGGCCTCGGTCTCGCCGAAAATCAACTACCCAAAGCCCGATGGCAAGATCACCTTCGACCGTCTCTCCTCGGTGTTCCTGTCGGCCACCAACCATGAGGAAGACCAGCCCGTCCACCTCAAGGTGCGCAACATGTCGCTGTGGAAGACGGTGAACTGGGATGTGTTCCGCGCGCCTGAAAGCCGCTACTGCCCGGCGGGCGTGTATGAAGTGGCCGATGAGGCGACCGACCCGCACCTGCAGATCAACGCGCAGAACTGCGTGCACTGCAAGACATGCGACATCAAGGACCCGGCCCAGAACATTGACTGGGCCACGCCGGAGGGGGCGGGCGGCCCGAACTATCCGGGCGGGATGTAATTGCCCGGCGGGTACGGTATGTATCCGCCACACCGATTGCCCTTATCCGAAGACAGACAGGCAAATATGCAATGAAGGTTCTTGTACCCGTCAAGCGCGTGATTGATTACAACATCAAGCCACGTGTGAAAGCCGATGGCACCGGCGTTGAAACCGCTGGCGTCAAGATGTCCATGAATCCGTTTGACGAGATCGCGGTCGAGGAAGCCGTGCGCCTGAAGGAAAAAGGCGTAGTGAGCGAGATCATCGCCGTCTCCATCGGCGAGGCCAAGGCGCAGGACACGCTGCGCACCGCCATGGCCATGGGTGCCGACCGCTCCATCCTGGTCGAGACCGATGTGGTGACCGAGCCACTGGCCGTAGCCAAGGTGCTCAAGGCGCTGGTGGAAAAGGAAAAGCCGGACCTCATCATCCTGGGCAAGCAGGCCATTGATGATGACATGAACGCCACCGGCCAGATGCTGGCCGGCCTGCTCGACCGCCCGCAGGCCACCTTCGCCTCGAAGGTGGAAGTCGCTGATGGCGCGGTAACCGTCACGCGCGAGATCGATGGCGGGTCGCAGACCATCAAGCTGGCGCTGCCCGCCATCATCACCGCTGACCTGCGCCTTAACGAGCCGCGCTACGCCTCGCTGCCCAACATCATGAAGGCGCGCAAGAAGCCGATGGAAAAGATCACGCCCGCTGACCTGGGCGTGGACATGACCCCGCGCCTGAGCGTGGTCTCGGTGTCAGAACCGCCCGAGCGCAAGGCAGGCGTCAAGCTCGACTCGGCGGCGGAACTGGTTTCGCGCCTGCGTAACGAAGCAAAGGTGATCTGATCATGACCGTTCTCGTTTATCTCGATCATGAAGGCGGCGTGATCCGCCAGGCTTCGCGCTCCGCCATTACGGCGGCCACAAAGCTTGGTGATGTCGATGTGCTGGTCACCAGCCCCGATGCCGCTGCCGCCGCCAAGTCGGCTGCCGCCATCCCCGGCGTGAAGAAGGTGTTTGCCGTAACCGACACCACCGGCAACAGCGAACTGGCCGAGCCGGTTGCCGCCCTGCTGGCCCAGCTTGCGGGCAATTACACGCATATCCTCGCAGCTTCTTCCGCCACGGCCAAGAACGTGCTGCCGCGTGCGGCGGCCCTGCTTGATGTGCAGCCGATCCCCGATATCGTCGCCATCAACGATGCCGAGACCTTCGTGCGCCCGATCTATGCAGGCAGCGCGCTGGCCACCGTGAAGTCGGCTGATGCGAAGAAGGTGATCACGATGCGGGCCTCCGCCTTCGATCCCGCCCCGGCGGAAGGCGGCAGCGCCACCATCGAGGAAATCGCCCTGCCCGCAGGGCCGGGTGGCTCCACATTTGTCGCGACCGAGCTTTCGAAGTCCGAGCGGCCGGAACTGGAATCCGCCCGCGTGGTGGTATCGGGCGGCAACGGCATGCTCAATGAAGAGAACTTCAAGCTGCTCGAGCCGCTCGCCGACCGCCTGGGTGCTGCCATTGGCGCCTCGCGCGCGGCGGTGGACAAGGGCTTTGTCTCGAACGAATACCAGGTGGGGCAGACCGGCAAGATCGTGGCGCCGGAACTGTATATCGCCATGGGCATTTCCGGGCAGATCCAGCATCTGGCCGGCATGAAGGACAGCAAGGTCATTGTTGCCATCAACAAGGACCCCGAGGCCCCGATCTTCCAGGTGGCGGATTACGGGATCGTGGGCGACCTGTTCACCATCCTGCCGCAGCTTGAGGCGGAACTCGACAAGGCAGGCTGACCCCACCGGGCCAGTCGCCATGCAAAAGGGGTGCCGGGCGGTCTGTCCGGCGCCCCTTTTTTTTCAGGCGGGCCTATTCATTTTCCAGTACGGCATGGGCGCGGGCGACGACCGTGTCATACTCCTCCTGCGTAAGGTCGCCCCGGTGCAGCATCTCGCTCGCACGGGCCAGCGCGTCACGCGCATGGGTCACATCGGGTATGGGGTAGCGTCGGCCCGGCAGGGCAAAGGCTGAATCAGGCAGGGCATCACGTTCGGCCGCCGTCAGTCTGGACATCGGTATTCCTCCCTTAATGCAGGGGTTCCTGCCACGGGCGGGAACCGGCTTCAGCGTAATGGAGACGCCTCATGCGCGACCAGCGATAAAAGTGCTGGTCTCCTGCGCGATGATAAAATTTTTTAGGTGCTGTCTTTTTCCAAAAAGGCAGCATTCTTCGAAGCTTTTTGAAAAAAGTTTCGCCAAAAACTTCTTTTGGCAGAAGGCTACAGATCCTGCTCGACCTCATGGGCCACGTGGTGCCGCCCGTCAGGGGCAAGGCCACCGGGCAGGGGCTGCGCGGTCTCGACGGACTGCACCCGTGCCCACAGCATCGGCATGGCCACGACATAGTCACAACCAAATATGATCACATTGCACACCATGGCGCAGGACACGGTCATGAGCAGCCTGTGCCTTGCGGATATGAGATAGGCGGTGGTCACGCACAGGATTTCCAGCCATTCGATGCCAAACAGGAGGGCACTGCCATACCCCCACTGCCAGTAGGCCCATGCCCCCCTGCAGGCTGAGGGTCACCAGCAGGAACACCCCGGTCCTGTGCAGCGGTCGAAGCCGGGAGAGATGCCCAATGAGCCAGTAAGGCAGGCTCATGCACACGGTATCGTCCAGAATATTGTGTCCCAGTGCATAGATGATCTGCCTGCGCAGCACGGATGCCATAAATATCACGACCGCCAGCGGGCCTGACAGGTTTTGCAGGATCTGCTGTTCCTGCGGGCTGCGCAGGCTGTCGAGCGTGCTGCCATCGGGTTCAAACAGCCACTCCACCGCCCCGAGTAGAACGCCCATGATGCCAATGAGCAGGCAGGAATATTTTGGCGGCAGGGACATGCGGTTCATGAAGGGCGATACTTTGGCGGGTCGGATTGCGCGGCAGACTGTTCCCTTTGCCAGAAATGGACTGGTCCGATCTAATTTTTAACCCGACCAGCTCCCCCATGCGGGCCTGGCGGGATTGCACGGGCAGGGCACAAAAAAAGACAGGGCCGCCCATGGGGTGACCCTGTCAGTAGAACGTTGATACCGGAGGGTAACACGTCCAGCCCGGTATCATGACCGGATTTTATCGGTTTTTATGGAAGCCAGCGGCTTCGTGTAACCCCTTATGCCATCCACCTATTTAAACGTCAACAATAAAGATAAATAAAAATTCTATTTTACTTTTTTTGCACTGCACAATTGGCATGGTTATTTTGCACTGCACAATCAAATTTTATTATATACAGCAATAGTAAGGTGATTTTGTGCTCTGCAGCAAAAACAGGCCGGGCAGGGGTCTTGTGCCCGGTTTCAATGCCCCGCATCATGGGGCGTGACCATGGCGGCACTGGCCAGGCCGCCCCCACTGCAGCAGACAGGACACCCGAATGGGGGGACAACCCGCGACCCGACCCAAAGCCGCATTCTGCACAGGCAGCATTGTCCGCCATGTGGTGGTCATGGCGGGTACGGGGGCCATTGGCCTGATGGCGGTGTTCATTGTCGACCTGCTGAACCTTTTCTACATTTCATGGCTGGGTAACCCTGCGCTGACGGCGGCCATCGGCTTCTCGGGCGTGATCAGCTTCGTGCAGATCGCGGTATCCATCGGCCTGTCGATTGGCATCGGCGCCATCACCGGCAGGCTGATCGGCGCGGGCAGGATGGAGCAGGCGCAGCGCGTCGCATCCTCCTTTGGCGTCGTCATGCTCGGCTTCTGCCTGCTTATCGGGGTATTCACCGCATGGCTTGCGCCGCTCCTGCTGGCCCTGCTCGGGGCGCAGGGGGAGGCAGCGCGGCAGGCGGCCACGTTCCTGCGCATCGTCTCGCCCGGCCTGCCGCTGATCGCGGCGGGGATGGGGTGCTCGGGGCTGCTGCGCGCCATCGGGGCTGCGCGCATTTCCATGAATGTAACGCTGATCGGCGCCATGATCTCGGCCGTGGCCGACCCCCTGCTGATCCTGGGCCTCGGGCTGGGGCTGAAGGGGGCTGCGATCAGCACCATTTTCTCGCGCGGGATCGTGGCGCTGATGGGCTTTCGCTGCGCGCGCCGTCATGGCCTGCTGGCCTGGCCCGTGCGCACCCATGTCGTGGCCGACACAAGGCTGGTGGGGCAGGTGGCCATGCCCGCCATCCTGACCAACCTGGCAACGCCGGTGGGCAGCGTGTTCGTAACGCATGCCATGGCGGGGTTCGGGCTGGCGGCGGTGGCGGGGCAGGCGACCATCGAGCGGATCGTGCCGGTGGCCTTTGCCTTTGTCTTTGCCCTGACGGGATCGGTCGGGCCGATCATGTCGCAGAACCTCGGGGCAGGGAAGCTGGAGCGCGTGCGCGCCACACTCGTGGCCTCGCTGTGGCTGGTGGCAGGCTGCGTGGCGCTGACATGGGCCATCCTGTTCCTGACGCAGGACCTGGTGGTGCGGGTGTTTTCTGCACAGGGCACGGCGGCGATGCTGATCCACCTGTTCTGTAACTGGACCATTGCGGGCTACGTGTTCATCGGCATGCTGTTCGTGGCCAATTCCGCATTCAACAATCTGGGCCACCCGCTCTATTCCACGCTGTTCAACTGGGGGCGGGCCACGCTGGGCACCATTCCGTTCGTGTGGATGGGCATGCGTTACGGGCCGGGCGGCGTGCAGGTGGGGCAGGTGCTGGGCAGCGTACTGTTTGGCTCCTGCGCGGTGCTCACCGCCTTTTCCGTAGTGCGGCGCCTGCACCCGGGCGACCGGGCCACGCAGCAGGCCATGCCGGTCATTCCTCCGCCCCAGACCGGCGAAGCAGGCCTGATCGAACTCGACGAACTCGACCACTCGGCCTGATCACGACGCGCCGGGCTGCCTGCGTGCCACGCGTAAGGGAACCAGTCGATCACGGCGGAAAAAGGCGGCGCCGCTGCATCATGCGCCGAGACAATGACCTGCCCGTCGGCCACGGGCCATTCAATGCCCAGTGTCACATCATTTAAGCGCAGGTGGGGTCGGAGGGGAGCGTGCATGGCAGTGCCCCTCCGTATGGTCGGCCAACGTGCACAAACCGTGCAGGAATCCCGGCGGTATCCAGGACTGGCCGCCATTTTCGGCATTCAGGGTCGCGCCCACCCATTGCCCGAACGTAGGCGAACCGGCGCGCACATCCACCGCCACATCCCATATCCCCCTGCGCGTGCGCCGCACCAGTTTGCCCTGGGCATGAGGGGTTCCCTGAGCATGAAGCCCTCATGCAGAACATGAAGGCACTGGCCAGATCATTCATCAATAATATTTTTGGGGTACCAGATTAAGGAATCTGGTGGAGCCAAGGGGAGTCGAACCCCTGACCTCCTGAATGCCATTCAGGCGCTCTCCCAACTGAGCTATGGCCCCACTGTTCCGACGGTGCAGGCCATCTGCATGGCCACCGTGGTCCGGTGACGGGGGTATAACCGCAAGCGCAGACCGATGCAACCCCCCTTTAACCGATTCAGGGCAAGATAATGTCCTGCCCGCGCAGGGCGGCAAGCAGGGGCAGCAGTGGCAGGCCCATAATGGCCGACTGTTCCCCCTCGATGCGGGAGAAAAGCTGGATTCCCGGCCCTTCAAGCCGGTAGCACCCCACGCAGGACAGAATCGCCTCGCCCTCGGCGGCCAGATACCACGCAAGAAAGGACTCGCTGAACGCACGCATGTGCAGCACGGGGCAGGCGACATGGTGCCAGACCTCGCGGCCATCGCGCCACAGGCTCACGGCCGTGTGCAGCACATGCGCCCGGCCCCGCAGGCGCAGCAGTTGCGCACGGGCCGCGCTGCGGTCTTGTGGCTTGTCGAACCATTCCGCCCCGCAGGACAGGATCTGGTCCGCGCCAATCACCACCGTGCCGGGTGCGACCGGAACCGCCCGGGCCTTGGCGCGGGCGAGTTCAAGGGCGGCAGTACTGGCATCGTGCCCGGCAGCGCGCTGGGCCGCGCGAATGGCGTGTTCATCCACATCCGCCGCCATGAACCGGGCCACAAGCCCCGCCGATTCCACCAGTGCGCGCCGCGCGGCCGAGCGGCTGGCCAGTACTATCGGCGGCGACTCCACCTGTAATGGGGTGGGCTTTAGTACTAAACTGGAGTCGTCCGGCATCGCGCTCTCCGTACTGCGGAAGTGAAACATTTAATTCGGGCCTCTGGAGTACTGGGGTACATGGGGACAGTACTCCAAACAATTCTGTGCCGTACCGAGTACCGTGGACAACGTGTACCCGCCCCATTCCGGTGAGTTGTACACAGCCTTATGTCGGTACATTCGGGATAACTTTCCGACTCCGTGGGAATCCTTGGAGTCGGAAACGGTACACACTGTGGGGAAAACGGGGTACATTTTCGGAAACATGGGTACCCCGTGATCCACAGCACTAAAAGCACATCAAGAAATTTCTTTCTCTTTTCTTTTATTGTTTTGAAAGGGGCGCGCGCGTTGTGCCCTGCCCGCTATCCGTCAGCCCGAAAGTACGAGATAGTCCGGCCACAACGAAACAGAACGACGGATCGATGACAGCAACACGCAAACCCCTGCTCGCCACCCTGTTGGGAGAGGCGACCTGGCCCCCTCCGGTATGGCTGATGCGGCAGGCGGGCCGGTTCCTGCCGGAATTCCGGGCCTTGCGTGAAAAGGCGGATTTCATAACCCGCTGCATGACCCCCGACATGGCCGTCGAGATCACGCTGCAACCCATCCGCCGTTTTGGCATGGATGGGGCCATCCTGTTCTCCGATATCCTGATCCTGCCCTGGGCCATGGGGCAGTCGCTGGAATTCGTGCCGGGCCGGGGGCCTGTCCTGGGGGCCGTGCGCTCACAGGCCGATCTCGACCGGCTTGATCCGGGCCGCGTGGCGCAGGCGGTTGAGCCGGTGATGCAGACCCTGCGCAGGCTGCGGGCCATTGTCGACGGGCCGGAGGCGATCGGGCCGGCACGACCGGGGCAGGTGACGCTGATCGGGTTTGCAGGCGCGCCGTTTACGGTGGCGTGCTACATGGTGGAAGGCCATGGCTCGCGTGAGTTCGAGGAAACCCGCAAACTCGCCTATACCGACCCCGCGTTCTTTGACCGGCTGATCGACCTGCTCACCACCTCGACGGCGGATATGCTGTGCGCCCAGATCGAGGCGGGGGCCGAAGCGGTCATGCTGTTCGATAGCTGGTCGGGCCTGCTGCCGCCCTCGCAGTTCCGCAAGCATGTGATTGAACCGGCGAAGCGCATCACCGCCATCATCAACGCCCGCCACCCCGGCGTGCCGGTTATCGGCTTCCCCCGGCTGGCGGGGCTGATGGCGGTTGAATACGGGCGTGAGACCGGCGTGAACGCCATGGCGCTCGATACCGGAGCGGATATGAAGGCCGTGGCCGACAAGGTGCCCGGCACGCTGGTGCTGCAGGGCAATCTCGACCCCATCCGCGTCCTGGCAGGCGGCGAAGGCATGCGTACGGAAGCGCGTGCCATCCGCGACGCCATGAAGGGCCGCCCTCATGTGTTCAACCTTGGCCACGGCGTCATTCCCACCACGCCGCCCGAGCATGTGGGCGACCTGATCAAGACCATCCGGGAGGTCTGAGCCATGCTGCCCTCTGCCCTGCGCCCCGATGGCGCGCTCAGGCTGGTCATTTTCGATTGCGATGGCGTGCTGATCGACAGCGAAGGCCCGTCATGCCGCATGATCGCCCGCACCCTGCGCGACTATGGCCCCGAGATCAGCGATGAGGACGCCGTGCGCCGCTTCGCGGGTCACGCCCTGACCGCGCTCAAGCACGAGATCGAGGATGCGGAGGGCATCAGCCTGCCTGCTGACTGGCCCGCCCGGATGCAGCGCAACCTCGTCACCCTCATGCGCAGTGAGGCGGAAACCATCGCGGGCGCGCCTGCCATGCTGCGCGGCGTAGCTTCGCTGGGGCTGCCCTACCGCATCGGCTCCAATTCCTCGGTAGAGGAAATGGAGGCCAAATTCGGCCGCACGGGGCTCGATGCGCTGATTGCGCCCGCCAGCATCCACTCCGCGCGTGACATGGGCCAGCCCAAGCCGGACCCGGCGGTCTATCTGGCGGCGGCCAGGGCGCAGGGCGTGCCGCCGGAATGCTGCATCGTGCTGGAAGATACCGATACCGGCGCCCGTGCCGCGCAGGCGGCGGGCATGGGCTGCGTGCTGCTGCGCGCGCCCGAACTGCCCGCACCCCAGTGGCCGGGGCTGCTGCGCATCGCGCATCTGGATGAATTCGTGCCGCTGCTCAGCCGCATCCTGGCCAGCCAGAAGCAGGCGGGCTGCGTGAATGGGTAGCGCCCTCATTCCCTTCATGCTGTGGCTCAAGGCGTTCCACATCATGTCGCTGATTGCATGGATGGCGGGGCTGTTCTACCTGCCGCGCCTGTTTGTCTATCACTGCCAGGTCGCACCCGGTTCATCGGAATCAGCCCGGTTCAAGGTGATGGAATACAAGCTGCTGCGCTTCATCATGGCGCCTGCCATGATCAGCACCTTCGTGTTTGGCGGGCTGCTGGCCGCCATACCCGGCGTGATCGACTGGCATGCGGCGTGGTGGCCGGTCAAACTGGCCTGCGTGCTGGCGCTGGCGGGCTTTCAGGGGGCATGCGGGCGGTGGCGGCGTGACTTCGCCAATGACCGCAATACGCGGCCCGAACGCTTCTATCGCATGGCCAATGAAGTGCCGACCGTGCTGATGATGGTCATTGTCATCATGGTGGTGGTCCGCCCGTTCTGAACCGAGCAGGCGGACCCCCGTAACGCCCGTGGATCAGAGCAGCGACTTGCCCTGCTTGAGCACGGCGTTGCAGACCTTGGTGGTGACCTTCTGCTTGAGGTTGCCCTTGAGCGTGGCGAGCGAGAAGGTGTTGCCGTTGCCGGTATCAAGAATGCCGTTCTGGCCGTTGGTGTACTGGCTGCCCGTGGTATCAAGCCCGGCCTTCTGCTTGAGCGAGGACAGCAGGGTGGTGGGGCTGTTGCCCTGCAGGTAGTTGTTCTGCACGCAGTAGCCCAGCAGGCCCGTGACGTTGGAAGGGGCCAGCGAGGAAACGGAGGGGGCGTTCATGCCACTGCCCGAGAGCAGGTTCGATGCGTCGCCACCCAGGCCGCCAAGCCCGCCAAAGCCTTCCGCATGTGCCGGAGCGGCAGCGAGGGCCGCAGTCAGGGGCAGGGCGGCGAGAAATGCCAGGAAACGGTTCGATTTTTTCATGTGAATACTAACTCCTGAAAATGCGGTCCGCGTGAAAAAGCAGGGCCCGTTCCCCCATTATAGGCCGCACGGCGGCGGCGGGGATAGTCCGCTTACATCGGGGGGGTGAGCAACATGGCCTCGATCCTGAACAGGATCGGCAGCGCCAGGTACTGGATCAGCAGCAGCAGGACCAGCGGGCTGAAATCCATGTTGCCAAAGTTGGGCAGCACGCTGCGTATGGGGCGCAGCACCGGTTCGGTCATGCGGTACAGGAAATTGCCGATATTCCACACGATCGGGTTGCGCTGGTCGAGAATGCCGAAGGCCAGCAGGAAGCTGAACAGGCACGAGACCAGCACCACATAGGTGTAAAGCTGTATCAGTTCAGCCAGCAGGCTAAAGAGTATGGGGATCAACGGGCCAACTTTCATAGGTGACGACACACGGGAATCTAGTGTCGTCAGGGAGCGCATACAACCGCCATGCACCGCCAGTTCGGTGCGGGAAATGAGGCACAGGCCAAAATTTGGCCTTGACTTGCGCCCGGTGCAGGTTATCTATCGCGCGAGGATTGTGGGGCTGTAGCTCAGATGGGAGAGCGCCTCGTTCGCAATGAGGAGGTCAGGGGTTCGATTCCCCTCAGCTCCACCACGATCCCCTCCTGATTCCATACAGATTGCAGCGCGTCGTTCAGGCTGATGCCCTTCAGGCGTCTTCCTCGCCCGGTCCGGTCGTGGCGAGCAGTTCGATCTCGGCCAGTTGCCCCGGCTGTTCAAACCCCTTGACCAGGCGCAGCGTGGTGGCGGGGCAGGTGCGGGCGAACAGGTCGTTGAGCAGCGGGAAACAGGCGGCAAAGCCTGCCGTGTCATGCAGCATGAAGATGATGCGCGTCACGTTCTCCGCCCCCATGCCCTGGCTGGCCAACTGGTCCATGCCCGTCATGAGCGCCTGGCGGATCTGGCCAAACAGTTCAGGGGAGAAGCCGCCGGTCTGCGCGTTGATCCCGGTCAGGTGCCGGAGGTGAAGTTCGGACTGCGGGCGCAACGACGTGTTTTCTTCCATCTGTCAAAGAATCATGAAGTCGCCATGTTTTGTCCATAAAAATTTTTCCTTTCCCGAAACAGCGCCCTGTCCGGTAAAGCACGGGCATGAACGCACCGCTCCACATCCATGCCTCCTGTGCCGCGCGCGGTGCGCAGGGCGTTCTGCTCATGGGGCCATCGGGGGCGGGCAAGTCGGACCTGCTGCTGCGCCTGATCGATGCGGGCTATGCCCTCGTGGCCGATGACCAGGTCTGCCTGCACGCGGGGTGGGCCAGCCCGCCTCCCGCCCTTGCGGGCTTGCTCGAGGTACGCGGCATCGGCATCATCCGCATGGCGTGGCAGGAGCGGGTGCGGGTGGTGGCGCTTGCAAGGCTGGTGGCGCCGCCCGATTATGCCCCCCGCCTGCCACCGGCACCCGAACCCGACGCGCTGGCCGGCGTGCCCGTGTTCCGCCTCGACCCGGCCCGGCCCTCGGCCGTGGCGCGCGTGGGGCTGATCCTTGACTGCGTTGCCGGACGCAGCCAATTGCTGGGTGAAAGACAGATGTGATGCGGCTGCCACTTTCCATGCTTGCCCTTTCGGGGGAGAATGGGTTCAGGAAAAGGTTTCGATCCCGCCATGATACAGCGATCTGTCATCCGGCAAATGGCTGAGAGAAGTCAGGGTTTTGCGTGACTGACACCATGCATGAAGACACACCTCTCCCCCGTCGCATCCTGCTTGTGACCGGCCTGTCCGGGGCAGGAAAATCCTCGATTCTGCGTATTCTGGAGGATCTGGGGCATGAGGTGATCGACAATCCGCCGCTGGGCATGCTCGATGAGATCGTGGCCCGTGCCGAGCGCCCGGTGGCCATTGGCGTGGATTCGCGCACGCGTGGCTTCGATGCCTCCGCCGTGCTGGCCGCCCTGGCCCGGCTGCGCGTCAACCCCGCCCTCAATGCCGAACTGATCTACGCCACGGCGGAGGAAAGCGTGCTGCTCAGCCGCTACACCGCCACCCGCAGGCGCCACCCGCAGGCCGTGCACGGCACGGTCAAGGAAGGGATCGAGGCCGAGATCCGCCTGACCTCTCCCCTGCGCGAGGCCGCCGATGTGGTGATCGACACCTCCGACCTGCCCCCGCCCGAGTTGCGCCAGCTTGTCGAGGCCCGCTTTGGCGAATGGTCGGCAGGCGGGCTTGATGGCCTGACCGTCGCCCTGATGTCCTTCGCCTTCCCCGCCGGTCTCCCGCGTGAGGCGGATATGGTGTTTGATGCCCGCTTCCTCACCAACCCGTATTACGACCCCGCCCTGTCAGCCATGACCGGGCTGGATGCGGCCGTGGCGGATTATGTGGCAAACGACCCTGATTATGCCGAATTCCTTGATCGCATGGCGGGGCTGCTCGAACTCGTGCTGCCGCGCTTCGTGCGCGAGGGCAAGAAATACGCCACCATCGCCATTGGCTGCTCGGGCGGGCGGCACCGTTCCGTCACCCTTGTCGAGGCATTGGCGCAGCGGCTGGCGCAGCGTGCCGACAGTCCTCACCCCCATGATGCATGGCCCGTCGTGATCATGCACCGTGAACTGGCCCGCCAGGGTCGCAGTAGCTGGCGCTGGGCCAACCGCCCGCGCGGGCTGGCCGAACCAACGGAGCAGGCGGACCCACGATGATCGGTCTTGTATTCGTGATGCATGGCGTTCTGGGCGAGACGCTGAAGGCGGAACTCGAACATGTGGTCGGCCCCCAGGCGCAGGCCACGGTGTTCAATGTCACGGCGGCCTCGCTGCCCGGTACCTGCCGTGCGCCGTTGCGCCAGGCCATCGAGTCGGTCGATAGCGGGCAGGGCGTGATCCTGCTGACCGACATGTTTGGCAGCACGCCATCCAATGTTGCGATTTCCGTGCTGGAGAACGACCGCGTGGAAGTACTCGCCGGCGTCAACATGCCCATGCTGGTCAAGCTGGCGCAGATGCGCGGCCAGGTGGGTCTGCAGGAATGCCTGCATGGCGCGGAAGAGGCGGGCAGGCGCTATATTTCGGTCGCATCCCACCTGCCTGCCGCCTGCCTGTCGGGCGTGGGAGCCTGCGCGGGCGAGGCCGCGGACAGCGTGGTCGGTCATGGTGGCTGAGCCCGTGGCGCAGGCGGCACCCCGGCGGGCGGATGTGGGCATTGTCAACCAGCGCGGGCTGCATGCGCGGGCGGCGGCCAGATTCGTCACGGTGGCGGAAAAATTCGATGCGACCATCGACGTGACCCATGCGGGCATGACCGTTCCGGGTCATTCCATCATGGGGCTCATGATGCTGGGGGCGGGAAAGGGCGAGACAATCGGCATCACGGCCCACGGCCCGCAGGCGGAACGCGCGCTTGCGGCCCTCGTGCGGTTGGTCGGGGCCGGATTTGATGAAGACGACTGAACGCAGCACCGCGCGTCGCCCCCGCGCCGGTGAGGTACGGCTGGAAGGCCAGCCCGTTTCATCAGGCGTGGCCATTGGCCATGCCGCCATCGCGCATGACCCCGACCCCCCACCCATCGACACCACGCGGCGCGACTGCGACCCCGCCCATGAACGCGCCCGCCTGCATGAGGCCATAACCCGCTCCACCGCCCAGCTGCGCCGCCTGCATGACCGCCTGGCCCTGCTGCCGGAAGACGGGCAGGTGGAAATCGGCTCCCTGCTTGAAGTCTATCGCCGCATGCTCGGCCCCTCGCGCCTGCGGCGCGGCATCGAGGCGCGGCTGGGCCATGGCATGCTGGCCGAGGCCGCCGTGCAGCTTGAAACCGAGGCCCTGGCCGCCTTCATGCTCAGCCCCCCCGGTCGCCCCGCGCCTGAAGGCGAGGATGCGGTGGCGGCAAGGCGGCGCGCGGGCGAGTTCCGCGAGATCGGGCGCAGGCTGGTGCGCAACCTTAGCGGCACGCCATACCGGTCGTTTTCCGCCATCCCTGATGGCGCGATCCTTGTGGCCGAGCAGTTGCGCCCCGCCGATGCCGCCCTGATCGACCCCTCGCGCATTGCCGCCGTGGTCACGGAGGAAGGTGGCAGCACCGGGCATACCGCCATCCTGCTGCGCGCCCTTGGCATCCCCGCCGTGCTGGCCACCCATGGGCTGCTGGCGCGCATCGGGCGGCGTACGCGGCTGGTGGTCGATGGCACCACCGGGCAAGTCATTCTCCGGCCTTCCACCCGCACGGCGGCAGCGGCCCGGGTGGCGGTGGCGGCCTATGCGCGGGAGCGCCAGGCACTTGGCCGCCTGCGCCGCCTGCCTGCCCGCCTGTCGAGCGGTGAGGTGCTGACATTGCAGGCCAATCTGGAAATACCGGCCGAACTGCCCATGATCGCGCAGTCAGGTGCGGCCGGCATCGGGCTGCTGCGCAGCGAATTCCTGTTCATGAATGCCGGGACCCTGCCTGATGAAGCCCGGCAGGAATCACTTTACCGCCCGCTGATCGAGGCCATGTCGGGCGATCCGGTCACGATCCGCGTGGTGGACTGGGGCAGCGAGAAGAACAGCGATGCCCTGGCACAGGCCGGCATCGGGGCGGGCAGCGATGTCAATCCGGCGCTGGGGGTGCGCGGCATCAGGCTGCTCCTGCGCCATCGCGCCCTGCTGGAAACGCAGTTTGCCGCCATCCTGCGCGCGGCCACCGCGGGTCCGGTGCGGGTGCTGCTGCCCATGGTCTCAAGCCCGGCGGAACTGCATGCGGCGCGTGAGGTCTATGCCCGCGTGGGGCGCAGGCTGCGGCGCAAGGGGGTGGACATACCCGATCCGCTGCCGCCGCTTGGCATCATGATCGAAACGCCCGCCGCAGCCCTCATGGCCGATGTGCTGGCGCAGGAGGCCGAATTCCTGGCCATCGGCACCAATGACCTGACCATGTATACCCTGGCGGCTGACCGCGCGGCGACGGATGTGGCAGGGCTGTATGACCCGCTGCACCCCGCCGTGCTGCGGCTTGTGCGCCTTGCGGCCGATGCGGGGCTGCGCCAGCGCAGGCCGGTCTCGCTGTGCGGCGAGATGGCGTCCGACCCGCTGGCCGTGCCGTTGATGGTGGGGCTGGGGGTGCGGTCGTTTTCCATGCATGCCTCCGCCGTGCCGCATGTGAAGCGCGCCGTGCGGGCAGCGGCGATGGATGACTGCCGCCGCATGGCCTGCCGCGCGCTCGAGGCTGCCGACGGGCCGGAAGTCAGCGCCATGCTGATGGCCTATGCCGCCACCCTGCGGCACGCTGGTGATGGCTAGCCCCGCGCCCTGCCTGTCCGTGGCCTGGCGGGATGTGGATGACGTGCTGGCCGCGTGGGGTGGGAGCCCCGGCTTTGCCTGCCTTGATAGTGGCGGCCCGGTCGGCCCGCGCGCGCGCTGGACCATCATCTGCCGCAACCCCGTGCGCTGGATCGCGCAGCATGATGGCACATGCTGGCTTGATGGCACGCCGGTTGCGCACGATCTGCCATGCCTGCTGCGGCAGTGCGTGCCGGGTGGCGCCTGCCCGCCCGCGGTCCCGTTTGCCGGGGGCGCGATCGGTTTTATCGGCTATGGCGCGGGCCAGCGCATGGAAGGCATCGGCACGCGGCATGGCGCAGGCGATGATGGCCCTGAGGCCGCTTTTGGCGTGTATGACCATGCCTTCGTGCTCGATCGCGAGACGGGCCGCGCCTGGCTGGCGGGAACCGGCCTTGATGGCCCGCGCGCGGCTGGGCTGGTGGCGCAATGGGCGGCGATTGGTCCGGCAGCCACACCCCTGCCGCTGCCCGCATTGCGTTTCAGGCCCGATCAGGATGGGGCAGCCTATCGCGCCGCCGTGGCGCAGGCCGTGGCCCGGATTGCAGCGGGCGAGGTGTTTCAGGTCAACATCACCGGGCGCATGCAGGCCGCCCGCCCGCCCGGGCTTGCGGCGGTTGATGTCTACCGCACGCTACGTGTCACATCGCCCGCGCCGTTCGGGGCCTTTGTGGCGGGCAGGGACGGGTTTGCGCTGCTCGGTGCCTCGCCCGAGCGTTTTTTAAGCCTTGATGGCGCAGGCCGGGTCAGCACCCGGCCCATCAAGGGCACGGCCGCGCGTGGCGCCACCGCGCAGGACGATGCCCGCCTGGCCCACGCCCTGCGGCACGACCCCAAGGAGCAGGCCGAGAACCTGATGATCGTTGACCTCATGCGCAACGATATCGGGCGCGTGGCCCAACTGGGCAGCATCGCGGTGCCGGAGCTTTTCGCGGTCGAGCAGTTTGCGCATGTGCACCATCTGGTGTCCGAAATAACGGGGCGGCTGGGGCCGGGGCGCGATGCGTATGACCTGCTGGCCGCTACCGTGCCGCCCGGTTCGGTCACCGGCGCGCCCAAGCACCGCGCCATGCAGGTGATCGATGCACTCGAGGCCTCGCCCCGTGGGGCCTATTGCGGCACGGTGGTGCGGATCGGCTGCGATGGCGCGATGGACAGCGCCGTCATCATCCGCACGCTGGTGCTTACGCGCGACCACGTTACGGCAGCAGCAGGCGGCGGTATTACCGTGGAGTCCGACCCGGAGCGCGAATACCGCGAGATGCAGCTCAAGATTGCAGCCCTGCTGGCCCTGTTCGGACCACAGGCGGCGGAAGGAAACATGCCATGACCCCTGCCAGCCTGCCTGTCTGGCTCAATGGCCGCATCATCGATCAGGCCGAGGCCCGCATCGACCCGGCGGACCGGGGGCTGCTGCTGGGTGATGGCCTGTTCGAGACCATGCGCGTGGCGGGTGGCGGGGTGCGGCATTTCACACTTCATATGGAGCGGCTGGCGCATGGCGCTGGCGTGCTCATGCTGCCGCCACCCGACAGGGGCCTGATCGCGCGGGCGGCGGCCGACCTGCTGGCGGCGTGCGGGTTGCAGAATGGTTCGCTGCGGCTGACATTCACCCGTGGTCCCGGCCCGCGCGGGCTGCTGCCGCCGCCCCAGGTACGGCCCACCCTGCTGCTGACTGCAACCGCCAACCTGCCGCCCGCAACCCCCGTGCGGCTGGCAACAGCCAGCCACCGGCGCGATGAGGAGAGCGTGCTTTCGCGCATCAAGAGCCTGAACTACCTGCCCTCCATCCTGGCGCGGATGGAGGCGGCCGGTCAGGGCGCGGATGATGCGCTGCTGCTCAACCGGGCAGGGCACGTGGCCGAGACGAGTGCCAGCACGCTTGTGGCGGTCAGGGATGGGGCGGCGCTTACGCCCCCCGTGCGCGACGGCGCCCTGCCCGGCATCGCCCGTGGCGTGCTGCTTGCGGCAGGCATGCTGCGCGAAAGCCGCCTCAGCCCCGCCATGCTGCGCGGCGCCGAGGCGGTTTTTGCCCTGAACAGCCTGTGCGCGCGTGAAGTGGTGGCGATCGACGGCCACGAACTGCCGCGCCAGCCCGCCTTTCTGGCCCAGCTGGTCGCGCCTCTTGATGGCTGATTTTGCGCCCGTCGGGAGGAAAGTGACAAAAGTTTCTGGGTGCCGCCTTTTTTCAAAAAGGTAGTTTGTTTTACAAAGCTTTTTGAAAAAAGCTTCACCAAAAACGTTTTGATGTTTTTTATAATATCTGTTCCAAAAAACCTTTTAAAGAGCCAGCCATAACATTTCGCTTATTGCCCATTCCGGCGCGGTTGGACTAATCCAACCCGCATTGGCTCATTTCCAGCTTGCGTGAAAGGTCACTTGCAGATGACCCCCCCCACCACCGTGCCGGTCCGGCGTGCCCTGATTTCCGTGTCTGACAAGAAGGGACTGCTTGATCTGGCCCGCGCGCTTGTCGCCCACGGGGCCGAGATCCTGTCCACCGGCGGCTCCGCCCGCGCCCTGCGCGAAGCGGGCATTGCCGTGCGCGACGTGTCCGAGCATACCGGCTTTCCGGAAATTCTTGATGGCCGCGTCAAGACGCTGGTGCCGCAGGTGCATGGGGGCATTCTGGGCCGGCGCGACCTGCCCGCCCATGTGCAGCAGATGGAAGAGCACAGGATTGCCCCGATCGACCTCGTGGCCGTCAACCTCTACCCGTTCGAGGCCACCGTGGCCTCTGGCGCGGGGCCGGAGGACTGCATCGAGAACATCGATATCGGCGGCCCCGCCCTGATCCGCGCCGCCGCCAAGAACCACGCCCATGTGGCCATCGTGACCGACCCCGCCCAGTATGGTGAAGTGATCGCGGCGCTGGAAAATGGCGGCACGACGCTGGACCAGCGCACGAAGCTGGCAGGTGCTGCCTATGCCCGCACCGCAGCCTATGATGCCGCCATCGCCGCATGGTTTGCAGGCCAGGAAGGCGAGGTGCTGCCGCCGCGCATGATCCTTGCGGGCGAAAAGCGCGAAAGCCTGCGCTATGGCGAGAACCCGCACCAGAAGGCGGCCTTCTACACCGATGGCTCGACCCGTCCCGGTGTGGCCACGGCCACGCAGGTCCAGGGCAAGGCGCTGTCCTACAACAACATCAATGACACCGATGCGGCGTTTGAGGCGGTTGCGGAATTCGATGCGCCCGCCGTGGTCATCGTCAAGCACGCCAATCCGTGTGGTGTCGCCACCGCCCCCACCCAGGCCGAAGCCTGGGACCGTGCGCTGCGCTGCGATCCGGTCTCGGCCTTTGGCGGCATCGTGGCGTTGAACCGCACGCTGGAAGCCGAAGCCGCCGCGCGTATTGCGTCGATCTTTACCGAAGTGATCGTAGCACCCGATGCCACGGCCGAAGCGCGCGAGATCCTGTCGCGCAAGAAAAACCTGCGCCTGCTGCTGACCGGCGCGCTCCCCGACCCCGCAGCCGGTGGCGTGGTGGTGCGCTCGGTGGCGGGTGGTTTCCTCGCTCAGACGCGTGACAGCGGCCGCATCACGCCTGAGGCGCTGAAAGTCGTGACCAAACGCGCGCCCACGGCCGCCGAGATGGCGGATCTCATCTTCGCCTTCCGCGTGGCCAAGCACGTCAAGTCGAACGCCATCGTGTATGTGAAGGACCAGAGCACGGTGGGCATTGGCGCGGGCCAGATGAGCCGGGTGGATTCCGCGCGCATCGCCGCCACCAAGAGCGCCGATGCCGCGAAGGAAGCCGGCATCGACCACCCGCTGACCCAGGGCAGCGTCGTGGCGTCCGATGCGTTCTTCCCGTTTGCCGACGGGCTCGAGGCCGCGATTGCGGCAGGGGCCACCGCCGTGATCCAGCCCGGCGGCTCGATCCGTGATGACGAGGTGATTGCCGCGGCTGACAAGGCGGGCATTGCCATGGTCTTCACAGGTATGCGCCATTTCCGGCACTGATCCGAAGTGAAGGCCCTTGCCTGCGCGGCGGGGATGGAATGAGATGGCACGCCCGGCAGCGTGCCGGTCAAGACAGACGAAAGACGGGTACCCGCATGGACATTCATCGACGTTCCTCCTGCCGCCTGCTCGCGGGCGTGCTTGTTGCTGGCAGCCTGGTGGCGGGTAGTGCCCATGCGGCTGGCAAGGCGGGCGCCCAGCCCCCTTCTGCCGCCCCTGCCGCAACGCAGGTTGCCCCCGTGTTCGACCTTGCGCCGCTGCCCGTAACCAGCGGGCAGCTGGTGCAGTACATCCTCAGCCCGGCAGGGCAGGTGGCAGGGCTGCTGCTGGCCGATGGCACGCAGGTTTTCTGCCCGCAGGACCTGGGCGAGAACCTGCCCGCCATCGCCCGCCCCGGCGAGCAGGTCTCGATCAGCGGGCTCAAGGGCATTGGCCATCCCATCGTGCGGGCCTATGCCGTAACCGGCCCGCGCGGGCAGCGGATTGCCGACGTGCGCCCCGCAAGTGCGCCCGCTCCCTATGATTCGCCCTCCATCGGCCCCGACGTGCCGGTTGATGGCATCGTGCTCGCCCCGCTCTATGACATGCAGGGCAAGGTGCAGGGCGCCATCATGCACGATCACAGCGTGGTGTATGTGGGCGAGGCCAACGCCACCCGCCTTGCCGCCTGGCTCAGGCCGGGTGCCAGCCTGCACGCCATCGGCATTGGCGTGAGCGGGGAGCGCGGCACCGCCATCAACGCGCGTGAGATCGGCCCGGACGTGAACCAGGCCATCCATATCGAGCCCGCCGATGCGCCGCCGCCGGGCGCCTTTCCCGGCAGCGCGGGGTATGACGTGATTCCGGGCAGCGCCACGGCGCAATAAAGATGCGCCGAACGCACAACCGATAAAAAAGATGCAGGGGAACCTGTTTGTTTGCCACCCCTTGCTTGACAGGTTATTGCAGCCCCGTTAGCTACCGCCTGCACCCTCAAGGAGGTGCGAGAAGTGGATAAGGATAACGATCCATCCGGCGAGTCCTTCAACCGGCGACTGGAAGCGGCCCGCGAGCGCATCAAGCCCCGCAAGGCCGCTGAACGCGATACGGGCGGGACAATGTCCGATCTGGGCCTGGTCATCAGGTCGGGAACGGAACTGGTGTCGGCACTTGTGGTCGGGGTTGGCATTGGCTGGGGGCTTGACCACTGGCTGGGCACAAAGCCCTGGTTCCTCATCGTCTTCTCGCTTCTTGGCGGTGTGGCGGGTGTACTTAATGTCTGGCGTCTTGTCAGGCCCGATGCCATAAGCACTAAGGCAGACGGGCCGGATGGCGGCCCCGGACGGTTATAGGGAAGAACGAAGTTGGCGGCCGGATCATCTATCGACGCGCTCGGTCAGTTCGAGCTCCATCCAGTTCTGGGTGCATTGGGCGAATCCCTGCGGTTCAGCCAGTCCCCCATGATGATGATTGTCGCCGCCTTGCTGGTTCTGGCGTTCCTGTACGTGGGCATGCGGCCTGCTGCGGTGGTGCCCGGTCGCCTGCAGGCCGCAGCCGAGATGTGCTACGACTTCATCTACAACATGGCAGTCGACACCATCGGCGTGGAAGGCAAGGCCTTCTTCCCCTTCGTGTTCACGCTGTTCTTCTTCATCCTGGCCGGTAACTACCTCGGCCTGCTGCCTTTCTCCTTCGCCTTCACCAGCCATATCGCCGTGACCCTGGCGCTGGCGCTGATGGTGTTCTGTCTCTCGATCATCGTATCGCTCAAGGTGCAGGGGGCGAAGTTCTTCGCCCATTTCATGCCCGCAGGCGCGCCCAAGGCGCTGGCCCCGCTGCTGATCCCGATCGAGATCCTTTCTTTTCTTTCGCGTCCCGTGAGCCTGTCGATCCGTCTGTTCGCCAACATGGTGGCGGGTCACGTGATGTTCGACATGTTTGCCGCCTTCACGATCATGCTGGCCGGTCTGGGCTTCTTCGGTGAAATCATCGCCGTTGGTCCCGTGGTCATCAATATCGCGCTGATGGCACTCGAATTGCTGGTTGGTGCCTTGCAGGCCTATGTGTTTGCAATCCTGACCTGCATCTATCTGAGGGAGGCGGTGGCCCACTAACAGGCCGCATCCGCTTCCATCTATTTCAATCCAGAACGTCTGAAACAAGGAAAACAAGACATGGATATCGCAGCAGCCCGTGAAATTGGTGCCGGTATCGCCGTTATCGCCCTCGCTGGCGTTGGCATTGGCCTGGGTAACATCTTCTCTACGCTGGTCAGCAGCATCGCGCGCAACCCGTCCGCACGCCCGCACGTGTTCGGCCTTGGCATGCTGGGCTTCGCCCTGACGGAAGCCGTGGCCCTGTATGCGCTGCTGATCGCGTTCCTGATCCTGTTCGTCTGATACGCTGGAGGCGAACATGGCGCGCGCCGTGATGTATAACAACATCCGAAGGGCGAAGTCGTTTGTGGCTTCGTCCGCGCTGGCTCTGCCGCTGATGGCCATGGCAGCCCCTGGCGCGCGCGCCGAGGGCATGCCCCAGCTTGATTTTGGCAATCCTTATGTCATCGGTCAGGTGATATGGGGCGCTGGCATTTTTCTGGTTCTCTACCTGCTGCTGAGCCGTTCGGCCCTGCCCAGGGTGGAGAAGGTTCTCTCGCTGCGTCGTCAGACCATCGAGACCGACCTTGGCATCGCGCACAAGGCCAAGACCCGCGCTGATGAAGCCGTGGACGACCTGCACGCCGCACGCCGCAAGGCGCTGGCCGATGCACAGGCCAATGTGGACAAGGTTGTCGAGGAGGCCCGTCTGGCCGCCGCCCGGCAGACCGAGGAAATGAACGCACGCCTTGCCGCCGAGATCAGCGATGCCGAGACCCGCATCGCGCAGGCCCGGACGCAGGCGCTGGCTTCCGTTCGCGAGATTTCCACAAACACGGCGGAAACGCTGATCAATCAGTTATCTGGCATTGCCGCCCCGGCCGATTACGTGACGGCAAAGGTCGGTTCTGCTGCGGCAGCACGTGGTCTCTGACCCGCTGCCCAAGACAGACAGGTCATAATCATGTTTCATGATCCCCGTTTCTGGTCGGCTGTTGCCTTTGTCCTGTTTTTCGTCCTGTTCGGGCGTTCACTGTGGAAACCCCTGGTGAGCGCGCTCGACGGGCGGGCAGAGCGCATCCGTGCCGAGCTTGATGAGGCAGCCCGCCTGCGCCGCGAGGCCGAGCAGATGCTGGAGGACGCAACGCGCGACCGCGAGGCGGCACTCGCCGAAGCCAAGGAATTGGTCGAGCACTCCCTGCGTGAAGCCGCGAACATTGCGGAAAAAGCCCGCAAGGATGCCGAGGATATTGCCACGCGGCGTGAGCAGATGGCCAAGGACCGCATTGCTTCGGCCGAGCGTTCCGCCCTGCGCGAAGTGCGCGAGACGGCGGTTGACATTGCCATCGAGGCCGCCCGCGAGACGCTGGCCGCCAGCCTGCCTGCGGATGCTGATGGCAAGATCATCGACAAGGCGATCGGCGACCTGCCGACTGCCCTTTCCAAGCGCGCTGCCTGATTGTCTTTGCAGCCGCCCGTCATGAAGGACAGCCATAACGGGGCGGACTCACGCCCCGTTTTGTCCATTATTGCTGCCGTGCTGAACGAGGGCGGCAATATCCGCCCCCTGTGCCAGGAAATCGCGGCCGTGCTCGACCGCCTGCCCTCGGCTGAAATCATCTTTGTCGATGATGGCAGCACGGACGGCACCGTGGCCGAGCTTGAAGCGGTCCGGCGCGATGGCATCCTGCCGCAGTTGCGCATTCTCAGCCATGATGTCACCTGCGGCAAATCCGCTGGCCTGCGTACCGGCGTTGAAGCCGCGCGGGGCGAGTGGGTGATCGTGCTTGATGGCGACGGGCAGGATAATCCCACCGACTTCATCAACATGCTGGCACTGTGCCAGCAGGGCAACGGGCGTGCCCCCCTGGTGGTGGGCGTGCGCACCAAACGGCGCGATACCCTGTCGCGCAGGCTGGCGTCGCGTTTTGCCAATGGCCTGCGCCGCCGCCTGCTGGATGATGGCTGCCCTGATACGGGGGCCTCGCTCAAGGCATTCCGGCGCGAAGATTTCCTGCCGCTGCCGCAATTCGAGGGGCTGCACCGCTTCCTGCCTGCCCTGATGGGGCGGCGCGGCGTGCCGCTGGTGTGCATGCCGGTGCATCATCGCAACCGGCTGCATGGGTCCTCCAAATACACCAATTTCAACCGGGCGATTGTCGGCATCCGCGATATACTGGGTGTCATGTGGCTCAATAACCGCGCCAGGATACCGAAACGCGTTACCGAACGCTGAAGGGACCGTGCCATGACGCGCCTGACACTGCGCCACTATGTTTTTGTGGCGCTGTCCGTGTTTGTCCTGTTCCTGCCCGGGCGGGCCTCGCTGCCGCCGCTGGACCGTGACGAACCCCGCTACATGGAAGCCACGGCCCAGATGCTGCATAGCGGCAATTACGTCGATGTGCGCTTTCTCGATCAGCCCCGCTACCTTCAGCCCGCTGGCATTTACTGGCTGGAGGCGGCTGCCGTCAGCCTGACCGGCATGCAGGACCGCAACGCTACCTGGCCCTATCGGATTCCCTCGCTTCTGGCCGTAACGGCGGCCGCTGTGCTCACGGCCTGGATTGGTGCCGCCCTGTTTGGCCCGCAATGCGGCCTGCTGGCGGCGGCCCTGCTGGCTGTTTCGGTGCTGATGACCGCCGAAGGCCGCATGGCCACGATTGACACCACGCTGCTTTTGTTCGTGCTGCTGGCGCAATGTGGCCTGCTGCGTGCCTATCTCGACCGTGAGCGCGATCTGGCCACGCCGCTTGCGGCGGCCCTGCTGTACTGGATTGCGCTGGGCTGCGGGCTCATGCTCAAGGGGCCGGTGGTGCTGATTCCCGGCTTTGGCACGCCACTGGCGCTGGCGCTGGTGGAGCGGCGCATTGACTGGTGGCGCCGCCTGCGCCCGGCCTGGGGCTGGCTGCTCATGCTGGCCATCGTGCTGCCGTGGTGCATTGCCATCGGGGTCATCAGCCATGGTGATTTCTTCTCGCGCGCGGTGGGGCGCAATTTTCTGGGCAAGGTGGCGAGCGGGCAGGAAACGCATGGCCTGCCGCCGGGCTATCATCTGGCCGTGTTTGCCCTGGCCTTCTGGCCCGGCTCGCTTTTTGCCGCCATGAGCCTGCCTTTTGTGTGGGCGCAGCGTTTTCAGCCGCATGTGCGCTACCTGCTGTGCTGGATCGTGCCGCACTGGCTGGTGTTCGAGGCCATTGCGACCAAACTGCCGCATTATGTGCTGCCGACCTATCCGGCCATTGCCATCCTCACGGCTGCGGCGGTGGTCTCGTTTCCCACGGAGTGGGCATGGCCCCGCGCCCTGTGGGCCCGTGGCCTGCTCGCGGCCTATGGGCTGATCTGGTTTACGGTCGGTTCCGTGCTGGCCTTTGCTGGCCCCGTGCTGCTGTGGCGCATGGAAGGCACGCTGTCGCCTGCCGCCATGCTGATCCCGGCGGGAGCGCTGCCGGTTTTGGGGCTGTCGGCCTATATGATTTTGCACCGTGAGGTGCTGCGGGCGGTCATGGCGGCGGTTGCTGCAGCGGTCATTATCCATGTCGGGCTGTTTACGACCGTCATTCCGCGCTTGCAGACCATATGGCTCAGCCCGCGCCTTGCTGCCATGGTCGATGCCCACCGCCCCTGCGGGCGCGAGAGCATTGTCGCCTCGACATCGGATTCAGAACCCAGCCTTGTCTTTCTGCTTGGTGAGAATACCCGGTTGATCACACCTACGGCAGCGGCTGATTTCCTGCAGCAGAACCAGAAATGCGGCATGGTGCTGGTGGGGGCGCGTGAACTTGCGGCGTTCAGCACCCGCGCACTGCAAGATGGCCTGGACCTGCATGAACTCGGGCAGCAGGCGGGGCTGAACTATTCAACCGGCAAGCATCTGCAAATCGGGCTGTATGTGGTGATGCCGCCGCCGACACCGTAACGGATAAAAGTTTTTGGGGGCCGCCTTTTTTCAAAAAGGCAGCGTTTTTGGTGAAGCTTTTTGAAAAAAGCTTCACCAAAAACTTCTGTAAAAAAAAAGCGCTGCGCGGGTTCTGCCCGGCAGCGCTTTTTTTGTGGGAACGGATCTCAGAACAGCAGGATCATACCGCCCGAGGCACTGTTGTCGCTTTCCTTGTAGGGGCCGTGGGCGGCGGAACTGGTATGGGCGTATTCGGCCACCAGGTTCAGCCAGTCGGTCATCTTGTAGTAGGCGGCACCCACTTCGGATTCATTGCGGCGCACGAGATCGGGATCTTTCTCGCCCGGTGCCAGATACAGGTTACTGACACCATAGCTGCCCACGAGTTTGAACTTCTTGGTGAAGTTATACATCATCTGGACATAGTAGCCTTCCGATGCGCGCTTGCGGCCATTGCTGGCCACGCCATCAAAGAACAGGCCGGTCGTGCCAAGGCCGCTGCCGCGATAGTAGTAGCCCACGAACTGTGCCGCGCCGTAGGTCAGCTTGGTGCCGATTTCGCCTGCTTCCGCCGTCACGCCGTGTTTCTGGCCGGGGACGACGGACACATCCGCCGTGCTGGTCGAGGTATAGGGGAAGCGTGTTACCCCATCGGCTTCAAGCAGGAATGTGGTGACGTTGCTGGTGCGGCTTTCGGTCAGGTCCTGCTGGTGCTGTGTCAGGAAACTGGCCCAGATACGCGCCGTAAGCCCACCGACCTTGAAGTCGTACGTCACCTTGCCCTGGATCATGGGCGAACTGTGCTGCGTGGAGGACGCCGAATAGGCATTGCCGTTGGCATCGTCACCCGAGAAATCGAACTCATCAAGCGGCTGCAGGATGCCGATCGTGCCCTGGAAGCCCTTGATGGTGGGCGACTGGTAGGAAATCTGCGGAATCCAGTCGGCATACACGTAACCGACGCCAATGCGGCCAAGCGAGGTATTGCCCGGTGCCGAGTTGCTGCCCGTCGAGCCGACACTGAGCAGCGTTGCGTCATCAAGAATGGCGTCGCCACCAAAGATGCCAAGGTCACGACCGATCTTGAACGTGCCCCATTTCTTGTTGCCCGCCGTCACGTAAACCTGACGAAAATCGATGCCGGCGGTGCCAAGGCCCACCGGGCTGCCGCCGGTATTGGCGTTGAAGGCGCCGTTCTTGGCGTTGTCGATGCCGGGATACATGCCCATCACGGCGGCAAGGTCGATGCCGTTCTGCGTGGTCGAGAGCTTGAGGATCAGGCCCGCGGGCAGCAGGCCGTTACGCAGCGCCGAGGAATCGAACCCGCTCGACCCTGACGAGACGCCGCCCGCCACCGGCATGCCGCCAGCAGGGCTGTTATAGGTATAGAAGCCGTTGATGAAGCCCGAGAGATTGATGTCGATCGGCCCGGCCTTGAAGGTCAGGCCCTTGCCGGGCACGTATTTTTCCATCCGCACCAGCGACATGCCGCCGCCAAGCCCCATGGAATGCTGGGCCGCAAGCCAGGTGGACTCGGCCGAGGCCGCGCTGGCCTGCGCGCTGGCCGCCGCCTGCTGCGCCTGGGCCAGCACATAGTCGGGGTCCATGCCGTTGCCGCCAATCTCGATCTGGCCGGGGGGCTGGACCGCCTGGCCCATTGCAGTGCGCATGGGTGCATGGGCGGCCTGCGTGCCCATGTGGCGCGCGGCGGGCACGTATTGCTGCGTGCGGGCGGCACTGGTCGCCGCCTCATGCACATGTTGCAGGTGATGGGCGAGCAGGCCGCGATATTCACCCTGCGTCAGGCTGCCCTTGGCCTTCAGGATATCGAGAAGTTCACTATAATCGTCAGCCCATGCCTCATCGATGCAGGCAAGCGATGTGCCCCCGCTTGCCATAACAACCACCGCGCCAATACGCGCCAATTTTCCTGCCGACATAGTATTAAACTCCCTATGCGCATTCCTGTTGTATAAAACCCGGCGGGTCAATGGCCCCTGCTGGCGGCTGCAGGGGGCAGGACAGCGGCCACAGGGTGCAGGCGCGTGCAGGGACTTCTCCCCCCATGGTGGGAGAAACAGGGCGTGCAGGGCAGGCTCCGTTATGGATTCGTTGGTTAATCTTCCTTTTTTTTCATGCAACGTTCAAAAAATGGTCATAACGGAACACATGTGCGTTTTCGATCTTGTGGTGTGCGACAGGGCAGTACGTCATGATGCCTGTTGGACCTGGACAGTCCGGTTTCGCAAGGCGTGTAAAGATCCATCAAACAATCGTGTGCGGCCCCGTTGGTCGTTTCTGTTCAATAAAACGGCATGAGCAGACGCATTGCTGGCGCGGGAATACACAGTAGAACCTCACAAAGCTGTGTTTGTATTTTACTAACTTATTTCTTGACCGTCTCTTCCATGCCCACCGTTCAGGCCAGCAGGGTGCGCGCCTGCCGCCAGGCCTGCTCCAGCGCATCGACCATGGTGGGGGCGGGCGCGGTCCAGTCCTGCGCGGCCTGCCCGGGCACGTCGAGGCGCGCGTGCCAGCATTTGGCATCGGGCGCACCGGGCAGGCGCTCGATATGGATCCCCCACGGGGCGGGAATGCGCGACAGCACGCGGGCCAGCCTTTTCTCGGGGGTGAGCGGCGTTGCGTAATTATGGGACATGGGTGCCTCCTTTTTTCCAAAAAGCTTTCCCCAAAAAACGTCCTTATGCTTGCAGGATGTTTCGGGAACGGGCTTTTCAAACAGCCTTGGTGGCGCAAGTCTGCCCCTTGACGGGGCTGCGGATAACCCCAAAAAACGCACGGTTGCCCGCAGCCAAGGATATGCCTGCCCGTGTCCACTTTTCCCGGCCTTGTGCCTGATGAATCTGTTGATGGCGTTGCCCACCTGATCCAGACGGCGCTGACGCCGGTGTTCATGCTGTCAGGCATCGGCACGTTGCTCAACATGTTCAATACGCGGCTCGCGCGCGTCAGCGACCATATCGAGATCGTGCGCGACAAGCTGGAAAATGCCGATGACAAGAAGGGCAGCGAAAGCACCGCCGTGCTGCTGCGCCGCCTGACCCACCTGCATTACCGCACCCTGCTGCTTGATGCCGCCATCCTGTTTGGCGGCGTGGGCGGGGCTTCGGCCTGCGGCTCGGCATTCGCGCTGTTTCTGGGCAGTGTGCGCGATTCCGCCATTGCGTGGTGGCTGGTGCTCATGTTTGGCAATGCGCTGGTGTGCACGGTCATTGCGCTGGGCATGTTTCTGGGCGACAGCATCGTCGCGTGGCATGGCCTGCGCGTGACCACCTTCCTGCCGCACAAGCAGGAAATGCTCGAGAGCCAGGTCGACTGAAAACAAAAGACGTTCTTGGTAAGGCTGCCTTCTGGCAAAAAGGAAGTCCTCCAAAAACCTGTGTTTTTATCAGGGACCAGCAGGATCAGACGGGTCCAGCGCGTACTGCCCGAGCGCAATGTCATGCGTCATCAGCCCATGCGCGTGCAAAAAGGCGGCAAAGGCCTCATAGCGCGGCCGGTTGAGCAGGGCGGGCTGCTTGCACAGGCGTGGCAGCGTGGCCTGCCAGGCCGCGCGGTTGAGCGGCGTATCGAGTTCCGGGTGGTCATGAATGGCCTGGGCCAGAATGGTGTCGGGGTGGTTGATGAGCGTGTTCGTGCCCTCGGCCAGCGCCTCCATGAACGCTTTCACCCATGTATCATGCCCATGGGCGCGGGCTGCGAGAAAGATCAGTTCATCAGAGATCGGCACGCCATGTTCCTCGGGGTAGAAGGCGGAAACCCTGATCCCCTTCTGTTGCAGGTCAAGCAGTTCATAGGTGCGCACGGCGCCGATCACGCCATCCACCGCATGGCTGATCAGGGCCTGTTCAAGCTGGAAATTGACATTCACCTGCCTGACATCGTTTACGCCAAGGCCCACTGAATGCAGCATGGCGTCAAGGGAGGCATCATCCACGCCGGGCATGGAAATGCCGATGGTCTTGCCCTTGAGTTCCGCAAGGCCGTGAATGTCAGCGCCAGTAATCAGCACGTTCAGCGGCGTATCGATCAGCGTGCCCACGCGCACCAGTGGAATGTCCTGATCCGCCAGCATGCCAAGCTGTGCCTGATAGGATACGGCCAGATCGGCCTGCCCTGCCGCCACAAGGCGCGGGGGTGAGCCGGGATCGGCCGGGGCAATGAGTCTGACATCCAGCCCATGGCGGGCAAACGCCCCGCTGTACTGCGCGGCCAGAAGGCTGGCATGGTCGGCGTTGAGGAACCAGTCCAGCACGACCGTGACCGGCTGCCCCGCAGCCAGGGCGGGTTGGGTCATGAGCGCGCAGGCCACAAGCGCCATCATGCCCGGCGCATGCCTGAAAATATGCATGGTATGAAAGCTCCCCTGCCAGCATGGATGTGGAACACGCGGCAGGCAGGGAGCGGTATCATGGCCCCGTGGCGGGGCCGTGCTGTCTCCCTTCGCTGGCATGACCCAGATCAGGTTCAACGGGTATGATCTCAGCCCATCGATGAGGGGCACCCCGGTCAGGCGGCACAGTGTGGGCAGGCGCGGCTTGCGTCAAGTCACAGATGCCCGAGCGTGCGGGCTTATGCGGTGGGCTGGCGCATTTCACGCCGTGCGCACAGCGGCAGCAGCACGAGGAAGTAGCTGAAGTAGTAAAGGGCCGCGATCCGTCCTGCGATCATCCAGCCGCCTTCGGCATGGTGGCGGCCGACCAGCCCCATCATCACGAAGGCGATGACCAGCCCCGCCATGCCCATGCGGCAGGCCGGTCGCTCGCGCGCCGAGCGGATGGGCGAGCGGTCAAGCCACGGCACCACGAACAGGATGAGGATGGAACCCGCCGCCGCCAGCAGCCCGCCGAATTTGGAGGGCACGGATTGCAGCAGCCCGTAAAACGGCAGGAAATACCATTCCGGCTCGATATCGGCAGGCGTGTGCATGGGGTTGGCGGGGCGGTAGTTTTCCGGCTCGCTCAGCAGGTCGGGCCACAGGAAGGCGAGGGCCACGAACACCAGCGCGAACAGCACGAGCCCGGTCAGGTCCTTGGTGGTGTAATAGGGGTGGAAGGGCACGCTCTCCTTCGCGGGCACGGGCCTGCCGCTGGGGTTGTTCGGCCCGCTGACATGGAGCGCCGCCACATGCAGCCCGACCACCGCCACGATGGCGAACGCCATGACGAAGTGCAGCACGAAGAAGCGGTGGATGAAGATATCCCCCAGCGTGTCGCTGCCTTCCATGATGTGTTCAAGCGTGGGGCCGATTCCCGGCACGGCGCCCACTGCCTTGCCCGCCACGTCAGCGCCCCAGTACGACATCTGCCCCCATGGCAGCACGTAGCCCGCAAAGGCCGTGACCATGACCATGAGCAGCAGCCCCAGCCCGCTGAGCCACAGGATTTCGCGTGGCTGCTTGTACGAGCCGTAGTACAGCCCGCGGAAGAGGTGGATATAAAGTGCCGCCATGAACAGGCTGGCCCCCGTCATGTGCATCGCGCGCAGCATCCACCCGCCGGGCAACTGGCGCTCGATCATCTCGACCGATGCGAACGCCCCGCCGGCCGTGGGGGTGTAGTTCATGGCCAGGAAGATGCCGGTGGCCAGCATGAGCACCAGCACGGCGGTCAGGATCGCCCCGAAATTCCACAGCGCGTTGAGGTTCGCGGGCATGAGGAAATCGATATATTCCTTGCGAAACCCGCTGATGACGGGAAGCCTGCGGTCAATCCATGAAAGGACGCCACCTGATGCAGGTTGCGCAGGTGTGGGGCTATGTTCGGGGAGGCTGGGCCCGCTCATTCTCGGTTCCTGAATCAGACGACGGAAAAAACAGCCCCGAGTGTAGCAGCCCGGCGGGAGACGGGCACGCCCTCTTTTTCATCAGGTGGCGGTCGGGTGGCATGATTTTATGGTCCGCAGGTCATTACGCACCCATACCGGCCTTCTGCACGGCCCGTGCGCACAGGTCGCGGCGCTGGGGTATGTCGAGATCCGTCAGCCGTGCGCGCTCGGGGGTTCCGGGGTGCAGCACGCCTGCCGTGCCATAGGCGTAATCCATGTTGCCTTTTTCATCGGGCGGCACGGCGTTGGTCTTTTCAATCAGCGCGACCAGCAGCGGCGTTGCCTCATCATGCTGCGCAAGCCCGTTACCGATGCAGAAATTGAGGTACCCCGCCAGCCGCGCGCCGGGTGTCGCCGCCAGGATCGCCTGCGGGTTGGGGGCGGCATCCTGTGCCATGGCGGCAGGCAGGCCCGCCATCAGGCCAAGCGCGGTGAATGCACCCATCACGACTGAACGGTAGCCCATTGCCTTCATCCTTCATGCCAGGGCGCAGGCATGACCTGCCCCGCGCTACGCCGTAGAACCGCGCGCAGCGGGTGAAGTTGCATGAAGCAAAGATGCAATAACGCAGGCCATCAGGGCTATCCGCCCATGTGGCATCAGGTCTGATGATATTTTAAGGAAAGTGGCGCACCCGAAAGGACTCGAACCTCTAACCCCCAGATTCGTAGTCTGGTGCTCTATCCAGTTGAGCTACGGGTGCGCTGTGAGGCGGTTTCTAGCCGAGGTGCTTGCACCCCGCAAGCCCCTTTTTTCGCTTTGGGAAAATTTTTTTGGCGGCCTGAAATGCCGTCTCAGGAATGACCTGCAATCATGAAAAAGTTTTTGGCGAAGCTTTTTTCAAAAAGCTTCGACAGAACGCCGCCTTTTTGAAAAAAGGCGGCACCCAAGAACTTTTGATTTTTAAACAAACGCTTATCGCCGCATCCGCGCGCGCAGGCGCTGGCCCAGCTGCCGCGTTCCCACACGGATGCGCTCCATGTACAGATAGATGACCGGCGTGGTGTAGAGTGTCAGCAACTGGCTCATCATCAGCCCGCCTACCACCGTAATGCCCAGCGGGCGGCGCATTTCCATGCCGTAGCCGCCATTGGTGATCAGCGGCACGGCGCCAAGGGCTGCCGCAAGCGAGGTCATGAGAATGGGGCGGAAGCGCTGGATGCACGCCTCGCGTATGGCGGGGGCGGGGTCCATGTTCCGGTCGCGCTCGGCATGCAGCGCGAAATCGACGATCAGGATGGCGTTCTTCTTCACGATGCCGACGAGCAGGATCATCCCGATCATGGTGATGAGCGAGAACTCCTGCCCCAGCGCCCAAAGCGCGAGCACCGCCCCCACCCCCGCCGAGGGCAGGGTGGACATGATGGTCAGCGGGTGGATGTAGCTTTCATACAATATGCCCAGGGTGACGTAGATCGTGACAAGGGCCGCGAGGAAGATCAGCACCTCGTTGATGATGGCGGACTTGAACTGTGCTGCCTGCCCGCTGAAGCCGCCATGGATGGAGGGTGGCACATGCAGCCGGATCATGGTGTCCGCAATGGCGGCGGAGGCATCGCTCAGCGCCATGCCGGGTGCGAGGTCGAAGGAAATGGCCGCCGAGACGAACCCGTCCTGGTGCGAGACGGTGATGGGCGTCACACGCGCCTCAAGCCGCGCCACATCGGAGAGCGGGATCATGGTCTCGGTGCTTGACGAGACAGCCGACCCGTTCGAGGCCCCGGCCCCGCCCGCCAGCCGGTTGGCGATCTGGTTGCGAAAGGATTGCTGGCTGAGCTGCGTGCTGCGGCTGGCCTGCGTGGTGGTGGTGGCGCGCGCGCGCACCGTGTTCGATACCGTACCCCCGCCCGCACTCCCGCCGGAGGTGGAAATGCGCATGGAATTGAGGATCTCGGGGCTGGTGCGGTACGCATCCGCCACCTCCATCACCACATGATAGGTGGTAAGCGAGGTGGAGATGTTCGATGCCGTGCGCTGGCCAAAGGCATCATACAGCGTGTTGCTGACCAGTTGCGGCGTGATCAGGTACCGTGCCGCGAGGTCGCGGATGATGTCGGCATGGATGGCGGCGCCATTGTTCATGACATCGGTGGTGACATCACGCAGCACCGGGTTCGTGCGCAGCGTCGCGGTCAGGATCGGGGCCCATCTGTACAGGTCATCGGCGTTGTCGCTGGTGAGCTGGTAGCGGTAGGCGCCCTCCTTCTGCCGCCCGCCGCCGCCGCTGATGTCACCGGCCGAGAACAGCGATATGTCCAGCCCCGGTATGGCCTCGAGGCGGTCATGCACGCGCGCGATCATGTCATCTATGGTGTCGCGGCGCTGCGCGCGGTCATGCAACTGCGCAAAAGCCTGCCCCTCGATGTTGGTATCGCCTGAAAAGGCCACGACCTCCTCCGTGTCCGGGTCGGTGGAGAGCGCGTTGCTGATGGCGCGGATCTTCTCCTTCATGGCAGGGAAGGAGGTGGTCTGGTCCGCGCGGAAGAAGCTCATGACCATGGCCACGTCCTCCTTGGGCAATATGCCCTTGGGCATGAGCACGATCACGCCGATCATCACCGCAAGACTTGCCGGCAGGGTCAGGGCGGTGATGACGTGGTGGCGCAGTGCCACATCAAGCGTGCGTTCGTAGGCGCGCAGCAGGTGCTGGTATCCCGCCTCCAGCCAGTCGCCTGCCTGGCGCGGCCACCGCCGCCACCATGGCGCGGCGGGGGGCAGGGGGGCGATCTCGCCCACTTCAAGGAACAGGCTGCACATCATGGGGGTGAGGCTCAGCGCCAGCAGCAGCGACACCGTGACCGTGATGGCCAGCGTCATGGAAAACTCGAAGAACACCTTGCCCGGCGTGCCCGCCAGCAAAAGCAGCGGCAGGAATACCGCGACAAGCGAGATGGTGATGGACAGCACCGTGAACCCGATCTCGCGCGAGCCCCTCAGTGCGGCCTCGCGCCGGTTCAGCCCGGCCTCCATGTGGCGGGCGATGTTCTCCAGCACCACGATGGCGTCATCCACCACGAAGCCCGTGGCGATGGTCAGCGCCATGAGCGAGAGGATATCGAGCGAGAAGCCGAACACCGCCATCAGCGCCAGCGTGCCTGCCAGCGAGATGGGCACGGTAATCGCCGGGATCAGCGTCGAGCGCAGCGTGCGCAAAAAGACCAGCACCACCCCCACCACCAGCACCACCGAGGCCAGCAGCGTCCATTTGGTATCGGCGAGCGAGGCGCGGATGGTGATCGAGCGGTCCATGACCGGGCTCAGCGTCACCCCGCGCGGCAGCGCCGTGCGCAGGGCGGGGATGCGGGCCTTGATGTCATCGATCACGCGGATGACGTTGGCCCCTGCGCGCGGGCGGATGATGGCCATGACCGCCTGATGCCCGTTGAGGTAGCCGATCTGGCGTTCGTTCTCCACGCCGTTGCGCACGGTGGCCACATCGCTCAGCCGCACGGGGCGGGTGTCGCGGTAGCCGATCACCAGGTCACGGTACTGGGCGGCAGTGCGGGCCTGGTCATTGGTGGCCAGCATGGTGCGCGTGGTGTCGTTTTCGATGATGCCCTTGGGCGTGTTGGCATTGGCCGCGGCCAGCGCCGAGCGGATATCCTCGAATCCCAGCCCGTATTTGAACAGCGGCCACGGGTTGATGTCCACCCGCACGGCGGGCGCGGAACTGCCCGCGATCTCGACCCACCCCACCCCCTGCACCTGCGAGAGCAGGGGCTGGAGGCGGGTCTTGGCAATGTCGTACAGCTCCGAGACCGGCTGCGTGTCCGATGTCAGGGCCAGGATCAGGACCGGGTTGTCGGAGGGGTTGGCCTTCCAGTACTGCGGCTGGGACTGCAAGGTGGCGGGCATGTCGGCGCGGGCGGCGCGCAGGGCGGCTTCCACGTCATTGGCGGCGGCGTCGATATTGGTCGATTCATTGAAGATGAGCAGGATGAAGGCGCTGTCCTGGCTTGAATCGGATTCAATCGAACTCACCCCCGCCACCTGCCCCAGCCTGCGCTCGAGCGGGGTGGTGACGGAACTCGCCATCTGCTGGGGCGAGGCACCGGGCTGGGTGGCCATGACATAGATGACCGGCACTGCGATGTTGGGCAGGTCGCCCACCGGCAGCAGCCTGTAGGCGAACACGCCGGAGAGCAGGATGGCCAGCGCCATGAGCGTGGTCGCCACCGGGCGCAGGATGAAAACGCGGCACAGGTTCACGGCAGGCTTCCGTTGCCCGTGGCCGTTCCGCTGCTTCGGGGGGTCGTGTTCATGAGGATGGGGGAGTATCCGGCATCAGCCCGGTTTCGGGCATGGTGCCCGCCTGCCCCGCAGGCTGGCGGAAGTAGTAATGCTCGGCAATCGAGATGGGCAGCAGGTCCATGAAGCGCGAGCCCGCCGCCAGCCACCACGGGAAGGCGATGCGCCGCTTGCCGCGCGCAATGCCCGACAGGATGGCGCGCACGGCATCACCCGTCTGGGTCAGGCCGGGCATGTGAAAGCTGTTCTGCGCGGTCATCGGCGTGGCCACGAACCCGCAGCTCACGCTGGTCATGACAATGCCCGCGCGCTTCATGTTCGCCCCCGTCGCCACCATGAAGCGGTCCACCGCTGCCTTGGAAGCACAGTACGACGGCGTGCCCGGAAACGATACCAGCCCCGCAACCGAGGCCATGGCGCAGATGCGCCCGCGCACCCCGTCAGTGCCGCGTGGCTGGCCGCGCATGACATGCAGCGCGGGCAGCACCGTGTTCAGCACGCCATCGACATTGGTGTCGAACATGCGGCGGATCTGGGCATCGGGCTCATGGGGCGCATCCGCCCCGCCCCGTGTCGAGGCGGTAATGCCCGCCCCCGCGAATACGAGGTCGAGCGTGCCTGCCGTCGTGATCCACTCTTCCATGCCGGCCGCGTCGCGCACGTCCTGCACCTTCAGGCGCGCATCCGCCCCGCGTGCGATGCAGGCGGTGGCCACGGCCTCGAGGTTGCGGGCATTGCGCCCGCCAAGGTGCAGCGTGCGGCCAGGGCGCGCGAGGGCAAGGGCGAGGCCGCGCCCGATTCCGGACGAGGCGCCTGTGATGAGTATCGAATCCTGTTTCATATTCGCAGAATACATACACCCTGTTAGAACTGCGCTACCCCGTTTGCCTACCCGGCCTGCATTCGCACAGGACCGCCGACTAAGGAGAGCCGCATGAGCCAGACCGTCCCCCCCACTCGCCCAACCCCCGTGGCGCCGGTCAGGCGCAGGGGGGTCTGCCTGGTCATTTCCGCCCCGTCGGGTGCTGGCAAGTCCACCATTGCCAATGCCCTGCGCGCCTCCGAGCCGCAACTGCTGCACTCGGTCTCGGTCACCACGCGCCAGCCCCGCCCCGGCGAGAGCGATGGCGTGCATTACCATTTTCGCAGCATGGATGAATTCAACCGCATGGCCGGAGCAGGCGAGATGCTGGAATGGGCCACCGTGTTCGGCCGTGGCTACGGCACGCCGCGCGCCCCTGTCGAGCAGGCACTTGCCGAGGGGCGCGACATGGTGTTCGACATCGACTGGCAGGGCCACCGCCAGATCCGCGCGGCGTTGCCTGATGACGTGATCAGCCTGTTCGTGCTGCCGCCCTCGATCGAGGAACTCGAGCGCCGCCTCACGGGCCGCGCCTCCGACGAGGCCGATGAAATCGCACGCCGCATGCAGGCCGCGCGTGACGAGATCTCGCACTGGAACGAATTCGATCACGTTATCATCAATTCCGACCTCGATCAGGCCATCGCCGAGGCCCGCGCCGTGCTGGTCGCAGCCCGCCTCGAGCGGCACCGCCAGGTGGGGCTGATCGACCTCGTGGCCAGTTTCGGGGTGTGAATCCGGGCTTTATCGCGGGGCGTGAGGGATAAAGTTTCGGCGCGGCGTTTTTTTCAGGGAAAGCGACGGTATCGACGTTTTTTGCAAGAAGCGTCGCTACCAGACCTTTTCCGGCACGCAATGCATGTGTTGCATGCAGCCATTCCGCATGGACAATATGCCTGAAATACGGGGATATGCACGAACGGCGCCGTCTTGTGCCGCTGTTTCTGTCCTGCCGTGGATTCCCATGCCCGCCCGTAGCCGTCGTCCCTCTCCTGCCATGCCGTTCTGGATGATCGCCCTGCTCGGGCTGCTCACGGCCATCGGGCCACTGGCTACGGATATGTACCTGCCCGCCTTTCCGGTCATGGATCGTGAACTCGTGGGCGGGCATGCGGGCAGCAGCCAGGTCACGCTGGCCGCGTGGTTTGCGGGGCTGGCACTGGGGCAGTTCAGCATGGGCCCCATTTCCGACCGGCTGGGCCGCAGGGTGCCGCTTCTGGGCGGGCTTGTGTTCTTCATCATCGGCTCGGCGGGGTGCGCGCTGGCCGGGGGCTTCGGGCTGTTCTGCCTGTGCCGGTTCATCGCGGCCCTTGGCGGGGCGGCCTGCGTGGTCATTCCGCGCGCCATCGTGCGCGATGTGGCCACGGGGGCGGCAGGCGCGCGCATCATGTCGCAACTTATGCTGGTGTTTGGCGTCATGCCCATCCTTGCGCCGTCGCTGGGCAGCCTCGTGCTTTCGTTCGGGCACTGGCGCTGGATTTTCTGGATCGCGGTGGGCTACGGCGCGCTGGGCCTGGTTACGGTCATGGCAAGCCTGCCCGACACCATGCCGCGCGCGCGGCGCATTGCCTTCTCGCCCACCGGCATGATCAGCCGCTACGCAGGGCTGGTGCGTGAGCCGGTGTTCATGTCGAGCGCGCTGATCAACAGTTTCTCCTCCTTCGTCATGTTTGCCTACATCACCTCGGCGCCGATGGTGTTCGAGCACCTGCTGGGCTTTACGCCGGGGCAGTTTGGCGTGTTCTTCGGGCTCAATGCCGGGGTGTTCATCGCCTGCGCGCAGGTCAACGGGTGGCTGGTGCATCATATCGACCTCTCGCGCCTGCTTGACTGCGGTATCGTGGCCATCATCATCGCGGCCTGTGCCTGCCTGGCCCTGTCGCTGGCAGGCGTTGCGGGGCCTGCGCACCCGCTGCTGGTTTGCGGGCTGGTCAGTTGCATTACCGGCAGCCTTGGCTTTATCGGGCCGAACGCCACGGTGCTGGCCTTTACCCATCATGGCCACCAGGCGGGCAGCGCCTCGGCGCTGATGGGCACGATCCAGTTCTCGCTTGCAGCGGGCAGCGGCTTCATTCTGGGCCATGTCACCTTTCGCAGCCCCACGCCGCTGGCGGTGGTGGTGATGGCGGGCGTGTGCTGTACGGTGGCATGCAATATCTGGCGGCACGCCAGCGCGCGCCGGGCACGGGCGACACCTGCGACCTGAAGCGGCCCGGCGGGTCATGCGCTTTCGCTTTGACGTGGGTGGCCTGCCGCGCTACGGCAGGGACAGGCCTGCCACGCCCTCCATGTGGCCAGGTCCTTATCCTTACGTGCGGGAGGCAGGGTGAACGGCATTCTCGATTTTGTTGCCGGGCTGGGCAGGGCCGTTCTGGACATGGTGCGCATGGCCGGAAAGGTGGCGCTGTTCGGGGCCGTGGCGCTGTCGCATGTTGTCCGCCCGCCGTTTTACTGGCGCACGCTGTGGGGCTCGCTGGTCGAGATCGGGTATTTCTCGCTGCCCGTGGTGGCGCTGACCGCCCTGTTCTCGGGCGGGGTGATCGCGTTGCAGTCCTATACCGGCTTTGCCCAGTACCATGCCCAGAACGCCATTGCGGGCATCGTGATCCTTGCGGTCACGCGTGAACTCGGGCCGGTGCTGGCAGGGCTGATGGTGGCGGGCCGCGTGGGGGCGGCGATGTCAGCCGAGATCGGCACCATGCGCGTGACCGACCAGATCGACGCGCTGACCACGCTTTCCACCAACCCCATGAAATACCTCGTCACACCAAGGCTGGTGGCGGGCACGCTGGCGCTGCCCTTCCTGGTGCTGATTGCCGACATACTGGGCGTGCTGGGCGGGTTTACCGTATGCGTGATGAAGCTGGACTTCTCGGCTTCGGCCTATATCGCGGCGACCATCGCCTCGCTCAAGGTGATGGACGTGACGGTGGGGCTGGTGAAGGCGGCGATCTTTGGTTTCCTGATCACGCTCATGGGCTGCTACCATGGCTACCATAGCCGCGGCGGCGCCGAGGGCGTGGGGGCGGCGACCACGGCGGCAGTGGTGGCGGCGTCGATCCTGCTGCTGACCTTCGATTACCTGCTGACGGATGTGTTCTTTTCGCAATGACAGACCCGACCCCCAAGATCCGCATTCGCGGCCTGAAAAAGGCGTTTGGCCCCAAGGTGGTGCTCGATGGGGTGGACCTTGATGTCATGGGCGGCACGTCGTTCGTGGTCATTGGCGGCTCGGGCACCGGCAAGTCGGTGCTGCTGCGCTGCATCCTTGGCCTGATTACGCCCGATGCCGGTTCCATTGAGATCGACGGCGTGGACGTGACCACGCTCACGCCGCGCCAGCGCGAGCCCTACATGGCGCGCATCGGCATGCTGTTCCAGAACGGTGCGCTGTTCGACAGCCTGAGCGTGTGGGAGAACGTGACCTTCGGCCTTACCGCCGCCGCCCGCATGGGCCACGGCCCGCGCCTGACCCGCGCCCAGTCGCGCGCGCGGGCGGGCGAACTGCTCGAGCAGGTGGGCATGGACCCCGCCGTGGGCGCGCTTTCGCCCGCCGAACTGTCAGGCGGCATGCAAAAGCGCGTGGGGCTGGCCCGCGCCATTGCCGCCCGGCCCGAGATCCTGTTCTTTGATGAACCCACCACCGGGCTTGATCCCATCATGGGGGCGGTGATTGACGGGCTGATTGCCGACTGCGTGCGCAAGCTTGGCTCCACAGCCATTGCCATCACGCATGACATGGCCTCCGCCCAGCGGATCGGGGACAGGGTGGGCATGTTGTACGAAGGCAGGCTGATCTGGCAGGGGCTGCCCTCCACCCTGTTTGATAGCGGCAACCCCGTGGTGGACCAGTTCACCCACGGCCGTCGCGAGGGGCCGATCAAGGTGGATGTAGGGAAATAACTGAAAAGACAAAAGTTTTTGGGTGCCGCCTTTTTCCAGAAAGGCGGCGTTCTTCTGAAGCTTTTTGAAAAAAGCTTCACCAGAAACTTTTCTCCGTTTGGCCAAGCGGCCGGTCGTTCCATATATGATATACACGATCTGTTCTTGCCCAAGGAGCCATCATGGCGCGTCGGCCCGCTAACCGTTTTGTCTGCCAGTCCTGCGGGGCGGTCTTTCCCAAATGGTCGGGAAGGTGCGATGCCTGTGGTGCCTGGAACAGCATTGTCGAGGAAACGGTCGAGCCTACCGCCACCGGCGGCACCAATGCGCGCAGGCGCACCGGCGCGCGCATCAACCTCGTGGGGCTTGCGGGCGACACGCCGCCGCCGCCGCGTATTGAAACGCATATCGGCGAACTTGACCGCGTGCTGGGCGGCGGGCTGGTACCCGCCTCGGTGGTGCTGGTAGGTGGTGATCCCGGCATCGGCAAGTCCACGCTTTTGCTGCAGGGCGCATGCGCCCTGGCGCGGGCCGGGCGCAAGGTGATGTACATCTCGGGCGAGGAAGCGGTGGACCAGATCCGCATGCGCGCGCGCAGGCTGGGGCTGGAAGCGCCCACGCTGGAACTCGCCGCCGCCATCAATGTGGCCGATATCGTGGCAACGCTTGAGGCGGAGAAGGACCTGGCGCTGGTCGTGATCGACTCGATCCAGACCATGTGGATGGAAACGGTGGAGAGCGCGCCCGGCACGGTCAGCCAGGTGCGGGCCTGCGCGTTCGAACTCATCCGCCTGGCCAAGCAGCGCGGCTTCAGCCTGATCCTCGTGGGGCATGTGACCAAGGAAGGGGCACTGGCCGGCCCGCGCGTGCTTGAGCACATGGTCGATGCGGTGATGTATTTCGAGGGTGATCGCGGTCACCAGTTCCGCATCCTGCGCGCAGCCAAGAACCGCTTTGGCGCGACTGACGAGATCGGGGTATTCGCCATGACCGATCAGGGGCTGGAGGAAGTGCCCAATCCCTCCGCCCTGTTCCTGGCCGAGCGGCGGGGGCACATTGCGGGTTCCGCCGTATTCGCGGGCATGGAGGGCACGCGCCCCGTGCTGCTGGAGGTGCAGGCACTCCTTTCGCCCAAGGCGGGCGATGGCGGCGCGCGGCGTGCCGTGGTGGGGTGGGAGACGGGGCGGCTGAACATGCTGCTCGCCGTGCTTGAGGCCCGCTGCGGCATCAAGCTCAACGCCATGGACGTGCACCTCAACATCGCGGGCGGGCTGCGCGTGGGCGAGCCTGCCGCCGACATGGCGGTGGCTGCCGCCCTTGTTTCCGCCGCCACCGGCCAGCCCACCAGCGCGGGATCGGTCTATTTTGGCGAGGTCGGGCTGTCGGGCGAGGTGCGTCAGGTCTCGCAGCCCGATACGCGCCTCAAGGAGGCGCACAAGCTGGGTTTCGAGCAGGCGTTCCTGCCGCGCCGCATCGCGCGGGGCAACCGCAAGCCTTCCGCCCCCGATGGGCTGGGCCTGCATGAAATCGGGCATCTGGGCGATCTGGTCAGCCTGTTCACCGGCGCGATGGAGGAGGCGGAGGCGTGAGCACGCCGGAACGCTTCATGCTCACAGCCCCCGCCATGCTCGAGCGTGAGGTAAAGAAAAGCATCTTCCTCGCTCAGGCCGCTCCCGTCGCCACCCCTGCCGCGGCCATGGAATTCATCGCCTCCGTCAGCGATCCCGACGCCACGCATAACTGCTGGGCCTACCTGATCGGCCAGACCTATCGCAGCGATGACGCGGGCGAGCCGGGCGGCACGGCAGGCCGCCCCATATTGCAGGTGATCGAGGGGCAGGGCTTTGACCGCACGGTAGTCGTGGTCACGCGCTGGTTTGGCGGCACCAAGCTGGGGGCTGGCGGGCTTGTGCGCGCCTATGGCGGCACGGCAGCGGAATGCCTGCGCGCAGCACCCCGCGTGCCGATTGTGGAGATGGCGGGCCTGAGCTTTGGCTGTGGCTTTTCCGAGCACGCGCTGCTGCGCGCGCGGCTTGAGGCGATGGATTGCCAGATCATGGCCGAGGAATTCGGCGCCGAGGGCGTGGACCTGCGCATAACCGTGCCCGCAGCCCGTGAGGCGGAGGTGCGCGCGCGCATTACCGACATCACGCGCGGGCAGGCCATTATCCGTGCCATCGAGGAAGCGGACGCGCCGGGTGTTGGAGAGTAACGGCATTGCCGCTATGTCAGACAGCGTTTCACGTTCAGCATACGGAAAAAACATGACCGATACCCCGCCGGACCGCCTGTCCGTCAATCCGACCAGCCCCTTTTATGACGAAGCCCTGCTTGAGCGCGGCATTGGCGTGCGCTTCAAGGGCATCGAGAAGAACAATGTCGAGGAATACTGCATCAGCGAAGGCTGGGTGCGGCTGGCCGTGGGCCGCGGCACCGACCGCTTTGGCAACCCCATGACCATGAAGGTGACCGGCCCGGTCGAGGTCTGGTTCAAGTCCTGAAGATAAAAGTTTTTGGTGAAGCTTTTTTCAAAAAGCTTCAGAAGACACCGCCTTTTTGAAAAAAGGCGGCACCCAAAAACTTTTATAACTAAAAAAGGCCGCACCCTGGGGGGATGCGGCCTTTTTGCTGTTCCCCTGCCGGGTCATTCCTTGTCAATCGCGCGCTTGGGCAGCAGGGCGGGCACGAAGACCAGCGTGGCAACCAGCGTGCAGGCCAGCGAGAGCAGCAGCAGCCGCCCCATGCTGGCCGTGCCCGGATGGTGCGAGGCCGCGAGCGAGCCGAACGCCGTGCCCGTGGTCAGCGCCGAGAACAGTACCGCGCGCGCCGTGGGGCTGGAGAGCGGCGATTTGATGCCTGCCCGCCAGTTCATGACGAAATAGATGTTGAACGACACGCCCACGCCCAGCAGCAGGGGGAGTGCGATGATGTTGGCGAAGTTGAGCTGCTCGGGCACCACGATGATCAGGATGACCGTCATCAGCGCGGAAAGCAGCAGCGGGGCCAGAACCAGCGCCGTATCAAGCAGCTTGCGCAGCGCCACGGCCAGGATGATCGCGATCATGACAATGGCGGCCCCGGCAGCCGTGACAAAGGCATGCACCATCGTCGCCGCACTCTGCACGATGTCGATGGCCGAGCCCGCCGCCGTGGGGGCAATCTTCTGTATCTCGCCCACATACTGGTGCAGCGCGCGGTTGCCCTGCATGTCATGGCTGGGATGGACCTCGACCAGCGCGCGGCCATCAGGCAGCAGGTAGTCACGTGCAAGCTGCTGCGGTACGTCGGCAATGCCCACTTCCTTTACCTGCAGCATGTCGCGCAGCATGTTCAGCTGCATGGGCAAAAAGCGCACCAGCGCCTCGTTGGTGGCCAGCACGCGGGCATCATCGGCTTTCGCCAGTTGTGCCAGCGCTGACTGGATGCGGCGCAGCGGGTCATTGGCGGGCAGCTTGTCCAGCACGCCGCCAAGGTCGCCCGCCGTCTTGGCGGCGGCGGCGCGCAGGGCATCGGCATCCGGCGCGGGCTTGGGGTCGGGCACGATCAGGGTGGGCAGGAGAATGTTCGCCGCATCCTGGATCAGCGGCAGCTTGGTCTTCTGGTCGGCTGGCACCATCGAGCCGAGCCACAGTGCATCATGTACCAGCGGCAGGCCCGACAGTTTTTCCGACATGGCGGCGGCCTGCCTGAGGTCGGGCATCAGCACATCGACCGTATAGGGCGAATACTGCGGCTCTGACATGAGCATGCCCAGCGTGACCATGCCTTCGGACTTGGGGTTCTTGGTATGCAGCGGGTCGGCATCAAAGGTCAGGCGCGGCACCAGCGCCAGCCCCACCAGCGCCACGACCACGAACCCGGCCAGGATGGGCTTGCGATGGTGGCGGATGGCGGTGTCCACCGGTCGCGCGAAGGCGAAGCCGATCGTGCCATGCCCCGCCGTGGGGCGGAACAGGCGCAGCAGTGCCGGCAGCAGCGTGAGCGTGCAGACGAAGGCGAACACCATGCCAAAGCCTGCAATCAGCCCCAGTTGCGCAACACCGACGAAGGCGGTGGGCGTAAACGCCAGGAACCCCGCCGAGGTGGCCATGGCGGCGACAAGGATCTGGTGGCCGGTTTCGTTGCCGGTCTGCTCAAGGGCGGCGGGCAGGCTCAGCGCGGACCCATCCGGGTTGGCCTGCGCGCGGAAGCGGACCGAGAACTGGATGGCAAAATCCACCGCGATGCCCACGAACAGGATGGCGAACGCCACCGAGATCAGGTTGAGCTTGCCCACAACGATGGCGGCAAACCCGGTGGTGAGCAGCAGCCCCGATACCAGCGTGATGATGATGGGCACGATGATGCGCCACGTATGCACCGCCAGGATCAGCCACAGCGTAACCAGCACCAGCGAACCGAGCAGGCCCGCCACCATGCCTTCGGCCACGGTGGCGAATTCCTCATCCGCGATCTGGGTATCGCCCGTGATGTGCACATGCGCCCGCCCGCTCTTGACGAAGGGCAGGTCGTTGGCCGAAGCCCGGATGGCGTCGGATGCCGCCCCGCCGGGCTGGAAGGAATCATAATCCAGCTTGGGCTGGGTGACGACAAACTGGAACTTGCCACCAAGGTCGGCCAGGTCACCCGCCAGCAGCCGCTCCCATGAAAGGGGTTCGGGCGTGCCATCGACCGAATGCTGCAACGTGGTGGCAAAGCCATCGAGGGCAGCGTGGAAGTTGCCAAGATCGGCCTGCCCCTGCGCCACGCCCAGCGCGATCAGGTTGAGCGCGCTGAACAGCCCGCGCCCCGAAGGATCAGCCGCAAGTTCGCTGAGGAAGGGCTGGGCGGTGATGGTGGTGTTGAGCACGCGCTCGAGCGCCTTGGGGTCAAGGAACATCAGCCCGTTGCGCACCAGGTACGGATCGGTCTGGGGCGTGGTGACGTAATTGAAGTTGGCATGGTCGCCGCGCAGTTTTGCCGCCAGGCCGAGGGCTGTCTGCTGTGCCTCCTCGGGCAGCGCCGCGTCGATCACGGCCACAAGCTGGTCCTGCTTTTGCGGGAACAGGCGGCCCATTTCATCCGAGCGCTTCTTCCAGTCCAGCGAGGACGAGAACATCTGGTCCGTATCGGTGGTCACGCCAAGCAGCGCGTAGCTGGCATAGGTCGCGCCAGCAATCAGCACGGCAAACGCCAGCACGACAGCAATGGCATGGCGGGAACACACAGCGACAAGACGCCCAAGCGGTACCGATAGCATGACGAGTATTCAGCCCTTCAGAAACCTGATCCCGTGCCGCATGAACGCGGCAGTCGGTGAAGAGGTACGGTTTGGCCCATGATGCGGTGCCGATGCAAGGTGGTTCTTTATCGCCGCGGGTTGAGGCCGATGGCGCAGATGCCAGCGTGGCGTATGGGGCCTGAAAAACCCATCCACGAAAAAACCGGCCCACCGTAAAGAAGTTTTTGGTAAAGCTTTTTTCAAAAAGCTTTGAAAGAGGCGGCCCTGATGAAAAAAGATGGCGATCAGACCCGTCTGTTTTTCATCAATTATTTGCCGGGTAACACTCTTTTACAAAAATCGTCCCGTCCGGTCAGGACTGGCGGGGCAGGCGTATTTCCGTGGCGGCAGGGCGGACCCAGCGCATTTCCATCACCTGCCATGCCACAAGCGAGGGCAGGCCCCAGGCGATCTCGCGCAGGCGTTTGATCAGCGACAGGGCAATCCCCTCCTGCGGGGAAAGGCCAAGCAGCCCGCCAATCAGGATATATCCCCCCTCCGACACGCCAAGCGCGCCGGGCACGGCAAACCCCGCCGATTTGGCGGCCTGTCCCACGCTCTCGATCACGAAACTGTCAGCAAGTGAAAGCGGGTGGCCTATTGCCGCGAGCACCACAAAAACCTCGAACGTGCCAAGCGACCAGCCCAGCAGTTGCAGCGCGCCCGCGCGCAGCGAGTTCTCGCGCGTGCGGTACAGCGTCAGGATCTGCGCATGCAGGCCACGGATGTCGTCCACCCCGTCCCACCCCAGGTGGGCTGCAATGCGCACCAGCAGCTTTTCCACCAGGGCAATGGCGCCGAGGTACTGGCTGCCAAAGAACACGGCGCCCAGCAGCAGGGCCGCGACAGCACTTTCCATGAGTTCGTCGGTCACGGGCGAGCGGTTGACGAGGCAGAACAGCACCCCGAGCCCGATGAGCGTGAAGGTGACCTGGCTGAGCAGTTCGATGGTCAGGTCGCAGATGGTCGAGGCGGCGGCCTGCTTGATGCCCGTGTCATCACGCCGGGCGAGCAGGCGGGTGGTGATGACCTCGCCACCCACCTGGGCGACCGGCAGCAGGTTGTTGATGCCCTCACGCGCGCAGCGCAGGGCAAAGAAATCGGCAAAGGCCAGCTTTGGCCGCCCGGTCTGGGCCAGCAGGCGCCATGCCTGCGCCGAGGCGCAGACCTGGGTTGCATGGAAAATGATGATGGCAGGAATGCTCCACCCCCCGGCTGCGATCAGCCCGAGGATGTCATGCAGGCCGAAACGCCCCAGCATCCAGATCGTCAGGCCGACACCGAATGCCCCGGCGAGGAAGGTAAGCAGCCGCATCCGCCATCCCTGTCACCCAAAACAGGACCGCAGAAAGGCTGTTTTCAGCCATTCATGTGGCCCGACCCTACTTTAACAGCCTCTGATTTTCTGAAGCAATGCGAGACTTTCAACACAGGCGGCCACGGCTTCGCGGCCCTTGTTGTGCACGTCATCACGCGAGCGGATGACGGCCTGCTCATCGGTGTAGGTCGTGAGCACGCCAAAGGCGATCGGCACCTCCGTATTCAGCGCCGCCTGCTGCAGGCCAACCGTCGCCCCAAGGCTGATGAACTCGAAATGCGCGGTATCCCCCTTCACCACGCAGCCGAGGCATACCACGCCATCATAACGCCCGGTTTTGGCCAGGGTCTGCGCGATCAGCGGCAGTTCATATGCACCGGGTGCATACATAACATCTTCATCACGCATGGAGATGGCGTGTTCCTTCAGCCATGCCAGCGCGCCATCGCGCAGGCCATGGGTTACGCCTTCATTGAAGCGGCTGACCACGATGGCAAGGCGCGGCGGGTGGGCGAAGCTGAGCTCGACTGTGGTAGAGGGGATGTTGGTGCTCATATCCGGCGTTGTCCGTTTTTATTGTGGGGTAAAGTGATAAAAGTTTTTGGGTGCCGCCTTTTTTCAAAAAGGCGGCGTTCTTCGAAGTTTTTTTGAAAAAAGCTTCACCAAAAACTTTTGTCAGCCTGCATCCGCTGTCGCGGGCTCGCACAGGGCATGGCCCATCCGGGTGCGCTTGGCTTCCAGATAGGCGCGGTTGAAGGGGTTGGGCGCAATGGCCAGTGCAATGCGCCTGCGCACGTCAAAGCCGTGGCGTTGCAGGGCCTGCACCTTGTCGGGGTTGTTGGTCAGCAGGTCGAGGCGGCTCACGCCGAGCGCGTGCAGGATGTCCGATGCCGCCTGCCAGTCACGCGCATCGGTCTCGAAGCCAAGGCGGTGGTTGGCGTCCACCGTGTCCAGCCCCTCATCCTGCAGCGCGTAGGCGCGGATCTTGTTGGCCAGCCCGATGCCGCGCCCCTCATGCCCGCGCACATAAACCAGCACGCCGCACCCGGCGGCGCCAATCTGCTCGAGCGCGCCCTGGAGCTGCGCGCCGCAATCGCAGCGCAGCGAGCCCAGCGCATCCCCCGTCACGCATTCCGAATGCAGGCGCACCAGCGGCACGCTGCCGGGCCTTCCGGGTTCGCCCTTGACCATGGCCACATGCTCCGTGCCATCAGGCGCGCGGAAGGCATGGATCATCATGTCCGGTCCGCCAAAGCGGCTGGGCAGGCGGGCCTGGGCAACCTGTTCGATGGCGGGCTTTTGCCCGGCATCTGCTGCAATCGGGTTGTCCTTGAGCCACTTTGCCAGTTCCGCGATGGACAGGATCTGCAACCCGTGGCGCTTCGCGTAGGGGCGCAGGTCGTCCATGCGGGCCATGGTGCCGTCCTCGTTCATGATCTCGCAGATCACGGCGGCCGGGATCAGCCCCGCCATGCGGGCAAGGTCAACCGAGGCCTCGGTATGGCCGGGGCGCGCCACCGTGCCGCCGGGCACCGCGCGCAGCGGGAAGATGTGGCCCGGCGAGACCAGATCCGCGGGCTTTGCATCGGGTGCTGCCGCCACCAGCACGGTCTCGGCGCGGTCAGCGGCGGAAATGCCGGTGGTCACGCCCTCGCGCGCCTCGATGGAAACGGTAAACGCCGTGCCGCGCGGGCAGGTGTTCACCTGTGTCATCATGGGCAGGTTGAGCTGCGTGATCCGCTCGGGCGACATGGGCATGCACACCAGCCCGCGCGCGTGGGTCACCATGAAGTTCATGGCTTCTGGCGTCATGAGTTCCGCGGCCATGACCAGGTCGCCCTCGTTCTCGCGGTCCTCGTCATCCACAAGGATGATCATCCCGCCCCGGCGGATGGTTTCCACGGCCTGCGCCAGTGCCGGGGGCATCAACGATACTGACATACGCTCTCCACATATTTTGCAATGACATCGACTTCGATGTTCACGGCGTCGCCTGGCTTCAGGCTGCCAAGGGTGGTGTGTTCCCACGTGTGGGGGATGATCATCAGCGCGATGCGGAATTCGTCCGCGCTACAGCCTTCCTCGCCCGGTGCGCCCACTGCGTTCAGGGTCAGGCTGATGCCATCGATGGTGATGGAGCCTTTCTCGACCAGGTAGCGGCGCAGCCGGGCGGGAATGGCGAAGGTGATGTGCCGCCCCTCGCCTTCCTCGCGCACCGCGATCAGGCGGCCCGTGCCATCGACATGGCCCTGCACGATATGGCCTGACAGCCGTGTGGCAGGTGTTACCGCGCGTTCGAGGTTGACGGTATGCCCGGCCCCGATGCGGCCCAGCGCCGTGCGGTCCAGCGTCTCGGAACTGATGAAGAAGGTCGCCGTGCCCTGCGTGTTGAAGGAGGTCACGGTCAGGCACACGCCATTGACGGCAATGCTCTCGCCAAGGGCCAGATCGGTGATGCCGGTTTCCACCGTTATGTCCAGATCGCGGTCAAGCCGCCGCGCGGCGCTGACCTGTCCCTGGTGCTCGATAATGCCAGAAAACATGCTTGTTCCTTATGCGGCGGCCAGTTCGGGGAAGAGGCGCAGCGGCGTTGCGTCGCCTTCGCGCACGCGCACGGCGTAATGGTCCGTGCCAGCGGGGCCTGCGGTTATGCTCAGCCAGTCATGCCACAGCCCGCGGGCATCGATTTCGGCCAGCAGCCCGGGGCCGGCCTCCACCATGGCCCATGTCACCCCCGCCTGGCCGAGCATGTCGGGCAGGGCGGCGATGTCGGTGCAGACCTGCACCGTGAAGCCCCGGTTGCGGGCTGCGGTGAGGTAGGCTTCATCCACCTCGCCCGTGCGGGTGCAGATGGCGAGGATGCGCGGCGCACGGCCCGGGTGGTCGGGCACGCGGCGCACGTCCAGGCCGGGGCGGTCGGCGTTTATGGTGCCGGTGGCGGTAATGACCGCATCGGTCGCCCGGCGCAGGCGGTGCGCCAGGTCGAGCGAGGCGGCAGCGGTGAAGGTGGTCTGGCCCGCGGGCGGCACCATGGAACCATGGGCGTCAAGCGCCTGCTTGACCGTGATCCACGGCTGGCCGGTGCGCATGAAGTGAGTGAACGGGGCCAGCAGGCTGCGGCACAGCGCCTGCATGGCGGCCTGCTGGCCTGCGGGCTGGAGCACATGCACGTCGCAGCCGCGCTGGCGCAGCGTGTCGGCCCCGCCGCCTTCCACATGCGGGTTGGGGTCGCGCACGCCAATCCATACCGTGCGGATGGGCGTTGCAAGGAGGGCCAGTGAACACGGCCCGGTGCGCCCGGTGTGATTGCAGGGCTCAAGGGTGACTACCGCCGTCTGCGCGCGTGCCAGCAGGCCGCGCTCGCGGCACTGGCTGATGGCCTGCACCTCGGCATGCGGCGTGCCTGCGCGGTGGTGGCCGCCGATGGCGAGGATGTGGCCTTCGCCGTCAAGGATGGCGCAGCCCACGGGCGGGTTGGGGGCGGTGGCACCCACATGGCGCGCGGCTTCATCCACCGCCGCGCGAAAGGCGTGGGCAATGGCGGGCGGCAGGTCAGTGGCCTGCGTGGCGGGGGTGCGGGAACCCTGTGGCAACGCGTCCAAAACACAGTACTCCATCCATCTGGACGGACCCAGGGCGCGTAAAACCACATGCCTGCCTTCCATGCGGGAAAGCAGGGCCATAGTTTCCGTTCTCTCTCATCCGGACTGTAACCGTCGGTTCCGGAATTGCACCGGATCTGCTTGACCCCGCCCGCTTTCGCGACCGGGCGCTCGCGGACTTATGGGCCTGCATGCAGGACCACTTACCGCCGGTGGGGAATTTCGCCCCGCCCTGAGAACGCCTGATAAACCGGGGCAGCACCCCGATTCGTATTCAGTGGCACTGATAGTGGGAACAATTCGTGCCGATTGCAACCCATCCCCCGTGCCGGGAACTATAATGTGTCCTGTTCGCGCGCCTTCGCGTGGCGGCCGGGATGGAACAGCGAGGGGATGCGGCCATGATGGCCGAAATTGACCACACGCGCCTCTTCCACCTCGATGCGGCCAAGCAGGCGCGAGCGGATGATGGCGATGGCCAGCGCCGCGCCCATGAACGGTCCGAGCGCATAGATCCAGAAAGACTGCCACTGCCCTGCAACCAGCGCCGGGCCAAAGCTGCGCGCAAGGTTGGAACTGTTGCCCGACAGCCAAGCCGAGATGGGGTTGCACGCCAGGAAAAACAGCCCGCCCGCCCACGGCGTGAGCCATTTCAGCGTGGGATGGGCGGCAAGGGCGCAGATCATCAGCACCAGCAGCACGGTCAGCACCAGTTCCGTCGCCAGTGGCCACAGAACCGAGACATGCGGGAACGGGATGGTGGCGGCATAGGCCGAGGCCTGTGCCATCTGCCCCCATGCCGGCAGGACATGGCCCAGCCCCGCCAGCAGCACCGTGGCCAGGCAGGCGCCAACCATCTGGGCTGTGATGTAGCCGCACAGGTCGATCATGCCCAACCGCCCCGCAAGGCTGAACGCCAGCGAGACCGAAGGGCTGACATGCGCCCCGCTCACCCGCCCGAACGGCGTGAACGCCGCCACCGTGCCCGACAGGCCAAAGAACAGCCCGCACAAGGCGGTCTGCGCCAGCGGGTGGGGGGCAAGGGCGCGGCCAATAGGGGTATAGGGCGTGGTCAGCACCGTAACCGACACGATCCCGCACAGCATGAGCACCGTCGTCGCCACCATCTCGCACGCATAAAGCTTCCAGTGCAGCGGATGGTCGGGATGGGGTGCGCCGGCAAGGGGCCGGTCCTCCTGCGGTGGGGAGCCGGTCTGCCGGGGTGCGGTCATGTCGTGTTACTCCCTTCGTGGCACATGTAGAGGCCTTGAATTAAAGCAGGGAATGGTGTGGAATAAAGGAAATCATGCGAATATAAGCCGTGCATGAGAATAGTTAATGCATAGCAGCTGAATGTTTTTTCTATAATAGGATGCGCCATCCCTCCTGTATCCCCCAGGCATGCGGGTGTGGGTGAGGGTTTTATCAACCATGTTTTCAGGGGCAGACGCGCCAGGCTGATGGATTGCTGTTGGAAAGAAGGCCGCTGTTCGTGTCAGGCCGACAGGGTGGGCAGGCCCCGCATGGTGCTTGGCGGGCTGATGGTCATGCTTGGCGGCATGGTGGCGCCCGCGGCGGCCCAGGCCGATGACATGGCCGAGATCCGCGCCATCCATGCCGAGATGCAGCGCCTGGCCAGCCGGGTGCAGCAGCTTGAGGCCCGTCATGGCATGACGGAGGGCACGCATGTGCTCGCAGGGCGCACGCTGCGCTCAGGCCCGCGCTCGAGTGCCAGCAGCACGTCGGTCACCAACCCGTCGGGCCAGATTACGGCCATGCCCGACCTGTCGCGGCTGACCATTGGCGGCCCCGCCCTGTCAGATGACGCGCAGGCGGCGGCAGCGGCCGAGAACACCATGACCGAATCCATCGTGCCCAGCCAGCCCAAGCTGGACCTTGATTCCTCCAGCCCGCTGGCCATTACCCAGACCGGGGTGGACAGCCTGCCGCCCATCTTCCGCATTGGCGGGGTTTCGGTCCGGCTGGGCGGCTTCATCGATTTCTCGAACATCTATCGCAGCAAGAACCTGACCAGCGGCCCCGCCACGAGCTGGGGCGCATTCCCCTACGCCAACAGCCCCAATGCCCATACCGGCGAGTACCGCCCGTCTGCCCAGCTGACCCGGCTGAGCGTGCTGCTGCAGGGCTCGCCCACCAAGGACGAGACGCTGTCAGGCTATATCGAGACCGATTTCGGCGGGGCCGCGGGCACCGCCAACAGCTACCAGACCAACAGCTACACGCCGCGCATCCGCCAGGCGTACATGACCTACAGCAACACCAAATGGGGCTTCCACGTGCTGGCGGGGCAGGCATGGAGCCTGACCACGGGCTACACGCAGGGCCTGCTGTCGCGCCACGAGCAGCTACCGCCGGTGGTCGATAACAACCAGATCCCCGGCATCGTGTTCACGCGCGTGCCGCAGATCCGCTTCATCAAGGATTTCGGGCGCAAATGGTGGCTCGGCCTTTCGCTCGAGGCGCCGCAGGTGGCCTATGCGGCATCAGGCAGCGCGGGCGACCACCCGATGATGACCGGCACGGATGATGATACCCTCGCCTCGTCGGGCACCACGCTGCTCTACAACAATGCGGGCTCGGGCATGCTCAACCCCAATGCCAAATACAGCATGGACGTGGCGCCCGACATCGTGCTCAAGGGCGCGCTCGACACCAAGCCCGCCCATTACGAGGTGTACGGCCTCGCGCGCTGGTTCAAGGCGATGGGGCAGGCCCCGGGCGGCCCGATCCGCGAGCATGTGTCCTTTGCCGGTGGCGTGGGCGGTGACGTGACGGTGCATGTCATTCCACGCTACCTGCAGTTTACCGGCAACGTGCTGGCAGGCGAGGGCATTGGCCGCTACGGCCCCGCCATGCTGCCCGATGCCACCTTCAAGGCCAATGGCTCGCCCGCCCCCATTCCCGAGATCATCGGCAGCATGGGGCTGATCGGCCACCCGACCTCCAACCTGCTGATCTATCTTTATGGCGGCGTGGAGAGCGCGGGCAGGCGGACCTATACCGGCAGTGATGGCTTCGAATACGGCTACGGCGTGAACGACCTGGCGCTGAGCAGCTGCAACGTGGAACTGATTACCGGCGGCAGCTGCGATGCCCAGACCCACACCATTGCCGACCTGACCGTGGGCGGCTGGTGGCATGTGCTGCAGGGCGGCTATGGCGCGGTCATGACGGGCGTGCAGTACACCTACCTGCGCAAATTCGCCTATAAGGGCGGCGACGGTGCCACCCCCACCACGGGGGGCAACACCATCTACGTCACGTTCCGCTATTTGCCTTTCCAGTAACCGTGCTGCCAGCCGCGAGGGCGGCCTGGCAATCGGCGGCCTGATGGGCGAGATGGATGTCATGCACGTCGCTTACCGCGCGGATGCTGGTCGCGCGCCAGTGCGCGGTCATGCCATGGGGCGTGCACAAAGCCCCCGCGCCCAGCAGCGGCCCGTTGCCCGGATCAACCGCTGCCAGCACGGCACGCGGGTTGCGCGGCAGGGCCAGGCGCAGCGCGGTGCGCAGGCGTGCCGTCGTCTGGTCATCGGTATGGGTGATGAGTTCGGGTACGAGTTCGATCCAGCCCGACCAGCCCGCGGCCACGGCGCGGCGCAGTTGTGGCCAGGCCTTGCGCTCATCAAGCGCCTTTATGGTCGCATCCGCCCCGTCTTCATGCAACTGGCGGGCGAGGGCGCGCGCGCTCAGGCCCATTCCGGCCTCGGTGGGGGCGCCCGCAGGCGGCAGGCTGGCGGCAAGTGCTGTCAGCCCGATGGTGGGGGCGAGCAGGGCTGCAAGCAGCATCAGCCGGGGAAACGTGCTGGGGCGCATGGTCTTTGTTCTCCCTTCTTACTGGTGTTGCGTTATGGTGAGGAAACACCGCAATCGTGGCGCGGACGGGGCATGGATGGGGAAAATCATGGGCACGCCGGTTGCAGGGGTGGGCACATGTGCTTATAGGCTGCGGCCATGCCCGCATGTGTCACGGGGCAGCCGCGCGATCCTGACCGGACCTGCCACGCGCGTTGACCAAGGGGGCGGACAAGGCCCTGGATTGTTGTTTCTGGCGGGTCTCGCCATTGTGGAGAACAGACGTTTCATGGGTGCCATGTCCTCTTCCGAACTTTCGCGTCTTCAGGTCTGCCTGCGCCGTCTGCTGGGCTCGCCGGGGCTTACCGTCAATGCGCCGCCGCGTGCCGGGCTGTCGGTTGAACTCGCGGTCAATGGCGAAGTGGTGGGCACCGTCCATCGGGATGAAGACGAGGGCGAAGTGTCCTACGCCATCCACATGACCGTGCTGGAAGAAGATCTTCCCCCCGCAAAGTAAGCGCCGGAAACAGAAAGAAGTTTTTGGTGAAGCTTTTTCAGAAAGCTTCAGGAACCGTGGCCCGTCATTCCGGCCCTGTCGTGCGGCCTGGCCAGCCTAGGGCTGTGTCAGCGGCGCGGGCACGGGGCCTGCCGATGCCTCGACAAGGGGCTGCGGCGGGGGCGCGGGCAGGTCGATTCGATGGATCTTCCACTGGAAGGCGTGGATGCGCATCTGCAATCGCAGCGGGGTCTCGTGCTCATGGCCGGGCATGATCACGCTCGCCTCGAACACGCCCGGATGGATGAAATGCGCATGCACGCGCCACAGCATGGCCAGCATCGTGCCCGCCGTGGCGGGCTGCTGCTCATGCGGCATCAGGTGATCGACCAGCATGCCCAGCTTGTCGGGGCGCACTTCCTCATCAATCGCATTGGATGCGGCGGATGAGGCGAAGGATGACCCGAAGGCTGGCAGTTCATCATCGGCCACGGGCGGGCCGATCAGGTCATCGACCACCTGCGTCTTGAGCCCGTTGCGCACCGATTCCCATTTGAGGCAGGTGTTGAGGCTGCCCATGTCATGGCTGCGGATGGCTGACGTGATGGACCACAACGTGCAGAAAGGCGAGGCCGCATACAGCGTTGTTGCGGCAGCCAGCGTGCCGGCGCACACCCACCGCGCCTGCTGGCGGCGCAGGGTGGACAGGCTGGCGGGAATTTCCATGCGGGAAAGATAAGACATTGATTTATACTCCCCCAAAATGGTTTCACCTTGCCCTTTGAGCTTATACTGGAAACATATCGGGCATGCATTGGTTTCATGATTGCGTGACATAATTTTCACGTAATCGTGATCAAAAGCCTGTCTCTCCCGGCTGCGCCGCGGTGGGGCAGGGTGTATCCGCCAGGGGTGCGGCAACGGGCGGGGCAGGAGAGAGGAATGAATTTTTCCCACGAAGAGATCCAGCGCTACGCGCGCCACATCCTCCTGCCCGAGGTGGGCGGCACGGGGCAGGAAGCGTTGAAAAACGCCAGTGTTCTGGTCATTGGCGCAGGGGGGCTGGGCTCGCCCGTGGCCCTTTACCTGGCGGCGGCCGGGGTGGGGCGCATCGGGCTGGTCGATGATGACGTGGTGGACCTGTCGAACCTGCAACGCCAGATTGCCCATGTGACCGACCGGGTTGGTCAGCCCAAGGTCGAATCGGCAGCCACCGCCATGCGTGCGATCAATCCGGGAACACGGGTCGATTGTCATAACGTGCGGCTTGCGGCTGGCAATGCGCGCGCGCTGGTGCGGCAATACGACCTTGTGTGCGATGGCAGCGACAATTTCGCCACCCGCTACCTCGTGGCCGATGCCTGCGCGCTGGAGGGGCGCACCCTCGTTTCCGCCGCCGTGCTGCGCTTTGAGGGGCAGCTTTCCACCTTCCGCCCCGGCGGCCCGTGCTATCGCTGCCTCTACCCCGAGGCGCCGCCCGCGGGCACCGTGCCCTCCTGCGCCGAGGCGGGCGTGTTCGGCGCCGTGACCGGGGTCATGGGCACGCTCCAGGCCACCGAGGCGCTGAAGGAAATCCTCGGCATTGGCGAGAGCCTGTCCGGCCGCCTGCTGGTGTGGGATGCGCTGGCCATGCGCTTTCACACCATTACGCTCCCGCCCGACCCTGACTGCGCCCTGTGTGGCGCGCACCCCACCATTCATGACCTCTCGGCCCATCACGAGCCGACTCCCGCCCGGTGCGGCGTGCCCGAAGGCGTGGCACCATGATGCGTGATGACGGGGCTCTGGCCATCCTGCTCTATGATGGCGCCTATGCCCGCGCCCATTATGCCTTTGTGGTGGCGGCGGGCGCGCTGGCCATTGGTCGCCCGGTCATCGTGTTTGCAGCCGGGCGGGGGGTGCATGCGCTGGCGCGTGACTGGCGTGGCCTGCATGATGCCGCGGATGACGCGGGCGTGCGCGCGCGCGGTGTCGCGGGCATGGACACGCTGCGTGAAGCCGTGATGGAACTTGATGCGACGCTCATGGTGTGCGAGGCCGCGCTGAAACTGTGCGACCTTGCGCCGCAACGGCTGCTCGATGGCGTGCAGGTGGCCGGTATTCCCACCTTTCTCGAAGCCGCCCGGGGGCGGCAGATCATAACCCTTTAAGGATTGAAGAACACGATGGCGCAGTGCGTGCGGCATGAATTCCTTGCGCGGGCGGCCAGCAGGCCGCCCGTGCGTGGCACCCGGCGGTGGGGGTATCTGGCAGCCTGCGTGGCGGTGCTGGGCATGGAGGCGGCCCCCGTGCAGGCTGCAACGGCCACGACCCACCATCACGCCCATGCGGCTGCTGACAAGGCGGCCACCAGCCTTGGCCATGCCCATGTGCATGGAGCAGGCAAGACCGCAAAGGCGGCGGGAAAAAAAGCCGGGGAAAAGGCCGGGAAAACCGCGCATGCGGCGGGCCATCATCACCATGCGGCAGCGGTAGCCGCTGGTGTGGGCGCAGGTGCCGTGGCGGGCGCGGGGGCTGTCGCGGCCAGCACGGCCCACGCGCCGCCTGCACCGCCGCCCGCACCGGCTGCGGATGCCGCGGCGCTGGCGCCGGTTGACAACACCAAGGGCAGCGTGACCGGCCTGCCCCTGCCGCGCTTTGCCGCCTTCCGCGCCGATGAGGTCAACCTGCGCACCGGGCCGGGCCAGCGCTACCCCATTGACTGGGTGTACCACCGCCGGGGCCTGCCGGTAAAAATCGAGCGTGAATTCGATGTGTGGCGCCTTGTCGAGGATTCGGACGGGCAGAAGGGCTGGGTCCATCAGGCAACCCTGGTGGGAACCCGCACGTTTGTCATACCGGGACTGCCCCCCCAGGGTGATGCCCAGCAGGTGGGCCAGCCCACCGCCAAGGAGACCGACGTGATTGGCCGGGCCGATACCCGCATCGTGGGCCATGTGACGGATGTGGCCGACGCGGCGGACATCAAGGGCGCGGTCATGCTGCATGCGGATGCCAACACCTCATCCGCCGTGGTGGCCGTGCTGCGCCCCGGCGTGGTGGGCACGCTGCGCCAGTGCCAGGCGGGCACGCCGTGGTGCAAGGTCTCGGTCAAGCAGTACAGTGGCTGGATCGAGCGCAGCGCCATGTGGGGGCTGTTGCCGCAGGAGGTCATAGCGCCTTCCTGAGAATGACGTGAACAGGCGGAGAAAGAAATGCCGGATACACCCTACCGTGCCATGCGCCGGACCAAGATCGTCTCGACCCTTGGCCCGGCCACGGCCGACCATGCCACCATCCGCGCGCTGGCCGTGGCGGGGGTGGATGTCTTCCGGCTCAATTTCTCCCACGGCACGCATGAAGACCACGCCGCCCGGCATGCGGTCATCCGTGACGTGGAGGCCGAGCTGGGCCGCCCCATCGGCATCCTGGCCGATGTGCAGGGCCCCAAGCTGCGGGTGGGCAGTTTTGCCAATGGAAGGGTGCAGCTTACGCCGGGCGCGCCTTTCCGGCTCGATCTTGACCCGGCACCCGGCAACGAAAAGCGCGTGAGCCTGCCCCACCCCGAAATCATTGCCGCAGCCCAGCTGGGCAGCACGCTGCTGCTTGATGATGGCAAGCTGGCGCTGCGTGTGAGCGAACGCGGTCCCGACTTTTTGCTGACCGAGGTGGTGGTGGGCGGCCCGCTATCGGACCACAAGGGCGTGAACGTGCCCGACGTGGTCCTGCCCATTCCCGCCCTGACCGACAAGGACCGCGCGGACATGGCCTTCGCGCTTGACCTGGGCATTGAATATGTCGGCCTGTCCTTCGTGCAGCGCGCCGCAGACGTGCGCGAGGCGCGTGCGCTGGCTGGTGGCCGGGCCTGGATCATGACCAAGCTTGAAAAGCCGCAGGCGATGGACAACCTGCACGAGATCATCGCCCTGTCGGATGCGGTGATGGTGGCGCGTGGCGACCTGGGGGTGGAACTGCCGCCCGAGCGCGTGCCGCTGGCCCAAAAGCGCATCATCCGCATCGCCCGCCAGCTTGGCCGCCCCGTAGTGGTGGCGACCCAGATGCTCGAGAGCATGGTGCACGCGCCCACCCCCACCCGCGCCGAGGCCTCCGACGTGGCGACGGCGGTGTTCGATGGCGCGGATGCGGTCATGCTCTCGGCCGAGACGGCGGTAGGCGCCTACCCGCGTGAGGCGGTGGCGATCATGGACCGCATCGTGCGCCGTGTTGAGGAAGATGAAGTCTGGCGCCGCCAGATGGAAACCTCCAGCCCCGAGCCGGATCATGCCATCGCCGGCGCGATTGCCGCGGCAACCCGGCAGGTGGCGGCCACGATCGATGCCGCCGCCATCGTGGCCTTTACCCTGTCGGGCCGCACGGCGCTGCGCATTGCGCGCGAGCGGCCTTCCTGCCCCATCCTTGGCCTGACCCCCACCGACGAGAGTGCCCGCAGGCTGGCGGTGGCGTGGGGCGTGCAGGCGATCTCGGTCGGGCAGGAAACCCCGGTCCATACCGTGGAGAGCGTGGTGGACCAGGCGCTGGCCGTGGCAAAAGGCGATGGCTATGGCGTGGCGGGCGAGGCGGTGGTGATCGTGGCGGGGCTGCCGTTTGGGGTTGCGGGCAGTACCAATACGCTGCGCGTGGCGACGCTGACCTGAACAAAAGTTTTTGGTGAAGCTTTTTTCAAAAAGCTTCGAAAGAACGCCGCCTTTTTGAAAAAAGGCGGCACCCAAAAACTATTATCCTTTTATTACCAAAGGGTTTTTCATGCCTGCCGGTTCTCGATCAGGCTGCGGCGGATGGCGCGCCCGCGCTTGATGCGGCTGACGATCACATCCTCATTGCCGGTGCGGATGGCGTTGCCCATGGCCTGCGCATCGGCAATGAAGCGGTCGAGCATGTCGAGCAGCGCCTCGCGGTTGTTCAGGAAGATATCGCGCCACATCGTGGGGTCGGACGCCGCGATGCGCGTGAAGTCACGAAAGCCCGAGGCCGCGAAATCCAGCACTTCCGAGCGCGTTTCATCCGCCAGGTCATCCGCCGTGCCGCATATGGTAAAGGCCAGCAGGTGCGGCAGGTGGCTGACAATGGCGCAGACCCGGTCATGGTGCGCCACCGTCATGTCGCGCACGCGGGCGCCCATCATCTCCCACAGGGTCGTGACACGGGCCAGGGCTGTGGCCGGCGTACCCGCAGGCGGCGTGAGCAGGCACCACCGGTCCTCGAACAGCGTGGCGAAACCGGCATCCGGGCCGGAGAACTCCGTGCCCGCCATCGGGTGCGCGGGCACGAAGGCAATGTCGGGGTAGGCGGCCAGCAGCGGGGCCATGGCCTCCATCACCGTCACCTTGACCGAGCCGACCTCGCTCAGGATCGCGCCCTTTTTCATGGCGGGCAGCACCTGTGCGGCCACCATGGCAATGGCCCCTACCGGCACGCAGATGATGACGCAGTCCGCATCGCGCACGGCAGTGGCCGGGTCGGCTGCGACCTCATCGGCAATGCCCAGTTCCGCCACGCGGGCGCGCACTTTGGGGCTGATGTCGCATGCGATCAGTTTGCGCGCGATGCGCCGGTCCGCATGCGCGCGGCGCAGGATGGAAGAGCCGATCAGGCCGGGGCCGATAATGACCAGCGTATCGAACAGGGGGGCGGGCTTGTCCGTCATGGGGCGGTCTGTCTGGCTATGGGTGTGACAAAAGGGGGTGCTGTCAGTCCTGCGGGGGCTTGGCGGGCTTGTTTGCAGGCACGGTGGCGGGGGCTTCTTCCGGCTGTGCGGGGGTCTTGTGGCGCAGGGCCCGCATTTCCATGGCCTGCCACAAAAGCAGCATGGGAATGCCGATGACCAGTTCCCGCCCGCGCCGCAGCAGTGACAGGCCGAGCGAGATGGAAGGTGCGATGCCAAAGGCCGAGCCAAGGGTGATGTAGGCCGCTTCCTGCACGCCCAGCCCCGCGGGCACGAGGAACGAGACGGACATGATGCCGCACGCAACACCCTCGATCGCAACCGCGCCCCCAAAGCTCAGATGCGCGCCAAGGAAGTAGTACGCCACCCAGATCGTGGCGGCACTCCCCAGCCAGCCCACGTAATGCAGCAGCGCGCCCTCCATGATGCGGCGCGGATGCGACCAGATGGCGTCGAAGCGCTCCTGTATGCTGTCAGCGCTGCTCAGCATCGCATCCTGCCACTGCGCGGCCATGTTGTGGCCCAGCATTTTGCCCGCGCGCTTGAGCAGGTCGCCCCCCCGGCGCTGGGTATAGACAAAGCCCGCAATGCCCAGGGTCAGCAGCACGAGGCCGATGATGACCGGGCGCGCGAACGGGCTGGACTGCTGGTGGGCCACGAGGCACAGCACGGCGGTCAGGATGAACAGGATCTGGCCCATCACCTCGGTGGTGATGTCAACAAGGTTGGCGCAGGCCGCCTCGCTGCCATCTATGGCGCGGCCCTTGCCACGTGGCGCGAACAGGTCGCTCGAGCAGGTGGCGCGGATGCCCAGCACCATGCCGCCAAGCTGCGAGAACGGCAGGCACGAGGCGGCTGCATCACGGATCATGCGCGACACCACCAGTTGCACGAAGGGAATGTCCCGGCAAGCCGCGTGCCAGGCAAGACCCAGTATTGCATCGACTGCAAGCTGGGCCACCACGGTCGCCATGAACCCGACCACCCCGATGGAGACGATGGCCTTCATCACCGATCCGGCTCCGAACCAGGCGGTGCAGCCAGTCAGCAGGGCCAGGCCGAGGAGGGCCAGCAGGATTGTGAGCTTTCTCAAAAAAGATCCGTCTTGGTCTGTTGGCGTCAGGACACCGGGGAAAATTCATGCCGCCGTGGCTGGTTTTGCCTGACTTACACTACAGCAGGGTCTGGCGCCACCGGGAGGTGTCGGGATAAATGGAACGCCCGCCGGTTGCGAGTCCGTATCGCAATCGTGAATTCTGTCCCCTGACGGAGTGATCGTTCAGACCATGACTGCCCCAACCCTTGTAACCGGTGCGACCGGTTTTGTCGGCTCGGCCGTTGCCCGCAATCTGGTGGAGCGCGGCCACACGCTCAGGCTCATGGTGCGCAAAGGCAGCGACCTGACCAACCTGCGCGATCTGCCCGCCGAACTGGTGGAAGGCGATCTCTCCACCCCCGAAAGCTTCGATGCGGCGGTGAAGGGCTGCCGCTACGTGTTCCATGTCGCGGCGGATTACCGGCTGTGGGTGCCCGACCCGGTGCCGATGATGGTAGCCAACGTGGAAGGCACGCGCGGCCTGATGCTGGCGGCGCAGAAGGCGGGGGTCGAGCGGATCGTGTACTGCTCCTCGGTGGCGGCGCTGGGGCTGATCGGGGATGGCACGATCTCCGATGAGGAAACGCCGGTGCATGAACATGGCGTGATCGGTATCTACAAGCGCTCCAAGTACCGCGCCGAGCAGGAAGTGCTGCGCCTGGTGCATGAGCGCGCGCTGCCTGCCGTGATCGTGAACCCCTCCACCCCCGTCGGCCCGCGCGACATCAAGCCCACGCCCACGGGCCAGATGATCCTTGATTGTGCCGCAGGCCGCATGCCCGCCTATGTCGATACCGGCGTGAACATCGTGCATGTCGATGACGTGGCCGAGGGCCATGCCCTGGCACTCGAGCGCGGGCGCATTGGCGAGAAATATATCCTGGGCGGGCAGAACTACCTGCTGCGCGACCTGTTTGCCATGACCGCCGAGATCGCGGGCGTCGCACCCCCGCGCATCAGCCTGCCGCAGGCGGTGATCTGGCCGGTGGCGGTGGCGAGCGAATGGCTGTCCCGCGCTTTTGGCATTGCGCCGCGCGTCACGCGTGAGATGCTGGCCATGTCGCACAAGAAGATGTTCTTCTCGTCGGACAAGGCAATCCGTGAACTTGGCTACGCCCCGCGCCCCGCGCGTGAGGCGGTGACGGACGCGATCGACTGGTTCCGCCAGCACGGCATGCTGGATTGAGCCGCCGGCCATGCTTCTGCTTCCCCTTTCCATTCTGACGGTTGTCATCTGGCTCGGGCTTATTTTCTGTCATGGCCGCTTCTGGCAGGCGGGGCCGGTGCTGGCCCCCGTGGCAGGCGGCCAGCTTGATCCGGCCACCTGCCCCGATGTGTGCGTGGTGGTGCCCGCGCGTGATGAGGCGCCATCGGTCGCGGCCTGCATCGGCTCGCTGCTGGCGCAGGACTATCCCGGCGCGCTGCGTGTCGTGCTGGTTGATGACAACAGCACCGATGGCACCGGGCGGCTGGCGCGCGCCGTGCCCGACCCGCACAGGCGGCTGAGCGTGGTGACCGGCAAGGCGCGGCCTGCGGGGTGGAGCGGCAAGCTGTGGGCCGTAGCCCAGGGCGTGGCCCGCGCGCGTGAACTGGCTCCTGATTCCAGCGGTTTCGTGCTGCTGACCGATGCCGACATCACCCACGATCCGCGCCATGTCTCGACCCTGGTAGCCAAGGCGCAGGCAGGCGGGCTCGATCAGGTCTCGGAGATGGTGGAACTGAACTGCGCCAGCCCCGCCGAGCGCATGCTGGTGCCTGCGTTCGTTTTCTTCTTCGCGCTGCTCTATCCGTTTGCCAGCGTGAACAACCCGCGCAGCAGGGTGGCGGGGGCTGCGGGCGGCACGGTGCTGGTGCGCTGGAGTGCACTGGCGCGCATTGGCGGCATCGAGAGCCTGCGCGGCGCGCTGATCGATGACTGCACGCTGGCCGCCCATGTCAAGCATAGCGGGGGGCGGATCTATCTGGGCCATAGCTGCCTGGCCCGGTCCATCCGGCCCTATCCGCACCCGTCCGACATCTGGCGCATGGTGGCGCGCACGGCCTATGTGCAACTGGGCTATTCGCCCCTCCTGCTTGCGGGCACGGTGCTGGGCATGGTGCTGGTGTGGATGCTGCCGATGCAGCTTGCGCTGCTCGCCCACGGGCTGCCCTGCCTGCTCGGCGCGGGCGCATGGGTGCTGTCCATGGCCTCCTACACGCCCACGCTGCGCCGGTTTGGCCAGTCGCCTGCCTGGGCGCTGTTGCTGCCGGCCATTGCGGGGTTCTATACGCTGGCCACCATCGGCTCGGCGCTCGATCACCATCGGGGGCGGGGCGTGGTCTGGAAAAGCCGCGCCTATACCGAACCGGATGGCGCGATCTCGACACATATGCGCGGCGAGAGTGCTGCAACGGTAATGAACCGCACCATGGGGGATGACGTAGGGTGAACACGGATGAGCAGGACGTATGGGGCAGCGCGGATGTCTCGTCGGGCAAGGATGCCGGGGATGAAAACTTTCCCGTAGGCTCCCTGCTGATCAGCCGCAGGCTGCGCCCGCATGTGCATGCCTATTATGATTTCGCCCGCGTGATCGACGATATCGTCGATACCGACCAGCTTGATCCGCCCGCCAAGATCGCCCGCCTCGATGCGATGGAGGCGGTGGTGCATGGCACGCGCCTCGCCCCCCACCGTGCCGATGCCCAGACGGCGGTGCGCGTGGGCCAGACCCTGCGCGAGACGGGCGTGCCCACTACTACGGCCACCGACCTGATCGTGGCCTTCCGGCAGGATGCGGTGAAGAACCGCTACGATTCGTGGGAGGAACTGGAGGAATACTGCCGCTATTCCGCCAACCCCGTGGGCCGCTTCCTGCTCGAGCTGCATGGCGAGGATGCGGGCACGTTCGGCCCGTCGGATGCGCTGTGCACGGCATTGCAGGTGCTCAACCACCTGCAGGACTGCGCCGATGACCTGCGCAACCTCGACCGCTGCTACCTGCCGCGCCCGTGGCTTGCGCAGGCGGGGGCCAGCATTGATGACCTGCGTGGCCGCCATGCCAGCCCCGGCCTGCGCCGTGTGTTCAACCAGCTGCTTGACCGGGTGGATGAACTCAACCGCCGCGCCTCCCTGCTGCCCGGCCTGATCCGTGACCGGCGCATGCGCATGGAGGCCGCCGTGATCGTGGGGCTGTCAAAGCGGCTGGCCACGCGGCTGCGCGGGGAAGACCCGGTGGCGGGCCGGGTCAAGCTGTCACGCGCAGATGTGCTCGCAGCCCTTGCGGGGGCCGTGCGAACGCTGGTCTGATAGGGCGTGATTTTGTTCTTGGGGGTGATTGCCGCTAAGAACAGGCGCAACTGTTAATTCGTAAAGTGAACGGAACACGCGGGAATGGGTTTTTTGCGCGCGCGGCATGATGAGGCGCCTGTACTGGGCTGCGATGCGGCCGACCTTGCCGAGGTCGAGCAGATCGTGGTGCGGTCGGGCACGTCCTTTGGCAAGGGCATGCGTATCCTGCCGCCCGACCGGCGGTATGGCATGTATGCCGTCTATGCCTTCTGCCGTCTTGTCGATGACGTGGCTGATGACGAGGGCGAGGCGGAGGACAAGAGCCGCAGGCTCGAGGAATGGCGCGCCCGCATCGCCCGGCTCTACGGCGGTGAGGCACGCGATGGCATCGATCGCGTGCTCATGGCCACCATCCGCCGCTTCGACCTGCGCCAGCAGGACTTCAATGACGTGATCGACGGCATGGAAATGGATGCGCGCGGTCCCGTCGTTGCCCCCGATGAGGCGACATTCGACCTGTACTGCGACCGCGTGGCCTCCGCCGTGGGGCGGCTTTCGGTGCGGGTGTTTGGCGATTCCTCGCCCGCAGCCGACCAGGTGGCCTATCATCTGGGCCGTGCGTTGCAGATCACCAACATCCTGCGCGACGTGGCCGAGGATGCCCGCCTTGGCCGCCTCTACCTGCCGCGTGACCTGCTTGAGCGTTTCAACATCACGCCCAAGCCATCCGCCGTGGTGCATGCCGCGCGGCTGGAGCAGGTGGGGCGCATCCTTGCGGCCCGCGCGCATGACCATTTCCGCGCCGCCGCCGCCGCCATGGCGCGGTGCGACCGCACGGCCATGCGGCCCGCGCGGCTGATGGGGGCGACCTATGCCGCCATTCTCGGCGCGCAGGAGCGCCAGGGCTGGGGCACGCCAGAAAAGCGCGTGTCGCTCTCACGCCCGCGCAAGGTGCTGATCGCGCTGCGCGCGCTGGCGGGCTGAGACCATGGCGGGGCATGTCCATATCATTGGCGGGGGCCTTGCGGGCCTGTCCGCCGCCGTTGAACTGGCGGGTGGCAGCGAGCAGGTCACGGTGTACGAGGCGGGGCCGGCCTGTGGCGGGCGGGCGCGCTCGTATCATGACCGGCAGCTTGACTGCCGGATTGATAACGGCAACCACCTGCTGCTGTCGGGCAACCCGGCGGTGTATCGCTATCTGGGCCTGATCGGGGCGCAGGATACGCTGGTGGGGCCGCAGCGCCCGGTCTTTCCGTTCATTGACCTGGCCGACCGGCTGCGCTGGACGCTCGACCTCTCGCGCGGGCGGGTGCCGCTATGGGTGCTGTCAAGGCGCAGGCGCGTGCCGGGCATGCGGCTGGCCGAACTGCGTGGCCTGCTGGCGCTGATGGAGGCCACGCCCGACATGGTGGTGGCGGACTGCCTGCCCGCAGGCAGCCTGTCGCGCCGCCTGCTCGAGCCGTTTGCCATATCGGTGCTCAACACCATGCCCGATACCGGCAGTGCCGCCCTGCTGGGCGCGGTGGTGAAGGAAAGCCTGGCCCGTGGCGGGCGCAACTGCCTGCCGCGCTTCCCCGCCATTGGCCTTTCGGAAAGTTTTGTGGACCCCGCCCTTGCCCATCTGGCCGTGCTCAGGGCGCAGGTGCGCACGGGCAGCCGGGTCAGTGCGGTCGAATTCACCCGTGGTGGCCCGGTCACGGCGCTGCTGCTGGGTACCGAACGCATTGAAATCAGCCCCGACGATACGGTCATCATGGCTGTTCCCGCCCCCGTGGCATCCGGCCTGCTGGCGGACCTGCCCGGCTTCAGCGCGCCGGACGCGTTCGAGGCGATCCTCAACGTGCATTTCCTGCTGCCGCAGGCGCCGGTGCTGACTGGCGGGCTGGCGCAGGCGCGCTTTATTGGCGTGGTGGGCGGCATTAGTGAATGGGTGTTCGCCAAGGACCGCATCCTGTCGGTCACGGTCAGCGCCGCCAACCGCTACGCCGGGCGTGACCTTGATGAACTGGCGCCGCTGATCTGGAACGAGGTGCGTGCCGCCATCGATCCCGCGGCCACCGCGCCGCTGCCGGTGGCCCTGCCGCCGCTGCGCATCGTGCGTGAAAAGCGCGCCACCTTTGCCGCAACGCCCGCGCAGGACCGCCTGCGCCCTGGCACGCAGACCATGCTGCCCAACCTGCTGCTGGCAGGGGACTGGACCGCCACGGGCCTGCCCGCCACCATCGAGGGCGCGATCCGCTCGGGGGCTGCGGCGGCGCGCGCGGTGCATGCCCGCAAGGGCGTGCCGGGCCGACCGGGATGAGGCACGCCAGGCGGCCAACCGGCCTGCGCCGCCACGACGGCAACGGCACATAATGGCCATGACGACCGGGGCAGGCACGGCCTTGCGCCTCTGTCGGGCCAGTTGGGCGGAGGTTTCCCTCCCGTCCGCACATGGCGCGGCAAAGAGGGGCGGGCACCGTACGGCACGCTTGGGTTCAGCCGGGTGGCGGGGCGGTGTGCCCGGGGCTCAGGGTCGTGTTGTGTACTGCCGGGGCCTGCGCGTGGCGTGCAGGTGGTCCGCCCCGGCTATGGCTTGTGATAATCGCAGGGAGATCCATCAATATGTCCGGTAGCACAGCAGTCTCTCCGTTTTCCCGGTTGGGCATCGTGGTGGGCATGGAGGCGGAAGCCGCCCTCATTCGCCCCTTCCTGCCCCATGCCCGTATTGGCCTGAGTGGCGCGACCCTGTCGGGCGCGCGGCAGGCGGTGCTTGACCTGCTTGAAGGCGGGGTGGACGCGCTGCTCTCCTTCGGGCTGGCGGCGGGGCTTGACCCGGCGTTGCAGCCCGGTGCCGTGGTCGTGCCGCATAATGTGCTGGTCAATGGCGAGCGCCTGCCTGCCGCCCCGGCGCTGCTGTCATGGCTCGGGGCGGACCGGGCGGATGTGGTGGGCGGCGACCTGCTGCACAGCGATGTGATCGTAACCGCCGCCACCCGCAAGATGGCGCTGTACCGCGAGACGGGATGCGTGGCGCTGGACATGGAAAGCGGCGTGGTGGCGGAAATGGCTGCCGCCCGCAAGGTGCCCTTCGCCGTGCTGCGCGTGGTGTGCGACCCCGCAGACCGCACCCTGCCGCCTGCCGCCGTGGTGGCGCTGCGCCCTGATGGCAGCCTTGCGGTGGGCGCACTGGCCCGCAGCATCGTGTGCAATCCGTTCCAGATTCCGGCCCTGATCCGCGTGGGGCGTGATGCCGGGCTGGCGCGGACAGCAGCCCGGGCGGTTCTGGCGCGGCGCTTTGGCTGACGTGGCCTGTCAGGGAAAAGTTTTTGGTAAAGCTTTTTTCAAAAAGCTTTGAAGTCTGAAGCCTTTTTGAAAAAAGGCGGCACAGGAAAACCTTTCCGGTCTTGGTATCCGGCATCTCTCCCTGATTCTGCTGCGGGTGGGAAAAACTTTTATCCTTCCCCACCATTGGGCCTCCTGCGTGGCGCGCAGGCGCCATGTGGCGCAATAGCTGTTCTCCTGCCTGCTTTGGGTTAGGCTGGGGGTAGCCAATTGATTCGCATCAATGTCACGCCCGGCAGATGGGCGTGACATGCTGCCGGTTCTTGGCACGTAGGAGGGAGAGAGGCATGACACGGGCGGTGCTCGCACTCAACGCAGGTTCATCCAGCCTGAAATTTGCCCTCTTCGCCATCGAAAAAGGCGAGACGGCGGCCTCTCCGAGCCATCGCCTCGCCTCGGGCGAGCTTGAGGGAATCGGCAGCCACCCGCATTTTGTCGCCCATGACGCTGCTGGCCGCGTGCTGGTGGACGAGACATGGGCCCCCACCGCCGATGGCGCAAACCTCGACAGGGCGCACCAGGCTCCCATGGCTACCCTCATGGCATGGGTGGGCCGGCAGCTTGGCAGCGTGGACCTCATGGCCGTGGGGCACCGCGTGGTGCATGGCGGGCCTGACTTCATCGCCCCCGTGCGCATTACGCCCGATGTGCTGGCGCGGCTTGCGGCGCTGACGCCATTTGCGCCCCTGCACCAGCCCGGCAGCCTTGCCCCCATCCGCGCGCTGCTGGCCCAGTATCCCGACCTGCCGCAGGTGGCGTGTTTCGATACCGGCTTCCACCACACCCTGCCTGCCGTGGCGCAGGCGCAGGCCCTGCCGCGTGACTATGCGGCGCGCGGCGTGCGGCGCTACGGGTTTCATGGCCTGTCATATGAATATATCGCCTCCGCCCTGCGCGATCGCGCGCCACATCTGGCCAACGGGCGCACGCTTGTCGCCCATATCGGCAGCGGGGGCAGCCTGTGCGCGCTCAATGCCGGGCGCAGCATCGACACCACCATGGGCTTTTCGGTGCTGGACGGGCTGGTCATGGGCACACGGTGCGGGCATCTCGACCCCGGCGTGATCCTGTACATGCTCAAGGAAGAAGGGCTGGGTGCGGCCGAGATCGAGAATATCCTTTATCACCGCTCCGGCCTGCTGGGCGTGTCCGGCGTTTCGGCCGATATGCGCGACCTGCATGCCAAGGCGGGCGTCAGCGCCGCGGTGACACAGGCGCTCGACCTGTTTGTCTACCGCTTCGCCCAGCAGGCGGGCGGCATGATGGCGGCCCTGCAGGGGCTGGACGGGCTGGTGTTTACCGCAGGCATTGGCGAGCATGACGCCATCATCCGCGCCGCCGTGTGCGCGCGGCTGGGCTGGGCGGGCATCCGCCTTGATGCGGCGGCCAATGCCGCGCACCACGAAATCATCAGTACGCCGGAGAGTGCCGTGGAGGTGCGGGTGATCCCCACCGACGAGGAAACGACAATCCGCCGCCACGTGCTGATATGTCTGGGCTGAGGCCGGGCAGGAACGGACCATTCTGGAAGGAACGGAAATGAGTGAAACCCCCTCCGCAACCCCGCTTTCCACGGCGGATGTCGCGCTGTTCAACAAATGGTGGCACGCAGCCAATTACCTCTCGATTGCCCAGATCTACCTGCTGGCCAATCCGCTGCTGCGCGAGCCGCTCAAGCTCGAGCACACCAAGCCGCGCCTGCTGGGGCACTGGGGCACCACGCCGGGGCTGAACTTCCTGTACCTGCACCTCAACCGCATCATCCGCGAACAGGATCGCAGCATCCTGTTCGTGGCAGGCCCCGGCCACGGGGCGCCGGGTGTGGTGGCCAGCACCTACCTTGAAGGCACGTACACCGAATACTTCCCCGAAGTGACGCAGGATGCGGACGGGCTGGCGAAGCTGGTCAAGCAGTTCTCCTTCCCCGGTGGCATTCCCAGCCATGCGGCCCCCACCACGCCGGGTTCGATCAATGAAGGTGGCGAACTGGGCTATTCGCTCTCGCATGCCTATGGTGCGGCGTTCGACAACCCCGATCTGGTCGTGGCCTGCGTGGTGGGTGATGGCGAGGCCGAGACCGGGCCGATGGCCACGTCATGGCACAGCAACAAGTTCCTCGACCCCAAAACCGATGGCGCGGTGCTGCCGATCCTGCACCTCAATGGCTACAAGATCGCCAACCCCACGGTGCTGGCCCGCATCTCGCCCGATGAACTGACCAGCCTGTTCAGGGGCTACGGCTATGAGCCGATCGTGGTGGAAGGCCACGACCCGGACCTCATGCACCAGAAGATGGCCGTGGCGATGGACACCGCCTTTGCCAGGATCGCGGAGATCCAGAAAGCCGCGCGCGAGAAGAACGACACCACGCGCCCGGCCTGGCCCATGATCATCATGCGCACCCCCAAGGGCTGGACCTGCCCCAAGACGGTGGACGGCCTGCGCACGGAGGGTTACTGGCGCGCCCATCAGGTGCCCATTACCGACATGACCAACCCCGCCCACCTCAAGCTGCTCGATGAATGGCTGCACAGCTATAAGCCTGAAGAACTGTTTGACGAAAACGGCACCCTGATGCCCGAAATCGCGGCCCTTGCCCCCAAGGGCGACCTGCGCATGAGTGCGAACCCGCACGCCAATGGCGGCCTGCTGCGCCGCGACCTGCGCCTGCCGGATGTGACGGACTATGCCGTAACGGTGGAATCACCCGGCCACGCGCTGGGCGAGGGCACGCGCGTGCTGGGCACATGGCTGCGCGACGTGATGAAGGAAAACCTGCCCGCGCGTAACTTCCGCGTGCTGGCCCCTGATGAAAACAACTCCAACCGCCTCAACGCGGTGCTGGATGTAACCAACCGCGCCTGGAACGCCGAGACCTTCGATTATGACGACCATCTGGCCGTTGATGGCCACGTGATGGAAATCCTGAGCGAGCATACCTGCCAGGGCTGGCTGGAAGGCTACCTGCTGACCGGGCGGCACGGCTTCATGTCATGCTATGAGGCGTTCATCCACATTGTGGATTCCATGGTCAACCAGCATGCCAAGTGGATCAAGCAGGCGGATGAGGTTGCATGGCGCGCGCCGATCGCATCGCTGAACTACCTGCTCACCTCGCATGTGTGGCGGCAGGACCATAACGGCTTCAGCCACCAGGACCCCGGCTTCATTGACCATGTGCTCAACAAGAAGGCCAAGACGGTGCGGGTGTTCCTGCCGCCCGATGCCAATACCCTGCTGTGCACGGCCAAAGCCTGCCTTGAAAGCCGCGACCGGGTGAACGTGATCGTGGCGGGCAAGCAGCCCGAGCCGCAATGGCTGGACATGGACTCCGCCATCGCCCACTGCGCCAAGGGCATCGGCATCTGGGAATGGGCCAGCAACGACAAGGGCGGCGAGCCCGATGTGGTCATGGCCTGCGCGGGCGACGTGCCGACCATCGAGACACTGGCGGCCGTGCAGTTGCTCAACAAGCACCTGCCTGACCTCAAGATCCGCGTGATCAACGTGGTGGACCTGCTCACGCTTGAATCGCGCAGCCAGCACCCTGACGGGCTGGAGGATTATGTGTTCGACAGCCTGTTCACCACCGACAGGCCGGTCATCTTCGCCTTTCACGGCTATCCGGCGCTGATCCACAAGCTGATCTACAAGCGCACCAACTGCCGTAACTTCCACGTGCATGGCTACCGCGAGGAAGGGTCCACCACCACGCCGTTCGATATGACGGTGCGCAACAACCTCGACCGCTTCCATCTGGTGCAGAACGTGATCCGCCGCGTGCCGGGCCTTGCGGAAAAGGCGGCCTATGCCAACGAGGCGATCAGCGACAAGCTGGTCGAGCACACGCGCTATGTGGCGCAGTACGGGCAGGACCTGCCCGAAGTCAGGAACTGGCGCTGGTCATAACCACGACAGACCTGTTCAGAGTTATGGGAAAGGGAGCCGCAAGGCTCCTTTTTTCATGGGAGTATGAAAAGCCAATCCTGCAAAAAATCCTTTAATAATAAAAAGTTTTTGGGTGCCGCCTTTTTTCAAAAAGGCGGCGTTCTTGGAAGCTTTTTGAAAAAAGCTTCACCAAAGACTTTTATTCTTTCAGCCAATCATCTGGTTCAGGAAATCCTGTGCCCGCTGGGTCTGCGGGTTGGTGAAAAACTGTTCGGGTGGCGTGATTTCCATGATGCGGCCCTGATCCATGAACACGATGAGATCGGCAACATGGCGTGCAAAGCGCATTTCATGCGTGACGCACAGCATGGTGATGCCCTGGGCCGCAAGGTCGTTCATGATCGTGGCCACGCCGGATACGGCCTCGGGGTCGAGGGCTGCGGTCGGTTCGTCAAACAGCATGATTTCGGGCTGCATGCACAGCGCGCGCGCAATGGCCACGCGCTGCTGCTGCCCGCCGGAAAGCTGGATGGGGTATTTGCGCGCCTGCCCGGCAATATTGACCTGCTGCAAAAAGCGCATGGCCAGTGCTTCCGCCTGCGCGCGCGGCATCCTGCGCACCAGGCGGGGGGCGAGCGTGCAGTTGTCGAGCACGCTCAGATGCGGGAACAGGTTATAGTTCTGGAACACCAGCCCCACGAGGGCGCGCAGCCGGATCAGGTCGGTCCTGGCGGTAATGGCCTGGCCATTGATGTGCAGCGAGCCGCTGTCATGGGGTTCGATGCGGTTGAGGCAGCGGATCAGCGTTGACTTGCCCGAGCCCGATGGCCCGAGCACCACGACCTTCTCGCCGCGCCGCACGTCAAGGTTGATGCGGTCAAGGGCAATGAAATCCTTGTACAGCTTGCTCAGGTTGCGGATGGACAGCACGGCGGCGGGATCAGGAGTCATGCGTGCCCGCCCTGTACTGGTCTGCCCATGCAAAACGGCGTTCCACACGTTTTTGCACCAGCAGGAAGAAGAAGACCATGGCCAGGTAGTAAACCAGTGCCGCAGCATAATACTCGGTAAACTCGAACGTGCGCGCAACCTGAATCTGGGTGACCGCCAGCAATTCCTGCACCGAGATGACAGAGGCGAGCGAGGTGGTCTTGAGCAGGGTGATGAAGGCATTGATGGTGGGCGGCAGTGCGATGCGCAGCGCCTGCGGAAAGATGACATGACGGTAGACCTGCCCGCGCGACAGGCCCAGCGCATTGCCCGCCAGCGCCTGGGCGGGATCTATGGCTGTGAGTGCGGCGCGGTTGATCTCGACCTGATAGGCGGATTCATTGATTGAAAGCGCCAGCCATGTGGCGAGAAAGGGCGTGAACCATGCCTCGCGGAAGAACGGCAGGAACTGGGGCAGGGCGTTCCAGATGAACAGCAGTTGCAGCAGGGTTGGCGCACCACGGAACAGCGCGACATAGAGCTTGATCCCCGTCCTGAGCATGGAGTCCCGTCCGTTCAGCACCAGCGCCAGCGGAATCGAGAGGGCAATGGCGGTCAGATGCGACAGTACGGCGACAGCCAGCGTAATGAATGCCCCCCGCATGAAGGCGGCTGATGTCAGGGCGCCAAAAAACGTGCTCCAGCGAAAGGCTGAAGCCGGTGCGCTGGCCCCCAGCGCCTGCGCGGCATCGGACGTTATGGCCCATTTCTTCTCGATCGCGGCCATCTGCCCGTTCTCGCGCAGGGTCGCAATGGCCTGTTCCAGCAGCGCCCGGTCCTGGGCATTCTTGCGGATATAAAGCGCAAAATGCCGGTATTCGGGGTAAGGGGGCGTAAAGATCACGCCCACCTTGCCGTGCAACTGTTCGCGCCGGTAGGCCAGTTCCACATCCTGGCTGGCCAGCGCGAAGGCGCGCCCGATCAGCACCTGCTGCACCACCTCCTCCTCGGTGGGGTATTGGGCGATGAGCATCGGCGCGTGGCCTGTTGCCACCAGCGCCTCGTTCTCCTGTGCCAGGCGCGCGCTGTAGCTGGTGCCGGCCTGCACGGCCACTTTCCGGCCCGACAGGTCTGCCATGCTGCTTAAGGGGCGGGTGCCCGCGCGCGCCACGATGACCAGCGCCGTATCCTGATAGGCCACGGCATCAAAATTGCGTTCGCGCTGCGGCAGTTCGATGATGCCGCTTGCCACCACCCCGCAGCGCCCTGCGGCAAGGCTGGGGAACAGGCCGGTAAAATCCATGGTCGTGACGGCCAGCGTCACGTGCCAGTAGGCCGCCAGGGCGTGGGCGAGATCCATGTCGATGCCGTCCACCGCCTGCATGTCGGTGCCGTTGACGAAGGTCATGGGGGGCAGGGTGGGGTTGGTGCAGACCGTCAGCGCGCTATCATGGATGAAGCCGGGCAGGGGTGGCTGCGCGTCCGCCCGCGCCATGCCCGCGCCCGCCAGCATGGCGGCAAGGCCTACCACCACGATGCGCATGGCGCGCAGGCACCTCAACCGTGCCATCACAGGGGTCATGCGGGGCTCCTCGCGGGTGGCGGCCAGTTTCAGCAGGCCTCTTCCAGAATGGCACGGAACGTATCGAGCATGAGGCCCGTCTCGGGGTTGGGGCGAGCCAGGAAATAGAAGCTGGTTTCAAGCTGCAGGCCGTCAAGCACGATGCGGCGCAGCAGCCCGTCATGCACCAGCGGCTGGGCAAAGGGCTGGGGCAGGAAACCGATGTAATTGCCTGACAGGATCAGCAGGGCGCGTGAATCGACATTTTCCGCCGCTGCGGCAAAGGTCAGGTGTGGGCGCAGCCTGTCCCACATGGGCGAGGTGGCGGCGCCCGAGACCGTAATCATGCGCTGCCCGGCCAGAATGGCGGGCGTGATCTCGCTTTCAGGCGTGTTGAACAGCGGGTGGCGCCTGCCACAGAACAGGTGCAGTTCCTCATGGAACAGGGCCGTGGCCTGTACATCGGGCGCGTGGCGCGGGTTCAGGGTGATTCCGGCGCAGGCCTGTCCGTTGAGCACGGCAAATTCCACCTCACGCGCGGAGGTGGAGCGGATATCCATGAACACTGCCGGGTGGCGGGTGGTGAAGGTTTCAATGGCGCGCACCAGCACCGTTTCACCATGGATCTGGATATTGTCGGGCACGTACAGGCAAAAGCGCCCCGTCAATGTGCCGCTGGCCTCGTTGATGCGCTGCTGGAAGTGCGCGATATCGGCAAACAGGGCCTCGGTCGCCTCAAGCACCATGCGCCCTTCGGCGGTCAGGGCAAACCCGCTGCGCCCGCGCGTGCACAGCCGCAGGCCAAGCCGGTTTTCAAGCGCTGCGATGTCGATGCTGATGGAGGACTTGCTCTTGCCCAGCGCCACTTCGGCTGCGGCAAAACCGCCATGCTCGGCCACGGTGCGGAACACGCGCAACTGCCGCAGGTCTACCTCGGCAACCTGTCCGTGAAAACCATCCGCCTTGCGGCGCGTGGCGGTGCCGCGCGGGGCAGCGGCCCTGGCCGCCAGGGGGGGAGCGTGCCGGGTCATGCAAAACCGATCCACCAAATAGAGGGCATGAATGCACTGCTTTCCCGTGAGGTGCGTTACTGCGCTGTGGGGCCTGTCTGGTTTGTTGTCGTCATTATCCATAAACCGTAATGATGGGGGAGGAAAGCGTTTCTGCCTGCCATGGAGTGGCAGTCATGATGGAGTATATTTACGCACAAATTCAAATAATAAGAAAATTCAAGGCAGATATTTTTTCAAAATATTTATAACAGCACCAAATTTTTTAAAAAATTACAGGTAAAAAATGTTCATTTTCTACCGTTTCGTATATTTCAAAACATGTTCACAAAAATTTTTTGCAAAAGGGAATCCGGTAATCAACTGGAATCATAAAATTTCTTGCCGAAGCTCTTTTCAGAAAGCTTCGGAGGACGTTCCCCGAAACCTTGCTTTTTCATCAACAGCCTTTTCAGGCCTGGTTTGAAATTCTGCCTGAAGCTTACTTTGAAGATTTCATGTTTACGCGCGCCGGGCAGTCGGTAATCATTGCGTCGTATCGCATGGGTCGGGCTGCGGCATTCCATGCCCCATAAGACGCAGCATGCCTGCCATAGTAAGGAATATCCAGCAATCATGTCTTCCCTTTCGCCCGCGCCCTCCACCGCCCCGACCGAACAGGCCCTGCGTGAGGATCTGGCCGCCGCTTACCGGCTCATGGCGCTTTTTGACATGACCGACCTTGTCTATACCCATCTTTCGGTCAGGTTGCCGGGGCGTGCGCATGCTTATCTGGTCAATCCCTATGGCTTCCTGTTTGAGGAGATTACCGCAAGTTCGCTGGTGGTGGTCGATGCCGATGGCCTGCCCCGGCAGGACACGTCATGGCCGATCAACCCGGCTGGGTTTGTCATCCATTCTGCCATCCACCGCAGCAGGCCCGATGCGGCCTGCGTCATGCACACGCACACGCTCGCGGGCATGGTGGTGGCCGCGCAGGAGCAGAACGTCCTGCCGCTTAACCAGATCAATATGGAATTTTATGAGCGCGTGGGTTTCCATCCCTATGAAGGGATTGCCGCTGATGACAACCTGAGCGAACGCGAGCGCCTTGTGCGCGACCTTGGCACCCGCAATGCGCTGATCCTGCAAAACCATGGATTGCTCACCGTGGGCACCACCGTCGCGCAGGCTTTCTACCGCATGTACTACCTTGAGCAGTCCTGCCGTATCCAGGTTGCCGCGCAGTCCACGGGCGTGCCTTTGCATATCCCCTCCAAGGCGCAGATCCTGCGCGCGCGGGGGCAGTTTGAGGATGACCCCGATGAAGGCCGCCTGATCTGGCAGGCGCTGCGGCGCAAGCTGGACCGCGAACAGCCCGGTTATCGCGACTGAACCGGCAATGGGTAATCATGGGGTGGCGTTTGCCTGAAGCTTTTTTGAAAACAGCGCCACCAGGAACCTTTATGTCCTGCATGATGCCATGCGGTTAAGGCTTCAGGAAAGTTGTGTAGCAAATACTTATAATGGGCATATTTTGTCAGGTATATTGCTGGCAAATACCTGAAACCCTTGTCCTGAAATAAAATGTTGCATTAAGTATGGCCCCATCGTGCCTGTGCGCGGGGGCCGGGGCATCACGCTCCTCCCCTTTTTGCATGCGCGCGCCCGTAACTGGAGTCCGTGATGCTTCTGAGCCTTTCCACCACCCATGTACCCGCAACGGATCTGGGTTTTCTCCTCATGAAGCATCCTGATAACGTGCATCAACTCCAACTCTCGATGGGGCGGGCGTCGCTGTTCTATCCGCAGGCGGATGAAGCGCGCTGCACGGCGGCCATCATGGTCGAGATCGACCCCATCGACCTGGTGCGCGGGCGCGGCCACGCCACGGGCCAGCAGGACAGTTATGTCAATGACCGGCCCTATGCCGCCTCGTCGCTGCTGATGACCGCCATGCGCCGCCTGCTCGGCACCGCCCTGTCGGGCCGCTCGCGCATGCGCCAGGACCTGGCCGATAGCGAGATACCGCTTGAGGTCACCATCACCCCGCTGCCGGTGCGCGGGCCGCCAGACCTTGCCGCCCGCCTGTTCACGCCGCTGGGCTACGAGGTCAGCACCACGCCCATCGTGCTCGACCCCGCCCACCCCGAATGGGGTGACAGCCCCTACGTCACCTTTACGCTCAGGGGCAGGGCGCGGCTGTCCACCCTTTTGCGGCAGCTTTTCCTGCTGGTGCCGGTGCTTGATAACAGCAAGCATTATTACGTGGGCGAGGACGAGGTGGAAAAGCTGCTGCGCGAAGGCGCGGGCTGGCTTGATGTCCACCCCGAGCGCGATCTCATCATCCGCCGTGCCCTCAAGGGGTTCCGCGCGCTTGTCACGCGCGCGCAGGCCGGGCTGGCCGCGCCCGATGCGCCTGCCCCGGCGGATGCCGATGCGCCGGATGCGCCTGAACAGCGGCTCGAGGCGCCCCTGCGCCTGCAGGATGCCCGCATCGCCCATGTAGTCGAGACCTTGCGCCGCCTGCATGTGCAGAGCGTGCTTGATTGCGGCTGTGGCGAGGGCGACCTGCTGCGCGCCCTGCTTGCCGTGCCCGATTTCAGCCGCATCGTGGGCATGGATGTCGCCCCGCATGTGCTGGCCCGCGCGGCGCAGCGGCTGCGGCTTGATGACATGCCCGAGATCAGGCGCAGGCGCATCACCCTCATGCAGGGCGCGCTGACCTATCGCGACAGGCGCATGCAGGGGTTTGACGCCGCCTGCGTGGTTGAAGTGATCGAGCACATGGATGCCGAGCGCCTGCCCGCCTTCGAGCAGGTTCTGTTTGGCCAGGCCCGCCCCGGCATTGTCATCGTGACCACGCCCAACAGGGAATACAATGCCCTGTTCGCCAACCTGCCCGCCCACGCCATGCGCCACCCCGACCACCGTTTTGAATGGGACCGCGCCACCTTCAGCCGCTGGGCGCGCGATGTGGCGCAGGCTTATGGCTACACCGTGGCGTTCGAGGGCATTGGCCCAGTTGACCCCACCCACGGCGCGCCCACGCAGATGGCGCTCTTTACGCAGGCAGGACACGAGTCATGAAGATCGAGATACCGGAATTCGCGCTGGTCCTGCTGGTCGGCGCTTCGGGCACGGGCAAGTCCAGCTTTGCCGCGCGGCATTTCAGGCCCACGGAAGTCATTTCATCGGATGCGATGCGGGGCTGGGTCTGTGATGATGAAAGCGATCAGGCCGCAACGCCCGATGCCTTTGCCATGCTGCATGCGCTGGCCCGCACCCGGCTCAAAAACCGCCGCCTTACGGTCATTGATGCCACCAACGTGCAGCCTGCCGCCCGCAAGAGCCTGGTAGCCCTGGCGCGTGAGGCGCATGCGCTGGTGGTGGCGATCGTGTTCGACCTGCCCGAGGCGGTGGCCGTGGCGCGCAACGCGGCCCGCGCGGGCCGCGACATTGGCGCGGGCGTGGTGAGCCGCCAGATGCGTGATCTCCATCGTGGCCTGCGCGGCATGCGCAGCGAGGGCATACGCTACACCCATGTGCTGCACACGGCGGCGGAGGTCGATGCCGTAACCATCACCCGCACCCGCCTGTGGACCGACCGGCGTGAGGACAAGGGCCCGTTCGATATCATCGGCGACGTGCATGGCTGCGCCGATGAACTGCAGGACCTGCTGCAAAAGCTCGGCTACACCATAACCTGGCAGGATAAAGCCGTGCAGGTCACCCCGCCTGCGAGCCGCCGCGCGGTGTTTGTGGGCGATCTGGTCGATCGTGGCCCCAACACCCCCGATGTGCTGCGCATTGTACGCGCCATGGTCGAGGCAGGCCACGCGCTGGCGGTGGTGGGCAACCATGATGACAAGCTCAAGCGCTACCTGTCGGGCAAGGCGGTCAAGCGCACGCATGGCCTGGCCGAGACCATAGACCAGCTTGAGGCCGAACCGCCTGCCTTCGTGGCCAGCCTGCGCCCCTGGCTCGACAGCCTGATCAGCCATTACGTGCTTGATGAAGGCCGTCTGGTCGTGGCGCATGCAGGCATCAGGGAGGAGATGCAGGGCCGGGCCTCGGGTGCAGTGCGGGCCTTTTGCATGTATGGCGAGACCACGGGCGAGATCGACAGCTTCGGCCTGCCCGTGCGCTATGACTGGGCAGCCGATTACAAGGGGCAGGCCAAGGTGGTGTACGGCCACACCCCGGTCATGGAGGCGCAGTGGCATAACGGCACGCTGTGCATCGATACCGGCTGCTGCTTTGGCGGCAAGCTGACCGCCCTGCGCTACCCCGAGATGGAACTCGTGGCCGTAGAGGCGCGCGAGACCTATGCCGAGCCACTGCGCCCGCTTGGCGGCCCGACCACGCCCGAGGCCCAGCCCCCTGCCACCATGCCCGACGTGGCCGATGTGCTGGGCCGGCAGGCGGTCGAGACCCGCGACCTCGGCACCATCGTCATTGCACCCGACAACGCCGCCGCCGCGCTGGAGGTCATGAGCCGCTTTGCGGTGGATCCGCGCTGGCTCATTCACCTGCCGCCCACCATGTCGCCCCCCGAGACCAGTGCGATGGAGGGCTGGCTGGAACGCCCGGAGGAGGCGCTGGCCTATTACCGCAAGAACGGCGTGGCCTCCGTGATGGTGGAGGAAAAACACATGGGATCGCGCGCGCTGGTGGTGCTCGCGCGCACGCCCGATGTTGCGGGCCGCCGCTTTGGCGTAAGCGACGGCGCGCGTGGCATCGTGCTCACCCGCACCGGCCGCCGCCTGTTTGATGATCCCGCCATCGAGGCCGCCGTGCTGCACCAGATGGATGCCGCCATGACCGCCGCCGGCCTGTGGGATGACCTGGCAACCGACTGGGTGCTGTGGGATGTCGAGGCCATGCCGTGGAACATGAAGGCAGCAGGGCTGGTGCATGCGCAGTTCGCCCCGGTGGGGGCTGCCGCCATTGCCAGCCTGTCCGCCGCGGAACAGGCCCTGGCCGCAGCACGCGCGCGCGGCGTGGCGGTGGGTGACCTGCAGGCCACTACTGCCGTGCGGCTGGAGGATGCCTTCCGCTACCGCGATGCCTATAACCGCTACGTCACCCCGTTCGAGGGGCTGGGCAGTGTCAGGATCGCGCCGTTCCACCTGCTGGCATCGGAGGGGCATGTGCATGCCGACCGTGACCATGCATGGCACATGCAGCAGGCCCACAGGCTGGCCGAGGCGGGCGGCCCACTGGTCATGGCCACGCGCCACCGGCTGGTGGACCTCAATGACCCCGAACAGTGCGCCGCCGCCATTGCGTGGTGGGAGGAACTGACCGAGGCGGGCGGCGAGGGGATGGTGGTCAAGCCGCTGGATTTCCTGGCACGCGGCAGGCGCGGCCTGATCCAGCCCGCCATCAAGTGCCGCGGGCGCGATTACCTGCGCATCATCTATGGTCCCGATTATGACCGGCCCGAACATCTCGTGCGGCTGAAAGGGCGCAATCCGGGCCAGAAACGCTCCATGGCCATTCGCGAATTCGCGCTGGGGCTGGAAGCCCTGCACCGGTTCGTGGCGCATGCGCCCCTGTCGCAGGTGCACCAGTGCGTGTTTGGCGTGCTGGCCATGGAGAGCGAGCCGGTGGATTCGCGCCTGTAAAAGTTCTGGGTGACGTGTTTATCATTCAGTCCGGCACGCCCCTGATCGGTTTCAGCGCCCCGGCAAAAAGCCGGTCATTGCGCCTGATGCCCTCATCAAGCGCAAGGGCGATCTTCTGCCGTGCCAGCGGCTGGAGTACGTCATGCGCCCATGTGCTCATGGCCCTGATGCCCTGGCCAGACAGGCTGGCGCATCAGGGGCCCGCTTGTGCCGCCGCACCTGTTCGCGCGCCAGCCCTGCAATGAACCGGTGTAGCGACGCCAGCACGGTGGAGGCGGTATCAGGCTGGGAGCGGTGCATGCAGACCAGCACATTGAAGCGTCCTTCGGGGCTGGAAAACATCCAGTAAACAGGGTCTTTTCATGTCACGGAGGGAGTTGCTTCTGCCAATGAGCGGAACAGATTACGCAAACCTGTGGCCTGGGGCGGGGCGCTGATATCGGGTGCCCGTTCGCGGTTGCCTGCCGATCCTGTCTTTGAGTGCAATGGCAGGAGCAGGTTTATGCCATTTTCACACGGCAGACATGACCAATAACGGTAAATATTTTTGTTTAAGATAAGAATATAATAAAAATTACTCCTGCATATATTAAATATTTATATAAATTTAGAAGGATATATTATGAATAATATTAATATCGACATAAATAATGATATAATGCTCTGTCGCCGCCTGCCTGCTTTGTTGAATACCATGCGGCCTCTACTCGGCAGGCATGATCTGGTCTCCTTCTGTGTGCCAGATATTATGCCGGAACGTATTGGAGAACTCACCAATATTATTATGCCCTTGCATAATCAGGCATGGGAACGTGGTGATGCGATTAATATATGGGATGTCGCTGGCCTGAAGTATAATGAAGGCCGTAACAGTGCGGTCCTGGGCTGGCTGCTTGATCCGCAGGGCACCCATGGCTGGGGCGCGCGCCTGCTCCGTGATGTGTTGCGGCTGGCCGGGGATCGATATCCACACTGGCCCCGTCTGGATAAAGACCTGAACACTGTATCGGTCGTGACCGAGTGCTGGCCCGCAGGCAGCACAACCGAGCGTGTTGATATTGCTGTTGATGGCGATGATTTCGTGCTTTTCATCGAGATCAAGATACAGGCACGCGAAGGCAGGCAGCAACTGGCCCGTTACGTGAAAGTAGCCGAGGCAAAACGACAGATTACCGGCAGGCGGCACGGGCTGGTTCTCTATCTGAGCACCATTGCACCGGTTGATCCGCCTGAAGAAGTAGCACTCATGACCTGGCGTGATGTAGCAGATATTTTGGCACAATTCCCGAAGGGTGGCTTTAATGGCGCCATCACGCAGCAGTTTGCTCAGCATATCCGGAAATTTCATTAAGGAGAAAAAGAAATGAACAGTCCCGAACTAAACCAGGTTCTTGTTGAGAATATTGCCGACCTTGAGGTGACGGCAACACGCCTTCATATGCTTGGTGATGCACTTGATGGTGTCATTGATGAAAATACCCAGAAATGGATAGATGAAAATAACTGGTCCGGAGAAATTGACGAAGGTAATTGGTGGATCGCGCCGAAAGGAGAAGGGTGGTACAACCCTGAGGATGAAGAATCCGAGGGTGCCTTTTTTGAATGGACGGATTTTGAAGACCAGAGCGAAGATAATTATTACGTCACACAACTCTGCCAGTTAGGGAAGGATAAGGTTGGCATTCGATTTGTGCAGGATCAGATCGGCCGCGGACAATGGAAAAAGATAGTTTCCGAACTGGCGGAACTGGTCAGTGGAACCGGTTTTTTACTTGAAGAAAAAAAGCTGAGCTTCTTCCTGCCCGTTAAAATCGACCAGAAAGTTCTGGCATCGGGCTTGGGTGATGACGATATTGAAGCCGGGATGAAGCAGTATCGTGAAACTCTGGATCTGCTTTTAAAGGCCAAAACGGCTTTTGACAAAGTGATTGCCCGCATCAAGCAGGTTGGCTGATATAAAATTAAGGTTGCATGCGAACCAGCGCGCCTGTTGCGGCCCGCTGGTTCGCAAAGAATCAATCATACAAGACACAAAAAAGCCCAGAAAAAGATGGTGGCCCCAAAACCGTTCTGTTTTACGTAATCTGTGGTGCGAGCTGCGGGACTCGAACCCGCTCTTCTCGGTCGCAACCAACAAAGTAACTCATTGAAATATAATGATAATTTCAGGATAAATCATCCTTCATATGGTGACTGCGGGTTCACTCTGCGGGTAAACCCGTGGGGCAGTTAAGGGGATATGGTCGAGTAGAAAAAAAATCCATATAAGTCGTTCGTGTATATGTCTGTTGATTTTAAGGAAAAAAGATAATGGTTTTTAATCTTGAAAAAGCTATTTGTGTTCCGAGCGTTCGCCACATTATTGAAAAGAGAGATGGCGTTTTAAACCATTTTGGCCCCATTTTTCGTCAGCCATCAGAGATAAAAAAAGATGATTACTTAAAATTTTTAAGTATACAGTATAATTGTCATTGGAGTGGCCTTGAGCGTCTTGGCCGTAAGGTGGCAGAAGATATGGATAATCTTCGTCATGCATTATCCATTTTAGTAGATGAAAGTCAGTTATTATCTCGTAGGTTAGATAAGTGCTTACAGGACTTGCAAGGGGTGGGGCATGCGACCCTTACAGCCATTTTACTAGTTGCTTATCCTGCCCATTATGGGGTGTGGAATAGTACCAGTGAGTGTGAAATGAAAGAGAAAGGGCTGTGGCCTAGCTTTGAACGAGGCACCAGTACTGGACAAAAATATGAGGTCATTAATGAAGTTTTATTGGGGCTAGCCAAACAATATAGCGTTGATACATGGACTTTAGATGCATTGTGGTGGGCAGAAAAAGCAGAGCGCCATGAAAGTGGCCATTATAAAAATGCTTGGGACATAGCTATTTGGTCTATGGCAGACCAAGCAGAGCAAACAACAAAAAATTCTAATGGGCAATTAGTTGAGCGCACTATAAAAAACAAAGATTTGAGATTTGATAAAGAGAATCTCATTAAATACTTGAAAAAACTTTTAGAAGAAAGTCATCATAGATGCGCTATAACGGGTCTTGAATTGCAGCCAAAAGGACCTGATCCACAGTTGATGCCGTCTTTAGACAGAATAGATAGTAACGGTCACTATGAAGCTGATAATTTACAGGTAGTGGCAAGGTTCATAAATTTTTGGAAAAGGGATACTCCAGATGCTGAATTCCGGCGACAGTTAGCTTTAGTTCGAAATGAATGAAATATGTCAAAATTGCTCCATCTATTGGAAATAGAATAGTCTTTTCTAACGGTAAATTGTGGAATTATAGAAAACGGTAGCCAGCCGTGCAAACCAGCGGACACGTTGTGTCTCGATGGTTTGCAAACTGGTCAGGGGGAGAGCAATGATCTTCCCCGTGAAATTCCTTTTTTAAGGTAATGCGCTATTCTGGATATCTGTTCTTTATATGCAAAATAAGGTTACGTATGCTTTCCCATGAAGCCCCGGCAGCAGGATGCCAATGGCACCAACAAAGCACAGATTGTCCGTTTTCTAACATAAACTCTTCGACACTAGGGTTTCGGTTGGGACCTGAATAAGCGTTATCCTGAATAGCTTTTCCTTTCGGAATATTATCCCAGCACGTTAGACCTAAAACAATAACATGCCGAGGAGAGAGCTTTTCCAATAACTCGGGCCACTCAGATTTTGCTAAATTCCAAGCGTGCTTATCAGGTCTCTGTCGGGCGGCGTTTCCTACAGAAACCGGAACGTAATTTGTAAATGCGACTTGATTCCAGCCTGCTTGTCGTTTTTCAACGCTATTACAATCATGATTGGTCAAGGCATTTGTTAGCATTGACATGAATGCGCTGTCGTCAGGAATCGGCTCTAACAGTCCTTCAACCATCCTAATGGGGTGGTCAGGTTGAGGTTCCATCAAAGGGCCATCAACGTATTCTGTATAGGCATAACAACTTTCTCCAAGGAGAAGAATACGGCTTTCACTATAGTTTTTTCCTATCCACGGCGTCCACATAACCAACCTTTCGGAAAGATTTCTAATATTAATTTTGTTTTATACAAACAGAAAATTCCTGTCGAATTGGTATCTTAATACAGAAGCGCTTATTTGTAGTATTTCTTGTTTTTTCCATGCTTTAGGGGGGTAACGGGGGAGGTTTTTCCCCCTTGCCAGATGTTGAATGGGTAGCCATTCAACACTGCTGGCTCCCTTTTAAAACGTTCCCTTTTTGAAGGCTCTTTCGGGGTAGCTTATTGCCTCTATGGTTTGCTTGAGGTTGGCTGTTGAAATGCCAGTCAGATAGGTGGTTGTCCCTTGGCTCTTATGGGTGGCTTCATGGCCAAGAAGTCGGTCTATCCATATTTCTCGAATGTCGGCTTTGGCATTTCTGAGCTGGGTCGAGACTGTGTGCCGGAACGAGTGAAAAATGATTTCTGCTGGCAGGCCAATCCGGGTCTTGAGTAATGAGAAAGCCCGTCCCATTGCTGCGCCCCTGACACCCTGTTTTGAAGTTTCTAGACCGGGAATGAGGTAGGGTTTGTCAGCGACATTCTTAAGGGCCGGAAGACCTGCTTCGATCAACTTTGAATGGATGGGTATAATGCGGATGCCTGCTTCTGTCTTTGGTGACCAGCCATCGTCAGAATGTGGTCTGACCATAAAGCAGGGGATACCATCAATGTTTTGGAGGTCTTCTTTGCGCAAGGCGCAGATTTCACCAAGCCTCATGCCCGAATAGGCTGCAATCAGTGTGACCAGCCGAAAGGTCTCTTCTGGCACGGACGTGCTATGCCATGAGGCAGAGGCCAGCAAAGCGAGTTCCTTTGTTGTCCAGCTTCTGCGTATGGTTTTTTGTCCATTATCGAAATTCCAGCCAGTCCACGGGTTGCGTATGACCTGTTCGCGCTGGTGTGGCTGGTTCCACAGGGCGGAGAGGCGCATCATATGGTTCTTGGCGCTCTTGCCACTCAATATTGGCAGACCTTCCTCTCTGGCCCTCAGTGCCTCTTCTTCAAGGGTAAGGCTGCTTTTACGTTTGCCCAGTGAGGCCGGAAGGGAAAACAGCAGGTCTCGGAATGCTCCAGCCTTTTCGCCCCCTATGATGGATACAGGTGCATCTCCAAACGCTTGTAAAAATGGCTCTACAGCCCGTTGTGTGGCTTTCTTGGTGTCGGCGCTGGCATGGGGGTTATCCAAGACAAAGCGTTTCAGGGCACCGGAGAGCATCAAAGGCTGGGCTTTGGGTGTTTTGGCCTGTTTGCTCTGTCGTTGAGGTTTTGGCATCGGTGCTGACACCGGCACGGACCCCGTTTCCTGAGCAGATGAAGGCATGTTCACGCTCTGCAAATCCCGCAGTGCAATCCGCAGTCCCTCAAGTCTGCTTAAAGCGTCTGGTTCTACCAGTGCAGAATGGACCTGCATGAACAGTTCAGTAGTTCTGGCATGAAGCAAAGAAGCGCGTTTACGGACTTCGTTCTGGTAGCCGGTTTTCAGGGAAATCCAGATTTCCCGCCGGTTTAAGGCTGCTCTCAGGGTAGGGGGAACGATACGGCGGAAGTGGTAAGTGGTGCCTCGGACGCGGAGCATAAAATCTTCCCTCTGTGGGGAAAGACGATGGAGCAAAGACAGCCTTTGCCCCTCATTCAGCCGAAAAATCGTGCCATTTCAGGTGTCTGTGGTGCGAACTGCGGGACTCGAACCCGCACGCCCAGTTACAGGCGCAAGATTTTAAGTCTCGTGCGTCTACCATTCCGCCAAGCTCGCATATGCAACCCTGTTTAGCATATACAGGGCACAGCACAATCATCAGTCCTGATTTTATTAAAGTTAAAGGCTTGGTGCCTTCTTCATGAATCGGGGCCGTCTGAAGCAGTTTATAAAGATCAGCTCATGTAATGTAGTCAGGGGTAGGTGACTGGTCGAAAAGCGTATTGCCCCCCTTCAGGCGCAGTCAGCAGCGCCTGCATGGCTTCCAGAAAATTTCATGTGCATATACTGTCTTCAGGGAAAGCCGGATCGTTAGTTAATCACGGGATGTCTCGATTTTGACATCCCGCGCACCCGTCTGTGCTTCAACTGGTCTTGCGGGAATAAAGCTGGGTTTTTCCATGGGGCACGCCACGACCTGCCGCGCCACTAGGCGGGCAGGCCGTAACCGCATTACTGCTGGAAGGCGCGCGCCAGCATGTTCTGCTTTTCAAGCGATACGGGCAGGGTGGTATTGGTCAGTGCAATGCCCTGCCAACCCGCGCCAAGGGCGGTGTACAGGTTGATCGCATCCTGCAGGCGCTCCAGCCGGGCCATGGCCTCGGCATTCTGGGCGTTCAGCGTGGTGCGTTCGGTCGTCAGCACTTCCAGGAAGCCGACAAGACCGGCCGCATACAGCTTGCGGGCGCGTTCACTGGCCAGGGCGCTGTCTTCCGCAGCCTTGGCCAGCAGTTCGGTGTGTTCCTCATCATCATGCCAGGCGGCCATCGCATCCTCGACTTCCTTGAAGCCGTTCAGCACGGACTGCCTGTAGGCCAGGCGGCTCGCCTCGGCCGCGGCCTGTGCCATGCGGATCTGCGAGGTGTATTTGCCACCATGCATCAGGGGCAGCGAGGCCATCATCAGGAACTGCCAGCTCATGCCGCCCATCTGGAACACCTGATACAGCGCCGATGCATTGGGGTTGAAGTTCAGCGGAATGGTGAAGTTGGGGTAAAGCTGGGCCACCGCCACGCCAATGCGCGCCGTGGCCTCGGCATAGGTGCGCTCGGCCTTGCGGATGTCGGGGCGGTTGGCAATGACCATGGAGGGCAGCGTGGCGGGGAACTCCGGCACCGGCGGCAACGGCTTGGCCACCTTCAGTTCCAGTTCCGACGTGCCCGGCATCTGCCCCATCAGCACGTCGATGGCATGGGTGATCTGGGAGATATGGGTCTTGAGCGGTTCGCGCGCGGCGGTCTGGGAATCCAGTTCCGCTTTGGCCTGCGCGATCTGCATGGTGTTGCCCACGCCTTCAAGATACAGCCGGTTGGTCAGGTCATAGGCATCCTGCGCCACATGGATGTTGTTGTTGGCGATTTCCAGCCGCAACTGCTGGTCGCGCAGCATCATGTAGTCGCCTGCAAGCTCCGACAGCATCATGACCATGACGCCACGACGGTCCTCGATCGATTCCTCGACCGCGCGGTTCTCGGCTTCCACCCCGCGGCGGATGCGGCCGAATACATCGATCTGCCAGCTTGCACTGAAGCCGTAGCCCAGATACGCAGCCTGTGGCTGGTTGGCGGAACCCGCAGCCGACCCGGGGCGCAGCGGCCAGTTATCGATATTGACCGAATAGCGGACATTACCGGCCGAAGCCTGCGTATCGACCTGCGGATACCACTGCGATGCCTGCACATCGCGGATGGCGCGCTCGGCCATGATCCGTTGGCCTGCCACCTGCAGGTTGTAATTGCCCGCAATGGCCTTGTCGATCAGCTTGTCGAGTTCAGGATCCTTGAAGAGGTGCCACCACTCCTTGAGTTCCTTATTGGTGTCCTCGATCTCCTCGGGGGTGGCGGTATGCTCGTCCTCGGTGAACTTGGCGGGCAGTTTCATCCGGTCCGGCTGGTAGCGCGGCCCCACCGTGCAGCCAGCCAGGAAGATGGCCGATGTCAGGAACAGGCCGGTCCTGCGGGTAACTGAAGAGATGTTCATGATCGTGCCCGCGCCTTACAGATGGTCTTGCAGCCATGTCGTCAGGCGGCCGCGTTGCGTGCGGGCCTGCGGGCCGACGCTGATCGTGGCCGTCATGCCGGCGGCGAGTGTCACGCTGTCGGGCACATGGTCAAGGTGGATACGGACCGGGATGCGCTGCGCAAGCCGCACCCATGTGAAGATCGGGCTGACATCCTGCAGGCCAAGCCCGTCGGGGCGGCCGTTCTGGTCATTGATACCGCGCGCGATGCTGACCACGTGGCCGGGAATGATGTCCTTGTAGCCCATGAGCTTGACGCGCGCCTCGTCGCCCACATGCACGCCCCACATCTTGGTTTCCTCGAAGTAGCCGTTGACCCAGTAGGAGTCGGCATCGATCACGGCCAGGCGGGCATGGCCCTCGGTCACGTAATCACCGATCCGCAGGTTGAGGTTGGTGATGTTGCCGTTGACGGGCGAGTACAGGATGGAGCGCTGCAGGTTCAGCTTGGCCAGGTCAAGGGCCGCGCGCGCCGCATCGACCGAGGCGATCTGGGTGGCCACGTTCGAGTTGAACACTTCCTGCTCTTCCGCCGAGACGATACCGCCAAGGCCCATGCGGCGGCGGGCGTCATTCTGCTTGAGCTTCAGGTCCTCGAGCGCGCCATCGAGCCGGGCCTGTGCCTCGCGGATGGCAAGGCGGAAGCGCACGGGGTCAAGCACGAAAAGCGGGTCGCCGCGATGGACGTACTGGTTGTCCACCACCGGCAGTTGCACCACGGTGCCCGATACTTCCGGCGCCACGTCAACGACATAGACACGGACACGCCCGTCACGGGTCCAGGGGGCAATCATGTAGGTGTCCCATAAAGTGATGCCCATGACGACGGCCATCGTCACGACCGCCAGGGTCAGGACCACACGGATCAGGGTGCGCAGGAGAGGCATGGGGATTCTCGAACCTTCTTGGGACAGTCAGATGTACAGGATCATCAGGCACAGGACGCAAGTGTATAGCGCGACCTCGAACAGGGCGAGATGCCAGAACCATTTCATTATGCCGCACCACCACAGCAGCGAGCGCAACAGCATGGTGACAGGCAGGGCAGCGACGGCATAGACGACAATCGGTGCCATGAAGACACCGAAGAGGTTGAATTCGCTCAGCATCAGGCGGTTCTCATTCCGAACGGTCCCGTTGAAGGAGAAGCAGGCAGCGACACCCGGTGACAGACTCCGCGCCGCTGTGCCGCTATCTGTAGCCGACACGGCGGCGGGAAGAAACCGTCAATGGTGCCACAATGCAGGGACACGACCCCGCCATGGGGCGGAAAAAAGGGGGAAAGGGGCAGGGGCATCACCGCATTGCCACCGTGTGG
>NZ_JABJWC010000039.1 GCF_013155395.1 Komagataeibacter melomenusus | reverse complement strand
CCCCTCGGGCGAACCTCCTCAATCAGAGGTTCCCAGATCGCCCATGTCTCGTCCGTAAAGGTGCCTGTTCTGTCTCCTTCTTCCATCCCTACAATATGGGAAGAAATTCAAGATCTAACAGGCCCTAATATGGTCCTGATACATCATAATAAATTTGCATAACAAATATAAAAATATGTTAATTTTATCCAAATTCATACATGTTTTTATAAATTAAGGATTTATTATAAGTGTAAAAATTTGAATGTAGGATAAAAATCGGGTTATTAACGATTTTTATCTTCTTAAAAGAGGGTATGGCCTATTATTAATAGGTAGTCGCCCCTCTTTTTCATTTTTTATATCATAACCGGGACGGGATCTGTGCCCTTATAGGGCTCAGGCCGTCGTCGTCTTCACCGGATTCCAGGCATCGCGCTGGGTGATGCGGATCAGTTCCGTGGCGGAAACCGCGCGTGAGATAAAGAAGCCCTGCACGTAATCCACGCCCAGTGCGCGCACGGTGTCGAATTCTTCCTGCGTTTCCACGCCCTCCACCGTTACGGCCAGGTTATAGCCATGGCCGAGCTTGATGAGGGCGGCAAGCAGGCTGCGGGCTTCCGCGTCGGTGGCGATGTCACGCACGAGGCAGCGGTCAAGCTTGAGCGACTGGAGCGGCAGTTCGCGCAGGGTGGACAGGCGCACCGTGCCGTAGCCGAAATTGTCCATGGCCAGGCCAAACCCGTCCTCCGCAAGCGCACGCAGGCGCAGGCGGCTTTTCTCCGCCCGCCGACCCTGCAGCATCTGCTCGGTCACTTCCAGCATGAAGGTGGACGGCTCGAGGTTGAGTTCACGGATCTCGCTGAACAGGTCGATCTGCTGCTCGAGGTTGAGCAGGTCCAGATGCGACAGGTTGACCGCCAGCCGCAGGCTTGGCAGGCCCGCTTCCTTCCATTTCTGGATATCGTCATGGAAGGACTGCACGAGGTGCGTCTCCATGATCTGGGCCAGAGCCGAGTCGGCAAAGACATCGGTAAAGGCGCCCGCGGAGAGCAGGCCCCGGTCGGGGTGATGCCAGCGCATCAGCGCTTCCGCCTGCTCGATGCGGCCCGTGCGCGCGTTGAGGATGGGCTGGTAGTACACCTCGAACTGCCTGAGTTCCACGCCCTTGCGGGCCTCGGTCAGGATCTTGGCCCGCTCCATCGTGGTCTTGTGCAGGCTGGGCGTGAACATGCGCGCCTGCTTGCCGCCCGACTGCTTGGCGGCATAGACCGCCACGTCGGCGTTTTTCTGCAGGCCCTCAAGCGTGTCCGCCGCCGTGATCGGCGTGGCGCCGATGCTGCCGGATATGCGCACCGTGGCACTTTCCAGCATGATCGGCTCTTCCAGCAGGTTCTGCACCTTGGTCAGGATGGTCTCGAGCGGCATGAGCTTGAGGCTGCGGCATAGGATGATGGCAAACTCATCGCCGCCCAGCCGGCTGATCGCATCATCGGGGCCGATCAACTCGATCAGGCGCTGCGCGATTACCTTGAGCACCTCATCACCCGCATGGTGGCCATGGATGTCATTGACAGGCTTGAACCCGTCAAGGTCGAACATGACCAGCGCCTGCGGCTCGGGGTGCGGGCGCTTGGCGTTCTCGAGTGCCGTGACCAGGCTGGCATTGAAGCCGCCGCGGTTGAGCAGCCCGGTCAGCACATCGGTCGCGGCCTGTTTCTTGAGCCGGACCTTGGTGTTCATCAGTTCGGTAATCTCGAACCGGCTGGCCACGAAACCGGTAATCTCGCCCTGCGCGTTGCGGTGCGGCATGATGGTGGTGGCCACCCAGTAATGGCTGCCATCCTTGGCGCGGTTGCACAGGTTGCCATACCAGGTGCGGCCTGCGAACAGGGTCTGGTACATCTCGCGGAAGAACGCCTTGCCATGCTCGCCCGAGTTCAGGATGCGATGGGTATGGCCCAGCAGTTCCTCGCGGGAATACTGGCTGATCTCGCAGAATTTGTCATTGACGTATGTAATGATGCCCCTGCGGTCGGTTACCGCGACAATAAGGACATTATCCACCACATCCGCCCAGAAGTCAGCATCTTCATGTGTAAGGGCGCGGAGCCTGTTATCATGCGGTGCGGACATTCTGTTACCTCGGATACGGATCGGAAAACCTGAATTGACCTATCGGTAATTTAGGACGATTTCTTCTTGGGCGAAACATTTTTAGCAGCCTGCGCGGCGGGCATCATCTGGCGGATCGTCTTGTGGTGGCGCATCCACTTCTCGAAGTCATCAGGGGCCAGCGGCTTGGCGAACAGGTAGCCCTGCATCACGTCGCAGTTGAGCTTTTCGAGCAGGTCGCGCTGCTGCTCGGTTTCCACGCCCTCGGTCACCACCGTCATGCCCAGCCGCGAGCCGATGCCGATCACCGCCATGGTCACGGCCTGGGCATTGGTGTCGTGCTCGAAATCGTTGATGAAGCTGCGGTCGATCTTGATCTCGGTCAGCGGCAGGCGTGTGAGCCGCGAGAGCGAGGAGTAGCCGGTGCCGAAATCATCCATCGACAGGCCACAGCCGATATTGCGGATCGACTGGAGCACTTCCTCGGTGTCGCGGCTGTTATCCATCATCACGCTCTCGGTAATTTCCACCGTCAGGCGCGCAGGCTTGAGGTTATGGTCCTTGAGCAGGGCCGCGATATGCTCGGGCAGCGCGCGGTTGCGGAAATGCACGGCAGACAGGTTCACGGCCACGGTGGGCACATGAATGCCGTCGCGGTCCCATTTCACGATCTGGCGGCACGCCTCGAGCAGCGACCAGCGGCCGATGGCCTCGATCTGTCCGGTCTCTTCCGCCACGGCAATGAAGCGTGAGGGGAAGATGTTGCCCAGATGCGGATGATGCCAGCGCGACAGGGCCTCGACCCCGCTGAGTTCGAGCGTGTGGGTGCGCACCTGCGGCTGGTAGTGCAGGTTGAGCATGCCCTTGGCCAGCGAATCCCGCAGGGCCGAGCCAAGCACCAGCCGGTCCTGTGCCACCTGGTTCTTTTCAAGGTTGGCGAAGCGGAAGACGCCGCGCCCGTCTTCCTTCGCCTGGCGCAGCGCCACATCGGCGGTGCTGAGCAGGGATTCGCTGTCCGGCCCGTTATCGGGGTAGGTGCTGATGCCGATCGAGCACGAGATGGTCAGCGTGTTCTGGCCAATCTGCATGGGCATGGTCATGGTGGCGAGCAGGTGCTCGGCAAAGGCCGTTGCATCCTTGTGCGGGCAGTTGGGCACCACTACCACGAACTCGTCCCCGCCCGAGCGGCTGAGCACGTAATCCTCCTTGGCGATGGAGCGGATGCGGCCTGCGATCTCGACAAGGAACTGGTCGGCATAGACATGGCCGAGCGCATCGTTGATATCGCGGAAGCGGTCGATATCGAGCATGAAGATGGCGAACTGCCTGTTGCCATCCTGCTTGCTGATCATGCTCTCGATCACCTTGTGCACCGAGGAACGGTTGAGCAGTCCGGTCAGGCTGTCAAAATTGGCAAGGTGGGAGATATGCTCCTGCGTCGCGTTCTGCTCGAAGGCCAGCGCGCAGAAGGGAATGCACGAATCGACAATACGCTGCGGCCAGGTGTTGCGGCCCTGGTCCTCACGCGCATAGAGGGCGAAAATGCCCTTGACCTGCCCCGAGCGCGTGCTGACGGGCGTGCAGAAGCACTGCTGCAGCCCCAGCGAGATGCCGAGCGAGCGGTAGCTGTCCCACACCATGCGGGTGGCGTGCTTGGGGTCGACGCGCAGTTTCTCGAGTTCGGATGACGAGACATACAGGCTCTCGAGCGAGGCACGGTAGCGCTTGGGCAGGGTGGGGCTGGACAGCACGCGCAACTGCCCGTCGGGCGTAATGAGCATGAGCACGGCCACCGTGCCGGGCACGAAGCTTTCCACCCGGCGGCACAGAAGGTCGGCCACGTCCTGGATCATCATGTCGCTGGCGAGTGCCTGCAGCACGTCATTTTGCAGGATCAGGATCTTGCGCTGCTGGCTTTCGTTGGTGACATTCTTCATCACGCCCATGAAGAAAATGCGCCCGTCAGCGGTCACCACCTTGGAGAGCGAAAGCTCGCCGCAGATATATTCCCCATCCGAGCGGGTGAACTCCACCTCGCGCGAGGTGCCGACGATGCGGTTGTGCTCGCTGCCCCGGCTGCGCTCGACAAAGGCGTCATGCCCGCCGCGGTGCAGCGTGGGCACCAGCACGTTCACGTTCCTGCCCAGCACGTCTTTCTTGTCGAGGCCCCACAGGTTCGATGCCGCCTGATTGAAGAAGATGACTTCATTTTTGTCATCAATAATCACGGTTGCGTCTATGGCCTGTTCCAGTGCCGAAATCAGGACTTCAGCGCTCAGGTTGGGCTTTGACATTGAGTTACCTCGCAAAAGGGACAAGGGGCAGTTGCCGCCGGGGCAACTGCGGCAGGGGTATAAGGCGGCCTGAAATGCAGGGTGGGGCGCACCACGGCCCGGAGGGGGCAGCGCGTGGCGACCACAGGAATATCATAGGATGATGATAAGCATATTACATATTATTCAAGATAATCATTATACCACATTGATATGAATTAAGACCGGCTATTAATATTTTCCGTAACGGACGGGTCCATATAGCATTCACGGCGCGGTTGATCCATCACATCCCGCACGCAAAATTGCCATATTTCACGCGTGTCAGGTTTTTGGGCCGCAATCCCCGCCCGCGCAGCCCGAACACCCGCCACATCCACCGCTGGCGCGCGGGCGGGCTTTTGTTTCGGCGCGGCGGATCAGGGCCTGGGGCGCGTGCAGGCTGCGCAGCAGGGCCGCCGTGGCCCGCCAGCCTTTCAGCCCCAGCGGCGGGAACAGCCGCCCCAGCCAGTAGGCGGCGCATGCCGTGACCAGCGTTGCCGCCACCAGCGCCTGTAGCCAGCCCGCAGCGTGCATCAGAACATCCGCGCGATGTGATAGGTGAGGAAGGCCGCCGCATAGGCCAGCGCGAACAGGTAGGCCGCCGTCAGCGCCACCACGCGCCATGAGCCGGTCTCGCGCCGGATGACAGCAAGCGTTGCCACGCATTGCGGGGCATAGACGTACCATGCCAGCAGCGACAGCGCGGTGGCCAGGCTCCAGTGCGTGGGCAGCATGCCGCCAAGCTGGAGCGCTGCCTGGTCGGTATCGGCCCCCGAGCCGAGCGAATAGACCGTGGCCAGCGCGCCCACCGCCACCTCACGCGCGGCGAGGCCGGGAATGAGGGCGACACAGATCTGCCAGTTGAAGCCAAGCGGTGCGAAGACGGGCAGCATGAGGTGCCCGATGCGCCCGGCCAGGCTCCAGTCGATGGCAGGCCCCACGGCGCCCGCAGGCGGCTTGGGAAAGCTGGACAGCCCCCACAGCAGCACCGTCAGCGAGACGATGGTGGTGCCCACGCGCATGAGGAAGATGCGCGCGCGCTCCCACAGCCCCAGCGCCAGGTCGCGCGGGTTGGGCAGGCGGTAGGCGGGCAGTTCCATCAGCAGGGTGGCTTCGCGCCGATCGGGGTTGCGCCAGCGCATGATGCGCGCCACCACCAGTGCTGACACGATGCCCAGCGCGTAAAGCCCGAACAGCACCAGCCCCTGCAGGTTCATGAAGCCCGCCACGTTGCGGTGCGGAATGAACGCCCCGATCAGCAGCGTATAGATCGGCAGCCGCGCCGAGCAGGTCATGAGCGGGGCGACGAGGATGGTCACCAGCCGGTCGCGCGGGTTCTGGATGGTGCGGGTGGCCATGATGCCCGGCACCGCGCAGGCAAAGCTGGACAGCAGCGGAATGAACGAGCGCCCGCTCAGCCCCGCGATGGACATGAGCCGGTCAAGCAGGAAGGCCGCGCGCGGCAGGTAGCCCGATTCCTCAAGGGCCAGGATCCACGCGAACAGGATCAGGATCTGCGGCAGGAAGGTGACCACGCTGCCAGCACCCGCAATCACGCCATCCACGATCAGGCTGCGCAGCACGCCATCGGGCATCAGGCGGCCCACCTGCTCGCCCAGCAGCCCCATGCCCGCGTCGATGCCATCCATGAGCGGCTGCGCCCAGGCAAACACCGCCTGAAACATGAGAAACAGCAGCACGAGCAGGATCACCGGCCCCCAGACCGGGTGCAGCACCCAGCGGTCGAGCCGCTCCTCCATCCGGTCCGACAGCGGGGTGGCGTGGGTCACGCAATCCGCCAGGATCTGGCGCACCATGGCATGCAGGTCGGTGCCCGGCGGCACGGGCAGGGGCACGGGCGGCGGCACGCCATCGAGCCGGGCCAGCAGGTCGCGCGCGCCATTGCGCCTTATGCCCACCGTGGGCACGACGGGCATGCCCAGTTCCGCCTGCAGGCGCGGCAGGTCGATCTCCATGCCGTTGCGCTGGGCTGCGTCGATCATGTTCAGCGCCAGCACCACGGGGCGGCCAAGGCTGCGCATTTCCAGCACGAAGCGCAAGTGCAGGCGCAGGTTGGTGGCATCGGCCACGCAGACCAGCAGGTCAGGCGCCGTCTCGCCACGATAGGTGCCCGCGCAGACATCGCGCGTCACCGCCTCATCGGGGCTGGTGGCGTTGAGGCTGTAGGCGCCGGGCAGGTCGAGCAGCCGCACGCTGCGGCCCGCGGGTGTCGTGAACCAGCCTTCCTTGCGTTCCACGGTAGCGCCGGCGTAATTGGCCACTTTCTGCCGGCTGCCGGTCAGCAGGTTGAACAGGGCGGTCTTGCCGCAGTTCGGGTTGCCGACCAGGGCGATGTTGAGCGGGGTCATGCGGCCGCTTTCGCCACATGCACGCGCACGCGCTGCGCCTCGGTGCGGCGCAGGGCAAAGCGGGTGAAGCCAATGCGCACGGCCAGCGGGTCGCCGCCCAGCGGCGCGGTCGCCACGATGCGCACGGCCTCGCCCGGCACGAAGCCGAGTTCACGCAGGCGCGCGGCCACGGGGTCGGGGCTGCCGTTATCGTCAACGCTGTCGATCACGGCATCGGTTCCGCGTGGCAGGTCATTCAGTCGCATGAGGTAAAGACAATCCGGACGGTAAAAGTAAGTAATAATTATTATTAAATACTGCGGGGAATATTGTCCATCATGTTTGCCCCGATGCCTGCGTTATCGCCGGTGCCGATATGTTCGCAGTGCAGGGGTTGGCGCCTCTGTCCGGCCTGCGTCAGGGCCGACACGCCTGCCATACCGCCTCGAATTCCGCCGCGGTTATTTCGCGGGCTTCGAACTGGGGGTCTTTATTGATTGCTTCAAGCGGGGGAATGGCGATATCGGCAAGGTGGGTATCACCGGTCGAGACTGTCCCTGTCGCCACGCCGCACCGGCCATTTGCATAGAGTTCGATTTTTCTCAGTTCGGTTCTCTCGCCATCAAACTCGCAATAGATGACGTTTGGTTGCTCGGAGCCAAAATCGTGTTTCCATAAACACTTGAGATAAAACAATTTAAATTCTCCAGGCGTGATAAAAGCTTCACCACACACCGTCCCGCGTTCAGGCTGCCTTTCCAAGCGTGGACAGCACGTGGAAGAACGTGCCCGAAACATGCCCCCGCCGTGCCCCGCCGGTGCCCCGGTCCACGCCGTAGCCATCGGTCATGTCAGCCAGCGGCGCGTCCGGCCCGGGATCGGTGACGGTGGCATAGTGGAATTCATGCCCGCGCAGCACGGTGCCCGCAGGGCCTATGGCACAGCCCTCGCGCAAGGTGGCGCTGCGGTAGCCGAGGTTCATGCGGCGTCTGGCAAAGGAGGTGGCATGGCCAAGCAGGCCGGTCATGCGGTGGGTCTCGCCCGCCTTGTCGGTCAGGCTCTCGCCCAGCACCATGAAGCCCCCGCATTCCCCATGCACGGGCCGGGTGCGGGCGAAACGGGCCAGCGTGGTGCGAAAATTCCCGCACGCGGCAAGGCGGCCCGCATGCAGTTCGGGGTAGCCGCCGGGCAGCCAGCAGGCATCGCAGTCTTTGCCCGGTCCTTCATCGGCAAGGGGTGAGAACGGATGCAACTCCGCCCCGGCCTGCCGCCAGCCCGCGATGACATGGGCATACAGGAACGAGAACGCCGCATCATCCGCCACCGCAATGCGCTGCCCCGGCGGTGGCAGGGCATGGTTGCCACCCGCAGGTGCGGGCAGGCGTGGCGGCGCGGCGCAGGCCAGTATGGCGTCAAGGTCAAGGTCACGTTCGGCCTGCGTGGCCAGCCGTTCGGCCAGTGCGTCAAGCCCGCCATGCTCGCGAGCCTGCACCAGCCCCAGATGGCGCTCGGGCAGTTCAAGCTGCGTATCGCGCCCGAACGCACCGAGCACCGGCAGGCCAATGGCTTGCATGGCCTGCGTGGCCATGGCGGCATGGCGGGGGGAGCCGACGCGGTTGAGGATCACGCCCGCGATGTTCACCGCCGGGTCCAGCGTGGCAAAGCCCAGCGCTGTGGCGGCGGCGGACTGGCCCTGGCCTGAAATGTCAAGCACCAGCAGCACCGGCAGGGCGTAGCGGGCCGCAATATCCGCCGGGGCGCCGCGTGCGCCCGCGGGCTTCATCAACCCGTCAAACAGGCCCATCGAGGCCTCGGTCACAAGCACCTCGCAGCCTGCCAGTGCCTGCGCCATTACGCCATCAAGCAGGCCAGCGGGCATGGCCCAGCTATCAAGGTTGAGGCTGGTGCGGCCGGTCAGGGCCTCATGGAAGGCGGGGTCGATATAATCCGGCCCGGTCTTGGCCCCGCGCACGGCCACGCCCCTGCGGCGCAGGGCGGCCAGCAGGGCGAGTGTGAGCGTGGTCTTGCCCCCGCCCGAGCGGGGGGCGGCGATCATCAGCCCTCGTGTCATCATGTGGGTTCCTGCTAAAGCGTGGCGAGCGATGCCACCCTTACCCCTGTTGGACGAGAAGGTCATCCCGATGGAGCACCCCCATACCCCCCTGCGCCGGGGGTGGACGACCGGCAGTTGCGCCACCGCTGCCGCAAAGGCCGCGTGGCAAGCCTTGTGCGGGCAGGGCTTTCCCGATCCGGTCACCATCACGCTGCCCGGCGGCCAGGATGTCGCCTTTGCGCTGGCTGCCCATGGCCATGGGCCGGATGGCGCGTGGGCGGAGGTGGTGAAGGATGCGGGCGATGACCCGGACGTGACCCACGGCGCGCATGTGCGCGTGGAGGTGCGCCGCGCGCCTGCGGGGAGCGGCGTGGTGTTTCGTGCGGGGCCCGGCGTGGGCACCGTGACCCTGCCTGGCCTGCCCATACCGCCCGGCGAGCCTGCCATAAACCCCGTGCCCCGGCGCATGATCCGCAAGGCCCTGACCGGCGCTGACGGGCATGAACCCGATGTGGAAGTGACCATCTCGATTGCAGGCGGGGCGGACATGGCGCGGCACACGCTCAATGGCCGGCTGGGCATTGTGGGCGGCCTGTCCGTCCTTGGCACGACGGGCATCGTGGTGCCGTTTTCCTGTGCGGCATGGATCGACAGCATCCACCGGGGCGTGGACGTGGCCCGTGCGCTGGGCCTGCCGCATGTGGCGGGCTGCACCGGCGATGTGTCCGAACGCGCCACCCGCGCACTGTACGCCCTGCCGGAGGAAGCCATGCTGGAAATGGGCGATTTTGCCGGTGGCCTGCTCAAATACCTGCGCCGCCACCCGGTGCCGCGCGTGACGATTGGCGGCGGCGTGGCCAAGATGACCAAGCTGGCGCAGGGGTTCTTGGACCTGCATTCGCGCCGGGGGCAGGCGGATATGGGCCGGTTGGCCGCCCTTGCGCGGGGCATCGGGGCACCGGATGCCTTGGTGGACGCCATTGCGCAGGCCCATTCCGTGGCAGCCGCCTTCGCGCTGGCTGCCGAAGCGGGCTACCCCCTTGGTCCGGTAGTGGCACGCGGCGCGTGGCAGGTGGCGTGTGATGTGCTGGCGGGTGCGCCGTGTGTTCTGGATGTGCTGCTGTTCGACCGCGCGGGCACGCTGGTGGCCGGGCATGGCCCGTATCCAGTTGCGGGTTGAAGAGTATGGAAGTTTCTGGGTGCCGTTTTTTAAAGCTTTTTGAAAAAAGCTTCACCAAAAACTCTTATTTTTTTAAATACTGTTGTTTGGGGGAGGGTTTTTATCCAAAAAAATAAGCCATTTTAGAGACTATTTCATCATCGTCCCGGCTTATGTCCTGATTAACATGCGAAAGGACGTCATACATGATTCCTTTTACTGGCGGGCGACCAACTGGATCCTTGCGATGCAGGGTAAGATCAATCAGCCGAGTGCGGCGCTCGGGGTCTGAAATATATTTTTCAATCATGTAAATGAGTAGTTTTTTAACTTCTTCATTTGACATATCACGCTGCATCATAAAATTCTTTATTTAATAATAGATAATGTTTAAAACATTATATTAATAAAAGTTTTTGGTAAAGCTTTTTTCAAAAAGCTTTGAGAAAGACCGCTTTATCTAAAAGCGGCCCACGGAATTTTATTCTTTCTCAAACATGCCCCGCACGGCTCAGGAGCGGAAGCGGCGGTGGTAATCGGCGTTGTAAAGCGCACTTTCACGGAAGTCATGCGTGCCCAGCGCCCGGCCTACCAGCACCAGCGCCGTGCGCTCGATCGGGTTTTCCGCCAGTTTTGCACCAATATCGCCCAGCGTGCCGCGCAGTACGAGCTGGTCGGGCCATGTCGCGCGGGCCACGATGGCCACGGGGCAGTCCGCGCCATAAAACGGGGTGAGATCAGCCACGATCTGGTCCAGCACATGAATGGCCAGATGGATGGCCAGTGTTGCGCCCGTAGCCCCAAAGGCGGCCAGCTTCTCACGCTCCGGCATGGCCGAGGCCCGGCCGCTCACGCGCGTCAGCACCACGCTCTGGGCCACTTCCGGCACGGTCAGTTCACGCCCCAGCACCGAGGCGGCGGCGGCAAAGGCGGGCACGCCGGGGGTCATGGTCCATGGAATGCTGTTGCGGTCGAGCCTGCGGACCTGCTCGGCCACGGCGCTGTACACCGAAAGATCGCCCGAATGCAGGCGCGCCACATCCTGCCCCGCTGCATGGGCGCGGATATATTCCTGCTCGATCAGGTCGAGCGTAAGCGGTGCGGTATCAACCAGCCGCGCATCGGGCGGGCAGTGTTCGAGCATCTCGGTCGGCACGATGGAGCCTGCGTACAGGCATACCGGGCATTTTGCCAGCAGGTCGCGCCCGCGCAGGGTCAGCAGGTCGGCGGCACCGGGGCCTGCGCCAATGAAGTGTACGGTCATGCATCCTCTCCCTGTGCCATGGCACATGTTGCCTTGCCGCCCGTCAGGCGCGGCACGATCAGCCTTGCGTGCGGTCCTGCCGCCGCCAGCGCGCAGCCTTCCGCCACCGAGGCCACGCCAAGGGCTGCCTGCGCACGGGCGGACCGGGTGACGCAGCGCGGCTGGGCGGCCAGCAGTTCATTGGGCGTGATGGCCAGCAAGCGCAGTCCCAGATGGGCGGCTGCCGCCTGCACGCCCGCCTCGCGGTAGCGGAAGGCGGGCACGGCCACAAGGTCCGCCTGCCTGTCGCAGCGTGCCTGTGCCGCCAGCACGAGGGCAATGATGGCCTGCGCATCACACCCGCTACGCAGGCCCAGCCCGGCCACGATCATGCCGGTTTGCCCACGGCGTAGCAGGTTACGGTCATGCCGGGGCGAAAGCCGTGAAAGCGCCCGATCGGCTCCAGCCGCTCCACATGCAGCCGGGTCAGCGTGCCGCCCCGGCGGGCATGGGCGGCAATGACCGCGGCCTCGCTTTCCAGCGTTACGGCATTGGCCACCAGCCGGCCGCCCGGGCGCAGGGCTTCCCATGCCGCCTCGAGCATGCCGGGGTTGCTGATGCCGCCGCCGATGAAGATGGCATCAGGCGCATCCAGTCCCTCGGCCCGCATGCGTGGCAGGATGGCGGGGGCCTCGCCCGCCATCACGCGCAGGCCCGGCACGCCAAGGGCGAGCGCATTGTGGGCAATCCGCGCGCCACGTGCGGGTGATTTTTCAATGGCGATGGCGCGGTTGGCGGGGTGGCGCAGCATCCATTCAATGCTGATCGAGCCTGAGCCGCCGCCAATATCCCACAGCATCTCGCCCCGCCGTGGCGCAAGGGCCGAGAGCGTGACCGCCCGGATCTCGCGCTTGGTGATCTGCCCGTCATGGTCGAACAGGTCATCTGGCAGCCCGCAGGCCAGCGGAATGATTTGTGCATTCCGGTCGGCCACCACTTCCAGCGCCATCAGGTTCAGCCGGGGCGGCTGCGGCCCTTCACCCCGCGCGGTCTCGGCCACGGTGGCGGTGTGGTGGCTCTGCCTTGGTCCGCCCAGCGCGCCCAGCACATGCAGCGCGGAGGCCCCGAAACCGCGCCCGTCCAGCCAGCGGGCAAAGGCATGGGGCGTGTGTTCATCCGCCGAGAGCACCACAAGCCTGCCACCGGGCTGAAGGGCGGGGGCCACGGCCTCCATCGGGCGGCCACATAGCGAGAGCACGTTCACATCCTGCTCCGCCCAGCCCAGCAGGTTGCACGCCAGCACCACGCATGATGGCGCGGGCAGGCTCATCATCTCGGGCAGGGGCACATGGCGGCGCAATGTGGTGCCTATGCCGAACAGGAACGGATCGCCCGAGGCCAGCACGCATACGCGCCTGCCGCGCCAGCGCAGCATGTCGGCAATGCCATCGGCCAGTGGGTGCGGCCAGGCCAGCGTCTCGCCTGCGATCAGGGGGCGTGCCAGGGCAAGGTGGCGCGTGCCGCCTGCCACCAGTTCCGCGCCTGCGATCAGGGCACGGGTGGCATGGGGCAGGCCCTCGACACCATCCTCCCCAATGCCGATAACATGCAGCCACGGCGTGGTCATGGCGTGGCCTCGCAACAGGCGGGAAGGAAAAGATGCGGGTTCTGGTTCTGGGCGGCACGACGGAGGCCCGCCAGCTTTATGCGGCGCTGGAGCAGCGTATGGACCGTTTTAAGGTCACCGTCTCGCTGGCAGGGGCCACCCGCGCGCCGGTCCTGCCCGCGCTTGAGGTGCGCATTGGCGGCTTTGGTGGTGTGGATGGCCTGCGCAAGTGGCTGCTGGTCCACCAGATCGATGCCGTGCTCGACGCCACCCATCCCTTTGCCGTGCAGATGAGCAATCATGCCGTTGCCGCCTGCGCGCAGGCCCATGTGCCCCTGCTGCGCGTGGAGCGCCCTGGCTGGACGCCTGTTGCGGGTGATCGCTGGACCCGCGTGTCCGACATGCAGGCCGCAGCGGGCGCGCTGGGCACGATACCGCGCCGCGTGCTGCTGACCGTGGGGCGCAAGGACCTGCTGCCCTTCCACCATGCAGGCCCGCATGACTGGCTGCTGCGCTGCGTGGATGCACCTGACCCGGCCCTGCTGCCCGCGGGCACGCGGTTGCTGCTGGCCCGTGGCCCGTTTGATGAAGCAGGCGAGGAGGCGCTTTTGCGCCGGGAACGGATTGATGTGATCGTGACCAAGAATTCCGGCGGTACGGCAACACAGGCCAAGCTTGCGGCAGCCCGCAGGCTGGGCCTTGGCGTGATCATGGTGGATCGCCCGCCCGTGGCCCCGGCCGGGACGGTGACGGATGCCACTGCTGCCATGATGTGGCTGGAAAGCCTGTCGGAATGATGTGGAAAACCTGCTCACGAAAAACCCTGGGATCATAAGAAGTTTTTGGTGAAGCTTTTTTCAAAAAGCTTCGAAAAGACACCGCCTTTTTGAAAAAAGGCGGCACCCGAAAACTTTTATTCCGTTTTTTCTACCCGCCGCGCGGTGTAGAGCCATTTTTCCCCGTTTGCCCGCTCAATGGTGTGGGTGAGCGGGCAGCCGATCAGCACCAGCGTGCTCATATCCACCTGCTCGGGGTCGGCATGGGCGATGTCGGTCAGGATCACGCGCTCATCGGGGCGGCCAATGGCACGGGCAAAGGCAACCGGCACGGAACCGGGCAGGATGGTGCGCAGCAGGTCGAATGCCTCGCCCAACTGGTGCGGGCGGGCCTTCGAGCGCGGATTGTACAGCGCCATCACCAGCCCGGCCTGTGCCGCCGCTGCCAGCCTTTTATGCACCACCGCCTGCGGCTTGAGGTTGTCAGACAGCGAAATAACGCAGAAATCCCCCCCCAATGGCGCACCCAGCCGGGCGGCTGCGGCCAGCACGGCGGAGACACCGGGAATGACCACGACATCCACCCCGCGCCACGCAGCGGGGCCGTGGTCAATCGCCTCGAACACTGCACTGGCCATGCCGAACACGCCCGCATCGCCGCCGGACACGACCGCAACCGTGCGTCCTGCCAGCGCCAGTTCAATGGCGTGCTGCGCGCGTTCAAGCTCCACGCGGTTGTCACTGCCATGGCGCACCACGTCGGGGCCTGCCTGCACGCGGGCCACGTAGGGCGTGTAGCCGATCAGGTCGGTAGCCTGTGCAAGGGCGGCATCGGCCTGGGGCGTGCGCTGTTCCGGGGCCCCCGGGCCAAGACCCACGACAAAGATGCGGCCACTCATCGCGCGCCCTCCCGCCCCGGCACGAGAATGATGGAGAAATAGGGGGCAGGGCCGGTCATCTCGGTCAGTTTCAGGCAGCGCTGGGCGGGCTGGCTGGCGCGTTCCACATAGATCGCGCGCGCCTCGCGCCCGGTGCGGCGCAGGGCGGTGCGCACTTTTTCAAGGTTGCGGCCCAGTTTCATGATCACTGCGGCATCGGCCTTTTCCAGCCATGCCACCAGAGCCTCCTCATCCAGCGTGCCGGGAATGACGCACAGCACGTCATCACCATGCACCATGGGGCGCTGTGCTGCCGACCAGCAGCCGCTCATGGCGGTGATGCCGGGCACGATGGTGCACTCGAATCGCTCATGCAGCCGGTCGAACACATACATCGCCGAGCCGAACAGGAACGGATCGCCCTCGCACAGCAGCGCCACGTCGTGGCCTGCCTCAAGGTGGGTCGCGACCCGTGCCGCGCAGTCATCATAGAACTGGCCCATGCGCATGAGGTACGCGGGGTCGCTGACCGCAATCTCGGTAGTGAACGGGTAGGCGAAGCGCAGCGTGGTGGCGTCGGGGCCAATCATGTCGCCTGCAATCTGGCGGGCATGGCCGGGGCGGTCGTGGCGGCAGAACCAGCCCACCACCGGGCTTTCACGCAGCAGGCGTACTGCCTTGATGGTCATGAGTTCGGGGTCACCCGGCCCCATGCCGAGTATGGACAGGCGGCCCGTGCTCATTCCGTGTCACTCGCCAGCGCGTTGACGGTGGCCGCCGCCATGGCGCTGCCACCCAGCCTGCCACGCACGATGATGAAGGGCAGGTCGCCGAATTCGGCCAGCGCCTCCTTCGATTCGGCGGCCCCCACAAAGCCTACCGGCATGCCGATTACGGCCGCCGGGCGCGGCGCGCCCGCGCGGATCATCTCCAGCAGGTGGAACAGGGCGGTGGGCGCATTGCCGATGGCCACCACGGCCCCGGCTAGGTCATCCCCCCACAGGTCCATCGCGGCGGCCGAGCGGGTATTGCCGATCTGCTTTGCAATCCCGGGCGTGCGCGGGTCGCGCAGGGTGCAGATGACCGGGTTGTCGGCGGGCAGGCGCGCGCGGGTCACGCCATGGGCCACCATGTTGGCATCGCACAGGATGGGCCTGCCTGCCTTCAGCGCCGCCTGCGCGCTGGCCACGAAATCGGGCGACATGCGCACCGCCTTCGCCACATCCACCATGCCGCAGGCATGGATGATGCGCACCACCACGCGGGCTTCGGCCTCACTCAGGCCGGCAAGGTCGGCTTCTTCACGGATGATGGCAAAGGACCGGGCATAGATCGCCGCCCCGTCGTGAATGTAGTCGTACGGTTCCGTTTGCGCGGTCATGCCGGTTGGGTTCTCCCGTTCCGTGGCGTGGTCAGGTTGCGGGGCCAGTCCCGCATGATGTGCTGTATCTGTGCCAGCGAAAGCCCGTTGTCTACAGGCGTATCAGCCGCCCGGCCATGCGGGCACAGGCCATAGCCATCCACCTGTGCCACCAGCGTGATGTCGGCAGGGGCCGGATGGGCGCAGCCCTTGGGGCAGCCCGATACGTGCAGCGTGGTTTCAGGTGGCAGGTCAGGGGCCAGCAGATCAGCATCGGCAATCACGTCACGCGCGGCGCAGCCACAGCCGCGCGTGCCGATGCATGCGCTGATGCGCAGGCGCGGGTCATCGGGCTGCGTGATCAGGCCGGGCAGGGGCGGGGCCGTGGTGCAGTCTTCAAACGTAGCGCAGTCTTCAAATATGATCGCGCGCAGGGGGGCGATGCGCATGTGGCCGTTGCCTGCCTGCACGCTCCATTGTGCCACGGCGTCGAGCAGGCCAGCCGCCATCGGGCCGGGCGGCAGCACGGCGCCCGTGGCGTGGCCGGGCAGGGGGCCGGCAAGGCAGGGCGCATGTGCCGTGGTGGCGGGGGCTGCCTGCGTTGCCGCGCATTGGCCCAGGCTGGCGAAGGCCCGCATGCCAAGGGCCGGGTCGCGCAGGGGGCGGCCACCGAGGCCTGCCAGCGCATGGGCCAGGGCCAGCACCGTGGGGGCAATGGCGGCAGCCGGGCAGGGCAGGGCGCGCGCGCCGCACACCACCAGCCAGCCTGCCCCTTGCGCGCGCACCACGATATCCGCCCGCAGCGTGCCCGCGGGCACGTACCCCCCGCATTCCACCGCAATCACGAACTTGGCGGGCAGGCCGCGCAGGGTTTCGGCCCCGGCCAGCGTGGCATCGAGCGCTTTGATGATGGCGGGGGCATCGGGGGCGGCACCGGGGTCGATACCGGCAAGGGGGGAAAGCAGCAGGCCGCGCCTTGCCTCGGTTGCGGCGTCCGTGCTGGCCAGGCCCGCATCCGCCATGTCGCGGGCGAAGGCGCGGGCGCTGTCCGGTGTCAGGCCGCGCAGTTGCAGGTTGCCCCGGCTGGTCAGTTCAATCAGCCCGTTGCCATGCGTGCGGGCGGCGCGCGCGATGGTGTGGGCCTGCGGGGCGGACAGGCGGCCAAGCGGCGGGCGCACGCGCACCAGCCAGCCATCGGCGGCCTGCATGGGGGTGTGCAGGCCGGGGCACCAGCCGCGCACGGTGGGCGCGGTGGTCATGGCGTGGAGGTGTCGAGCAGCATGCCCGCGCTGTTGCTGCGCGGCCGCCACAGGTCGCGGCGCAGGGCATCGGCCATCAGGCGGCGGATCGCGGCATGGGCATCAGGATTGGCCTCAAGCAGGAAGGCATTCATCTCCGGGTCATCGAGCAGGTGGGTGAAGGCGAGGTCGAACTGCCGGTCGAAGCGCGCGGGCACGGTGGCGGCAAAGCCGTGCAGCGCCTCCACGCCGCGCGCGATCTCGCCCGCTCCCCGGTAGCCGTGGCGGCGCATGCCCGCAAGCCAGGCCGGGTTGGCCAGCCGCCCGCGCACTACGCGCGCCACCTCCTGCACCGTGCCGCGCAGGCGGGGGGCGTCGGGGCGGGATGTATCGCCATGCACGAGGCGGGGCGCCGCGTTGCCCAGCAGGTGGGCCGCCGCCGCCATGCCGCCCTCGTGGGTTGCCATGTCCACGCTTTCAAGGATGTCGGTCTCGGCATGGTCGTGCACATGCAGCAGCACGCCTGCCTGCGCCATGCGCCCGGCGAGGATATCAGGGGCCTGCTGGCCCTCGCGCCCGCCGCCATAGGTCCACGCCGAGCCATCAAGCCACGCCTGCCCCAGCGTGCCGCGTTCGCGCCACTGGCCACTGGCCAGCACATCTTCCACCCCCGTACCATAATTGCCCGGCGCTGCGCCAAACATGCGGGCGGTGGCGGCATGCAGCGCTGCGCCTTCAAGCCCGTTGGTGCTGGCGGCCAGCGGGTTGAGGTCGGGGGCCTCGAACGTGCGGGTGGCAATGGCCTGCACCGCCTGTTCAAACAGCGCGATCTGGCCGGGGAATGCATCGCGGAACAGCCCCGACAGGCGCAGCGTCACATCCACGCGCGGGCGGTCGAGTGCTGCCATGGGAATGACCTCGATGCCGCTCACCCGCCCCGATGCGCCATCCCATACCGGCCTTACGCCCATCAGCAGCAGGGCCAGCGCCAGGTCCTCGCCGCCGGTGCGCAGGCTGGCCGAGCCCCACAGGTCGATGACCAGCGCGCGCAGCGGCTCGCCCTGGTCCTGCAGGTGTTCCTCCAGCAGCAATGCTGCCGTGCGCTCGGCCAGCACCAGGGCCGAACGTGTGGGAATGGCGCGCGGGTCCATGGCATACAGGTTGCGCCCCGTGGGCAGCACGTCGGCCCGGCCCCGGGTGGGGGCGCCCGCGGGGCCTGCGGGCACGAACCGCCCGTCAAGGGCCGAGAGCAGGGCCGCCGCCTCCGCCGCGCCGCAGGCGTGCAGGCGGGCGGGCAGGTCGGCGGGCGCGCTTTCGCCACAGGCGCGGGCGATGGTATGGGCCAGTTCCGCTGTCCGGGTGGGGGGGCGGCCAAAGACATGCAGCCCGTCGCGGATCTGGAGGTCTTTCACATCGCACAGATAGGCATCGAGCCGGGCGAGGGCTTCATCCTCGTTATCGGCGCGGGCGATGCCGCCTTCATCCAGCAGGCCAAGGTCGTCGGCGCGTTGCAGGATCTCGCCGCGCAGGATGGCGCCGCGCCTGCGGTCCAGCCCGTCGGCTGCGGCATATTCATCAATCAGGCGTTCGAGTTCGCCCGTATCGGCGCCTGCGCTGCCCATGGCCGCGATGGGGGGTGTCATGTGGCCGATGGTCATGGCGCCCAGCCTGCGCCGTGCTGCCGCCGCCTCGCCGGGGTTGTTGACGATGAAGGGATAGATCACTGGCAGGCCACCGACCAGCACCGAGGGCCAGCACGCAGCCGAAGGGGCAGCCGCCTTGCCCGGCAGCCATTCCAGCGTGCCATGCGTGCCCAGATGCACCATGGCGTCCAGCCCGCAGCCGTGGCGCAACCACAGGTAGAAGGCCACATAGGCATGGCGCGGCGGGGTGTCGGGGTCGTGATAGCCGCCATGGCGGTCGGTTGTCGTGCCCCGGTCGGGTTGCAGCGCCATCAGGATATGGCCCGCGTGCAGGTGGCGCAGGGTGAACTGGCCGTTGCGCACGGCGGGATCATCCTCTGGCGCACCCCAGCAGGCGGCAAGCTGGTCGCGCAGGGCCTGCGGCAGGCCCTCGAGCCACTGGCGATAGGTCGCAACCGACACAAAGGGCGTGGCTTGCGCGCGGGCCAGCGCGTGCGCCAGTTGGTCCGCCGTGGGTCTGTCACCCGTGTCATAACCTGCCGCGTGCAGCAGGCTCAGGATGTGTTCAAGGCTTGCAAAACTGTCCAGCCCCACCGCATGCGCCGCCTGCCCGGTGGGGGCGCCCTGCGCGCCGGGATAATCGGAGAGGATGATGCCGATGCGCCGCTGGCCGGGCAGTTCATGCCCCAGCCGCGCCCAGCCCAGCGCGCGGGCGGCGGTGAGCGCAATGCCCTGCGCGCAGGGTTCGTGGCGGGCGGGCAGGCCGGGGGTGGTGTCTTCCTTGAAGGAGATGGGGAAGGCGGGGATGCGGCCATCAAGTTCGGGCAACACCACCTGCATGGCCAGGTCCGCCTGCGACAGGCCGCGCAGGCTGTCGCGCCACAGGTCGTGGGGAATGCCGGGCTGCTGCACCTGCAGCACCGGCACGCCCGCCACATCCAGCGGGGACTGGTTCTCTGCCCCCGCGCGTGCCGAAAAGAAGGTGGCGTTGATGATGACATCCGGCGGCGTCTCCACCAGCCGGGCCGCGACAAGAGCCGCCGAGTCCGGGTTCTTCAGCGAGGTGACATAAACAAGGTCCGCCCCCATGCCGTGCTGCTCCAGTTCAGCAGCCAGTGCCGTGATGGGCGCGATATCGGCGGCCAGCAGGTGGGCGCGGTAGAAGACCACCATGGCGCGGAATTTCAGGGCCGGGTTGGCGGCATGCAGCACGCCTGCAGGTGGCAGGGGTTCGGGACCTGCGCCATCATCCGGCCCGCGCCCGGCCATATGGGCCATGAGCCGCAGGGCGGTAGCGGTGTTGGTGGCCCCCCCCGTGCGCAGCAGGCTGTCGAGCCGGGTGCGAAGGGCATCGGGCACGGTGGAGCGTTCGGCAAGGCGGGGGTCGTCGCGCCCGTCGCCTGCCAGCAGTACCAGCGGAATGCCTGCCTGCTGGCAGGCACGGCTGAGTTCCTCCACCCCGTAGCGCCAGTACTCCAGCCCGCCAAGCAGCCGCACCACCACGCAGCGCGATTCCATGATGGTATCGGCCACGTACAGGTCGATCGACATGGGGTGGCGCAGGCGGGACAGCGTTGCGGTACGCAGGCTGGCATCGGGGGCGGCACCCGCCGCATGGGCGGCGTTGAGGCACAGCAGGTCGCTGTCCGAAAAGGACAGGAACACGATATCAGCCGGGGCGTGGCCGAGATCCTCGGCCTGATCGGCTTCATCGAGCGTGCGGACCTCGCGTGCCAGCAGGTGCATGATGCGGCTCCCCGTGTGCCCGGTGTCTAGCCCTGTGCCAGTGCTGCTGCAATGGCGATCTGATCCAGCCCCTTCTGGCCGATCACCACAAGGTTGCCGGTGCGTGGGCCATCCTTGGGCACGGGCTGGTCGAACTGGTGGCGGAAGCGGCTGCCCACCCCCTGCACCGCCAGCCGCATGGCCTTGCCGCGCACGGTGGCGTAGCCCTTCATGCGCAGGATGTCGTGCTGTGCCGCCAGTGTTTTCAGCCGCGCGATGAAGTCTTCCACGCTGTCCTGCTCGGGGATGGGCAGCACGAAGCTCTCGAAGTCATCATGCTCGTGCTCGCCGCCCTCGGCATCGTGGTGCGAGGGGCGGGCGGCCAGGTCGTCTTCCGCCGCCGCATCGAGGCCGAGCAGCACGGCGGGGTCCACCTTGCCTTCGGTTGCACGCACCACCTTGACCGCGCGCGGGATCTCGGCGCGGATCGCGGCCTCGACCCCGTCGGCCTGCGCGGGCGTCATGAGGTCGGTCTTGTTGAGCACGACCAGGTCGGCGCACAGGAGCTGGTCCTCGTACACCTCCGCCAGCGGGTTGTCGTGGTCGAGCGAGGGGTCGGCGGCCTGCTGGCGGGCGACTTCGGCGGGGTCATCGGCAAAGCGGCCCGCTGCCACGGCGGGGCCGTCAACCACGGTCACCACGCCATCAACGGTCATGCGCGTGCGGATGCTGGGCCAGCCGAACGCCTTGAGCAGCGGCTTGGGCAGGGCCAGGCCGGAGGTCTCGATCACGATATGGTCGGGCGGGGTCGCGCGGTCGAGCAGGGCCTCCATGGTGGGCAGGAAGTCGTCCGCCACGGTGCAGCACAGGCAGCCATTGGTCAGTTCGACAATATCCTCGTCCGTGCAGCCTTCCACGCCGCAGGCGCGCAGCGTGTCGCCATCAATGCCCAGCGTGCCGAATTCATTGACCACGATGGCAATGCGCCTGCCTTTTGCATTGGCCAGCACGTGGCGCAACAGCGTGGTCTTGCCCGCGCCCAGAAAGCCGGTGATGACGGTAACGGGCACCTTGGCGCGGGCCGTGGCGGCGGTGTTCATGGCGGTCAGACTCCGGAAAAGAGGGATGCGGGAAAGCGGCCGCGCACCATGTCGCCCAGGCTTGCGGGCCTGCGCGAGGGCATGACGGTGCCCTTGGCGGATGCGGCATAGGCGTCGATATAGGCCAGCAGGTCATCTGCCTTTTCGGGGCCAAGGTTGGCCAGCAGCCAGCCCCATTTGCCCGGCGTGGCGATGACGGCGGTGCAGCCATCGTTGCACGCGGCAAGGCAGGCGACCTCATGCACCACGATGTTGGCATTGCCTTCGGCCAGTGCGTGCATGGCATCGTGCAGTTGCCTGCCCTGCGGGTTGTCCGATGCGGGCAGGCCCCGGCGGCAGGTCACGCACACATGCAGGTGCACGGCAGGTGTCTGTGGCGGGGGGGAAGTGGTCATCTGGTCCGTGCCCTTTCGCGGCGCTGCCGCGCGGGCGGCAGGAAAAGCGGGGTGCGCGGTCATGCCCCGCCCGGCAGCTACGTTGCCCGGTGGTGGCCACTCGCGTGCCGGGCACCCCGCCGGCCATGCGATCGAATACGGTTTCATGTCCCGCACGGGCGGGGATGGCAGGTCTCCTGGCTTGTGGCGAAGGGCGCGGCGGGCCACACCCTCAATATCCGGCAGCCTTCCCGGCCCTCATGGGGCCAGTGGCGGGGCCGGTGCGGGCACCGGGCCGGAGTCGACCACCTACAGTTGCGGGGGCAGCGACGGAATTGCCCTTGGGCGCACCGTCTTCCCTATTCTCCCTGTCGGGGGAACCATCAGCGGCCGATCTAGCCGATTGCGGGGCGCGCTGTCAAAAAAAGCACGGCCGGTTTCAGGGCCAGGGCGCGCCGCTCGTGGCCAGCCGCCATGTGGCGTGGCGGGTGAGCACCGTGCGCGTCAGGGGGGCGATATCCAGCCGCGCCATCATGGCGCCATCACCGCCCAGCGCCGCGATGGCCAGGGCGCGGATGGTCGTGGCTTCGGCCAGCACCAGCATGCGCGCGGGCGTTGCGGGGAGGGCGGCCAGCCAGGCGCCCGCGCGGCGCAGCAGCGAGTCGCGGCTTTCCCCCCCGGGCGGGGCAAAGCTGGCATCTCCCACCCAGCGGGCCAGATCGGCAGGGGGCAGGACCTTGAGCGACAGCCCGTGCCATGATCCCATATCAGCAGCATTCAGGGCGGGTGCGGCTTCGTAGGCAGCGGCCCCGATGATTTTGCCCAGGGCCGGTGGCGCAAAGAGGCAGTCGGCTGGCGGCAGGGTGTCCATGAAGCGCGCGGGCAGGGTGGGAGCCGCGTCACGCACGGGTATGATGCCCCGGCGCAGGTCATCGGGCGCGGGCAGGGCGATGCAGGTCAGCGTCTGGTTCATGCCGCCCTGCGTGACCCGAAAGGGTGGGGCGAGCAATGGATGATTGACCTTGCCGGTCGATTTTGAAACCATGGACGCTGATCCGGTAACGCGGCAAGGGCATTGCATGCCGCCCTGTCATGCCATACTGCTCCGGGTCGAGCATGATCCATGGAGTTTTTTTCAGCATGAGCCAAGACACATCCGTCCTGTCCGCCAATATTGCCGCCCCGCCGGTTGCCATCCCGGTGCGCGACCTGCTGCCGTGGGGTGTGTTCGGGCTGGTTCTGGCCTCGCTGCTGATCTACTTCGTCGGCGCGGAGCAGGGGGCGACTTCGCTCATCTCCGGTCATTACGTGCATGAATTCGTGCATGACGGCCGCCATCTGCTCGGCTTCCCCTGCCACTAAGGGGCGCGGGGCCCCTGCCCCGCATGGCCAGATGTGAAGAACGGCAGGCGCCCCGTGTGCCTGCCGTTTTTTATTGCCTGAAGGACTTTTGAAAAAAAGCGGCGCCCAAAAACGTCTATCATTTTGGATCGGTGAGGTGGATGACCGTCCGCCCCCTGATATGCCCCGCCAGCAGGCGCGGCGCGAGGGCGGGCACCTCGGCCAGGGTGGCATCATGCAGCATGCTGTCCAGCCGCGTGGGGTCTATGTCACGCGCCAGCCGCGCCCAGGCCGTCATGCGGCGCGGGCGGGGGCACATCACGCTGTCGATTCCCTGCAGGCGTACATTGCGCAGTATGAAGGGCGCCACCGTCAGCGGCAGCGCCATGCCCCCGGCCAGCCCGCAGGCCGCCACCGTGCCGCCCAGCGTAATCGAGGCGCACATCGTGGCCAGAACCGCGCCGCCCGCCACGTCGATCCCGCCAGCCCAGCGCGCTTTTTCCAGCGGCCTGCCGGTCGGGGCCAGCGCCTCGCGCGGCAGCACTTCGGCAGCACCCAGGCTGGTCAGATAGGCCTGAAGCTGCGGCCGCCCGGTGACCGCCGCCACCTGATAGCCCAGTTGCGCCAGCAGCATCACGGCCATGCCGCCCACGCCGCCGCCCGCGCCGCTGACGATGATGGGGCCGGAGGCAGGCGTCAGCCCGCCCTCTTCCAGCGCCATGACGCACAGCATGGCCGTAAAGCCCGCGGTGCCGATTCCCATTACCTGCCGCCCCGACAGGCCCGCCGGGTGCGGCAGCAGCCACCGCCCCGGCAGGCGGGCCATGCGGGCAAGGCCGCCCCAGTGCTTTTCCCCCAGGCCCCAGCCGGTGGCCAGGACCTGATCGCCGGGGCGGAAGACCGGGTCATCGGAGTGGAGCACGCGGCCTGCGAGGTCGATGCCCGGAATCATGGGAAAATGCCGCACCACCGGCGCGCCGTGCATGATCGCCAGCGCATCCTTGTAGTTCAGGCTCGACTGCGCGATCTCGACCGTTACATCGCCCTGCGGCAGGCTTGCGGGGTCGACCTGCTCCAGCCGGGTGGTGGTCGCGCCATCGGTCTGGCGGATCATGAGGGCCTCGAACATGCGAACGGGTTTCCTTGCAGGGGTGAAAACAGGGGGCGTGTGGGGGCCTTCATGCCCTCTTTTAGGTGTTTCTTCCTATTTACAGCCGTGTGATTTCGCATGAACGTGATGGGTGTTCTGTCGTAAATGGCTGATCTGTAAACAAGTTTTCAAAAAATCGGGCCATGCGCAAAAGGCGTTGTGTCATGAGCAGACCGTAGATTGAAAATGCGCAGGGCAGGTGTGAGATCGCCGCGCTACCTGTGGCGGTTGCGCTGTGGTGTGCTGCTTTTTCAGCCAGCATTGCACAGGCAGGAGGCATGCCTATGTCCGACAGTACCGTTTCTTCCTTTTCCGCCCAGTCCTCCATGAACGCGCTGTGGCAGGCCCGTTACGGCACGAAGCCGCCCGCGCAGCCGCTGCCCGAAAGCCCGGTGGCGCGCAGCCTCATGGCGCATCGCTCCGTGCGGCATTTCAGCCCCGCCCCCCTGCCCGAGGGCGTGGTGGAGGCGGCGATTGCCGCAGCCCAGTCGGCCTCGAGTTCATGCAACCTGCAGGCGTGGAGCGTCATTGCCGTGCGCGACCCCGCGCGGCGCGCCCGGCTGGCCAGAATTGCAGGTGATCAGGCTTTCATTGCGCAGGCGCCGCTGTTCCTGGTGTGGGTGGTTGACCTGTCGCGGCTTGAGCATGTGGGCCATGCGCAGGGCCACGCATTGCCGGGGCTGGACTGCCTCGACACATTTCTGGGCGGCGTGGTGGATACGGCGCTGGCCGGGCAGAATGCAGCAGCGACGTTTGAATCCTACGGGTTGGGACTCGTGTACGTGGGCGCCGTGCGCAACCAGCCCGAGGCCATTGCCGCCGCGCTTGGCCTGCCACCCCGCACGGTCGCGCTGTTTGGCATGAGCGTGGGCTACCCCGACCGCGCAAGGCCCACCCCCATCAAGCCCCGCCTGCCGCAGGCCATGGTGCTGCATGAGGAACGCTACAACCCCGCCACGGCCACCGATGAAGCCAGCATCAACGCCTATGACGCCTTGCTTGCGGCCAGCCGCGCGGGGGGCAAGGCCTGGAGCGCAAGCGTGGTGGCGCGGCTGGGTGATGTGAGCGCACTCCATGGCCGCGAGCAGTTGCCCGCTGCCCTGCATGCCCTGGGTTTTGTGCTGGGCAAGGCGTAAAAGCAGGGGTCATGCGCATGGGGCGGGGTTGACCGGGGCAATGTTCTGGTGAACTTCTGATGTGGTTGCCCGCGGCTTGAGGCGGGCAGGGGCGCGCTCCGTATGGCGCGCCAGCGCCATGATGAAAGAGAAATAACGGCTATGGACAGCGCCACTTCCCTTCCCTTCACGCTTTCACCAACCGCAACGCCGGTCTCACCCGAGCGACGGGCGGAAATTCTGGCCAATCCCGGTTTCGGGCGTGTCTTTACGGACAACATGGTCGTGATCCGCTACCAGGAAGGCAGGGGGTGGCACGATGCCCGCGTGCAGCCTTATGCGCCGTTCACCCTCGACCCCGCTGCCGCCGTGCTGCACTACGCGCAGGAAATCTTCGAGGGCATGAAAGCCTACCGCACGGCGGAAGGGGGCATTACCCTGTTCCGCCCGCAGGCCAATGCCGCGCGCTTTCGCAAATCGGCCGAGCGCCTGGCCATGGCCGAACTGCCCGAGGACGTGTTTGTCGAGGCCGTGCGCCAGCTCGTGCGCGTGGACCATGCCTGGGTGCCGGGCAAGCCTGATGAGAGCCTGTATATCCGCCCCTACATGATTGCGAGCGAGACCTTCCTTGGCGTCAAGCCCGCGTCGGAATACCTGTTCATGGTCATTGCCTCGCCCGTGGGGGCATATTTCGGGGCGGAAGCGGTGAGCGTGTGGGTGTCCGATTTCTGTCGCGCCGCCCCCGGCGGCACGGGTGAGGCCAAGTGCGGCGGCAACTACGCCGCAAGCCTGCTGGCCCAGCAGGAAGCCAAGGGCCATGGCTGCGCGCAGGTGCTGTTCCTCGATGCGGTCGAGCGCCGCTGGATCGAGGAAATGGGCGGCATGAACGTGTTCTTCGTATTCGATGACGGCTCGGTTGCCACCCCGCCGCTGACCGGCACCATCCTGCGCGGCATCACCCGCGATTCGCTGCTCACCCTGGCGCGTGAGATGGGCCTGAGTGTGCGCGAGGCGCCCTATGCCATCGACCAGCTTTATGCCGATGCCGCATCGGGCCGCCTGAAGGAAGTGTTTGCCTGCGGCACGGCGGCCGTGGTCTCGCCCATCGGGCGTTTCCGCAGCCACAAGGGCGAGGCGGTGATTGGCGATGGCACGGGCATCGGCCCGGTGACCGAGAAGCTGCGCAATGCCCTGATCGGCATCCAGCGCGGCACGGCGCCCGACACCCATGGCTGGGTGGAAAAGGTGATCTGAAACCAGAAGAAGTTTTTGGTGAAGCTTTTTTCAAAAAGCTTCGAAACACGCCGCCTTTTTGAAAAAAGGCGGCACCCGGAAACTTTTATCTTTCTTCGGTGTCCGGGTCCGGGCATTGGCATTGAATGGACGGGTCATGCCATAAGGCGTGGCCCGTTTTTGATTGAAGATGACCCACGGGCGGCAAAGGGGCTGGAGGCTACGGCACGATGAATGCAGGCGAGATGAATGTGACAGGGCAGTGGGATGGCCAGTTCAGCTACCCGCGCATGTTGCCGCCGGAGTTTTTCTCCGCCTCCCTGTTTGAAACTGCTGGCGCCATTGGCGGCACGGTGACGGAGCGTGCCGCCTCAGGCAAGGCGGGAGCGGAATGTTTCGTCTCGACCGTGCGCGGCGTGCGCCATGCAGGCGAGGTGCGTTTTACCAAAACCTATGAGGGTGGCCCCCGGCGGCATGTCGTGCTGTACGCAGGCAGGCTGAGTGCCGATGGTACCGAAATCGAGGGGACATGGCGGATTGAAGGGTCCTGGTCCGGGCGTTTCCTCATGATCCGCAAGGATGGCGGCGCGGCGGTGGCCGTGCAGCGGGAGGCAGTGGCCTCCCTTTAAGCCCTGTCTGCAAACATCCGCTCCATAAAATCCTGACAGAAGTTTCTGGGTGCCGCCTTTTTTTCAAAAAGGCGGCGTTCCTGATGAAGCTTTTATCTTATTCCGCAGGTGTCGCGGCCTCATCCACCGGCACGTAAAGCCGGTTGCCATGGCTGCGGAACTCTTCCTTTTTCTGTTCCAGCCCGGCCATGCGCTCGGCATTGGCCTTGAGGTCGTGGCTGATGCGCATGGAGCAGAATTTGGGGCCGCACATGGAGCAGAAATGCGCGTTCTTGTGTGCTTCGCGCGGCAGGGTCTCGTCATGGTACGAACAGGCCGTATCGGGGTCGAGCGAGAGCTTGAACTGGTCGTTCCAGCGGAAGTCGAAGCGCGCGCGGCTGATGGCGTCATCGCGGATCTGCGCCGCCGGGTGCCCCTTGGCCAGGTCTGCCGCGTGGGCTGCGATGCGGTAGGTCACCACGCCGACCTTCACGTCATTGCGGTCAGGCAGGCCGAGATGTTCCTTGGGTGTGACGTAACACAGCATGGCGGTGCCGAACCAGCCGATCATGGCGGCACCGATGCCCGATGTGATGTGGTCGTAGCCCGGCGCGATATCGGTGGTGAGCGGGCCAAGCGTGTAGAAGGGGGCCTCGCCGCATTCGCGTAGCTGCTTTTCCACATTGACCTTGATCTTGTGCATGGGCACGTGGCCCGGCCCCTCGATCATGACCTGGCAGCCCTTGGCCCAGGCAACCCTGGTCAGTTCGCCCAGCGTTTCGAGTTCGGCGAACTGGGCGGCGTCATTCGCATCGGCAATCGAGCCGGGGCGCAGGCCATCACCGAGCGAGAACGAGACATCATAACGGCGCATGATGTCGCAGATTTCCTCGAAATGCTCGTACAGGAAGCTCTCGCGGTGATGGTGCAGGCACCACCCGGCCATGATCGACCCGCCGCGCGAGACGATGCCGGTCACGCGGTTGACGGTCAGCGGCACATGCTGCAACCGCACGCCGGCATGGATGGTGAAGTAGTCTACGCCCTGCTCGGCCTGCTCGATCAGCGTGTCGCGGAAGATGTCCCATGTCAGGTCCTCGGGCACGCCGCCCACCTTTTCCAGCGCCTGGTAGAGCGGCACCGTGCCGATGGGCACCGGGGCGTTGCGCAGGATCCAGTCGCGGATGTTGTGGATGTTGCGACCGGTCGAGAGGTCCATCACCGTATCCGCACCCCAGCGGATGGACCAGACCATCTTCTCCACTTCCTCCGCCACGGAGGAAGTCACGGCGGAATTGCCGATATTGGCGTTGACCTTCACCAGGAAGTTGCGCCCGATCACCATCGGCTCAAGCTCGGGGTGGTTGATGTTGGCGGGCAGGATGGCCCGGCCCGCCGCGATTTCCGATCGCACGAATTCAGGGGTCACGAAGGCGGGGATGTCCGCGCCGAAATCCTCGCCATCGGCGCGGCGGTCTTCGGCGCCGTCGACCATGGTGGCGCGGCCAAGGTTCTCGCGGTGGGCGGCGTAGATCATCTCCTGCGTGATGACCCCTGCGCGCGCGAACTCGTATTGCGTGACCATCTGGCCTGCGCGCCCCTCATGCACCACATGCGGCGCGGGGCAGGCGGGGACCAGGTTCTCGCCTTTGGCAAAGCCGTTATCTTCCGGGCGGACAGCGCGCGGCCTGACGGCAGGCAGGCCACGGGTTACGATCCATGGCGCGCGGACGGGTCTGAGTCCCTGGCGCACGTCGATGTGGATATTGGGGTCGGTATAGGGGCCGGAGGTGTCATACACGCGCACCGGCGGCTCGTTGGCGCTGGGGTCGAGCGCGATTTCACGGAACGGCACGCGGATATCCGCATGCCCCTCGGGCGATGACCAGACCTTGACGGACCCCATGATGGGGCCGGTGGTGACATGGTCGGGAGATGAAGGCGAAGCGACGGTGGTCATGACAGTGCTCCTCGCGTCCTCTCTCCGACAGGGGGTATGGAGAGAAAACCGGGGATGCCGCGCTTCATGCGGGCGGCCGCGTGCCGGGGGCAGGCGGCGTGTTGCCGATTGTCCGCACCAGTCCCTCCGCCGGTATGAGCCGGATCAGGTTCCCCGGAGCGCACAATGCGCCCGGAAGGGTCTCCGCGCGCATGGCTGCCCATGCCAGCGGTCTCTCAGCCCCTTGCCGGGACTCCCCTTGGTCCGGTCAGGATCATCAATCCCGTCCTCCTTGTCAATCATGCAGGCAGGGCCGGGCGCGCCGGGCCTGAAAAAGAATTCGTGTGCCGATTTGCCAGCCGCGCCGTTGTGATAGAGTGCGGGCAGACATCATTTTTATGGGGAAGCAGGACAGAATGGCAGCAAGCACGATTTCCAGCCGGATTGCACAGGGTAGCGGGCGCGTGGTGGCTGATACCGTCATCCGGAATGTGCGCCTGTTCGATCTGGTCACGGGGGAACTGCTGCCAACCGATATCGCCATCTGTGGCGACACCATTGTCGGCACGCTCGACCACTACGAGGGCACGAACGTGATCGAGGGCCATGGCCGCATTGCCGTGCCCGGTTTCATCGATACGCACCTGCATGTCGAATCCTCGCTCATCACGCCCTTCGAGTTCGATCGCTGCGTGCTGCCCCATGGCGTGACCACCGCCATATGCGACCCGCACGAGATGGCCAACGTGCTCGGCCGCCCGGCGCTGGACTACTTTACCGAAGCTGCCCTGCGCACGGTCATGGACCTGCGGGTCAACCTTTCAAGCTGCGTGCCCTCCACCCACCTTGAAACCTCGGGCGCCACGCTGGGTGCCGCCGACCTGCTGGCCTATCGCGACCACCCCAAGGTGATCGGCCTGGCCGAGTTCATGAACATCCCCGGCGTGCTGAATGGCGACCCGGTCTGCATGGAAAAGCTGGAAGCCTTTGCCGGTGGCCATATCGATGGCCACGCCCCGCTGCTGCGCGGGCGCAGGCTCAATGGCTACCTGAGTGCCGGCATCACCACCGACCATGAGGCCACCACGGCGGAGGAAGCGCTGGAGAAAGTGCGCAAGGGCATGATGGTGCTGATCCGCGAAGGTTCGGTGTGCAAGGACCTGCGTGCACTGGTGCCGCTGCTCAACCCGGTCACATCCCCCTTCTTCGCCTTCTGCACCGACGACCGCAATCCGCTTGAAATCGCGCATGAAGGCCATCTGGATTACCTGATCCGCCTGGCCATCTCGCTGGGCGTCGAGCCGCTGGCCGCCTATCGCAGCGCCTCGCTCAGTGCGGCCAACGCCTTTGGCCTGCGCGATCGCGGCATGATCGCGCCGGGTCGGCGTGCCGATATCGTGCTGCTGGATGATTTGCGCGAATGCCGCGTGTCGGATGTGATCAGCGCGGGCCGCCTGGTGGATGATGCCCTGTTCGCCGCCCGTGAGGTCATTGCCCCCGTGGGGCTGGAGAGCATCAGCCTGCCCGCCCCGGTCAGTGCTACAGACATGGAAATAAAGGGCAGCGGCACGCAGCGCCCCGTCATCGGCCTGCTGCCCGGCCAGATCATCACCCCCTTCCTGCATGCCGACCTGCCGGTCGTGGATGGCATCGTGCAGCCAGACCCGGCGCAGGATATCGCGCGCATCTGCGTGGTGGCGCGGCATGGGCATAATGACAATATCGGCCGGGGTTTTGTTAAGGGCTTCGGGCTGTCTGGCGGGGCGCTGGCCTCGTCGGTGGGGCATGACAGTCACAATATCTGTGTGGTCGGCATGAACGATGCCGACATGGCGCTGGCGGTCAACCATCTGGAAAAGACCGGCGGCGGCTTTGTGGTCGTGCGCGATGGCAAGGTGGTGGCCGACATGCCGCTGCCGGTGGCGGGGCTGATGAGCGATGCGCCGTTCGAGACCGTGCGCGACCAGCTTGAAGTGCTGCGCGCCGCCGCCCGTGCGCTGGGCTGCCAGCTTGATGAGCCGTTCCTCCAGCTTGCCTTCCTGCCGCTGCCGGTGATCCCGCACCTCAAGATCACGGATTTCGGCATGGTGGATGTCAACCGGATGGAACTGGTCTGATCCGGCCAGGCGGGAATTGCCCATGACCACGCCACAGGATACCCCCACGCGCGAGGCCACGGCCACCCTGCGCGCCTATCGGGCGGACTGGGTGCATTTTACGCAGTGGTGTGCCGAACACGCCATTGCCCCCATTCCCGCAGCGCCTGAGGGGGTGGCGGCTTACCTGCGCAGCCTTGGCACGTTTGCCCCCGCCACCATTCGCCGCCGCCTTGCCGCCATTGGCAAGATGCATCGTTTCAACGGCCTGGCATGGGATGTCGCGCATCCGCTCATCCGCGCGGCACTGGCCGAGATGCTGGAGCAGGCCCGCCGCCCCGCACCGCCCCCCGCCGTGGTCACGCCCGCCATGCTGCGCGCCATGTCCGAACGCTGCACCGATGGCGTGCGCGGCCTGCGGGACCGCTGCCTGCTGCTGTTTGGCTTCGCAGGGGCGCTGCGCCGTTCGGAACTGGTGGGGCTGCAGGTGGAAGACGTGCGCCTTACCCCGCAGGCCGTGATGCTGACGGTGCGCGATAGCCACGAGGCCCCCACCATCGCGCTGCCTGTGGCGCAGGAGCGCATGTTGTGCCCGGCACTGGCCTTTACCGCCTGGCAGCAGGTGGCGCACCGGCAGACCGGCCCGCTGTTCCGCGCCATCTCCAAGGGCGAGCGCGTGGGCGGGCGGGCACTGACCCCTTATGCCGTGACCCGCATCCTGCAACGCCGGGCGCTAATGGCCGAGGTGCCGCCCGCCACCGTGGCCCGGCTCAGCGCCCATGCGCTGCGGGCGGGCTTCATTGTCGAGGCCCTGCGCCATGGCATGGACGCCACGGCCTTGGGCCAGCGCACCCGCTACCGTGATCCGCGCGCCCTGCGCCCCTATGCGGACCTGCTTGCCCATGACTGAAACCCTGCGCCTGCCCTGGGCCGACCTGCCGCCCGCGACATCGCGTGAGGAGGAAGGCCCCGCCGCTCCCGCCCGTCGCCCGCCCGCGCGCCGGGGGCGGCGGCCACTATCCGCCTGGCCCGCGCCCGCAGGTCCGCTGCCATGGCAGGCATGGCACCTTTTGGTGCATGGGCCTGACGCGGGCATGGCGGCCTTTGCCACCGAAGCCGCCGGGCCGGGACTGATTCCGTGGCCGTTCGATGCGGAGCGGGTGGAAGAAGACATGTTCGCGTTGGCCATCGGGGCCAATACGCCCGGATCGGGCCGGGGGGGGCTGTCGGTGGAAGGGTGCCGCATCCTGGCCCGCCAGTTCCGCGCGGCGGCGGAGGCGCGCCATGCCCGCCTCGCCCTGCGGCCTGACGGCGCCTGCCCGCTGGATTTCAACCGCCTGGTGCCCGTGCCCGATCGCATCGTGCACCTTGGCGCGACCCACCCCGATGCCCGCGCCTGGCTTCTGGCCAACTGGGGCGTGGTGGAAGCGCCAGCCCAGGTGGCACTGGTGCCGGGGCGCAAGGCGGGCAGGCGGCTGCCGCGCGGGCATCGGGCCGTGGTGTATGGCTTCTTTACCCGTGGCGGCATGCCTGCGCCCGTGGTGCGCCGGATGGAGGAGCATTACCCCGCGCTGACCTTCCGCCTGACCGCGCGGCCCCTGACATGACCGGCCAGACCGACCTGTTCGACCCCGCCCGGCCCGGCGCTGAGCCGGTCATCATGCTGGAGGCGTATCAGGGTGACCTGACGCATCTGGTGCAACTGGTCCATGCGCGTGAAATCGATCTGACCCGGCTTGATATCGTGGGCTTGATCGACCAGCTGGCCGAGGCCGCGCGGGCGCATGCCGCCCTGCCGCTGGGCATGAAGGCGCAGTGGGTGGTCATGGCGTCGGGCCTGCTGCTGCTGCGCTCGCGGCTTCTGCTGCCCGCTGATGATCCGCGCCAGCAGCAGGCGGCGCAGGAGGCGCAGGACCTGCGCGCGCGCCTGATCGCGGCCGAGCAGGCGGGGCACCTGGCGGGGTGGCTGGCGGCGCGTGCGCAACTCGGGCGCGATGTCCATGCCTTTGGCGGCGCACAGCCTGCCGCCCTGCAGGACGAATCGGCTGCATGGGAAGTAGACCGGATCGAATTCCTGTGGGGTTGCCTTGCGGTATTTGATGGCAACTGGGGCGCCATGCCCGAGCAAACACCCTTTTATGCCCCGGTGCAGCTTGACCTGTTTTCAGTCGAGGAGGCGCGGGTACGGGTGCGCGCCTGCCTGGCCCGCGCGCGCAGGCCCGTGCCGCTGGACCGCATGCTGCCCGATTCCGTCCGGCATGGGGCAGAGGGCGCGCGGCGCACGGGGCTGCGGCGTTCAGCGTGGAGCAGCACGTTCACCGCCTGCCTCGAAATGGTCAAGCAGGGCGAGGCGCTGGCCTACCAGCCCGGTCCCGATGCGCTGCCCCGTTTTGGCAACGTGGCGCATGATGGCCCGGCCTGAACCGTTTTTGGAAAGAAACCAAGGTGGTGAAGGCAGACTGTTGCGCGCTGTACTGCGGATACGGCCCATTCATATCGAATATGTAATATGCTGTGATGTGGTAGGCCCGCATGAGTGTGAATGGATTTTTCTCTCATTTTTTTAACACTTTGCTTGACTGGATTTTTTTTTTGATCAAGCTGGAAGGAACGGTTTTTTGTTTGGCTGCCATGTGGCTGGCACACAGCTTCATGAAAGGTCTTCTGCCATGGAGAGGTGGCCTGACCGGCGGCAGGTTCACATAAAGATATTTCATATAAGATCAGGGTTGATTTCGAGATGTTAATAATGTTTATGGATAAAACGTGATGAATGAATGGCTTGGCTTGTCAGGGCAGGATGCATCCAGTGTCCGTGCATTGGCGTATGGACTGCCGGAGGCTACGACTGTCATGCTTTTCCGTTCCGCCGGGAAAGAGGATTATCGTGCTTCAGGGTCAAGCCGGGGAGAACAAGGCGGATCGCATCAGTCGTTTCGTAGAAATCTGGTCATACTCCCGTAGTCAAATTGGTGAAATCAGAACATCCAGAACAAATTCTGTAATAATCCTTCCTAAAAACTATGCCGTTCTGAGTGAGGTATGGGTATGACGTATGCGGAACAGAGTGATAACACACTACAAAAGGTAATCGTTTTTGCCCTCGTCCTGGCATTCGAGGGGCTGCTGGTGCTCGCGCTTCTGTTCGGGCTCAGCTCGCCGCCAGATGCGCCCCAGGAGCCGCCCAAGCCCCCGGTCGAGGTGCATATGATCAAGGAGCCACCGCCGCCGCCGCCGCCGATGAAGGTAACCCACGAGAAGCCGCCCAAGGCCATGCCGCCCGCAAGGGCGACGCCACCGGCTGATGCGCCCGTCTCCAACGCGCCGCCCGTGCCCGATCACTCGGCAGGCACGTCGCCGCTGAACCATGTCGTGCCGGAATATCCGGAGGACATGTCGGAAGAAGGCCGTGAGGGCGTCGTGTCCGTGGCCTGTGACGTGGAGCCGACCGGCGTGACCAGCAACTGCCAGGTGGTCAGCGTTAAAGGTGGCCAGGCATTTGCCGACGCAGCCCTGAAGGCGGTTCGCCGTTCGCGTTATGCGCCGGCAGTCAAAAATGGTGTGCCCGTCAAGGAGTTCCACCATCTCTATACGATCACGTTCAGTCTGAACGACTGAGCCTGAGTGTTAGGTCAGGCGCGGCGGGGGCCGGCAGCACCCCGCCGCATCGCGAAAAAAACATCCTGCTCCAGAGGATTTTGGTTAAATGATCAGACTGCATCGTAAACACACTCTTGTTGCCTCGGCCGCGTTCGCTGCCATGCTGTGTGCTGCCTCGCCGCTTGCGGCGCTGGCGCAGGATGCCGCCCCGGCCGCGAACGATGCGGCCACGGCTCCGGCGGTTTCCGCTCCGCCCACCGATGGCGCTGGCGCACCTGCAACCCCGGCCCCGGGCGCCGACGCCCCGGCTGCTGAAGCCCCTGCTCC
>NZ_JABJWC010000038.1 GCF_013155395.1 Komagataeibacter melomenusus | reverse complement strand
CCACATGCGCGATCGTTAGGCCCGAAAACACGCCCGCCACCGCCCGCCCCCGGCGCGCGGGCGGCACCATCGCCGCCGCCACAAGTGCCGCCACGGCATAAAAGGCGCCATGCGGCAGCCCGGTCACAAAACGCAGGACCACCAGCGTGGCATAACCGGGCGCAAGGGCACATCCGGCATTGCCCGCCACGAACACGGCCTGCAGCACCAGCAGCAGCCTGCGCCGGGGCATGCGGGCGGCGAACAGGATCACAAGCGGCGCGCCCACCACCACGCCCAGCGCATAGGCACTGATGACATGGCCCGCCACCGGCACGCCAACACCAAGCGAGCGCGCCACGCCGGGCAGCAGCGCCATGAGCGCGAACTCGCCCGTGCCGATGGCAAACGTGGCCACCGCCAGCGCGCCCCACGCTGCCCATGCGCGCCCCGCCGGAAGGGGGGCCATGTTCGCGTCACTCACATATCCGCCCTTTCCCGATGGGGGAGATTGGCTTACCGCTTGTACATCAAGGCGGCATTAACCCACAGGGGCCATATCACGTTACCAGACCATCCGTGGTGGAATTTCGCCCTCCGGCAATCCGCCCGCCCGGCCATGCGTTATCCGGGTTCGCGCCACGCACACGCCAGCCCCGTTCCACACGTTCCCTGCCCAGCATACGGACCCATAGATGACAGCCTCCCCGCCCACGGCTCCCTCTTCCAACGCACCCGATTCAAAGCCTGCCCCCCACAAGGATGACATCACCGACCCCCGCGCCATCCAGCTCGCGCGCATCTATGCCCTGCTGCGCCTGGCGCTGATCGTGACTGTGGTGGTCATGCTGATCTGGGTGGTGGGCGATGTGCTGATGGTCATCTTCGCCGCAACCCTGGTGGCGGTGATCCTGCACAACCTGGCCGGCCTTGTTGAGCGGCACACGCGCATGCCCTACTGGCTGGCGCTTTCCACCGTGGTGGTGGTGCTGATCGGGGCGCTGACCGGCCTGATCTGGAGCAGTGGCCCCGAAATATCGGAGCAGGCCGTCAAGCTGCGCACCGCCCTGAGCGAGCAGGCCCGCAACCTGCGTGACAGCATGGGCCATTCCTCCACCGGGCGGATGATCCTTGATAACCTGCCCACCACGCTTGGCGGCAATGAACAGACCGCGGGCAATGCCGGATTCGGCTCCATCGCGGGGTCGATGACCGGCTTTGTCTCCTCGGCCTTCGGCGCTGCGGGCACGCTGGCCGTGATCCTGATCGCGGGGCTGTATTTCGCCATCTCGCCCGACATCTATGTCAACGGCATGCTGCGGCTGATCCCCCACCCCTACCGCAAGACATCACGCACGCTGCTGCTGACCGCTGGCCGCACGCTGTGGGCCTGGACGGCGGGGCAGGCGCTGGACATGACCGTGGTGGGGCTGCTGTCCTTCATCGGGCTGTGGTGCATTGGCGTGCCACTGGCCCTTGCCCTGGGCGTGGTGGCGGGAATGGCCAATTTCATTCCCTATATCGGGGCCTTCGTGGGGGCGGTGCCCGCCGTGCTCATCGGGCTGTCGCAGGGCACGCGCGAAGGGGTGATGGTGCTGGGGCTCTACGCCGCCATCCAGTTCTTCGAGGGCAATGTCATGGCGCCCCTCATCCAGCGCCATGCGGTCAAGATGCCGCCGGGGCTGACCATCCTGTCACAGACGATCTTTGGCACCATCCTCGGCATTCCCGGCCTGATCCTGGCCTCGCCCCTCACCGCCGCCCTGCTGGCCACCATGGACCAGGCCACGCCAAAACTGGATGATGACGAGCGGGTTTAGGCCCTCGGCAAACAGAATGCCGCCTTTATTGAAAAAAGGCGGCACCCAAAAACCTTTATCCTTGTCAGGGCAGTCTTGTCGGCCTGCGGCCATCAGCCCTGCAGGGTATTGACATCCACATGCGCCATGCCAGCGCGTGTGGCCGCCTGCATGCCCTCCGGGCTGTCCTCGAACACGAGGCAGGTGGCGGGCAGGCAGGCAAGGCTGCGGGCCGCCAGCAGGAACATGTCCGGCGCGGGCTTGGGGTGGTTTACGTCATCGATGGTGATGATGACATCGAACAGCTTTTCAAGCCCGAGATGGCCCAGGCAGGCCGAGACAACCTGCCGCGACCCGTTCGAGGCCACCGCCATGGGCAGGCGGCCATGATACGCGCGCGCGATATCGGTCACGACCGTGATCTCGCGCAGCACATGCAGCTTGCGGAGCATGCTCGCCCGCGCGCTTGAGATGATGCCATCGCGGTCCACCACGCGCCCAAGGCGCTGCTCGACAATATCGAGCACCATATGCTCGGACATGCCGCCATGGCCATGAAACCACTCCGGCGGCACGCCCTGGCCGATCGCATCCTCAAGGGCGGCCAGCCAGCCTTCACGGTACAGCGGCAGGCTGTCGACCAGCGTGCCGTCGCAATCAAAGATCAGGCCCTGCGTGCCCGCGCGCACAAGGCTCATGGAAAAGCCGACCGGGCATAGTCATACTGGTTGACCAGGTCACGCAGCGCGTCGAAATCCTTGTCCTTGTAGTGATGGAAGCGGATCACGGCGCCGGGGCGTTCCTCCACGAACACGGTGTTGTTCCAGTCAGCCGCGCTGATGCCGGTCCACAGCGTGATGCGGTACGGCACGGCCGGGCCGCCGGGCTGCCTGCCATCGGGCGCCACCTGCATTTCCATCACGGCATCACCGCTTGAAGGCGGGGTCTGGCCCAGGGGCCCCCAGCCCTTGGTGTGCGACTGCAGCCAGTCATTGAGTGTCTTGACCTGGGCTGCCGTGAGCGTGCGCTCGCGCCGCATGGGGCCGACGGCAATGGTGCCCGACTGCATGGTGGGGAAGGTCAGCGGCCGGAAATTGGGCATGGCCATGTACCACAACCCTGCTGCCGTGCCGATGGTGATGAACAGGAACCCGATCAGCAGGGCGGTTTCGCGTCTCATTGGCGTATGGTCTCCTTATGCACACACAGCCGCGATGACCCGGGCCACGTCATTATCCGACAGTTCCGGATGGAGCGGAAGCGCCATGATCCGGCGCGAAAGGTCTTCGGCCACCGGCAGCGACGCGCCATCATGGCAGGCCGCATAGGCAGGCTGGCGGTGCAGCGGCCGGGGGTAATAGATGGCCGAGGCCACGCCACGGGCCTTGAGCTTTTCCTGCATGGCGGCGCGATCGGCCTCGCCCTGGGTCAGCACCGAATAGATTGCCCATGAGGACTCGCTATCCGCCACGCGGGCAGGCGGCACGAGGTGCCCCGCAATGCCGCTGTCATAGGCGCTGGCAATGGCGCGCCTGCGGGCAAGCTCGGCATCGAAGCGGTCCATCTTGGCCAGGATGATGGCCGCCTGCAGCGTATCGAGGCGGGCATTCATGCCCGTGCGCAGCACCTCGTAGCGGGTCTTGCCCTCGCCATGGGTGCGCAGCGAGCGGTAGAGTTCGGCGCGCTGCGGGTCATCGGTCAGGATCGCGCCCGCATCGCCATAGGCGCCAAGCGGCTTGGAGGGGAAGAAGGACAGCGTGGTCGCCACCCCCTCGCGCCCCAGCCTGCGGCCCGACAGGCTCGCGCCATAGGCCTGCGCGCAGTCGGCCATGAGGAACAGGTCTTCCGCGGCGGCAATGGCGCGCAGTTCGGGCCACGGCGCGGGCTGGCCGAACAGGTCCACCCCGATCAGCGCGCGCGGGCGCAGACGGCCCGCCCGGCGCACATCGGCAATGCGCTGGCGCAGGTTTTCAGGGTCGATCTGGAAGGTATGCGGGTCCACATCCACAAAGACCGGGGTGGCGCCCAGCACCAGCGGCACCTCCGCCGTGGCGGTGTAGGTGAAGGCGGGCAGGAACACGGCATCGCCTTCCCCGATTCCCTCGGCCATCAGCACCACCTGGATGGCGTCGGTGCCCGATGACACGCCCACGCATTCCCCTGCCCCCACATAGCTGGCCAGCCGGGATTCGAGTTCGGCCACTTCGGGGCCCATGACAAAGCGGCAGTGCCGCATCACCGCATCGACACGCTCGCGCAGTGCATCGGCAATGGCGGCCTGCTGTCTGGGCAGGTCAAGAAAACCTATGGGCGCCTGCGCCGGAGCGTTCATGATGCATTCCTTTCCACATCGACCTGCCCCGCCGGAACCTGTGTGACCATGCCGTGCGGGTTATGGACAAATTCGGGTACGAGCCTGCGCGCAAGGTCCAGCGCCTGCGCGCTGTCACCCTGGCGACATGCCACTGTCAGTGCATCCATGATATTGACGACCTGCGCAAGGTCCACCGTACGCGGCGTTGCCATCCGCAAACCGGGACAGCCGGTGGGTTGCAGGATTTCCTGGCTGTAAAACAGGTCCTCGGCCAGCTTTTCGCCCGGTCGCAGCCCGGTAAAGCGGATCTGCACGTCACGCCCCGGCCGCAGCCCCGCCAGCACGATCATCTGCCGCGCCAGGTCAAGGATGCGCACCGGCGTGCCCATGTCGAGTACGAACACCCCGCCCCGGCGCAGCAGGGCGGCGGCAAGCCGGTCCTCCTGCGCGCCGGTGCCGCAGGCGCTGGCCTGCAGCACCAGCCCCACGGCTTCGGACACGGTCATGAAATAGCGCCGCATGCGCGGGTCGGTTACCGTAAGCGGGCCGCCGCGCGCAAGCTGGTGCTGGAACAGCGGAATGACCGAGCCGGTCGAGCCCATCACGTTGCCAAAGCGCACGGTCACGCAGCGCATGGCGTCAGCGCCGCCCGCGCGCCGGGCGCGGGCATCAAGGGCCTGGCAGTACATCTCGGCAATGCGCTTTGACACCCCCATGACACTGGCGGGATTGACCGCCTTGTCGGTTGAGACAAGCACCATGGCCCGCACCCCGTGGCGGCTGGCTGCATCAGCCACGATGCGGGTGCCGGTCACGTTGGTGAGCAGCCCCTCGCACGGGTTGGCCTCGACCATGGGCACCTGCTTCAGCGCGGCTGCATGAAACACCAGTTCGGGGCGATGACGGGCAAAGACGCGCTCGATGCGCGCGGGGTCGCGTATGTCGGCCAGCACCAGATGGCGCTGCAGCGCGGGTGCTGTCGCTTCAAGGTCGATATCCACCTGCCACAGCGGATATTCACCCATATCGAGCAAAATGAGTTCCGCCGGCCCGTGGCGGGCGATCTGGCGCACCAGTTCCGCCCCGATCGAACCACCCGCCCCCGTAACCAGCACCCGCCGCCCGCGCAGCATGCTGGCCAGCCCCTGTTCATCGGGGGCCACGGGCTGGCGGGGCAGCAGGTCAGCCAGCCTTACGGGGTGCAGCGGCGCGCGCGCGGTGCCGGTCAGGCCCGACAGGTCGGGCATGCAGCGCACCGGGGTGCCGGTTTCATGCGCCATGCGCAGCACGGCAGAGAGCCGTTCGCCCCGGCAGTGCGGGTCGGCCACCACCACCATCCAGTCCTCATCCGCCCCAAGGGCTGCCAGTATGGCCCGCAGGTCGCCCACCTGCCCCAGCACCGGCAGGCCGCGCAGCCTGCGGCCGGGGCGGCGCTGGCGGCCTTCAGGCACCAGCCCCGCGACCCGGCGGCCCATATGCGGCGCCAGTGTGAGGAAACGGCTGGCATCTTCCCCATCCCCCACAACGATCACGCGCTGACGGCCCGCAAGGCCCATCAGGCCCTGCCGCCAGTACTGGTAGGCACCGCGCACCCCCGCCAGCACCATGAACGCCGCCATGCCGTAAACCATGCCAAAGGCCGGAGCCGCCATGCCCGGCAGGGCGGTCGCCCCCAGCACCAGCACGGCCGCCAGCACGCAGGCGCCGCCCAGCCGCCAGAAATCGGACCGCCCGGCAAAACGCCAGTGCTGCTGGAAAATGCGGAACGGCCACCCCGCCACCGCAAGCCCGGCCATGCCCAGCACGGGCGCGCCACCGGGCAGGGCCGCATGATAACCGCACGCCCAGGCCGCAAGGCTTGCCGCCAGCCCCCCCAGAACCGTATCAAGCACGCAGTTCAGCGCTATGGTCCGTGTCATGCGCAGGCACTCGGCCAGGGAGTGCGCGCTGGAGGATTGCGTTGCCATTACCCCCTTCCTATAGCCGAGCCAGCGGGGGGCAAGAAGGAGAGATCATGCCCCGGACCCCGCTTTCATGACCCTTGTGCATGCCGATCATGGCGCGGCCGTGCTTTTCGCGCTGCTGCTTGGCGCGGGCGCTGCCGTGGCCGCCATGCTGTCACGCCGGGTCATCGGGCTGCGCGTGCTCGACTACCCGACCGGGCGCAGTGCCCATGCCCGGCCCGTGCCCAAGGGTGGCGGGCTGGCCATTCTGGCCGTGTTCGTAACCGGCGTGCCGCTGGCGCAGATGATCTGGCATCATGCCCCCACCGTGGCTGACAAGACCCTGCTCGCCGCCACAGCCTGGCTGGGCCTGTTTTCGTGGCGCGACGACATGCACCCCATGCCCGCGCTGTGGAAGCTGGGCGCGCAGGTGCTGGCGGCCCTGCTGGTGGCCTGGGGCAGCCTGGGCGTGCTGCCCCATGATGCCGCCACATGGGGCATGCTGCTGGGGCGCGGCGTGTGGCTGGTGGTGCTGTGCAACGCCATCAACTTCATGGATGGGCTGGACGGCCTGGCCGCGGGCTGCACCCTGCTGGCCTGCGTGGCCACCGCCATGCTGTGCCTGCATGTGCACGCAGGGGTCGGGACATGGGGCACCGCGCTGGTCATGGCTGCTGCCATTGCGGGTTTCCTGCCCTTCAATTTCCCCAATGCGCGGCTGTTCATGGGCGATGTGGGCAGCCAGTGCTGCGGGCTGGTGCTGGGCGCGCTGGGGCTGCACATGGCCGACCTGCCGCCACTGGCGCATGGCTGGGCGCTCATGCCGCTCATGCTGTCGGGGCTGCTGGCCGATGTAGGGGCAACGCTGCTACGCCGCGCCGTGCTGCGCCGCCCGCTCCTGCGGGCGCACCGGGAGCATTTCTACCAGATGGCCCATCGCGGCGGCATGAGGCCCACCACCATCACGCTGCTGGCCTGGGCGGCCACGCTATGTGGCGCGGGGGCAGCCAGCGCGCTGGCAGGCGGCGTGATCGGCCTGCCTGCCGCAACAGGCGGCCTGCTGGCACTGCAACTGGCCTGGGCCGTGGTGGTGATCAGGCGCGTGCGCCACATGCCGGGATTGCGGTGGTAGAAACGAAACAGGGGGAACGGCCCTGCGGCCATTCCCCCTGCCCATCGTGACAGATAACGGATTCTACTTCTTGGTGAAGGTGATCTTCATGCCCTGGGCCGCGGCGGCAAGGCGGCCACCGGAACTTGAGGTATCCAGCCGGATGCGCACGCCGGCCGGGTTGTTGAGCAGGACCGCGCCAATACCGGTGCCTGCTGTCACATCGCCGTTGACGGCGGCGTAGCTGCCCTCGAAATCCTTGACCGAATGCAGGTTATAGACCGTGCCGGTGCCCTTGATGTTGGCATAGCCCACAGCCGCGAGCGACCCGCCCTCGATCTTGAAACGGTAGGTGTGGTGCCCATAGACCAGCTTGCCCGTGCCCCATGTATGCCCCACGCCGATATCAAGCGACTTGAACTTCATGGTGACCGTGCCCGATGGCGTGCCGAGCGTGGACTCCTCGGCCATGGCCGCGCATGGCAGGCTGGCAAGGGGGGCTGCCGCAATGACGAGGGCAAGCAGACGTCGAGAGATATGCATGAAATGGAAACCTTCCGTCGCGGAATGCACGAAGAGAACCTTCTGCTAACTCAGCTCGCGCGGCGAAGTTCCTCGGTGCGGCGGGCACGCGGGGCCTTGCGCACGGGGGCGGCAACCTTTTCCTGCGCTGCGGCGGAGGTTTCGTTCACGATCGTGCGCAGGTCGCGCAGGAAGCCATTGCCCTGCGGGGTGTGCGTGATCAGCACCGAGCGGCGGTCCATCGGGTCCGCCGTGCGGCGGGCGAGGCGCAGATCCTCGAGCCGGTCGAGCGCGCGGGTGATCGCGGGCTTGGACACGTTCAGCTCGGCCGCGAGGCCACGCACGGTGTGGGCGTTGTCGCTGAGGTAGCAGGTCAGGAACACGGCAAGCTGGCGGGCAGACAGGTCCGGCCCGTCGCGGCGGACCATCGCGACGATGGTGTCGCGCAGGGAATGCGTCATCTGATCCGTATTAGCCTGTGATGACTTGGCCATCGGTTGAAATCCTCTGTCATGATATCCGTGCCGGCCAATGGGCCTGCGGGCCGTGGAATCGGAGTGGCACGGAATGGTTTATTCTGGTGGTGCCTATATAATTGGCATTTACGGCATATATAAGTCGCATCTGGCAAATTAGTTCGATTTCATAATTGTTTCTTTGATGCCGCGTTTGCCTCGTCAAGATTGAATATTTTTAATATTCCTTCGTAAGTCGCTCTTAAACTTAGACTTTCTCCGCCTTCCGGGCGGCCGGGGCGGTCGGAATCATTCCATCCATAGGTATCGATATGAACCCAGCGCACATCAGTTTTGACAAAATTCTCTAAGAAAAGCGCCGCCGTAATCGCCCCCGCCAGCGGTTTGGATGAAATATTGTTCAGGTCTGCCATCGGACTGCGCAGCCATTTGCGGTAGCCCGGCCACAGCGGCAGGCGCCATAGCGGGTCGCCGCAGGCACGTCCCGCATCCTCCAGCGCCAGGGCGGCTTCATCGCTGTTGCTGAACAGCGCGGGCACATCGGGGCCAAGCGCCACGCGGGCGGCCCCGGTCAGGGTCGCGGCATCGACCAGCAGGGCGGGATCATGTTCGCATGCCGCATGCAGCAGGTCGCACAGCACCAGCCTGCCCTCGGCATCGGTATTGCCAATCTCCACCGTCAGCCCCGCGCGCGTGCGCACGACGTCCGACGGGCGCATGGCGCGGCCCGACACGCTGTTCTCCACGCAGCCCAGCCGCAGTTCCAGCCGCACCGGCAGGTCGCGCAGCGCCACCAGCCGCGCCAGTGCCAGCATGATGGCGGCCCCCCCCATGTCCTTTTTCATCCGCAGCATGGATGAGGGCGGCTTGAGGTCATAGCCGCCAGTATCAAAACACACGCCCTTGCCCACCAGCGACACAAGCGGGGCATCCTCGGGCGCCGTGCTGCCGCTCCAGCGCGCCACCACCACGCACGGTGCCCGGTCCGAGCCCATGCCAACATGGAAGACGGTGGGGAAATCCTGCTCCAGCCGTGCCCCGCGGATGACCGACACATCGGCGCCCAGCGGCTCAAGCGCCATCTGTGCGGCGCGGGCCAGTTCATCGGGGCCCATCAGGTTGGGCGGCGTGTTGATGAGCGAGCGCGCCAGGTTGATGCACTGCGCAACCGGCCATGCGGCCATGCCCGCCCCATCCACCACCAGCCGCGCCCGTGGCGGCCTGGCGGCCACGTCGCGCCCGAAGGCCGGCATGCGATAGGCGCCAAGGCAGAAGCCAAGCGCCATGTCGGCAAGTGCGATATCCTGTGGCGCCTCAATGCGCCACAGGCCGCTTGGCAGCGAGTCGGGCAGGACACCGAATACGAACGGGTCAGCACCATCTACCGCTTCGGGCACGCCCAGCACGGCGGTGGTGATGTTGCCATCCGCATCGGGCAGGCCCTGCACCTGCCCGTAACGGGCCACAAAACCGGCCTGCAGCGCAAAACGCGCAGCCTTCTCGCCCACCAGCGCGGCAAGGCCGCCCAGCGCCGAGGGGCGGATGGCGTGTACCACGCCTACGGGTTCGTGGCCCACATCGTGCGCGGCGACCAGGCAGTCGGGTTGTTGCGGCATGTTCATGGCGGTCCTCGGTTGCGTCTGCTGCTATTGGCGCCAAGGGTGCGTCCGCCATCGCGCCAGTGCAACACCCTGTGGCGCCCTTCGGGGCACACCCATGTGGTTTTGCTTGCATTTGTGTCCACTTGGCCGGAGCATGCCTGCATGACGGGTGTACCCTCGGGGCTTCGTGGCCCCCATCGCGCAGCGGCCGGGCATCGCGCCGGTCCCCATTCCGACCAGGTGGTCCGGGCTGTGCTCGGCCCGACCAATACCGGAAAGACGCATCTCGCCATCGAGCGGCTGCTCTCGCATTCCAGCGGGGTGATCGGCTTCCCGCTCCGCCTGCTCGCGCGTGAGAACTACGACCGCATGGTGGCCCGCAAGGGCGCGCAGGCCGTGGCGCTGATCACCGGCGAGGAAAAGATCATCCCGCCGAAGGCACGCTGGTTTTCATGCACGGTCGAGGCCATGCCGCTAGACCGGCAGGTGGAATTCGTGGCGGTGGATGAAATCCAGCTCTGCGCCGACCCCGACCGCGGGCACATCTTTACCGACCGCCTGCTGCATGCGCGCGGCACGGCGGAGACGATGTTTCTGGGCGCCGACACCATCCGCAACCTGATCCGCCGCCTTGTGCCGGGCATCGAGATCGAGCACCGGCCCCGCCTGTCGCAACTGACCCATGCGGGCGCGTGCAAGCTCACGCGCCTGCCGCCGCGCTCGGCCATTGTCGCGTTCTCGGCAGGCGAGGTCTACGCCATTGCCGAACTGCTGCGCCGCAGGCGCGGCGGCTGCGCCATCGTGATGGGCCAGCTCTCGCCGCGCACGCGCAATGCGCAGGTGGCGCTGTACCAGGAAAAGGAGGTCGATTACCTCGTCGCGACCGATGCCATCGGCATGGGGCTGAACATGGATGTGAACCATGTGGCCTTTGCCAGCCTGTCGAAATTCGATGGCGCGCGCATCCGCCCGCTCACCGCGGGCGAGATCGCGCAGGTGGCGGGGCGTGCCGGGCGCGGCCTGCGCGATGGCACGTTCGGCACCACCGGCACCTGCCCGCCCCTGCATGAGGAACTGGCCGAGGCCGTGGAACAGCACCGCTTCGACCCGCTCACCCGCCTGTCATGGCGCAACAGCGCGCTTGATTTCTCATCGCCCGCCAGCCTGCTGGGCAGCCTCAACCAGGCCTCGCCCCGGCCGGAACTGATCGCGGGGCATGAAGCGAGCGACGTGCTGGCGCTCTCGGCACTCTCGGCCAGCGCCGACATCCGCCCGCTGGTCCATTCCCGCGCCGCGACCCGGCTGTTGTGGGAGAGTTGCCAGATCCCCGATTTCCGCAAGCTGGGCGATGACAGCCACATCCGCCTGTGCGGGCGCATCTTCACCCACCTGATCAGCGATGGCCGCATCCCGGCCACGTGGATGGAAAACCAGATCACCCATTTTTTCCAGACCGAGGGCACCATCGATACGCTGATGCAGCGCCTGGCAGGGATTCGCGTGTGCAGCTACATCGCCGCCCGCCCCGGCTGGATCGCCAGTGCGGAACACTGGCAGGCCCGCACGCGTGAGGCGGAGGATCGCCTGTCCGACGTGCTGCACGAACAGTTGACCGCCCGCTTTGTCGATCGCCGCGCCACCACCCTGATCCGCAGGCTTGATGAAGGCGGGCACGACACCCTGCTCTCCGCCGTGACCGCGCAGGGCAATGTGGTGGTGGAAGGCCACGAGGTGGGCCGGATTGCAGGGCTGGACCTGATTGCGGGCGACCATACCGACGCCGAGGATGGCCGCCTGCTCATGCGCGCCGCGCGCCGTGCCGTGCGCAGCGAGATTCCCCGCCGCGTCGCCCTGCTGGTGCAGGATGACGACCAGCAGTTCACCTTCTCGGCCGATGGCACGCATATCATGTGGCAGGGCATGAATCTGGCCCGCCTGCTGCCGGGTGCCGACGTGCTCTCGCCCCGGCCGCTGGTGCTGGACAACCCGCTGCTCGACAACGCGCAGCGCGAGCGAATCCGCAACCGGCTCCAGGCCTGGCTCGGGCAGGTGGTGCGCGAGCATCTTGCCCCGCTCTTTGCCGTGCAGGCCGCCGTCGCCGCCACGCCGGAACTGCGCGGCATCGTCCACCGCCTGCTTGAAGGTGCGGGCATCGCCCCGCTGCACCGGGGCGAGCGCCTGCCGCCCGAGATGCTGGGCCGCCTGCGCAGGCTTGGCGTGCGCGTGGGCCATTACGCCCTGTTCATGCCCGCGATCCTGAAGGAGCGCCCGCTGCAGTTGCGCGGCTGGCTGGTGGCCATCAGCCTGAACATGCCCTGCCCCACCCTGCCCGCCATGAGCCGCATTACCCTGTCGCCCGATGCCCTGCCCCCGGCCTTCATGGACCGCATGGGCTGGCTTGCGGCGGGACCGGTGCGCATACGGCTCGATATCGCGGAAAAATTCATTCGCGAGCTTGCCCGCCTGACCCGTCGCGCGCCCGTGCCGCTACCGCCGCAACTGGCCTCGCGGCTGGGCGTGCGTCGTGAAATGCTGCCCGCCGTGCTGAAGGGGCTGAACATGCGCGTGCACCACCCCCGCCCCATGCCTGCCGACCGCTACGGGCCGCCTGCCCCGATCATGATCCGCTTCCATGCCGAGGGTGAAAATACCAAAGCCGAAAAGCCCCGCCCGGCGCAGGGCCGCCCGGCCAGCAGGCGCCTTGCGGCCCGGCGGCCCGACAGCCCCTTCGCTGCCCTTGCAACCCTTCTGGATCGGCCCTGAACGCATGAAACAGGCCCCTGCCCCCAAGCCCCAGGCCCAGCGCGTAGATGTGTGGCTGTTCCATGCCCGCTTCGGGCGCAGCCGCAGCGCCTGCGCGCAGATCGCCACCAGCGGGCATGTGCGCATCAACCGCCAGCGCGTGACCAAGGCGCATGCGCTCGTGCGCGCAGGCGACGTGCTGACCCTGCCCGCACCCGACCGCAAGGCCGTGATCGTCATCCGCGTGACAGGTCAGGCCGAACGCCGCCAGGCAGCGCCACTTGCACAACTTCTGTATGAAATTGTTCCAGAAACTGCCTGAATATTGTGGCGATCGGGACAATACAGGCACCGATTATGCATTAGCCGCCGTCTTGGGCTTGCCACGACCGGAAAACACTCTCATATCTTCCGCCATTCCCGATGAGGTCATGCCCCCTGTGGCGCCTCGTCCCTTTCCATGGCTGGGCCTACTGCCACAGGCCACACAAATAACGATCGGAGATAGGCGATGACCTATGTGGTCACCGAAAACTGCATTCGCTGCAAATTCACAGATTGTGTCGAAGTCTGCCCGGTTGACTGCTTCTACGCCGGTGAGAACTTTCTCGTAATCAATCCGGATGAATGCATCGACTGCGGCGTGTGCGAACCGGAATGCCCGGCTGAGGCCATCTTCCCCGATAGCGACGACCGCGCGACCCCCTGGGCCGAACTCAACGCCAAATACGCCGCCATCTGGCCCAACATCACCCGCAAGATCGACGCCCCGGCCGATGCCGAGGAATGGAAAGACAAGCCCGGCAAGAAAGACCTGCTTTCCCCCGAGCCGCAGAAGGGCTGATCCCGCCTTTCCTGCCTGGGGCCAATAAAAAAGACCGGCACGGTTTCCCGTGCCGGTCTTTTTTTATGCCGTCTGGCCCCGGGAGTGGTTGCCCACCCCCAAGGCCCAGCATGAAACCGCGTATCAGCGCGACATCATGTTGATGGACGTGTCATGCATGATGAACATCGTGCCGGCCACAAGGACCAGAACCGACAGCACCGTGAATGTAAACGCCATGACGTTCCAGCGCTGCTCGGACGAACCGTTCATGTGCAGGAAGTAGATCAGGTGAACCACGATCTGGACCACCGCCAGCAGGGCAATCGCCCCACCGGTGGCGGACGGTGACATCGCATGCGACATCACCAGACCGAAGGCTGCTACCGTCAGGATAACGGCAAGTACGAACCCGGTAACGTAAGATCCTACGCTACCATGGCCCTCTCCCGAGGATGAAATATGATCAGCCATCAGAGCACACCCATCAGATAGACAAAGGTGAAGACACAGATCCAGACAATGTCCAGGAAGTGCCAGAACAGGCTGAGGCAGGTCAGCTTGCCGATCATGCGCTCGTTCAGCTCAGTCTTGCCAGCCGTCTGGAACAGCAGGACCGCCATCCACAGCAGGCCGCAGGTGACATGCAGACCATGCGTGCCAACCAGCGTGAAGAAGGCGGACAGGAACGCGCTGCGATCCGGGCCGTTGCCTTCGGCAATCATGTGCGAGAACTCGCGGATTTCCATGAACAGGAAGCCCAGCCCCAGCAGGAAGGTCACCCCGAGCCAGGTCCGCATGGTGCTGACCTTGTTCTCGTGGGCGGCGATCATGCCAAAACCGTAGGTGATGGAGCTGAACAGCAGGATAGCCGTTTCAATGCCAACACCCGAAAGTTCGAACACTTCGTGGCCGGTCGGACCGCCGGCAAACTGGTCACGCAACACCGCGAACACTGCGAACAGCGTACCGAAGATGATGCAGTCCGTCATCAGATACAGCCAGAACCCGAACACCACGGGAGATTCGTGGTGTTCATCATGGGCATGGGCTGCATCAGCAGTCATGTTTTGCGCCATTATTCCGCTGCCTGTGCTGCCATAAGGTTATGGGTGTGCTCCTGCTCGATACGAGCCACCTCGGACACCGGCACATAGTAATCGACGTCATTGTCAGCCGAACGTGCGATCACCGTAGCGATGACACCGATCAGACCGACGGCCGCCAGCCACCAGATATACCAGACTGCACCGAAGCCAAGCACGAAGCTGAAGGCACCGATAAGGAAACCGCATGCCGTGTTCTTGGGCATGTGGATGGGCTGATAGTCACCACCAGCGCGACGCGTGTCGATACCCGCTTCCTTGTCGTGGGCAAAAGCGTCGAGCTCGTGCACTTCCGGCAGGATGGCGAAGTTATAGAACGGCGGCGGCGAAGAGGTGGACCATTCCAGCGTGCGTGCGTTCCACGGATCGCCCGTCAGGTCACGATTCTCGGCCAGGTTACGGTCGCGGATCGAGACATAGAGCTGGGTCAGCTGGCACACGATACCGCATGCAATCAGCACGGCACCGACTTCAGCAATCAGCAGCCAGGGGTGCCATTCCGGGTTGTCGTAGTGGTTCATACGACGGGTCATGCCCTCGAAACCAACGACATACAGCGGCATGAACGCCACATAGAAGCCGATGAACCAGCACCAGAACGCCCGCTTGCCCCATGCTTCGTTCAGCTTGAAGCCGAAGGACTTGGGGAACCAGAAGTTCATGGCCGCCACGTAGCCGAAATACACACCACCGATAATCACGTTATGGAAGTGGGCGATAACGAACAGCGAGTTATGCAGCACGAAGTCGGAAGCCGGGATGGCGAGCATCACGCCGGTCATGCCACCGATGGAGAAGGTGATCATGAAGCCGATCACCCAGTACATGGTCGCATGGAACTCGATGCGGCCCTTATACATGGTGAACAGCCAGTTGAAGATTTTCACGCCAGTCGGAACGGCGATGATCATCGTCATGATGCCGAAGAACGCGTTCACGTTCGGGCCAGCACCCATGGTGAAGAAGTGGTGAACCCACACCACCAGCGACAGGACCATGATGGAAGCGGTCGCGTAGACCATGGTCTTGTAGCCGAACAGCGGCTTGCGGGAGAAGGTCTGCGTGATTTCGGAGAAGGCACCGAAGGCAGGCAGGACAAGGATGTACACTTCCGGATGGCCCCAGCCCCAGATCACGCTCAGATAGAGCATCTGGTTGCCGCCGCCGTCGTTGGTGAAGAAGTGCATGCCCAGGTAACGGTCCAGACCCAGCAGGCCCATGGCCACGGTCAGGATCGGGAAGGCAACCATGATCAGCACGGTGGTGCAGAAGATGGTCCAGGTGAACACCGGCATGCGCATGTAGGTCATGCCCGGCGCACGCATCTTCACGATGGTCGCGAAGAAGTTCACACCCGTCAGCAGCGTGCCCACACCGGACAGCTGAACCGCCCAGATATAGTAGTCAACACCGACGCCGGGGCTGAACTGCTGCTCGGACAGGGGCGGGTAAGCCAGCCAGCCGCACTGCGAGAACTCACCGATGAACAGCGAGACGTTGACCAGCAGGAAGCTGATGGTCGTCATCCAGAAGCTCAGCGTGTTCACGAACGGGAAGGCCACGTCGCGCGCACCGATCTGCAGCGGCACCACGATGTTCATCAGACCCTGCATGAACGCCATGGCCATGAAGAAGATCATGATCGTGCCGTGAGCGGAGAAGATCTGGTCATAGTGGTGCGGCGGCAGGTAGCCGGGGTTGCCGGCATAGGCCAGCGCAAGCTGGGAGCGCATCATGATCGCGTCCGCAAAGCCACGGAACAGCGCCACGAGGGCCACAACGATATACATGACACCAATGCGCTTGTGGTCGACCGAGGTCAGCCATTCACGCCACAGGTAGCCCCATTTACCGTAATAGGTGATGAGACCGACAACGGCGAGACCCGCGATAGCGGCACCGATGAACGTTCCCACAAGGATCGGCACATCATAAGGGATGGCCGACAAAGTTAATTTGCCAAACATCTGTCCTATTCCTTCATGTTCATGTCGGACATCGCGGACTGCTGCACGTGCAGCATCTTGCCGGTGCTCTTGTCCATGACCATGCCGTCATTGTACTTGGCAACGATGGCATCGAAGAGACCCGCATCGACATGCGAGAAGTACTCAACCGGGTTGGCCTCGCTCGGCGCGGCCAGCTTCGGATAGCTTGCGCTGTCCAGCTGCTCGGAAGAAGCCTTCACCTTCTCGACCCACGCGCTGTACTGGTCCGCCGGCATTGCCAGCGCACGGAAGCGCATGTCGGAGAAGCCCTTGCCGCTGAAGTTGGAGGACTCACCCTGGAAGTCACCCGCTTCGTTGGCGATCAGGTGCAGCTGGGTCTGCATCCCGGCCATGGCATAGATCATCGTGCCGAGCTGCGGGATGAAGAACGAGTTCATCACGGAGTCAGAGGTGATCCGGAAATCGACCGGCGTATTCACCGGCATGGCCATCTGGTTGACGGTTGCGATCCCTTCATCCGGATAGATAAAGAGCCACTTCCAGTCCAGTGCCACAACATCGACATGAATTGGCTTGACGTTGGCTTCAGCCTCGAGCGGCTTGTACGGGTCAAGCGAATGACATGTCTGATAGGTCAGTACCGCCAGGAACAGAATGATCAGGCTGGGGATCGCCCAGATGACCACTTCGATCTTGTTGGAATGCGACCATTTCGGCAGGTATTCCGCCGAAGTGTTGGACTGACGGTACTGCCATGCGAACAGCAGCGTCAGGATACATACCGGTATGACAACCAGCAGCATCGCGTAGGTCGAGGTCAGGATCAGGCTTTTTTCCTGAGCACCGACAACGCCCTTGGGATCAAGTGTATCCCAGGTACAGCCTGCTAACAGCGCTGCTGAAGATAGGCTCATCAGCTTTGTTAATCTCGGCAAGATTTTTTTCTTCATCTCACGCCTCGTTGGTTTCGACATCACCCTGTTTTGCTCACATCCTCGCTTCATCCACGGGCTTAGACAACAGCGGCCACGTTATACGCATGGCGGGAAAAAAGCATTCTGCTTTCCCGGCATCCAGCGACATCGCGCCTGAGTCGACTTCCGAAAATGACAATCGCCTCTTTCGGTTTGCATCCGTCATGAGTTAGTTGCCGACCGGCTGGCCATGACCTTGATCAATACGGCCTGCCAGACCTTACGTAAATATTACTCTCAGGGCAGATCGGACCATGAATCGCGATGCCGTCCTGTGTGCTGAAGCGCATGTCCTGTGCCGCATACCCTTTCATATAGTTTTTCTATTCAAGGGTTATCCGACCTGAACGGCCTCATAGGCAAGCCTTCACATAATATTTCAATAGATTTCATTGCTTAAAATTTATCTTACAAAATCCTTGTTTTACAGCGGTTTAATCAGGTGTCATTAACCTCACACTCTCGTCATCATATAATTTCCATATATGAATAAGACTTATCTTTTTTAACAGAAATGGCTTTCCAACCCTCCATCAACGCAAAAAGGGCCGCCACGGTGGTGGCAGCCCTTCTCATGCGTGCAAACAGGACTGATGCAGTCCTTAAAAGCAGGAATCCTGCCGGTCAGTCATTGTTGCTGTTGCGCACGCCCATGAACTGCAGCAGGAACTGGAACAGGTTGATGAAGTTCAGATAAAGGTTCAGCGCATCATAGACGGACCGCTTCGCCGCCATGTCCGGCCCCTCATAGGCCGCAACCTGCTGATAGGTGGCCTTGATGTTCTGGGTATCGAACATGGTCAGCCCCACGAACAGAAGCACCCCTGCGGCGCTGTAGACAAAATACAGGGCCGGGCTGTGCAGGAACATGTTCACCACGCCCGCGATGATCAGGCCGAACAGCCCCATCATGAAGAACGAGCCAAAGCGGCTGAGATCGGTACGAGTCGTGTAGCCCCAGATGGACATGGTGCAGAAGGTCGCGGCGGTGATGAAGAAGACGCGCGTGACCGAAACCCCCGTGAACACCATGAAGATGTTGGACAGGCTCGCCCCCATCACGCCACAGAACAGCCAGAACAGGGTCTGCACCGCCTGGGTGGACAGCCGGTTGACCCCGAACGACATGACCAGGACGAAACCGAGCGGCGCGATCATGGCCAGCATGCCAAGCCCGGTCGGCTTGATCGTGCCCAGGGCGGGCACATACTGGAAGAACAGCGTCTGCAGTTGGGTGTTGGCGATCAGGTAGGCGACGAGTCCGGTCAGGACCAGCCCGGATGCCATCCAGTTATAGACTCGCAGCATATAGGCGCGCAGGCCCATATCGACGGAGCCCATGGCACTATCAGCGGTGGGGCGGATGAAACTCCGCGAATCAGGGCCAAAAGCCATTTGTTGTTTCCTTCCTCCACGTCCGTAACTGACGTGCGTCTGCCAGCATGTGGGCACATGCTAGACGCGGTTCAAGAACATCAGCGTGACGAATACATTACAATGCGGCAACACGCTCCGCATTTCACGGCACTATATATACTGTACGAGACATGCGGCATGTGCCGTTTTTCCTTTCTGCCGAAAAGGTGCCGGATGCGTCTGTTCATTGGCCTTGAACTCCCCCTTCCGCTCACACGCGCCCTCGCGGGCCTGCGGGGCAACCTGCCGGACGTGACGTGGTCTCCACCGGAGTCCTACCACCTCACGCTGCATTATCTGGGCGTGGTGACGCACGGCCACCTGCTCGAGGACATCCACCACGCACTCAACGCCATCACCGCAACACCCCCCACCCTCAGCCTGACCGCGCCGGGCCTGTTTGAGCCCGCAACCCACCACGGGCCGGATACGCTATGGGTCGGCTGCGCGCCCGATGCCGCCCTGATGCACCTGCAAAAGCGCATCCGTGCCACCATGAACCGGCTCCTGCCTGCTGCGACCCGCGCCGCGCGGCGCTTCGTGCCGCATGTGACGATGGGCCATATGCAGCACCCCGACCCGCTCCGGCGGCAGGCCTGGCTGGCTGCCATGCCCCCCATGACAGATGGCGAGCCCATGGGTCATTTCACGCTTTTCCAGTCCCTGCGCCATAGGGATGAACCCGTTTACGAAGCCCTGGAGCATTATCCGCTACGGGGCTGATTCTCTGCCGGAATCCGTTACGCCTGCGGCGTGAAGCAGGTGTGCGTTTCACCAAAAATTTATGCCATTAATGAATAATAAAAATATATTTCTCATCATTTATTGTGAAGCACCTGTCGCGCGGCGCCCGGCGCATCTTCTCATTCTTGCTGCAATATCAACATATTTTTAAAAAATATCCATTTGGGGCAGCTATCCGTTTCATTGCTTATCAGACAACATATTCACGTCTTCGTGAGCATGAACACTAAAATGTCAGGAGACGGGCGTGCTAGCCTCGGTATGTTCGGATGAAACGGACTACCTGCTTTATCTCCCTGCCCGAAGCCGGTTTCCTGTCTGGTCGGAAAACGAGCGCAGCCCGCGCTTTTTGCCGGTTACATTCAGAAAGCCTGCCCGGACAGAAAGTTGCAGCGGCGGCGTCCTGAATTCGAAACCGTTAGTTTTCTGAGGACATCACATATGATTTCTGCCGTTTTCGGAAAAAGACGTTCTCTGAGCAGAACGCTTACAGCCGGAACGATATGTGCGGCTCTCATCTCGGGCTATGCCACCATGGCATCCGCAGATGACGGGCAGGGCGCCACGGGGGAAGCGATCATCCATGCGGATGACCATCCCGGCGACTGGATGACCTATGGCCGCACCTATTCTGAACAGCGCTACAGCCCGCTGGATCAGATCAACCGTTCCAATGTTGGTAACCTGAAGCTGGCCTGGTATCTCGACCTTGATACCAACCGTGGCCAGGAAGGCACGCCGCTGGTTGTCAATGGCATCATGTATGCCACGACCAACTGGAGCATGATGAAGGCCGTTGATGGCGCCACCGGCAAGCTGCTGTGGTCGTATGACCCGCGCGTGCCCGGCAACATCGCCGACAAGGGCTGCTGTGACACGGTCAACCGTGGCGCCGCCTACTGGAATGGCAAGGTCTATTTCGGCACGTTCGACGGCCGCCTGATCGCGCTTGACGCCAAGACCGGCAAGCTGGTCTGGAGCGTGAACACCATCCCGCCCGAGGCGGAACTGGGCAAGCAGCGTTCCTACACGGTTGATGGCGCGCCGCGCATCGCCAAGGGCCGCGTGATCATCGGTAACGGTGGCTCCGAGTTCGGCGCGCGTGGCTTCGTCTCCGCGTTCGATGCCGAGACCGGCAAGCTGGACTGGCGCTTCTTCACGGTTCCGAACCCCAAGAACGAGCCGGACCATGCTGCCTCCGACAGCGTGCTGATGAACAAGGCCTACCAGACCTGGAGCCCGACCGGCGCCTGGACCCGCCAGGGTGGCGGCGGCACGGTGTGGGATTCCATCGTGTATGATCCCGTGTCCGACCTGGTCTACCTGGGCGTGGGCAACGGTTCGCCGTGGAACTACAAGTACCGCTCGGAAGGCAAGGGCGACAACCTGTTCCTGGGCAGCATCGTGGCGCTGAAGCCGGAAACGGGCGAATACGTCTGGCATTTCCAGGAAACGCCGATGGACCAGTGGGACTTCACCTCGGTCCAGCAGATCATGACGGTTGACCTGCCGATCAACGGTGAGACCCGTCACGTCATCGTTCATGCCCCCAAGAACGGCTTCTTCTACATCATCGATGCGAAGACCGGCGAGTTCATCTCGGGCAAGAACTATGTCTATGTGAACTGGGCCAGTGGCCTGGATCCCAAGACCGGCCGCCCGATCTACAACCCCGATGCGCTCTACACGCTTACGGGCAAGGACTGGTACGGCATTCCGGGTGACCTTGGTGGCCATAACTTCGCGGCCATGGCGTACAGCCCCAAGACCGGGCTGGTCTACATTCCCGCGCAGCAGGTTCCGTTCCTGTACACCAACCAGGTCGGTGGCTTCACGCCGCACCCCGACAGCTGGAACCTTGGCCTGGACATGAACAAGGTCGGTATCCCCGACTCCCCCGAAGCCAAGCAGGCCTTCGTGAAGGACCTGAAGGGCTGGATCGTGGCCTGGGATCCGAAGACGCAGGCTGAAGCCTGGCGCGTGGACCACAAGGGCCCGTGGAACGGCGGCATCCTGGCAACGGGCGGCGACCTGCTCTTCCAGGGCCTGGCGAATGGCGAATTCCATGCCTATGACGCCACGAACGGTTCCGACCTGTTCCACTTCGCGGCGGATAGCGGCATCATCGCTCCCCCCGTGTCCTACCTTGGCAGCGACAAGAAGCAGTATGTCGCGGTTGAAGTGGGCTGGGGCGGCATCTATCCGTTCTTCCTCGGTGGCCTTGCCCGCACCAGCGGCTGGACCGTCAACCACTCGCGCATCATTGCCTTCTCGCTTGATGGCAAGTCGGGCCCGCTGCCCAAGCAGAATGACCAGGGCTTCCTGCCCGTCAAGCCGCCGGCAGAGTTCGACAGCAAGCGCACCGATAACGGCTACTTCCAGTTCCAGACCTATTGCGCCGCCTGCCATGGCGACAATGCCGAAGGTGCTGGTGTGCTGCCTGACCTGCGCTGGTCCGGGTCCATCCGTCACGAGGATGCGTTCTACAATGTTGTCGGCCGCGGCGCCCTTACCGCCTACGGTATGGATCGCTTCGACAGCAGCATGAACCCCACCGAGATCGAGGATATCCGCCAGTTCCTGATCAAGCGTGCGAACGAGACCTATCAGAGGGAAGTTGATGCCCGGAAGAACGCTGCCGGTATTCCCGAGCAGCAGCCATAATCTCCCGGTTTTGACAATTTTTCGCATCAACGCGACGCATGATGGTGAACATAATGATCAACAGGCTTAAGGTGACATTCAGCGCGGCAGCGTTTAGTCTGCTGGCAGGGACGGCATTGGCACAGACGCCAGATGCCGACCCCGCGCTGGTCCAGAAAGGGGCGTATGTCGCACGACTGGGTGACTGCGTAGCATGTCACACCGCCCTCCATGGGCAGTCGTATGCAGGCGGGCTTGAAATCAAGAGCCCGATCGGCACGATCTATTCCACAAACATTACACCGGACCCCACCTACGGTATCGGTCGCTACACCTTCGCCGAATTCGACGAAGCGGTGCGCCACGGTATCCGCAAGGATGGTTCCACGCTGTATCCGGCCATGCCGTATCCTTCCTTCTCGCGCATGACGAAGGAAGACATGCAGGCGCTGTATGCATACTTCATGCATGGGGTGAAGCCGGTCGCACAGCCTGACAAGCAGCCGGACATTTCCTGGCCGATGTCGATGCGCTGGCCGCTGGGTATCTGGCGCATGATGTTCTCGCCCTCGCCCAAGGACTTCACCCCCGCCCCCGGCACCGATGCCGACGTGGCCCGTGGTGACTACCTGGTCACGGGTCCGGGCCATTGCGGCGCGTGCCATACGCCGCGCGGCTTTGCCATGCAGGAAAAGGCGCTCGATGCCTCGGGTGGGCCTGACTTCCTGGCCGGTGGCGCGCCGATCGACAACTGGGTCGCTCCCAGCCTGCGTAACGACCCGGTCGTGGGTCTGGGTCGCTGGTCGGAAGATGACATCTACACCTTCCTCAAGTCCGGCCGCATCGACCACTCCGCCGTGTTCGGTGGCATGGGCGACGTGGTGGCATGGAGCACCCAGTACTTCACCGATGACGACCTGCACGCCATCGCGAAGTACCTGAAGAGCCTGCCGCCGGTGCCCCCCTCACAGGGCAACTACACATACGATCCGTCCACCGCGACGGCCCTGAACGCCGGCAACACCGCCAGCATGCCGGGTGCTGATACGTATGTGAAGGAATGCGCCATCTGTCACCGTAACGACGGTGGTGGCGTGGCCCGCATGTTCCCGCCGCTGGCTGGCAACCCGGTCGTGCTGACCGAGAACCCGACCTCGCTGGTGAACGTGATCGCGCATGGTGGCGTGCTGCCGCCGAGCAACTGGGCACCTTCCGCGGTGGCCATGCCGGGTTACAGCAACTCGCTGTCCGCCCAGCAGATCGCCGATGTGGTCAACTTCATCCGCACCAGCTGGGGCAACAAGGCGCCGGGCACCGTTACGGCAGCTGACGTGACCAAGCTGCGTGACACCGGGGCTCCGGTTTCCAGCTCCGGCTGGAACAGCATGAGCAGCGGCTGGTCGGTCTTCCTGCCGCAGCCTTACGGCTCGGGCTGGACGTTTGCACCGCAGACGCACACCGGTCAGGACGCCGCGCAGTAATACGCGGCAGGGGTGGTCCTTCCTGTCGGGCCACCCTTACCCTGATACGCATTACGGAAAACCGCCATGGGCTCATGTCCATGGCGGTTTTCTTATGTACGGCAATGCCGCACACTGCCTGTCTTCACCTTGAGGGAGAGCGCACATGCAGCGCATTGTTGTCCTGACCGGGGCGGGCATCAGCCAGGAATCGGGTCTCCAGACCTTTCGCGGGCCGGATGGGTTGTGGAACCATGAACGGATCGAGGATATCTGCACGCCGCAGGGCTTTGCGCGTGACCCGCTGCGGGTGGACCGGTTCTATAACGGCCTGCGCGCCCAACTCCCGACAGTGCACCCCAATGCTGCGCACAGGGCGCTCGCCACCCTCGAGCAGGCCGGACGTGAGGGTCAATGGCCGGGACACCTCACCATCATCACGCAGAATATCGATGACCTGCATGAACGCGCGGGAAGCCGGAACGTGATTCACATGCATGGCGAGCTGCTGCGCCTGCGCTGCACCCACTGCCATGCCACCCCTGCCTGGAAAACCGACTGCTACCCCGACACGCCCTGCCCCGATTGCGGCGCGACGACGCTGCGGCCCGATATCGTCTGGTTTGGGGAAATGCCCTATCATATGGAGGCCATCGCCCGGCAGCTTGAGGCGTGTGACCTGTTCGTGGCCATTGGCACCTCTGGCGTGGTCTACCCGGCGGCGGGGTTTGTGGACAGCGTGAGCGATCATGCCGATACGATGCTGTTCAACCTTGAGGCTCCGGCGGGCCGCAGCGCCTTTGACCAGACCATTCTCGGCCCTGCCACCCGCACGGTGCCGGCATGGACACGCGACATGCTGAAAGCGTAAGGCACCCCATGGCCGAAACCCTTGAAGACCTGCTGCACGCCATCCGCGCCTGCCAGACCTGTGCCGCGCACCTGCCGCTTGGGCCGCGCCCGGTGCTGCATGTCTCGCGCACGGCGCGGCTGCTCATTGCCAGCCAGGCGCCGGGCACGCGCGTGCATGAAACCGGACAGTCCTTCAATGATGCCTCGGGCGACCGGCTGCGGGGCTGGATGGGGGTGGATCGCGCCACGTTCTATGATTCCAGCCGCATCGCGCTGGTGCCGATGGGCCTGTGCTATCCCGGCCGCCTGCCCAAAGGCGGTGACTGCCCGCCCCGGCCGGAATGCGCGCCGCAATGGCGCGCGCGCATCATGGCGCAGATGCCCGCCCTTGAACTGACGCTGGTGGTGGGCAGCTACGCGCAGCTCCATATTCTGGGCAAGGGCAAGGTCAGCGCGCGCTGCCTCGACTTCCGCCACTACCTGCCGCGCTACTTTCCCCTGCCCCACCCGTCATGGCGCACGGGGGCATGGGAGCGGCGCACGCCGCAATTCGGCACGGATGTGCTGCCTGCGTTACGCGCCTGCGTGCGGGCCGTGCTTGATGGACGGCCCGTGCCAGACATCGCGCCGCTGGCGTGAACGGCTCGCCTGTCAGCCTGCCATGGTGATGACGGCATGCGCGGTCGAGAGCACCACCCCCTGCACGCCCGTAATCAGGATCTGCACGCCAATCGAGAGCAGGATCAGCGCGGCGAGCCGCGAGACGATGCGCGTGCCGGTCGTGCCCAGCAGGTAGAGCAGTTGCTCGGCATAGGCATAGGCTGCCCAGACAATCCCCGCCACCAGCACCGCCGCGATCGACAGCACGCCGTAAAAGACGATGTGATTCCCCGCAGGCGGCCCTTCCGAGCCAAGGGCAATGGCCACCGCAATCGTGCCGGGGCCGACGGTAAAGGGCATGGTCAGCGGAAAGAACGCCTGCCCCATCAGGTTGGCTGCCTGCGTGCTGCCGCTGGCCTGGGCCTGCTTGCGGGCTTCCTCCGTCTCGGGGGCCTGCAGCAGCGACCACGCCCGCACCGCCACCACCAGCCCGCCTGCAATGCGCAGGGCATCAATGGTGATGCCAAAGAACGACAGAACAAGCCCCCCGATCCAGATCGAGGCCAGCATGAGCATGGCGGAATAGAAGGCCACCTGCCCGGCCAGCGCCACGCAGGTGCGGCGGTCATGCCCCGCCGTAACCTGGGCAAAGATCAGCGCCGCCCCCAGCGGATTGACAATGGAGAACAGCGCCGGAAACGCCATGAGGAACGCACCGGACAGGCTGGGCAGCCCCACCACGGTGGAAAAATGCATGAGCAGTCCCGCATGGGCGGTCATGAGCGGCTTCCTTCAGGCCACGAGGCAGGGGCACTTAGCATCCGGCCTGCCCCAATGGCGCAAAGGCCTTTTCCATGAGCGTGCGGATCATGGTCAGGTCATCCGCGCCCGCGCACAGAAAACACGGATGCAGCGGCGCGCCTTCCTCCGTCAGGGGCCATGGCGTCAGGCCCAGTTCGTTATAGACCGCAAGCAGGCTGGTGCCGACATGCCAGAAGGCAGGCTGGCAGCCTTCCTGCACCGCAAGGTCACGCAGCCACCATATGGCCGATGTGCAGTCATCCGCATGGCCCGCCGGGTCGCCCAGCCCGACCAGATACGGCCCCAGCCGCACGAAGGGCAGCAGCGCCTGCCGCCGCGCCCCCGGTATCAGCCCCGAAGGCGCGGGCGTGACCTGCCCCACGCCATCAAGCGCGTGGTCGAGCGCGCGATACTGGGCCTGGCCCTGCTTGTTCCACGGCAGCACGTGAATGCGCCCCGGCCGCACCAGCCGCACGATCATGACCAGCCCCAGCATGACCGCGAGCCCCAGCGTCCATTGCGCAATGCCCGGACGGGTGGCGAAGAGCATGATCTCCCACCAGCTTCCCCCTGCCGAATCATGCGGGCCTGCCAGCACCAGCACCACCACCGAACTGATCAGCAGCACGAGGGAGAGAATGGTCTGCGATGAAAGCGGCTCGCTCATGATGCGCGCATGGCGGTAATAGGAGCCACGGAAGGGTGCGATCAGCAGGCACACCAGCATGAGCAGGCCCGGCACCGCCATGGGCGAGTCGCGCAGCAGCGTCAGCGCGCAGGCGACCGACAGCAGCCCGATCGTGGCCTTCCACGCCAGCGTCACGCGCTGCGAAAGCCCGATGCCCAGCCCGATCAGCGCCACACCGATCAGCGAGAGCAGATAATCCCCCACCATGGCGAAGAGCGGTTGCAGGCGGCCCGCATTCAGCCAGTTTTCGGGGTCGAGCAGGGTCAGCGCCAGCAGCAGCCCCCCGCACAGCGAGACAGCACCAGTCGCCACCGCCACCGAGAAATCGGCCTCGCTTTCCCGGATCACCTGGCTCGGCCTGCCCGGCCGCGGCCCGCGCAGCGGGCTGCCAGCCCTTGCCTTGCGCGCAAGGGCCGCATCACCACGCAGGAAGAGTTCATGCGCCGCGAACATGATGCCCGCTACGAACAGCGGCACGATATAGTAGAACAGGCGGAAGATCAGGATGGCGGTGACAATGCGCGTGGCGGGCACGTAGGCGCCCAGCGCCAGCATCATCGTGCCGTCAAATACGCCCAGCCCCCCCGGCACGCTGGCCACCAGCCCCGCGGTGTAGGAGGCAATGTAGATGGCGAGGAACGTGCCGTAATCCAGCCCCGGCGCCACGGGCAGGAAGGTGTAGGCGATGGCCGCCGTGGCCGCGACCTCGAGGGCCGCGACAAGGGTCTGCATCACCGCCATGCCGGCGGATGGAAAGGTGACCTGCCAGCGCCAGACCCTGATCTCGTTCACGTAGCGCCCGGCAATGACATAGCCGATCACCCCCGCCCACAGGACACAGCCTATCAGCCGCATCACGGGCGAAGGCAGCGCATGGCCGATAAAGGGCACCGTGCCCGGCTCGAGCACCAGCACGCTGCCGATCAGCACCGCCGCACCCAGCAGGTAGGTGGCGGAACAGAACGCAATGATCTGCGCGACCTCAAAGGGCTTCAGCCCCCAGTTGCCGTACAGCCTGAAGCGCACCGCAGCACCCGAAATGGCGGAGAACCCAAGGTTATGCGACAGCACATAGGAACAGAACGCGGCAAACGCCGTGCGCCGGAAGGCAAGCTTGCAGCCCACCTGCCGCACGGCCAGCCAGTCATAGAAGGACAGCACCAGATAGGACAGCAGCGTAAACCCTGCCCCCGCCCACAGCGTGGTGGACGGAATGGTGAGCAGCGCGTGGCTGATGTCCTGCCAGTGCAGGGTGCGCACCTCGCGCTGCACCACGATCACAGCCCCCACCAGCAACAGCAGCCCGAGCACATGCGGCAGGTGGCGCAGCAGCGCGTTGCGGCGGCGCGCGGGAGTCAGGGCGGCTCCGGTGGACCCATCATCATCCGGATGGGCAGGCGTTGCGTCTTGGGTCGGACGTTCAGCCATGGGCAGGCCCTTAGGCCGCTGTTCCCTCGGCGCGGGTCAGGGCGGCCTCGATCAGGGCCACGGTTTCCGCCACGCCATAAAGGGCGACAAAAATGCCAAAGCGCGGGCCTTCCTTCTGGCCCAGCAGCACTTCATACAGGCAGCCGAACCACGCGCGCAGCGGCTCGAAGCCATGGGTCTTGCCAATCTCGAACACAAGGTTCTGGCAGGCATCGGGGCTGACATCGCCACCTTCCATGCCGCGCAGGGCCTGGGCCAGGTCAGCCAGCGCCTTGCGCTCATGTGCGTCAGGCGCACGGTACTGCTTGGTGGGGCGCACGAAATCGGCGTAGTAGACGATGGCATATTCCACCAGCCGCGCCAGCATGGGGCAGCTTTCGGGCGTGGCATTAGCGTCATAGCGCTGGATGAACTTCCACAGCACATCCGGCGTCTCGGCATTGGCGACCGAGGCAAGGTTGAGCAACATGCCAAACGTGACCGGGCTGCCCGCATCAGCCGGGATCGCACCCTTGTGGATGAACCAGGCCGGGTTGGTCAGCAGCGCGGGGTCGGCAGGCTCCATGGCGCGGGCCTTGCCCACATGGGCCAGGTATTCATCCGTCGCCTTGGGAATGACATCAAAGAACAGCCGCTTGGCGCGCTGCGGCGCGTTGAACATGTACTGGCCAAGGCTTTCGGGCGGGGCATAGCGCAGCCATTCCTCAACCGAGATGCCGTTACCCTTCGACTTGGAAATCTTCTGCCCGTTCTGGTCCAGGAACAGCTCGTAGGTCAGCCCCGCGGGCGGCTGGCCGCCAAGGATGCGGCAGATCTTGCCAGACAGGCGCACGCTGTCGATCAGGTCCTTGCCCGACATTTCGTAGTCAACGCCCAGCGCATACCAGCGCATGGCCCAGTCGGCCTTCCACTGCATCTTGGCGTGGCCGCCGGTTACCGGCGTCTCGAAGGTTTCACCTTCTTCATCGGTCCAGCGCACGGTGCCTGCCACAGGGTCGATGGCGTCCATCTTCACCTGCATCACCTGCCCCGTGCGCGGGTGGATGGGCAGCACGGGAGAATAGGTGGCGCGGCGTTCCTCGCCCAGCGTGGGGGCAATCACGGCCACGATCTGGTCATGCACCTCCAGCACCCGCTTCAGCGCCGCGTCAAAACGCCCGCCTTCATAATACTGCGTGGAAGACGCGAATTCGTAATCAAACCCGAAGCCATCAAGAAACGAGCGCAGGCGGGCATTGTTGTGGGCGGCAAAGGATTCATGCGTGCCAAACGGATCGGGCACGCGCGAGAGCGGCTTGCCGATATACTGGCGCAGCATCTCCTGGTTGGGCACGTTCTCAGGCACCTTGCGCAGGGCGTCCATATCATCGGAGAAGGCCAGCAGCCGCGTGGGCAGGCCGGTCAGCTTCGTAAACGCCTGCCTAACCCATGACGTGCGCGCCACCTCGCCAAACGTGCCGATATGCGGCAGGCCCGACGGGCCATAGCCGGTTTCCAGCAGTACGGGTTTATCGGCCGTCACCGCGCGCGCGCCAACATGCGCGGACAGTTTGGCGGCCTCCTCGAACGGCCAGGACTTGGGAAGGGGCGAGATAAGGGCAGGATGCTGTTCTGACATGGACCGGCAAGCTATGGACAGGAAGGGCACGGGTCAATCCATCCTATTCCACACCCTGGGGTACAGCAATAAGAATGGCATGACACACGGCGGGCGACATCTGCCCGCGCGTACCCTATATCATTGACGACCATGCCAGACACCCCGCCCCTGCCGGACAGCGCCCCGGCGATCCTTCCCCGGCACGGCGCCTGGTCGGTGCTCACACCGGATGGGGAAATCCTGTCCATGCAGGCCGCCGACATCCGCCGTGAACTGCCGCACTGGCCCGCGCCCATGGTCATCCACGCGCCAGCCATCGCGCGCAGGCTCGACCTGCCACCGCCCCCGCGCCCCTGCCCGTGGCTGGACCTGCTGGAACTCTTCGCCTTCACCCTGCCCGCCCATGCGGCCCCGCCCACCGCGCGCGGGCTGGGCATGGCGCTCGGGCTTGCGGCGGACAGGCTCGACGCCCCCGAGGCCGACCTGCTGCCCGACCTTGCCTTCGAGATGCTCGGCCGCATCGCCCGCCTGCGCAACACGCCCGAGGGCGGCATCCGCGCGGCCCTGGCGTGGCGCATGCGCAAGGCCGGGTGGGCGTGGGGACCATCGGTCTGCGCCGCACTGGGGCTGAAGGATGACGGGAAGCTGCCCGCAGGCATGATCCAGCCCAACGAGGCGCTCAAGGTCTGGACCCGCCTGCCCAAATGGGAGGAAACCGCCCCACGCCCCGCCCCCGCAGCCCATCCGGTGAGCGGGGAGGAAGCGCAGGCGCATCTGCGCGAGATCATTGGCGAAGGGGCCGAGCACCGCCCGGCGCAGGAGGCATTCAGCCACGTTGCCGCCCGCGCCTTCACCCCGCGCGCCACACAGGGCGACCCGCACATGGTGCTGGCCGAGGCCGGCACCGGCACCGGCAAGACGCTGGGCTACGTGGCGCCGGCCAATATCTGGGCGCGGCGCAACGGGGGGGCGGTATGGATCAGCACCTATACCCGCCACCTGCAACGCCAGATCGAATCCGAACTGGCGCGGCTCTACCCTGACCCGGCGGTGCGCCGCAGCCATGTGGTGGTGCGCAAGGGGCGCGAGAACTACCTGTGCCTGCTCAACATGGAGGAGAGCGTGAACATCGCGCTCTCACGCGGGCAGGCGGGCGATGGCAGCCTCATCGGGCTGGCGCTGGTGGCGCTGTGGGCGGCGCATACGCTCGATGGCGACCTGTTTGGCGGCGACCTGCCCGGCTGGTTTGCCGACCTGTTCGGGCGCGGGCTGCTGACCGGCATTGCCGACCGCCGGGGCGAGTGCATCCATGGCGCCTGCCCGCATTACCAGCAATGCATGGTGGAGCACTCCATCCGCCGCGCCCGCACGGCGGACCTCGTGATCGCCAACCACGCGCTCGTCATGTCGCAGGCGGCATGGCACGCGCTTGATGGCACCGGGGCAAGCAACGAGGACAACACCCCCACCCGCTACATCATGGATGAGGGCCACCATATTGCCGATGCGGCGGACAGCGCCTTCGCCCTTGAACTCTCGGGGCTGGAGGCGGCCGAACTGCGGCGCTGGCTGCTCGGTGCCGAAGGCGCGCGGTCACGCGCGCGCGGCCTGCGGCGCAGGCTTGAAGACCTGCTGGCCAACATTCCCCGCATCGAAACCCCGCTCGATACCGCGCTGATGGCCGCCCGCGCCCTGCCAGCACCGGGCTGGTCGGCCCGCCTCGCCGCCCTTGACCCGGTACACCGGGCCGCGCGCGTGCCCGCCGAGGGCGAGGAACCGGTGCTCTCCAACCCCTCCGAGGCGCTACTGCATGAACTGCGCCAGCAGGTGCTCGCCCGCACGCAGGGCAGCCCCGAGGGTGGCGCGCGCCGCAGCGACAGTGAATGCGACCTTTACCCCATGCCCGAATCGCTGCATGCGGCGGCACAGGCGCTGGAACGTGCGCTCAGGCGGCTGGCCGAGCCATTGCGCACGCTGGTCGCCCGCCTTGATGAAGCACTGGAAACCGAGGCCGACTGGCTCGACACCCCCATGCGCGAGCGCATTGCCGCCGCCATCCGCTCCATCCGCCGCAGGGCACTGGCGCGGGTGGATGGCTGGTGCGCCATGCTGGGCAGCATGCAGGCAAACGAACCGCCCACGGGGGGCGAAACGCCGCAATATATCGATTACATCCGCATGGACCGGCGCGAGGGGCAAAACCCCGGCGAGCGCGACGTGGGGCTGTACCGCCACTGGCTGGACCCCACCATTCCGTTTGCCAGCGTGCTGGCGGCCCCCGCGCATGGCGTGCTGGTCACCTCCGCCACGCTGCGCGACGAAAGCGGCGAGGACAACACCACTGACAGCGCCGAGCGCGCATGGGACGCTGCCGAGGCACGCTCAGGCGCGATCCACCTGCCCTCGCCCGCCATACGCGCCTCGTTTCCCAGCCCGTTTGATTACGCGCGCCAGAGCCGGGCCTTCATCATCACCGATGTGGCGCATGACGACCCGGCCGCCCTTGCCGGGGCCTACCGCACGCTGTTCATGGCATCGGGCGGGGGGGCACTGGGGCTGTTTACCGCCATATCGCGCCTGCGCGAGGTGTACCGCCGCATCGTGACCCCGCTGGAGGAAGCGGGCCTGCCGCTGTTTGCCCAGCATGTGGACCCGATGGATAACGCAACGCTGGTCGATATCATGCGCAGCGAGCGCAATGCCTGCCTGCTGGGCACGGATGCGATGCGCGATGGGGTGGATGTGCCAGGCGAGGCCCTGCGTCTTGTCGCCTTCGAGCGCGTGCCGTGGCCACGACCCGATATTTTGCACCGCGAGCGGCGCATTCACCTGTCTGGTGGCGCGCCGGGGCGCTTTGATGACAGGATTGCCCGCCTGCGCCTGCGCCAGGCCTTTGGCCGCCTGATCCGCAGCAGGGCGGACAGGGGTGTGTTCGTCCTGCTGGACCGGCGCACCCCGTCACGCCTGCTTTCCGCCTTCCCCGAAGGGGTGGCCGTGCGCCGCCTCGGGCTGAGTGCGGCGGCGCGGGAGATCACGGCCTTCCTGCAGGCGCAGGATATATCCGCGGACCAGCTTTCCTGATCGTGTCTCCCTGCCCTTCCCGCGCTGTGCGGGACAGACGCCTCAGAGCGCCTTGAGGTTGGTCGCGGCAGCCTTGCCACGCTCCATGGCGATGTCGTAGCTGACCGCCTGGTCCTCGTTCAGGCCACGCAGGCCCGCAGCCTGCACCGCCGTGATGTGCACAAACACGTCCTTGCCGCCATCATCAGGCATGATGAAGCCAAAACCCTTGGTTGCGTTGAACCATTTTACTTTTCCGGTAGCCATAGCCAGTCTCTTCTCCAGCGCCATCCTTGCCGGTCCTAATACCGGCAATCCGGGCGCGTGTGCCTTTACCGCCATGAAAAAACGGGGCATCCGGAAAACACCCTGCCACTTCCACGCCGTTCGTGCACCCATAGGGGCAGCATGAAATGGGCACCCGTGTCAAATGATCCCGACATGATCGCACGCGCCGGGCATGAAAAAAGGGGAAAAAGGCCAATGGCCCTTCCCCCCTTTTTTATTCTGGCATCCGGCCCCGTGCTGCAGCTTGGGGCCGGGGTGCGCAGGCGCCGGATCAGAAATCCATGCCGCCCATGCCACCCATGCCGCCCATGCCACCTTCCGGTGCCGCGGGCTTCTTCTCGGGGCGCTCGGCCACCATCGCCTCGGTGGTGATCAGCAGGCCCGCGACCGAGGCCGCATCCTGCAGCGCCGTGCGCACGACCTTCATCGGGTCGATGATGCCAGCTTCGACGAGGTCCTTGTAGTCGCCCATCTGGGCATCGAAACCGAAGGTGTAGGTTTCGTTTTCCAGCACCTTGCCAGCGATGACCGCACCGTCTTCGCCCGCGTTGTGGGCGATCTGGCGCAGCGGCGCCTGCAGGGCCTTGCGGATGATGTCCGCACCGACGCGCTGGTCATCGTTATGGAAGTGCAGGCCACCAAGCTTGGTGGATGCGCGTGCCAGCGCCGTGCCACCACCGGGAACGATGCCTTCTTCAACAGCCGCACGGGTTGCGTGCAGGGCGTCGTCCACGCGGTCCTTGCGCTCCTTCACCTCGATCTCGGTGGAACCACCCACGCGGATCACGGCCACGCCGCCTGCCAGCTTGGCCAGGCGTTCCTGCAGCTTCTCGCGGTCGTAGTCGGAGGTGGTTTCCTCGATCTGCGCACGGATCTGGCTGCAACGGCCCTTGATGGCCTCGCCTGCGCCCGCACCCTCGACAATGGTGGTGTTTTCCTTGTCGATGTGCACCTTCTTGGCGGTGCCCAGCATGTCCAGCGTCACGCTCTCGAGCTTGATGCCGAGGTCTTCGCTGATGACCTGGCCACCGGTCAGGATCGCGATGTCTTCCAGCATGGCCTTGCGGCGGTCACCAAAGCCCGGCGCCTTGACGGCGGCGATCTTCAGGCCACCACGCAGCTTGTTGACCACCAGGGTCGCCAGCGCTTCGCCATCAACGTCTTCAGCGATGATCAGCAGCGGACGGCCGGACTGCACAACCGCTTCAAGCAGCGGCAGGATGGGCTGGAGCGAGGAGAGCTTCTTCTCGTGGATCAGGATGTAGGGGCTGTCCAGATCGACGGTCATCTTCTCCGCGTTCGTCACGAAATACGGGGAGATGTAGCCACGGTCGAACTGCATGCCCTCGACCACGTCGAGCTCGGTGTGCAGGCCCTTGGCCTCTTCCACCGTGATCACGCCCTCGGAGCCGACCTTCTGCATCGCCTTGGAGATCATCTCGCCGATTTCATGCTCGCCATTGGCGGAAATCGTGCCGACCTGTGCGGTCTCGGCAGGCGTGGTGATCTTCTTGGCGTTCTTCTTCAGCTCTTCAACGACAACGCCAACCGCCTTGTCGATGCCGCGCTTGAGGTCCATCGGGTTCATGCCCGCGGCAACGGCCTTGGCGCCTTCGCGCACGATGGCCTGTGCCAGCACGGTTGCCGTGGTGGTGCCGTCGCCTGCGATGTCGTTGGTCTTGGAGGCGACCTCACGGACCATCTGCGCGCCCATGTTCTCGAACTTGTCGGCCAGTTCGATTTCCTTGGCGACGGAGACACCGTCCTTCGTGATGCGCGGTGCGCCGAAGCTCTTGTCGAGCACGACGTTGCGGCCCTTGGGGCCCAGTGTCACCTTGACTGCATCGGCCAGAATGTCCACGCCACGCAGCATGCGCTGGCGGGCTTCACCGCCGAACTTTACGTCCTTGGCTGCCATTTTCTTCTTCTCCGGTATGGAAAGGTTTTTAAAGGGTTACTCGGTGCGAAAAGCGCGGGTGGGTCAGGCGACCACGCCCATGATGTCGCTTTCCTTCATGATCAGCAGTTCTTCACCGTTGATCGTCACTTCCGTGCCCGACCACTTGCCGAACAGGACGCGGTCGCCCGCCTTCACGTCGAGAGCCACAACCTGGCCCTGCTCGTTACGGGCACCCGGCCCCACCGAGATCACCTCGCCTTCCATCGGCTTTTCCTTGGCGGTCTCAGGGATGATGATACCACCTGCTGTCTTTTCCTCGCTCTTAAGGCGACGGACGACCACACGGTCATGCAGGGGACGAAATTTCGTCATGGATCGCTCCAAATCTTCTAAAAGGTAACGCCCTTGAATCAAGCAACGCCACCGGTTGGCGCGCGCGCCAGGCCGCATCGCGTTAGCACTCCCCTCGTGAGAGTGCTAAACACCAGATAGGTAGCCCCCCTACAGGTGTCAAGAATGGCGCACAGCGAGACGGCGCAGAATTCGCGCACAAAAGGGCCGCACGGGGCCATGTCATATTTTATGTTTTAATATCAATGGATTAATGACGTGCTCCGCGCCCCATCAAAAGCGGCGCAACAGCCCTCCCTACAATGCATGACACGCCGCCATGCCGATTCCTTCACGCCGCCCGGCAGTGCGCGCCTGCATCAGAAAGAATTCTCATAAAGTCGCCCATCACGCGGGTTTCATATTGACGTCGGGGCAGGCGGCATCATTCTTTGCCAGACACTGAAGCAAAGAATGGAGCGAAAACCATGGGCGCAGTCATAAGCGTTACCGCGGCGGACGGGCATGCATTTTCCGCCTATCGCGCCGGTCGGCCCGATGCGGCGCGTGCCGTGGTGGTGGTGCAGGAAATATTTGGCGTAACCCCCTATATCCGCGCGGTATGCGACGCCTTTGCCGCCCAGGGCTATCAGGCCATTGCCCCGGCCCTGTTCGACCGCGCACGGCGCGATGCCATCCTGCCCTATGATAACGCAGGCATGCACGAAGGACTGAAACTGCGCGCTGAAGTAGGGCAGGAGAACGCGCTGCGTGACCTCGTGGCCGCAGCCGATGTGCTGACAACCGAGAAGAAGGGCATCGTGGGCTTCTGCTGGGGCGGCAAGCTGGCGTGGGAGGCCGCGTGCCACACCAGGGCGTTCGCGGCAGCGGTGGCATGGTATGGCGGCGGCATTGCCGAGACCCGGGGCCAGGTGCCCAACTGCCCCGTGCAACTGCATTTTGGCGCAGAGGATGCCCATATCCCGGCTCACGACGTCAACGCCATCCGCGCCGCGCATGAGGAAATCGAGATCTTTACCTATGAGGGCGCAGACCACGGCTTTGGCTGCCCCGATCGCCCATCCTACAACGAGGCCGCCGCGACCTTGGCCATGCAGCGCACGCTGAGCTTTTTCGAGCACTGGCTGTAAAAGCCTGAGTGATAAAAGTTTTTGGTGAAGCTTTTTTCAGGGTCTGTTTGGAATTGATTTTTCACAAGGTCCCTGATGTGCTTTAAACTGCATATGGATCGCTTGATATTGACGGATGCCCAATGGGCGAAAATGGAACCGCTGTGCC
>NZ_JABJWC010000037.1 GCF_013155395.1 Komagataeibacter melomenusus | reverse complement strand
CCCGTGATGGCGGCCCCCGTGGCGGCCCCTCGTGTCGAGCATGCCGTGGCGGGGCTGCCCGCCCGCCATGCCGATCCGGCAGCCCCGCATGACGGGCTGGCCCGCGCCATGGCCCAGATCGAGCCGCGCGCACCCGTGCATGCCCCCGACCACGCCCGCCTGCCCGAGCAGCGCATGGCCACGGCCGAGCCGGTGCACCTGCCGCCCAGCCCGCATGAGAGCATGATCGCCCCTGCCCGCATGGCCGCGAGCTACCGCCCGCGCAGCCCGGACATAGCCGAGGCGGCATGGCACCCCACCGCCGCACCCCGCATGGGAGGCAGTTCACTGGGCACGCCGCATGTGACAAGCCTGCCGCCGCCGGTGCCTGTCAGCAACTGACCGTCTCTCCCCTACCGGCCCTGTAGCCCGGAACCCGCATGCCAGACCCTTTTCGCAACCAGCCAGACAAAGGTGGACAGGCTCCCCCCGGGGGGAGCCTGCGCACGCTTATGGCGCAGGACCGCATGCATGCGCGCCTTGTGGTCGTGGCCGGGGGGTTCTGCCTGCTGTTTTCAGCCATTGCGCTCAAGCTGACCCTGGCCACGATCATCAACCCCCTGCCGCCACAGCAGCAGCAGATCGCGCCACAGGTGCCCCCCATCCCCAAAAGCGACCCCAAGGGGATGATCGCGGGCGATGTGGTGCTGCCGCAGGTGCACCGGGCCTCGGTCACCGACCGCAACGGGCAGGTGCTGGCCATGTCGCTGCCGGTGGCCCAGGTCTATGCCAACCCGCAGGAAATGATCGACGCGAGCGATGCCGCCCACCGGCTCAAGCACGCGCTGCCCAGCCTGGACGAAGCCGAGACGAAGCGCCGCCTGTCGCTGAACAAGCAGTTCGTCTATCTGGCGCGTGACATCTCGCCCGCGCAGGAACTCGCCATCAACAACCTCGGCATTCCCGGCATCTATTTCGAGCCCGGCGAGCGCCGCCGCTACCCCATGGGCCGCGTGGCCGCCCACATCCTGGGCGGCGTGGATATCGATGATCATGGCGTGGCCGGCATCGAGCGGTATTTTGACAAGCGCCTCGACAGTGACAGCCAGCCCCTGCGCCTGTCGCTCGACGTACGGGTGCAGACCGTGGTGCATGACGAACTCCAGGCCGCTATGGACATGTTCCAGGCCATCGGCGCCTGCGCCATCGTGATGGACGTGCATACCGGCGAGATCATCACCATGGTCAGCCTGCCCGATTATGACGCCAACGACTTTGGCCGCGCCGCCGCCGATGCCCGCTTCAACCGCGCCGTGACGGGCATGTACGAACCCGGCTCGACCTTCAAGCTCCAGACCGTGGCCATGGCGCTGCAGGAAGGCGTCGCCCATATCTGGGACAGTTTTTCGAGCACGCCCATCAAGATCGGCCGCTTTACCATCTCGGACATGAAGAACGACCACTTCGCCCCGTGGCTGTCGCTGCCCGAGGTCATGGCCTATTCCTCCAACCCCGCTGCCGCCCATATCGCGCTCGATGCGGGTGCCACCCGCCAGCAGGAGTGGCTGCGCAGGATGGGCTTCTTCTCGCGCGTGCCGATCGAACTGCCCGAGGCCGGGCGGCCCATCATCCCGTCGGTGCATAACTGGGGGGTATCGACCACCATGACGGTGGCATTCGGCCATGGCGTGGCGGAGCCACCGCTTTCCATCGTGCGCGGCACGGCGGCCACGGCCAATGGCGGCTTCCTGCTCCGGCCCACCCTTGTCGCGGCGGACAGCCCCGCCACGACGGATGCACCCGCTGATGCCGATGCCGCCATGCCCGCGGATGCGGAGCGCCTGATCTCGGCCGCCAATTCCGATATCCTGCGCAGGATCCTGCGCCTCGACGTGGCCAAGGGCACGGGGCAGAAGGCGGAATCACCGGGCTATTACGTGGGCGGCAAGACCGGCACGGCGGAAAAGATCGGCGCGCATGGCGGCTACCTCAAGCATGTCAACGTCTCGGCCTTTACCGGCATCTTCCCCATGAACGCGCCGCGCTACGCCATCTACGTCATGCTCGACAGCCCCAAGCCCACCGCCCAGACCCATGGCTGGACCACGGCAGGGTGGAACGCGGCCCCCACCACGGCCCACATGATCACGCGCATTGCCCCCATGCTCGGGCTGTTCCCCGATACGCAGCATGAAGCCGCAATCGAGGCTTCGCTGGCCATTCCCATGCGGCCTGCCATACCGCGTGGCTACCGCGCGTTGGGGCCGGGCTATGACCCCGGCACGGCCAAACTGCATGAGCATGAGCATGAAACCGCGCCCCATGCCACACGCCCCCATGCCGCGCGTGACGTGACCGAGGCAACACCCGCCAGCCATGCCCTGCATGCCCGCAATGAAGCCGGGCCCGCGCCCGCCCACCACCAGCACGAGCGGGGATGACACGCATGAACCTGACCGAACTCCTGCACCGCGCGGGCGTGGAGGCCTTGCAGCCCGTGCCTGCCGCCGGTCCTGTCAGCGCCATCACGGCAGACAGCCGCGCAACCGGGCCTGGCGTGATCTTTGCCGCCCTGCGTGGCACGCGGGCGGATGGGCGGGCGTACATACCGCAGGCCGTAGCCAATGGCGTGGCGGCCGTACTGGTGCAGGCCGACCCCGATTTCGTGCCGCCGCCGGGGGTTGCCTGCGTGCAGGTGGCGGATGCACGCCGTGCCGTGGCCCTGATCGCGCGGGCGCTCGCCCCCCGCCTGCCCGCCCACATCGCAGCCATTACCGGCACCAACGGCAAGACCAGCACGGCGGAATTCCTGCGCCAGATCTGGACGCTGGAAGGAATGCAGGCCGCCACCATCGGCACGCTGGGCGCGGTGGCCCCATGCCCGCTGCCCGATTGCGGCCCCGTGCTCACCACGCCCGACAGCGTGGGCCTGATGCGCCTGCTTGGCGCCATGGCGGCGGGCGGTGTGGAGCATGTCGCCATCGAGGCGTCATCGCACGGGCTTGAGCAGCGCAGGCTGGATGGGCTCACGCCCTATGCCGCGGGCTTCAGCAACCTCACCCACGACCATCTGGACTATCACGGCACCACCGCGCATTACCGCATGGCCAAGCTGCGCCTGTTCGACACGATCCTGCCCGAAGGGGGCATCGCCGCCATCAATGCGGACATGGACGGCGAGACCTGCGCCGCCGTGCGCGCCATTGCACGCAGCCGCGCCCTCGTGCTGCGCACCACCGGCATGCAGGGCGAGACCCTCCGCCTGCTCTCCGTTCGCGCCACCCCCACGGGGCAGGACCTGCGCATCGCCACCCCATGGGGGCAACACGAGATCAGCATCAATCTGGTCGGCCGCTTCCAGGTTGATAACCTGCTCATGGCCGCGGCCCTGTCCGGCCGCGCGGATGATGCGCCCGCGCGCGCCCTTGCCCTCCTGCCCCGGCTGCAGGGCGTGCGTGGCAGGCTGGAGCGCGCCGCCGTGCTGCCGGGCGGGGCGGCCGCCTATGTCGATTTTGCCCACACGCCCGATGCCATTGGCCGCCTGCTGCACTCGCTGCGCCCCCACACGCCGGGCAGGCTGGTGATCGTGATGGGGGCTGGCGGCGACCGCGACCGGGGCAAGCGACCCGTGATGGGCGCCACCGCCACGCAGTTGGCCGATACCGTGATCGTGACCGATGACAACCCGCGCAGCGAGCCGCCCGCCGCCATTCGCGCCGCCATCATGGCGGCCAGCCCCGGCGCCATCGAGATCGGTGACCGCAGGCAGGCCATTGCGGCGGGGCTGGACATGCTGGGCGCAGGCGACGTGCTGGTGGTGGCGGGCAAGGGCCATGAACAGGGGCAGATCGTGGGTGATGCGGTGCTGCCATTTGATGATGCCACGGCGATCCGTGGCCTGACGGGGACTGAATGACAGTGCTATGGAGCCGCGCGGACCTTGAGGCCGCGACATCGGGGCGTTTTCCATCATCTGGCGCAGGGGTCATTGCGGGCACCGGCGTCTCGATCGATACCCGCACGCTTCAGCCTGGCGATGTGTTCATTGCGCTGATTGGCGAGAACAGCAACGGGCATGCGCATGCCGCCGCCGCCCTTGCCGCGGGTGCTGCCGCCGTGGTGGCGCACGAGCCCTGCGGCGATGATCCGCGCATCCTGAAGGTGGAGGACACGCTGGCCGCCCTGCAGGGCATGGCCCGCTTTGCCCGCGCGCGTTTTGCGGGCCGCATGCTGGCCGTAACAGGCAGCGTGGGGAAGACCTCGGTCAAGGACATGCTGCATGCAGCACTGGGCGCATGCGGGCCGACCCATTGCGCCGTGGCATCCTATAACAATCACTGGGGCGTGCCGCTCACGCTGGCGCGCCTGCCCGCGGCAAGTGCCTATTGCGTGTGCGAGATCGGCATGAACCACCCGGGCGAGATCGCGCCGCTCGCCGCCATGGTGCGGCCCGACGTGGCGGTAGTGACCACGGTGGCTGCATCGCATCTGGGGCTGATGGGCAGCATCGATGCCATAGCCCAAGAAAAGGCGGAACTCCTGCTGGCCCTGCCTGCGGGGGGCATTGGCGTCATTCCCGCCGGGATTGCGGGAAATACCCATTTTGAACGCAACGCCACCCATGTCGGGGCCATGCTGTGGCGCGTGGGCACGACGCCGGAGTGCACCGCGCGGGCGGATGACGTGGCGCAGGATGCGCATGGCAGCACCTTCAGCCTCACGCTGCCGGGCTGGCGGGGCGTGGCACGCGTCAACGCGCCGGGCCGCCACATGGCTGAAAACGCCATGCTGGCGCTGGCGGCAGCACATGCGGCGGGCGCGGACATGGGCCGGGCCGTGGCGGGCCTTGCCACCTTCCGCCCCGGTGCCGGGCGGGGCGCGCTTGCAAAGGTGATGCATGACAATGTTGCCCTGCTTGATGAGAGCTATAATGCCTCACCGGCGTCTGTCCGCGCCGCACTCGACCTGCTCGGGCTGGTTGCCACGGGGCGGCGCATCGCCGTGCTGGGCGACATGCTTGAACTTGGCACGTTTGCGCGGCATGAGCATGCCTCCCTTCTCCCTGCCGTCCGCGCGAATGCGGATGCTGTCTTCTGTTGCGGCCCGAATATGAAAATACTTTTTGACAGCCTGCCTCCTGCCCTGCGGGGCGCCTGGGCGCCTGATTCCACCACGCTTGCCCCCCTGGTGCGCGCTGGCCTGCGCGCGGGTGATACGGTCATGGTCAAGGGCAGCCTTGGCAGCCGCATGCGCCATGTCGTAGCCGCCCTGCAGGCCGATGATGCCCCGGTGGGACCGGCCTGATGCTCTATGACCTGTTCGAGCACCATGCCGCGGCCCATACCTCCGTGCTCAACCTGTTCCGCTACATCACGTTCCGCTCGGGTGCTGCCTGCCTGACCGCGCTGGTCATCAGCCTGTGCCTGGGCAACCCGCTGATCGCGCAGTTGCGCCGCATCCAGCGCGGGGGCCAGCCCATCCGCAAGCTCGGGCCGGAACGCCACCTGATTGAAAAGGTCGGCACCCCCACCATGGGCGGCGTGCTGATCCTGCTCTCGCTGTTCGGCTCGACCCTGCTGTGGGCGGACCTGACCAACGGCTTCGTGTGGGCGGTCATGCTCACCACGGCGGCCTTTGGCGCGGTGGGCTTTGCCGATGACTACCTCAAGCTCTCGCGCCGCAATACCGATGGCGTGTCCAAGCGCATGCGGCTGGGCTGCGAGTTCGGGGCCTCGCTGATCGGCGGCATCTGGCTCGAGCACATGATGCCGCCCGACCTTGCCAACCACCTCGCCTTTCCGTTCGTCAAGGACCTGCTGGTACCACTGGGCTATGCCTTCCCGCTCTTTGCCATGATCACCATCACCGGGTTCGGCAACGCCGTGAACTTTACCGACGGGCTGGACGGGCTGGCCATCGTGCCGGTCATTGTGGCAGCCCTCGTGTTCGCGCTGATTTCCTACCTGGTGGGCAACCATGTGTTTGCCGACTACCTGCAACTGCACGCCGTGCCCGGCACGGGCGAACTTGGGGTGTTCTGCTCCGCCCTTGTGGGCGCGGGGCTGGGCTTTCTGTGGTTCAACGCGCCGCCTGCCGCCGTGTTCATGGGCGATACCGGCTCGCTTGCCCTTGGCGGGGCGCTGGGTGCGGTGGCTGTTGCGGTCAAGCATGAACTGGTGCTGTGCATCGTGGGCGGGCTGTTCGTGGTGGAAACGTTTTCGGTCATCATCCAGGTGTTCTGGTACAAGCGCACCGGGCGGCGCGTGTTCCTGATGGCGCCGCTGCACCACCATTTCGAGAAAAAGGGCTGGGCGGAATCCAAGATCGTGATCCGGTTCTGGATCGTATCCATCGTGCTGGGGCTGTGTGGTCTGGCCACGCTGAAACTGCGGTGAGCGCCACCTTCCCCCCCACCCTGTTCGCAGGCCACCATTATGGCGTGGCGGGCCTTGGCCGTAACGGCAATGCCGCCGTTGCCGCCCTGCTGGCCATGGGCGCGAGCGTGCAGGCGTGGGATGACCGGGCCGAAGCACGCGCGGCCCTTGCCGCCCACCCGCGCCTGAAGGTTGCGCCATTTGCCAACATGCTGGGGCTGGCGGGGCTTGTGCTCTCGCCCGGCATTCCGCACCACCTGCCCAGCCCGCACCCGCTGGCCACCATGGCGAAGGATGCGGGCGTACCGATCCTGTCGGATGCCGAACTGCTGTTCCGCGCGGTGCGGGCGGCAGGCAGCCGGGCGCGCTTTGCGGGCATTACCGGCACCAATGGCAAGTCCACCACCACCGTGCTGCTGGCGCATATGCTGGCCTGTGGCGGCATACCGGTGGCAGCCGGTGGCAACCTTGGCCCGGCGGCACTCAGCCTGGCGCTGCTGCCTGATGATGGCGTGTACGTGCTGGAAATGTCATCGTACATGCTCGAGCGGCTGGAGCGGCTGCATTTTGATGCCGCCTGCCTGCTCAACCTCACCCCCGATCACCTCGACCGGCACGGCGACATGGCAGGCTACACGCGGGCCAAGATGCATGTATTCGACCATCAGGGGCCGGGCGACCTGGCCGTGCTGGGTGCCACCCTGCCCGATTACGCCAGCCTGAACCGCCTGCTTGCGCCAACCCGCGCCACCGTGGCGTGCATCAGCGGCGCGGACATCGCGCAATGCGATTTCTACTGCACGCCGCACGCGTTGTGCGACCGCCATGGCGTGATTGCCGACCTGGCCCACGTGCCCGACCTGCCCGGTACCCATAACCGCGAGAACGCGGCCGCAGCCACGGCCATGGCGCTGCATCTGGGCCTGCCACGGGCTGCGGTGGAGGGCGCGCTGCGCAGCTTCAGCGCGCTGGACCACCGGCAGAAAACGGTGGGCAGCGTGGAGGGCATCCGCTTCATCAATGACAGCAAGGCCACCAATGCCGATGCCACGGCCCGCGCGCTGGCCTGCCATGAGCGCATGGTGTGGATTGCGGGCGGCACGGCCAAGGCGGGCGGGATCGAGCCGCTTGCGCCGCTGTTCGGGCGGGTGGCGCTGGCGCTGCTGATCGGGCGCGACGCGCCGGTGCTGGCCCGAACGCTGGCGCAGCATGACGTGCCCTGCCGCATTGTCGGAACCCTGGAGCGCGCCGTGCCCGAGGCGCGTGAGGCCGCCCGCGCGCTGGGCGTGAACACGGTCATGCTCTCGCCCGCCTGCGCCAGTTTTGACCAGTTCAGCGGTTTTGAAGCCCGGGGCGCGCGGTTTGCCGAACTGGTGCACGCCCTTGCGGCAGGCCCGGAGGGCACCGCCGCGCAATGAGCAACCTGTCGCGCATAAACACCTCGCATCTGGCGCGATGGTGGCGGAGCATCGACCGGGTCACACTGATCTGCGTGTGTATCCTGATCGGGTTCGGCTATATCCTGATGCTGGCGGCAAGCCCGGCGGTGGCGGTGCGCATTGGTGCCTCGCGCGATATGTTCATTTTCAAGCAGGTCGTCTTCCTGCTGCTTGCGGCGGTCATCGTGTGCGCCACCTCGCTCCTTTCGCTGCGCGGGGTGCGGCTGGTGGGGTGGATCGGCTTCGTGCTCGCCCTTGGCGCGACCTTCCTCACCCTTGTGCATGGCATCGAGATCAAGGGCGCGCGGCGGTGGATCGCGCTGCCCATGATGTCGGTCCAGCCCTCGGAATTTCTCAAGCCCTTCTTTGCCGTGGTCACCGCCTGGCTGCTGACCGAGCGCAGGACACGCACATATCTGCCCGGCCTGCTGGTGGCGCTGGGGCTGTTCGCGCTCGTGCTGCTGCTGCTCAAGTCGCAGCCCGATATCGGCATGCTGAGCGTGATCACCACCGTGTTCCTGGCACAGCTCTTTGTGGATGGGCTGAGCCTGTTCCTGGTCGGCGCGGGGGTTGCCAGCATGGTGGCGGCGTTTATTGGCGCGTATATGGTGTTTCCGCATGTGCGTTCGCGCGTGGAGCGCTTCCTGCATCCGGCCGTGGGTGACCATTACCAGATCGACACGGCGCTCCGCGCCTTTGGCAATGGCGGCCTGCTGGGGCGCGGGCCGGGTGAAGGACGGGTGAAGGACCTGCTGCCCGATGCGCATGCCGATTTCGTGTTTGCGGTCGCGGGCGAGGAATTCGGCATGCTGGTGTGCCTGTTCATCATCGGCGTATTCGCCACCATCGTCATCCGCACCCTGCTCAAGCTGCTGCGCGAGAACGATCCCTTCATTGCGGTGGCAACCGCGGGGCTGGTCACCGGCTTCGGGCTGCAGGCCTTTGTCAACATGGGCTCGACGCTGCACCTCATCCCGACCAAGGGCATGACGCTGCCGTTCATTTCCTATGGCGGCTCATCGGCCATGTCGGTGGCACTGACCATCGGGCTGGTGCTGGCGCTGACGCGCAACCGGCCCAACGAGAACCGCTTCGGGCAGTTTACGCCAGCCCCTGCTCCCGCACCGAGAGGATCGTCATGACCCAACACTGCATTGCCGTGGCGGCCGGGGGCACCGGCGGCCACTTCTTCCCTGCCGAGGCACTGGCCTGCGAACTGGTGCGCCGGGGTCATGACATCATGCTCATGACCGACCAGCGCGCGGGCGAGCGCGACACGGGCGTGTTTGCAGGCCGTCCGCAATTCGTGCTGCCCGGTGCCGGCATTGCCGGGCGCGGGCTGGTGCGGGCCAGCCGGGCGGCACTTGCGCTGGCGCGGGGCACGGTGCAGGCACGCGGCATTATTGGCCGCCTCCGCCCTGCCGCCATCATCGGCTTTGGCGGCTACCCCTCCGTGCCGCCGCTGCTTGGCGGCAGCCTGCTGGGCAAAAGCCACCGCCCGCTGCTGTTCATCCATGAAGGCAATGCCGTGCTGGGCAAGGCCAATGGCTTCCTGGCCGCGCGCATGGATGGCATCGCCACGTCCTTCCCCACGGTGGCGGGCGTGCCCGCGGGCGTACCCACAACGCTGACCGGCATGCCGGTGCGCCCTGATATCGCGGCACTGGGCGGGGAAGGCTATGAACCCTCCAACGGCGTGCTCAACCTGCTGGTGTGGGGGGGCTCGCTGGGCGCGCGCGTGTTCAGCGACGTGGTGCCCCCAGCCCTTGCCGCCCTGCCGCCAGCACTCCGCGCGCGGCTGCAGGTAACCCAGCAGGCCCGCGCGGAAGATGTCGAACGCGTGCAGGCCGCCTACAGGGCGGCGGGCATTCCCGCCACCATTGCCCCCTTCCTTGATGACGTACCCGGCCTGCTGCGCGCGGCCCATCTGGTGATTGGCCGCGCAGGTGGCTCATCGGTAGCGGAACTGACGGTGGCGGGCCGCCCTGCCGTGCTGGTGCCGCTGCCCATTGCCGCGCGCGATGAACAGGGAGCCAATGCGCAGGCGCTGGTTGATGCGGGGGCGGCGTGGATGATCCGCCAGCCCGATTTCACCACCCCCGCGCTCACGCAGCGCCTGACCACCCTGTTGGCTGACCGCGACCTGCTGGCCCGCACGGCGCAGGCCGCGAGCCGCCTTGGCCGCCCCGATGCCGCCCGCCTTCTGGCCGATATGATAGAAGCCCGCTTGCCTGACACGCCCCGCACCGCTTAATTCCCGGCAGCGCGAATACGGAGACCTGAGTAGATGAGAGCCCTGCCCCTTTCGATTGGCACCATTCATTTCGTCGGCATTGGCGGAATTGGCATGTCCGGCATTGCCGAAGTGCTGCACATGCTTGGCTATGCGGTGCAGGGCTCCGACATTGCCGAGAGCGCCAATGTCGCCCGCCTGCGTGCCTCCGGCATTCCCGTCACCATCGGCCATGACGCAGCCAACCTTGGCGGGGCGCAGGTGGTGGTCACCTCCACCGCGGTCAAGCGCGACAACCCCGAGGTGGTGGCCGCGCGCGCGCGCCTAATCCCGGTGGTGCGCCGGGCCGAGATGCTGGCCGAACTCATGCGCCTGCGCTGGTCGGTGGCTGTTGGCGGCACGCATGGCAAGACCACCACGACCAGCCTGGTCGCCGCCGTGCTCGAGGCAGCCAGGCTTGACCCCACGGTCATCAATGGCGGCATCATCGAGGCATACGGCACCAACACCCGCATGGGCTCGGGCGACTGGATGGTGGTCGAGGCCGATGAGAGCGATGGCTCGTTCCTGCGCCTGCCCTCGGTCATTACGGTAGTCACCAACATGGACCCCGAGCACCTCGACCACTGGGGCACGGAAGAGGCGATGCAGGCGGCGTATGACCAGTTTGTGTCGAACATTCCGTTCTACGGCTTTGCCGTGCTGTGCATCGACCACCCTGCCGTGCAGCAGATGATCCCGCGCCTGTCCGACCACCGTATCATCACCTACGGTTTCTCGCCCCAGGCCGACGTGCGCGCCGAGAAGGTGATTACCGACAAGCTGGGTGCGACCTTCGAGGTCGTGATCACCAACCGCAACCGCAACCGTTCGCGCCGGGCCGGGCCGTTCCGCCTGCCCATGCTGGGCCACCACAACGTGCAGAACGCGCTGGCGGCCATTGCGGTGGGCACCGAGATGGAAATCGACGATGCCACCATCCGCTCGGCCTTTGCCGCCTTCCGTGGCGTCAAGCGCCGCTTCACCCGCACGGGCGAGACCGGGGGCATCACCATCATCGATGATTACGGCCACCACCCCGTCGAGATCGCCGCCGTGCTCAAGGCGGCACGGCAGGCGGGGGCTGGCAACGTGATCGCGGTAATGCAGCCGCACCGTTATTCGCGCCTGAAAAGCCTGTTCAACGAGTTCTGCACCTGCATGAACGACGCGGGCACGGTCATCATCGCCGATGTGTATGCCGCCGGCGAGCAGCCGATCGAGGGCATTGACCGCGATGCGCTGGTCGAGGGGCTGCGCGAGCGCGGGCACCGCTCGGTCGTGCCGCTGCCAGGGCCGGAGCACCTGGCGGAAATGATCAACGCCATCGCCCGCCCCGGTGACTTCGTGGTATGCCTTGGCGCCGGCAGCATCACCAACTGGGCGCAGGCGCTGCCCGCGCAGCTTGCGGACCTGCAGGGCATTGCCCATGCCCCTGCCCAGAAGGCGGATGCCCATTCATGACCGCTGACCCCGCCATCTCCCTGCCGCAATGGGCGCAGGTTCTGGCCACGGACGCATGCCGCCCCCGTGGCCGCCTGACCCCGCAGGCCGCCCTTGGCCCGCGCACATGGTTCCGCGTGGGGGGGGCTGCCGAACTTCTGTTCCAGCCCGCCAGCGCCGAGGACCTGGCGCAGGTGCTGGCCCGCCTGCCGCTTGAGGTGCCGGTGCTGGCGCTGGGCGCATGCTCGAACGTGATCGTGCGCGATGGCGGGATTGACGGGCTGGTCATCCGCCTCGCCCGTGGTTTTTCAACCATCCGCCGCGATGGGGATGGCCTGATCGTGGGGGCTGCCTGCCTGGACATGACCGTGGCCGAGCATGCGGCTGAAGCTGGCCTGGCGGGGCTTGAATTCCTGGCGGGCATTCCCGGCTCGATCGGCGGGGCGGTGGCGATGAACGCAGGCGCCTACGGCTCGGACATGGCCACCGTGCTGGACTGGGTGGAAATCGTGACCCGCGATGGCGGCCTGCTGCGCCTGCCTGCCGCCTCGCTTGATTTTGGCTACCGCCATGCCACCCTGCCGCCGCAGGCCGTGGTGGTGCGCGCACGCCTCAATGCGCAGGAAGCGCCGCCTGCTGTCATCCGCCAGCGCATTGACGAGATCCGCACCGCACGCGAGGGCGCCCAGCCGGTGCGCGCGCGCACGGGTGGCTCCACCTTCCGCAACCCCGCTCCTGACGAATCGGGGCGCAAGGCGTGGGAACTGATCGATGCCGCGGGCTGCCGCGGGCTTGTGGTGGGCGGCGCCCAGATCAGCGAGAAGCACTGCAACTTCATGCTCAACACCGGCACAGCCACCGCCGCCGACCTCGAGCGGCTTGGTGATGTCGTGCGCCAGCGCGTGCAGGACCATACGGCGGTCACACTGCGGTGGGAAATAAAGCGCATCGGGCGGCCCGCCCCCCATGACACGGGAGAAGACACATGAAACGCCGCCGCATCTGCGTGCTGATGGGCGGCCTCTCCGCCGAGCGCGATGTCAGCCTCGATAGCGGGCGCAACGTGGCCCAAGCGCTGCGCAGCCTGGGCCATGACGTGCACGTCATCGACCCCGGCGCCGACCTGCTGGCCCTGGTGGGCGACCTGCAGGCCAGCCGCCCCGACGCCGTGTTCAACGCCCTGCATGGGCGCTTTGGCGAGGACGGATCGATTCAGGGCATACTGGACTGGATGGGCATCCCCTACACCCATTCCGGCGTGCGAGCCTCGGCTACCGCCATGGACAAGGAGGCCGCGCGCGCCGTGTTTGCTGCAGCCGGCCTGCCCATCGCCACCGGCCTGTGCCTCACCCCCGCCGAACTCGAACCCGCCGACCCGCTGCCCGCGCCCTACGTGGTCAAGCCGCTCAATGAGGGGTCATCGGTAGGCGTGGAGATCATCCGCGCGGGCAGCAACCGCCGCGCCGCGGTCGCCCAGGGCTGGACATTCGGCACCCACATGCTGGTGGAGGAATACATTCCCGGCCGCGAACTGACCGTGGGCGTGCTGCACGACCGCGCCCTGACCGTAACCGACATCACCCCCACCGGCAGCGGCCCCGCCTTTTATGACTACCAGGCCAAATACGCCGCTGGCGGCTCATGCCACGAACTGCCCGCGCGCATCCACCCCGCGGCTTTCGCGCAGGCATGCGAACTGGCGCTGGCCACCCATCGCGCACTGGGCTGCCGGGGGGCAAGCCGCACCGATTTCCGCTATGACGACACGGCAGGCGGCGACAGGCCCGGCCGCCTCGTGATCCTGGAGACCAACACCCAGCCGGGCATGACCCCCACATCGCTGCTGCCCGAGCAGGCCGCCGCCTGTGGCATGGACTACGCCACGCTGTGCCAGTGGATGATCGACCAGGCGACCTGCCGTACATGAGGCGACCGACCGACAGCGGCGACCGCCCATCAAGGCTGTCGATCTTCCTGCGCCGCCAGAAACGCCTGATCCGCCCGGCCCTGCTGGTGCTGGTGCTGGCCGGGCTGGTGGCAGGCGGCGTCACGGCACTGCGCCATGTCGGCTCGGACCCGCGCTTTGCGGCACTCAGGGGGCGGATCATCAACATGCTGCCGCTGCGCGTGACCGAGATTGACGTGACCGGCTGCGTGCTGACCAGCGAAAGCGCGCTGCAGGAGGCGCTGGGCGTGCGCACGGGGGATTTCATTCTCGGCTTTTCGGTCAAGGCGGCGCGCGAGCGCATCGATGCGCTGCCCTTTGTCGATCATTCCGTGGTCGAGCGCCACCTGCCGGGCACCATCCTCATCCACCTGTTCGAGCGCCAGCCCTTTGCCGTGTGGCAGAATCACGGACATTTCATGCTGATCGACCGGGCAGGCAACCAGGTGCGCGACAAGGGCATGACCGGCAAGGATGCCGAGGCCTTCCGCCAGTTGCCGCTCGTGGTCGGGCCTGATGCCAATCTCGCCGCCGCCGCCATGATCGATGAACTCACGGCCCAGCCCGAGGTGAGCAGCCATGTCGTGGCCGCAGCCCGCGTGGGGCAGCGGCGATGGAACCTGACGCTGCGCAACGGCACGACCATCCTGCTGCCCGAGGGGCAGGAAGCCGCAGCACTCAAGCGCCTTGCACAAATGCAGGAAACCATAAAAATACTCGACCGGCCCGTTATCGCCATAGACATGCGCCTGCCAGACCGCCTGATCATCCGTGAGAACCCCGTGACGCCGAATGACAACAATGGACCAGACCAGAGCGACAGCCCGCCACAGGCGGCCCCCACGGGCGATCCGGCACCCACGCAGCCATGGCTTTCCCCCGATAACGGCCTGAGACGGAGGCGGGCATGACGTATCCAGTGCCGGGGCCGGTCAGGACGACCCTCCCCGCAACACGCACGACCACACCGGCACCCCCTGCGGTGCCAGCCATCAGGGGGCCTGCCGCCCCTGCCCGCGTGCCCCGCCCGCGCGCGCCCGCAACCCTTGTGCCCGCTGCCGAGCGCATGCCCACGCGCAAGCTGCGCACCGGGCCGTTCAGCGTGCTTGATATCGGCTCGACCAAGATCGTCTGCCTGATCGGGCGCGGCGAGCCGGACAATACCATCCGCATCCTTGGCCATGGCTGGCGGCGCTCGCACGGGGTGCGCTCGGGTGGAATCGTGGACCTGCGCGAGGCGGAATCGGCCATCCGCAACGCCGTGGCCCAGGCGGAGGACATGGCGACGGAGCGGCGCGATTCGATTTTCGTCAACCTGTCATGCGGCCACCCCGAGAGCCGGCACATCAACGCGCGCTGGCCCATTGGCGGGCGCGAGGTTACCCAGGGCGATGTCAGCCGCATCATTGCCGAAGGGCGGCTGCGCGCCATATCGGAAGGGCGCTCGGCCATCCATACCCTGCCGCTCGACTATGCGGTGGATGACACGCAGGAGGTGCTCGACCCGCGCGGGCACCTGTGCGACCTGCTCTCGGCACGGCTGCATGTGATCGATGCCAACACCACGGCGCTGCGCAACCTCGAGGCCGTGCTCTCGCGCGTGGAACTCAAGATCGCGGGCATGGTGTCCTCGCCACTGGCCTCGGGGCTTGCGGTGATGAGCGAGGACGAGCGCAACCTCGGCGCAACCGTGGTGGACATGGGCGGCGGGCTGACCTCGATCGGGATATTTGGCGAAGGCAGGCTGCTGCACACGGCCACGATTCCGGTGGGGGGGCTGCATATCACACGCGATATTGCGCAGGGGCTTTCCACCTCGATCGACAGTGCCGAGCGGCTCAAGACCATGTATGGCTCGGCCGAACTGCTGGCAGGCGACGATAACGAGCCCATCCTCGTGCAGTTGATTGGCGACAACGACCATCATTATGTCAGAATTTCACGCTCAAGGATTGTCTCGATCATACATCCCCGCGTGGAGGAAACCTTGGAAATGATACGTGACAGGCTGGAAATGGCAGCCGTAGGGCCTGCGGCCGATGGGCGCGTGATCCTGACGGGCGGCGGCTCGCTGCTTGAGGGAATCGGCCCCATGGCCGCGCGCATCCTCAACCGGCAGGTGCGCCTTGGCCGCCCGCGCCGCATTGTGGGCCTGCCTGAAAATTCAGCCACGTGGCCCATGTTCTCCACCTCGGCCGGACTGCTGGCCTGGGCTGCGGGCGCCGCCGATGAAATGGGCGAGCCCGACACCCGCGATGCCCGCCCGGGCGGCCTTGTAAGACGTTTTGTGGATTTCATACGTGATAGGGTATGATCTTGCACCGAAACCCTTTATTGTACTTTTGCCGTTAGTATGCCCGCACGCCTACCCCCATCCATACGGGAGCCCAGCATGACCCTCAACCTGACCATCCCGCAGCAGAATCATTCCGATTTCACCCCGCGCATTACAGTGATCGGGGTTGGCGGCGGTGGTACCAATGCGGTGGACAACATGATCCAGTCGCAGTTGCAGGGCGTGGAATTCATTGTTGCCAACACGGACGCCCAGCAGCTTTCGCACAGCAAGGCCGATCGCCGCATCCAGCTTGGCCCGCACCTGACGCAGGGCCTCGGCGCGGGTGCCAAGCCCGAGATCGGCCGCGCCGCGGCGGAGGAAGCATGCGATGAACTCTCCCGCCACCTTGATGGCGCGCACATGGTGTTCATCACCGCGGGCATGGGCGGCGGCACCGGCACGGGGGCGGCCCCCGTCATTGCCCGCATGGCACGCGAGCGCGGCATCCTGACCGTGGGCGTGGTGACCAAGCCCTTCATGTTCGAGGGCATGCGCCGCACCAAGTCGGCCGAGGCGGGCATTGCGGAACTGCAGCAGTTCGTGGACACGCTGATCGTGATCCCGAACCAGAACCTGTTCCGCATGGCCAATGAGAGCACGAGCTGGCGCGATGCCTTCAAGATGGCGGACAACGTGCTGTACATGGGCGTGCGCGGCGTGACCGACCTCATGATGGCGCCGGGCCTCGTCAACCTCGATTTTGCTGATATCCGCACCATCATGGCGGAAATGGGCAAGGCGATGATGGGTACGGGCGATGCCGAGGGCGACAACCGCGCCATTGCCGCCGCCGAGGCCGCGATCTCCAACCCGCTGCTTGAAGATACCTCGATGAAGGGCGCGCAGGGCCTGCTCATCAACATCACCGGCGGCGAAGACCTGACCCTGTTCGAGGTAGACCAGGCGGCCAACCGCATCCGTGAGGAAGTGGCGGAAGACGCCAACATCATCTTCGGTTCAGCCATCGATACCTCGCTCAATGGCAAGATCCGCGTCTCGGTCGTGGCCACGGGCATCGACAATCCGCCGGGCCGCGTCGCCCCCCAGCCTGCCGAGGCAGCCGAGCCCGCAAGCCCGGCGCAGCCCGCGCCGGAAGCGACCACGGCACCTGTGCCCCCCACCACGGCACAGGCCACTGCACCGCAGGCGCCGCCCGCGCCGCCGCTACAGCACCCTGCCGCCCCCCGGCCCGGCCAGCCCCCGGCACCGGGTGCCGGGCAGCGCCCGATTGGCGCCGCGCCACGCGCGCCATCCCCGCATGCCGTGCCGCCGCAGGCGCAGCGTGGCTCGCCGCGCTCGCCCCTGTTTACGGAAAACGCCAGGCCGCAGGCGCCTGAGCCGCAGGCCGCCCCCCGCAGCCTGTTCGGCATCGTGACCGGGGCACTGCGCCGCCATTCCACCCCGCCCCAGCCCGAGGCGCCGCAGCCGCAGCGCACCGAGCCTTCGGTGCAGCAGCAGCAGCCGGCGCAGCCCCCCGCCCCGCCTGCGCCGGGCGGCACCACGCAGCCTGATGACGGGGGGCTCGATATCCCCGCCTTCCTGCGGCGCCGTTCGCACTGACCCTACCCTGGCGCGGCCCCACGAGGCCGCGCCAGTTCCTTGCAGACAGGTAACAATAGGCAATAATCCTTGACTGTTCCGACGGGGAACAAGGCGCTAGCATGATGTCATGCCAGTTACCGCGAGTTCCCCCACCTTCCCGTCAAGGATACAGGCAATGAACGGCATGGTGCCGCCCGCACACTTCCCCTTCATGCCGCCATCGAGCCATGATGGGCAGATGCAGCATACACTGAGCCAGCCAATCAGCAGCGTGGGCACGGGCCTGCATACGGGCGCGCGAATCAGCCTGCGCCTGTCGCCCGCGGCAGAGAATACCGGCATCGTTTTCCACCGCACCGACAGTACCATGCCCCCCGTCGCCGCCCGTTATGACACGGTCGTGGATACCCAGTTGAGCACGGTGCTGGGCCACGGGCCGCAGGGCGCGCGCATTGCCACGGTGGAACACCTGATGGCGGCACTCGCGGGCTGTGGCATCGATAACGTGCTTGTCGAGGTGGATGGGCCGGAAATACCGGTATTTGACGGTTCAGCCGCCGAGTTCGTGTTCCTGCTCGAATGTGCGGGCCGCAGGCGGCAGGACAGCCGCCGCCAGCACATTCATGTCCTGCGGCCCGTGCGGGTGGAAGACGGCGATGCGTTTGCCGAGCTGCTGCCCGCAACGCAGCCGGGGCTGGCCATCGACATTTCCATCGACTTCCCCGCCGCCGCCATAGGCCAGCAGCGCTATGCGATGCAGGTTGACGCCACCCTGTTCCGCCAGCATCTGAGCCGGGCGCGCACCTTCGTGCTCCAGCCCGAGATCGAGCACCTGCACGCCATCGGGCTGGCCCAGGGCGGCTCGCTCGACAATGCCGTGGTGGTGGATGGCGCCAGCGTGCTCAACCCCGCAGGCCTGCGCCACCCCGATGAATTCGTGCGCCACAAGGTGCTTGATGCGATTGGCGACCTGTATCTGGCCGGCGGCCTGATCGAAGGGGGCTTCAGGGGGCACAAATCGGGGCATACCCTCAATAATCGCCTGTTGCGCAAGCTGTTTGCCGAAAAGACGAACTGGCATATGGCCCCTGCGGGCGCGCCCGTAGCCCAGCCCTGCACGCAGGCCGCATGATGAAGGGGCGCGAAATCCGCACGCGGAGACTTCACCCACACCCGGCACATGATATAAAGCTCCCGTAACTGGAAGAGCTGGCATGTCCGCACGCATATCACAATCCACTTCACAGCCTTCGCGCAGCCCCCGCCAGGCGGCACGCTGGCTGGCGTTCCTGCCCCTGGCGGGCCTGCTGGCGGCATGCGGCAACAGCGCAAGCGCCATTAACGAGCGCGCGCCGCGCGTCGGCTCGGCCGAGACATTGTATAACAACGGCGTCGATGCCCTGCGCTCGGACCGCTACCTGCTCTCGGTCAACCAGTTCGACACGCTGCAGCGCAACTACCCCTACTCCCAGTACACGGCCAATGCGCAGTTAATGGAAGGGTATGCCAACTACCTGCTCAACAAATACCCCGAGGCCGTGCAGCAGCTTGACCGCTTTCTGGAACTGCACCCCACCAGCACCGATGCCGCCTATGCCTTCTACCTGCGCGCGCTATGCTATTACGAGCAGGTTGCCGACGTGCAGCGTGACCAGCAGGGCACCATCGAGGCCATGGACGCGCTGGAAGAAGTGATTACCCGCTTCCCCCAGAGCCCCTATTCGCGTGATGCGCAGCTCAAGATCGATCTGTGCCGCGACCATCTGGCGGGCAAGGAAATGCTGGTGGGGCGCTACTACCAGCAGCAGAACGACTTCCCCGCCGCCGCCGGGCGCTACCAGCGCGTGGTGCAGGATTTCCAGACCACCAACCATGTGCCCGAAGCCCTCGAGCGGCTGGTCGAGGTATATCTGGACATGGGCCTGCTGGAACAGGCCCGCAAGACCGGCTCCGTGCTGGCCTACAACTACCCCAGCAGCAAGTGGTACGAGGATGCCTACGAGCATCTGCGCGCCCACCACCTGATCAAGGGCGTGGACAGCAAGGACAACAAGCAGGGACGCAACGCGCTGCAGCGTGCCTGGCACTCGATTTTCTGATTTCCGCAAGCGATCCTTCGTGCTGAACAGGAACCGAGCATGCTGACACAGCTCTCGATACGGGACGTGGTCCTGATCGAAAAACTGGACCTTGCCTTCCCCCCCGGCCTGACCGTGCTGACGGGCGAGACCGGCGCAGGCAAGTCCATCCTGCTTGACAGCCTTGGTCTGGCTCTGGGCGAGCGGGCCAGTGCCTCGCTCGTGCGCGCGGGTTGCGAGCAGGCCAGTGTCAGCGCCAGTTTCGAGATTGCACCTGCCCACCCGCTGCACGAACTGCTGCGCGAGCAGGGCATCATGCTCGATGACGAGCGCGAGCCGATCCTGCTGCGCCGCGTGGTCACGACCGATGGCCGCTCACGCGCCTATATCAACGACCAGCCGGTTGCCGTCAGCCTGCTGCGCCGCGCTGCCACCCTGCTGGTGGAAATACAGGGCCAGCACGAGCAGATGGGGCTGGCCGACCAGGCCACCCATCTCGACCTGCTCGATGCCTTTGGCGTGCCCGCTCCGCTGCGGGGCCGCGTGGCGGGTGCTTACCGCACATGGATCGAGGCCACGGCGGAACTGGCGACCGCGCGGGCGGAAATGGAAAATGCCGCGCGTGAGGAAGACTGGCTGCGCCAGGCGGTGGATGATCTGGGCACCCTCGCCCCGCAGGAAGATGAAGAGGCCCAGCTTGCGGGCCTGCGCCAGGCACTGCAGCAGGGCGAACGCCGCGCCGAGGCCATTGCCGCAGCCCTGTCCGACCTTGCGCCCCGCGACCGGCGCTCCCCCGGCCCGGCATCCGCCCTGCGCAATGCCAGCCGCGCCCTGCAACGCCTGCTGCCCGCCCCCACCGACCTCAACCCCGAGGCCGTGGGCGCTGCCGAGCAGGTGGCCGCACAAGAAGCGCTCAACGCGCTGGAACGCGCGGAAGAAGCACTGGCCGAGGCCGAGAACATGCTCTCGCGCCTGGCATCTGATGCACAGGCCGACCCGCGCCTGCTCGAACAGACCGAGGAGCGCCTGTTCGCGCTGCGTGCCGAGGCCCGCAAGCATGGCGTGTCGGTGCCGGAACTGCCGGGGCTGCTCGCTGCCTTTACCGAGCGGCTGGCAGCCCTCGATTCGGGTAATGCCCGCATTGAAGGGCTGGAGAAAACCGTGGCCGAGGCGCGTGCCCGGTTTGAGGAAATCGCCCTTGAACTGACAGCGGCGCGCGAGAAGGCGGCGCGCAGGCTGGAGCAGGCGGTGATGGCCGAACTCAAGCCGCTCAAGCTGGAACGCGCGCGCTTTATCGTCTCCCTCGTGCCGCTTGAGGCCGAAGCATGGAACGCGCGCGGCAAGGAGCAGGCTTCGTTCCTGATCGCGGCCAATCCCGGCCAGCCGCCGGGGCCGCTCGCCAAGGTGGCCTCGGGCGGTGAGCTTTCGCGCCTCATGCTGGCGCTGAAGGTGGTGCTGGCCGGGCGCTCGGCCATTCCCACGCTGGTGTTTGATGAAGTCGATTCCGGCGTCGGCGGTGCCACCGCCTCGGCCATTGGCGAGCGGCTTTATACCGTGGGCCGCAGCGTGCAGGTTCTGGTCGTGACCCACAGCCCGCAGGTGGCGGCACGTGGTGATGCCCATCTGCGCATCAGCAAGAGCGTGAACAAAGGCCGCACCGAAACGCATGCCGCCCCGCTCGACGCGCAGGCCAGGCGCGAGGAAATCGCCCGCATGCTTTCAGGCGACACCATCACCCCCGCCGCCCGTGCCGCGGCCGACAGCCTGCTGAAAGGGGTCTGACATGCCCGCCGCCCCGACCGACCAACTGGCCGAGCAGGCCCGCGCGCTGCTGGCCGATTATGCGGCAGAGGCACAGACCGAGGCCCATGCGGCCGCCACACTGAAGCAGCTTGCCACCGTGCTGCCAGCGCTCGACGCCGCCTACCACCAGCACGATGCGCCGGTGGTTGATGACGCCACCTATGACGCGCTGCGCCGCCTGAACACGCGGCTGGAACTGGAATTTCCCCGCCACGCCCAGCCCGGCAGCCCCAGCGCCACGGTGGGGGCGCCCGCCAGCGGCCCCTTCCGCCGCCACCGGCACATGGTGCCCATGCTCTCGCTGGACAATGTGTTCTCGCGCGAGGAATTCGAGGGGTTTGTCAGCCGCATCGCCCGCTTCCTTGGCCTGGGCGAGGAGCAGGCGCGCGCCCTTTCCTTCGTGGCGGAACCCAAGATCGATGGCCTGTCGATCAGCCTGACCTACGTGCACGGGCGCTTTGTGCGCGGCACCACGCGCGGCGATGGCACGGAAGGCGAGGATGTCACCGCCAACCTGCGCACGCTGCACGATATTCCCGACCAGCTTCCCGCCCCCTACCCTGATACGATCGAGATCCGCGGCGAGATCTTCCTCTCCAAGCAGGCATTCCTTGACCTGAACACAGCGCAGGAAGCAGCGGGCGAAAAACCCTTTGCCAACCCGCGCAATGCCGCCGCAGGCTCGCTGCGCCAGCTTGACCCCACCATTACGGCCAGGCGCCCGCTCTCGCTGTTTGCCTATGCCGCGGGCTATTGCGATGGGCCGCTGGCCGCAACCCATCATGGCTATCTGGAACAGCTTCGGGCCTGGGGGTTTCGCGTCAATCCGCTCAGCACGCAGGTGCCGGACGCGCAGGCGGCCGAAGCCTTCATGGAGGGCCTGACGCGTAAGCGCTCGGGGCTGGATTACGATATTGACGGCGTGGTGTACAAGCTCGACGACCGCGCCCTGCAGGAGCGCCTGGGCTTTGCGGGCCGCGCGCCCCGCTGGGCGGTGGCGTGGAAGTTCCCCGCCGAGCAGGCCATCACCCGGCTGGAAAAGATCGACATTCAGGTCGGCCGCACCGGGGCGCTGACACCGGTGGCCTTTTTAGAGCCGGTCAATGTGGGCGGCGTGATCGTGACCCGCGCCAGCCTGCATAACGAGGATGAAATCGCGCGCAAAGACATCCGCGAGGGTGATCTGGTGCATGTGCAGCGCGCGGGCGACGTGATCCCGCAGGTAACCGGCGTGGTGCTGCCACGCGACCATGAAACGCAGCCCTTCCACTTTCCCCATACCTGCCCGGTCTGTGGCGCGCATGCCGAACGGCCCGAGGGCGAGGTGGTGTGGCGCTGCTCGGGCGGGCTGACCTGTCCTGCGCAGGTGGTGGAGCGGCTGATCCATTTCGTGTCACGCGATGCGTTCGACATTGATGGACTGGGCGACCGCACCATTGTCGAGTTCCATGAACTGGGCTGGCTGCGCACGCCTGCCGACATCTTCCGCCTTGGAGCGCATGAGGAAGAAATCGCGGCCCGTGATGGCTGGGGCAAGGTCTCGGCGCGCAATCTGGTCAACGCCATCGAGGCCCGGCGCAGCATCGAACTCTCGCGCCTGATCTATGCGCTGGGCATCCGCCGCATCGGCACCAGCAATGCCCGCCTGCTCGCGCGGCATTACGGATCGCTGGCCAACTGGCGCACGCAGATGGAAAAGGCCGCCATCATAGGCTCGGACGAGCGGCTGGAACTCGGCTCGATCACCGGCATCGGCACCACCATTGCCGATGAACTGGTGGCCTTTTTTGCCGAGGCCCATAACCGCGCCACGCTGGATGACCTGACCGGCGAACTCACTTGCGTGCTTGATGAGGAAGCGCCCGAGGCAGGCAGCCTTTCCGGCAAGACCATCGTGTTTACCGGCACGCTGACCACCATGACGCGCCCCGAGGCCCGCGCCGTAGCCGAGCGGCTGGGGGCACGGGTGTCGGATAGCGTGTCAAAAAAGACCGACCTTGTGGTGCTGGGCGAAAAAGCGGGCTCCAAGGCGCGCAAGGCGACCGAACTGGGCATTGAAACCATGGATGAGGCCAACTGGCGTATCCTTGCGGGCATGCCCCCTGCCCCGCAGGCCGAAGACTGACACCCCGGCACAGCCCGGGCATGTATGGCCCGCCTGCCGTGAACTGACGCGCATCACCCGTCATTACGGGCTGCTGAAAACACCTGTGGTGCGCGGCCTGCCTGCACACGGGTGCGCCACCACACCGTGGCCGGATGCGTGCATGAAGAAGCCCACGGCAACGGACTGGCCACCTGCATCCTGCATTGCGGGCCGGACAGCACGGCGGACATGGTGGGCGCCGTTTGATCAGCGCGATACTGTATATTTTTCTCTCGCGCCACGCATTGCGCCACGCACGGGCGGAAAGCCTCATGCCGTCGTGGCTGCAAATGGCGCGGCGCTGACAATCGATGACCGGGCCACGATTACGCTCCTGCTCAGGCACGGGGCCATCGCGGTCCGGACATGGGGGGATTGTGATGACCCCGCGCTGGTCGTGGAATTAGACGGCCTGCACCACCCGCCGCCCCCGACCTGAAACGGCGGCCCGGCCCCCGCCTTTTTGAAAAAAGGCAACACCCTGATGCACAACATAACTGTGGCCTTGCATGGCCCTGTCGCGTAACATTTATTCCGGAACCGAACACCGGCTTACACGCGCGGGAGCACCAGACCGACCAGCACGCCAGGCCGCCGCAGCGGGGTGCGGCATCGATTTTTCAGGGGGATGACATCTTATGACAGTTTCAGGGTCGCGGGGGCGGCTGCTGACAACGCGCCGCGAGATGCTGGGCCTTGCCGGTGGCGCGGGCTCCAGCCTGCTGCTGCCGCGCCACGCACGGGCGCAGGCCCAGCCCGCATGGCGCAGGCCACTGGCTGAATCCGACGCCATCGTGGCGTTTGGCCATACCGGCCCCATTACCGATGGCGGCTGGTCGATGGTGCATGACCGGGGCGTGCAGGCCGTGCGCCGCGCCTTTCCCAAACTCCGCACCATCTATGTGGAGAGCGTGCCCTACTCGGCCGATGCCACGCGGCTGTTCCGCCAGTTCGTGGCCGAAGGCGCACAGATGGTCATGGCGACCTCGGAATATGGCGACTTCATCAAGGATGTGTCGGACCGCGCGCCTGATGTCGCGTTCATGGAATGCGATGGCACCAATGTAACCGGCAACCTGGGCTGGTATTACGTGGCGCACTGGTATGCCAGCTATATCATCGGCATAGCCGCAGCGCTCATGACCAAGACCAACAAGATCGGTTTTCTGGGCGCGTTTCCCATCCCCTCGGTCTATGCCTCGGCCAATGCAACACTGCTGGGCGCGCAGTCGGTCAACCCGGCCATCACGCTCCAGAGCATCACCATCAATGCCTGGTTCGACCCGCAGGCGGCAACCCAGGCGGCCACCGCGCTGGCCGATAACGGGTGCGACTTCCTGTGCGGCATCATGGATGAGCCGGCCTATCTGCGCGTGGCCATACAGCGCGGGCTGAAGGCGGCGATGTGGAACACCGGCATGCTCGATTACGGGCCACAGGCCTATGTCAGTTCCGTGTGCCTCGACTTCAATGAGTATTACATCAGCCAGGTGCGCAACCTGCTGGCGGGCACATGGCAGCCGGAAGGGCATTTCCTCACCCTCGGCCACGGCGTGGACCGTGATGCCTGGGGGCCGACCGTGCCGCCCGATGTCGCCGCCCGCGCCGATGACATGCGCACGCGCATGCTGGCAGGCCATAACCCGTTTGTCGGCCCCATACATGACAACCATGGCCGCCTGCGCGTGCCCGCGGGCACGGCGCTGAGCGACCTTGAAATCTATCACTCCGACTGGGCGGTGGCGGGAGTATCGGGCCTTGAATAACCCTGTCTCCCCCGCCGCTGGTCCCGCCCCTTCTGGCCCCACCGGCATGGCGCCAGGCACGCCGCCGGTGCTGCAGTTGCGCGGCATTGGCAAGTTCTTCCCCGGCGTGATCGCCAACAAGGACGTGGACCTTGATGTGTGGCCGGGCGAAATCCATGCCCTGCTGGGGGAGAACGGGGCGGGCAAGTCCACGCTCATGAACGTGGTGACCGGCATCTACCAGCCTGAGGAAGGCGAGATCATCCTCGATGGCTATGGCCAGACCTTCACCTCACCGCAGGAGGCCATCCGCGCGGGCATCGGCATGGTGCACCAGCACTTCAAGCTGGTGCAGGCTTTTACGGTGGCCGAGAACATCCATCTGGGCTGGGACGAGGCCCCCCGCCTTGCCTCGCCTGCCGTGATGGAGGCCCGCACGCGCGAGATTTCCGAGCGCTTCGGCTTTCCCGTCGATCCCGCCGCGCGGGTGTGCGACCTTTCGGCGGGCGAGCAGCAGCGCGTTGAAATCCTGCGCGTGCTGGCGCGCCGGGCGCGGCTGCTGATCATGGATGAGCCTACCGCCGTGCTGACGCCGGAGGAGACGGGCGAACTGTTCCGCGCGCTGCGGGCCTTCCGCGCGCAGGGCAATGCGGTCATCATCATCAGCCACAAGCTTGATGAGGTGATGGAGATTTCCGATCGCGTCAGCATCCTGCGTGGCGGGCGCAAGGTGGGCACGTTCCGGACAGCAGACTGCACGCCCTCCATGCTGGCGGCCACCATGGTGGGGCGTGACATCGTGCGGCGCAACATGCGCGCGCGCGCCGAAGGCGCAGCCCCCATCGCCCCGCATCCCATCATGCAACTACGCCATGTCAGCGTGCGCGATGACCGCGGCGTGGAGACGCTGCGCGATGTCAGCCTTGACCTGCATGGCGGCGAGATCGTGGGCATAGCGGGCGTTGCGGGCAACGGCCAGCGCGAGCTGACCCATGTGCTGACCGGCCTGATGGCCCGCACGGCGGGCGAGATCGTGCTTGATGGCAGCGTGGTGGACCGCGCCGACCCGGCCCTGTTTGCCCATGCGGGCATAGGCCACATCCCCGAGGACCGGCTGCGCAGCGCGCTTGCGCCCGCGCTCTCCATCACCACCAACATGGCGCTGCGTGAATATGCCCAAGCCCCCATTGGCCGCCACGGCCTGTATGATGCGGGGGCCGCGGGTGAACTGGCACGTGATATTGCCGGGCTGGCACAGGTCAATATTCCCGATTTCGCCATGCCCATCCGCAACCTTTCGGGCGGCAACCAGCAGCGGCTGGTGGCACGGCGCGAGATCCGCATCGCCAGCCGGGTGCTGGTGGCCGCCTACCCCGCGCGCGGGCTCGATATCGGGGCCATTGCCACCATGCTGGGCTACCTGACCGACCTGCGCGACCAGGGGGTAGCCGTGGTGTTCATTTCAGAAGATCTGGAAGACCTGCTGAACGTGTCCGACCGCATCGGGGTCATGTTCCACGGGCGCATGATGGATGTGATTGATGCCGAAAACGCGGATATTGCCACCATCGGCATGCTGATGGGCGGGCGCGAACCAGCCAGCCTCCAGCCGGGAGGGCCGCAGTAATGGCGACACGCGCCTTTCAGCGCCTGCCCACGGCACCGGCGGGCCGCATCCTGGCCCTGCGGCTGGTGGCCATCGCGCTCTCGCTGTGCATCATCGCGGGCGTGCTGGCCCTTTCGGGACACAGCCCGGTCATGCTGGCGGAACTGATCCTGCGCTCCACCCTTGGCTCGCGCTTCGGGCTGGAGGATCTGGCGCTGTTCATGTGCCCGCTGCTGCTCACGGGGGCGGCGGTTACGGTGTGCGGCACCATCGGGCTATGGAATATCGGGGCGGAGGGCCAGTTCTATGCTGGCGCCATCGCGGCGACGGGCGTGGCCCTTGGCCTGCACGGCCCGGCACTCGTCATGCTGCCGCTCATGACCATTGCGGGCATACTGGGCGGCATGGCGTGGATTACCGTGCCCACGCTGGCGCGCGCCTATGCCGGGGTGAACGAGATCATCACCACGCTTTTGCTCAACTTCATCGCATCGCTCCTCACTTATTACCTGACCACGGGGCCGTGGCGCGACCGGATCAGCGGGGCGCAGGTCTCGACCCAGCGGCTTTCGGTATCCATTCCCGAGATGTGGGGCATCGTGCACTGGGGCTTTCCGGTCGCCATCGTGATCGTGGTGGGGCTGGCGCTCATACTGTCGCGCACGCGGTGGGGGTATGAGATCCGCATTGGCGGCGCCAACCCGGAGGCCGCGCGCTATGCGGGCATTCCGGTGCGGCTGCGCATCATCTCGGTCATGCTGCTTTCGGGCGGACTGGCGGGGCTTGCGGGCATGTTCGAGGTGGCGGGCACGGTGCACCGGCTGCAGGGCGGCATGGCCAACAACTTTGGCTATCTGGGCATTGTGGTGGCGGTGCTGGCGCGCGGATCGTGCCTGAACGTGATCCCGGCGGCCCTGCTGATGGCGCTGATCCTTGATTCGGGCATTGTCATGCAGACGCAGCAGCTTTCGGCCTCGGTCATCCTCGCCATTACCGGGCTGATCCTGTTCATGATCGCCATTGGTGATGAACTGGCCCATTACCGGCCTGTCGCCACCACGCCAGCGAAGGGAAAAGCCTCATGATCATGCTGCTGACAGGCATGCTGGCCACTGCCGTGCTGGCTGGTGGCGTGCTCGCACTCGCGGCTTTGGGCGAAGTGCTGGCCGAGCGCGTGGGCGTGACCAACCTTGGGGTGGAGGGCCTCATGGCGCTGGGGGCGGTGACGGCGGTGATGACCGTCTCATCCGTGCATTCGCCGTGGGTCGGGCTGCTGGCGGCCATTATGGTAGGCGCCGTGGGCGGCATGGTGTTTGCCTTTGGCGCGGTGGTGATGCGGGCCAACCAGGTGCTGTGCGGGCTGGCCACCACCTTCATGGGGCTGGGGCTGTCAACCGCGCTGGGCCACAGCTATGCGGGCCAGCCGGTGGAGACGACCTTCGGGCATGTCAGCATTCCGCTGCTGTCTTCCATCCCCATCATCGGCCCGGCACTGTTCGGGCAGAATATCCTGATCATACCGATTTACCTGCTGCTGCCGCTGGTGGTGCATTTCATCATGTTCCGCACCCGGCACGGGCTGAACATGCGCGCGGTGGGCGAGAACCCGGCAGCGGCGGATGCGGCGGGCATTCCGGTCATGGCCATGCGCTTTTGGTACGTAACGCTAGGCGGCGCCATGGCGGGCATGGCGGGTGGCTACCTGACACTGACCTACGTGCCGGTCTGGTCGGAGGGCATGGTGGCCGGGCGTGGATGGATTGCGCTGGCGCTGGTGATCTTTGCGGGCTACCGGCCTGTGATCGTCACCCTCTCGGCCCTGCTGTTCGGGCTGGTCACGGCGCTGTCCTTTGTAGGGCAGGCGCATAACTGGCCGATTGACCCCGCCTTCCTCAACATGCTGCCCTATATTGGCACCATGGCCTTCATCATCGTGCCGGTGGTGGTGTGGCACCGCATGCGCCGGGTCATGGCCGCCCCTGCCGCCCTGGCCCAGCCCTATTACCGCGACGTGCGGTAGCCAGCCCTATGGCCGGTGCTGGGCAGGGCGCAGGATATCAGCCGAGATGCGGCGGGCGTAGCTGGCGGAATTGAGGCTGTCGGGGAACTGGCCGAGCAGCTTGAGTTCATCCACATAACGCGCGATCTGGGTTTTCAGGTCATTGCCCACGGGGCTGATGCCCAGCACCTCATGGCGCATCATCTGCAATATGGCGTCCTGCTCCATGCCATCAACGCGCCCATCCAGCAGGCTTGCGGCCTCGGCCATGTGGGTGGGGAGCCAGTGCGCAGCGTTATAGAGCGCCAGCACGAGGGCCACGGCGGCTCCGGGCGTATCACGCAGCACATCGGTGGACAGGCCCAGCGCCAGATTGGTGCGCCCGGCATATAATCCGTTTACGCTATTGACCAGTTCCACCACGTCAAGCGCCGGGTTGCACAGCAGCCGCCAGGCCAGCGGGTCATGCAGGGCCACGGCATCGACCGTGCCGGCGGCAAGCGCGTCATCAATTTCATCAGGTGGCAGGATGACCCAGTTGGGTGCCGTGTCAGGGTTCAGCCCCTTGCGGCGCAGGATGATGGAGAAGAACAACCGATCGGCCATATCGGCATTCAGCACGGCGATGCGACGGCCGATCAGGTCCTCGATCCTGGCAATACGCAGCTTGCGCCGCACCAGCAGGCGAAAGGTGCCCGCCTGCAACCCCATGACCAGCCGCACCGGCAGGTCGGGACTGGCCTGCCAGGCCTGGAGCCATGACAGCACGGGGGCCACCGCCGCCATGGCGTGGCCGGCCTGCAGGTCGGCAATGGCGTCACGCCCGTTGGCCACGCCATCACGCAGTTGCACATTCAGGCGGTACTGCAGGAAGAAATCCTGCCGCAGGGCAACATTGTACAGGGTGGAGGACTGCGCGTAGGGCCATGCCAGCGTCATGTCATGGGGCTGGCCATCAAGCAGGGCATCATCATGGCGAACGATCCGTGCCTGCCGGCGGCTCTGCACCCATTGTGAGCCCACCACGGCACATCCGCCCGCCACCAGCATCGGCACGACGGCGCGGCGGAGCAACTGGCGTGGCTTTCCTTCCCTGTTCTGTTCGACCATTGGCTGCGATTTCTCCTGAGATGCGAAGGCATTATCCTTCTTTTAGCCCGCCGGGGTTCCCTTTTTTTCCTTTTTTTAAAAAAGTTCAAAAGGGGGGTTTACGCCCCCCCATCAGTGTGGCTATAAGCTGCTCACCAACGCTGATCCCGAATAGCTCAGTTGGTAGAGCAAGCGACTGTTAATCGCTGGGTCGTAGGTTCGAGTCCTACTTCGGGAGCCATCTTACCTTAAAAATTAGTGTTAAATCAGTAGGTTACGGATTTCTCCAAATCTGAACCCACGTCAGGCGATGCCTTTTTCGGGCTCATGCTGAAACGTCCGGATGGCTTTTGGTGCAGTCAGGCGCTGTTCCAGCCTACAGGCGGCAGTTCCTTTGCTCTGGTCGCAAATTGTAAGAAAGCCTTGCTACGGATGACTGCGCCCTGATGCACGGGCAGTCCCGGTCAGGCCGCTCGCCTGCGCATTCATGGCATGGATATAGACACCGCCTGCCATGAACAAAGAAAAACCAATCAGAATTCAGCCAAAGCCTGAGACAGGAACCGGGTCAATGTTCTTGACATAGCAAGGCCGGTTGCAGCGGCCTCGCCTCTATCGGCTCATGTCCGGGGATGGTTTTCTGTCACAAGATTCTCAAAAGGTTTCCTGCTGACAAGGAGCAGAAGCGCACCGAGAAGGCTTGAACCCACCGTAACCAGGCAGAGGGACGTTCCAACCGCCATGGGGGAGTGGAAGACATGATCGTTTAGAAAACCGATCAGAAAAGCACCACCTGCCAGTCCATGATGATCCTTGACCTGCCGATCAGGGGCGAGAACCCGGCAGGCACAACGCCCCATCCGCTCCGGGCAGGCGTTTGATGCCGCGCGCGCCAGGCGGGGATATGCCGCTTTTCAGGATTACTGCATGGCCTGCCATGGCGATAATGCCGTAAGCGGCGGCGTGCTGCCGGACCTGCGCTGGTCGGGCACGCTGGAGAACGCGGAGGGATTCAATAATGTGGTCGGACGTGGCGTGCTGACCAATTATGGCATGGTCGGGTTTGACAAGGTCCTGACCCCTGCGGAAATCGAGGATATACGCATGTTCCTGATCAGTCGGTCCAACTGAGCCCCATGAGCCGGATCAGGCCCTGCTGCCTGCCCGTGCGCTCCTGTTCGGGCGGGCAGCAACGCGTGCCGGGTAAAGGGCACGCGGGCGCACGGCGGCCACAACCCTACCAAAGCTTAGGATTATGCCGCCACGAAGGCGGGTAACGCCAGCCTCGCCCCAGGGTCACTGACGTGGCCTGGCCCGGCTGGGTCCGGATTTCCTTGACAGTAACATCCCTGGTGGTGAACTGTGTCACGGCATACCAGACGCCAGCAGGCAGGTGAGAGAAGGTGAAGCGTCCGTCCGCATCACATGTTACGTGCCGGACGAATGGCGCGACATCAGCAGTATCCACCTTCGGCCCGGCCATCACATTGTAACGGGACATATGATCCACCACAGGATCAGATGCAGGACTTTGCGGCAGCAGTTGCACATCATTCCCAGCACAGGTGACTGTGTGCCCTTTGCCAACGGCCTGGTAGAGCGCCACGCCATAGCCGGACAACTTCCGCTCATCGAAGTACACGAAGGATGCCGAGCCGGTGATGGCGGCCGTTCCCTCTCTTGCGGACCATGACATATCCCGCGCACTGGCGGGTGCGCGCATGGATTCAGGGTCTGGACCACAGCCCGCCAGCAACAGACCTGCACTGATCAATATATACCTGTTCATTGCTGTAGAAATCACCATCGATAAATGATCGCATATCGCTTGCGACCGGGTCCATGCGCATCAAACCGGAATGCTTTATTGTGCATATTGTAATGAAATAATACCGCAACCCGTCATGCATTGTCGGTAAGCCTGTTGCCATATCACACAAATTGGCAGATCAGGCACACATCCCGAATGATGCATTACTTATCCATGCCATATAATTATTGTGCGCAAAAGATGTATTCCCGTTTATGGCTGAACCGATCAGGGGCCATGGCGGCAACATCATGCCGCGCCATCATGGAGTGCGGCATGCATCCCTTACCCATCCATATTGACTGATGCGCGATCTGCCGCACAATCGGCAGGATAGTGATGAATGAACATGATGGCCTGCCGGTCAGGAACACGAAAGGCATGATGGAGGTGCGTGCATGAATTTTCTGATTCCGTGCAGAATTCTTTTCTGCTGTGTCGGCGCCCTTGCGGCCCCAGCCCTTGGACCGGGCGATGCACGGGCACAGGGCGTTGAACCGCACGGCCCCTCTGCCGCCCAGAAGGCCGAGATTGAGCAGGCCGTGCACGAAGCCATGCAGCACGATATCCAGAGTGCCGCCGAGTACAGGCTCCCCAAGGATTTCTTTGCCCGCATGCTGCCGCTGATCCGGGCCATACGCCAGGCGCACCTCACGCCGCCCATGCAGACCAAAAACATGCCGCTTGCGGTCACGATCCGCCGCACAGAGGCCATGCCCGAACTTCAGGCCATATTGCAGGAACACGACATGTCGGCACGGGATTTTGTCATGAGCCTCACCACTTTTGAAATGACGGCCACCATGAGCGACGCACCCCCGGCCGATACGAAGAACGCCCCGAAGCTGAACCGCGATAACGTGCGGCTGATCCAGTCCCACCGGGCACTGACGCAGGCACTTTTGCATGACATGGATGAGGACAGCGAGAAACTACAGTAGCCCCAGCCACGATGCGGCCCAATAATGCCGTAAAAATACAGAAGTCCTTGGTGACGCTTTTTTCAAGAAGCTTCAGAAAACGTCACCATTTTGAAAAAAGGCGGCACCCAAAGAACCTTTATGCATCTTAACGGAATTCCGCCCGGTATTTCGCCACAGCCGCCTGCGCGCAGGCTTCATCCTTCTCACCGCCCGGCGCACCGGAGACGCCAATGCCGCCAAGCACTGCGTTATCCGCCACCCGCCGCAACGTCACCCCACCGGGCACGAACAGCACTTCGGGTATGGTATTGAGCGCGCCATTGGCAGGCCCCGTTACCTTGGCGGCAATCAGTTCGCTGGTAGTATTCATGTTAAAGGCCGCGCCATAGGCAAAGGCGGTATAGGCCTTGCGATAGGAGACGGACAGCGATTGCAGCGGCACGCTATCGCCCTTGATGACGGCCTGCTGGTGCCCGCTCGTATCCACCACCGTGGCCGTGACGGAATAGCCCTGCGCGGCGCAGGCCCTGACCGCCTCCTGGGCCAGTTGGGCGGCAAGCTGCCAGTCAAGCTTGGGGGTCAGGACAACATGCCCCTGCGCGTGGGCGGCCGGGGCGGCCATGATGAAGGCCGCCACAAGCCCGCAACGCCACGCCCATCGGTGTACCTGCCTCATTGCGCCCTCTCCCCTCACGCACGGGGGCATGATGCAAAGCCAGGCCCCTGGCCCGCAACCACAAAAGCGGCCGTACACGCAATGGTGCCTGCCCCGACTCTGCCGGGGCAGGCATTCCGCGCCCTTACAGGCCCAGCGTGCGCTTGAGTCCCGCGCAATATGCCTCCATGAACCGGCGCGACAGTTCGGCCTCGGGCACGAACATGTCAAACACATGATAGGCGCCGGGCACCACCATTACCTCGGTCGGCACGCCCGATGCCATGAGGCGGCGGCTGTATTCCAAGTCTTCGCACAGGAACAGATCCATCGAGCCCACGCCAATGAAGGTGGGTGGCAGGCCGGTCAGATCCCTGGCCCGTGCGGCGGCGGCATAGGCGGGTGTATCATCACTCCCTGCCGTTGCGCCCAGATAGGCTTCCCATGCGTATTTATTGGCCGAGCGGGTCCAGACAAACTCTCCAAAATCGGGGGCCGGATCGACCTTTGTGGCCGTGCGGTCATCCAGCATGGGGTAGATGAGCAACTGATAGGCCAGCTTGTATTCCTTGCGGTCACGCGCCATGAGTGCCAGAGCAGCACTCAGCCCCCCGCCCGCGCTCTCGCCCGCCACTGCCACCTTGTCGCGGTTGATGCCAAGCTGTGCCGCGTTGTCATGCACCCATTTGAGGGCGGCGTAGCAATCCTCGATCGCGGCGGGGTATTTCACCTCCGGCGCGAGGCGGTAATCGACCGACACGATCACGAAGCCCATCTTGCTGGCCAGTACCTGGCATTTGGGGTCATCGACCTCCGGATGGCCCGATACAAGGCCGCCACCGTGAATATAGACCATGGCCGGGGCATTGGGCCGCCGCGTGCGGGGGCGATAGACCAGCACGCGCACATCCGGCGCGCCTGCGGGGCCGGGGATGTATTCTTCCTGCACTTCCACATCCGGCAGGGGCCTGCCTTCGATCAGGCGCACCGATGTCATGAAGATTTCGCGCACTTCGGGCAGGGAGCGGCCGGACAGGCCATCGAAGGACGGCATCTTCTCCAGAATGGGCAGGAATTCGGGATTGACGACATTTTTGGGCATGGTGAAGGTCCTCTTTCATCATAGGCCCCCCTTTGGGAGCGGCCTCGATGCAGGCACCGTCACGCACGGCGGCGTGAGCAACCATGACCAGGATCAAACAAGATTGGTTACATCTGAATATAAAATATAAAAATATAGATTTTTTCTATCTATTATATTTCAAAAGCAACTTATTTTCAATGAATTTAGATCATATAGAGATAACGGATAGGCTTATGACTCATACGATTACAAAACAATATTCAAAATAACCACATTCACACCTGCCAGGAGAGTGCTGAACCGGTTTTCCATTCCCTGAACCTCGCCTTGTCAGATCTCTGCTCCACAGGCGTGCCTTGTGGGTGTCGGAACCGGTCATTGTCAGGCCCATGACGCCATCAAATATGTCAGCCCGGCGCCGAACCACTGCCTGCGCACCGCGTTCTATGCCGATGCCGGGCCTTGGCACCGCTTCACGGGCGCAGCCAGCCACAAGATCAAAAAGAACATAACGGGAATTAATTCCGCATAAATTGATTATTTTATGCACTTTGCAAAAAAAATAAGCCCAAACTGAATTTTTTATGCATATAACATATCCCTGTTATAAATGGGAAAGGATAGCCATTGTCGGACATGACGGCCCTTGTTCTTGATTCTGGCCTCTTTGTTCTTCTGCCATGGGGGCTGTGGCGGCTGCTGGGGCGGACAATACCGATCGTTGTCCTGCCCATCCTGCTCGGCATCATCCTGGCTGTCCTGCATGCACCGGTGCAGCGCTTTGGCATTCCCTCCGTCTATGGCGACAACCTTGGCTGGCTGGCCGTTCTGGTGCTGGCCTTTACCGCCGGGCTTGAAATGTGGCAGTCGCCCGATGCCCATGTCTCGGCCCACACCATTCCCGCCCCGCCGCTAGGCCGCCTGCTGGGGGGGGCCGCCGTAGCACTTGGCGGGCCGTTCGTGGCGGGCTCGCTTCTGGTCTACTGCTTTTTCCTGCCGCTGCGTGGCTGGCAACCGCCACATGTGGGGCCGGTAGTCGGCGCCATGGCCATAGGGCTGTGCATCGCGGTCAGCGCCCTGCCGGTGCTGATCGGCATCGTGCGCGAACTTGACCCCACCCAGCGCTCGATTGGCCAGCTTGCGCTCAAGCTGGCGGTGGTGGATGACGCAGCCCTGTGGGTGGGGCTGGTCGTGCTGCAATTCGCCGCCCGCGGGCCTGCCGCCCTGCATGGCTGGACCGGGCTGGAGGCCGTGGCCGTCGCCCTGCTGGCCCTCCTGGCCTTTGCGGGTAACTGGGCCACGCGCAACATGCCCAATCCGCCTGCCATCATCATCTGGCTGGCGGTGCCCATCTATCTGGCCGCAGGCTCATGGGCCAGCATGCAACTGGGGCTGCATGAACTGATCGGGGCCTATTTTGCCGGCGCGCTCATGCCGCCACGCTGGGTGGCACGGCTGCCGGTGGAACAGGTGGGCACGTTCTCGCTCATCTGGCTTGCCCCCATGTTCTTTGGCCATAGCGGGCTGCACATCAATGGCGATGCGCTGACCTGGCCCTCGGTCGTGGCATCGCTCATGCTGGTGGTGATTTCCGTGCTGGCCAAGATGGCCTCGGTCTATGTCTTTCCGCCCGCGCCCAAGCTGTCGCGGCGGCAGGCGCTGAGCGTGGGCGCACTGCTGCAATGCAAGGGGCTGATGGAAATCGTGGCCGCCACCATCCTGCACGCGCAGGGCATGCTGTCGGACTTCGCCTTCGCCTCGCTCATGGTGCTGGCGGTCATCTCCACGGCGCTGACCGGCCCGCTCTTCCGCCTGTTCGCGCCGCGCACGGGTGCGGGCGGGCAACTGCGCTAGGTCCGCGCCCTCACACCATCCCGTCCGGGTTTCGCTCCCCAGCAAGAAATAACCGGAATATGGCGCGAACCAACCCGAAGTCTGCGGTCAGGGACCGGGCATCATACAGATCGCCCAGAACGGGAATCATATCAGGCGCGGTCGTGGCGCAATAAGGTGTTTTAACATCATAATCATCCTCTTCTTCACAGCCGAGCGTGAGGAGATAGGTCTGGCGCTCGCCTCTGACCTGAAGATTGGATGACGTTGCCGGATCATCCAGCCCGACCACGCCCGCATGACGTTCCATGCCATCCAGCCGTTCCATCACGTCATCGGGCGATGGATTTTTCATGCTCCCGCCGCTGTCTTCTCCGGGTGCATGAATATTCCAGTACAGCTTCATGTTCCGTATTCCTGCCTATTCAGGGGTGATGTCATCCAGCCGGTCCACGCGCCACAGGGTGGGGAACATGCGTATCCACAACCCGGTTATGACCAGCGTGCCAACACCGCCCAGCGCCACGG
>NZ_JABJWC010000036.1 GCF_013155395.1 Komagataeibacter melomenusus | reverse complement strand
ATCCGTTTGCTTGCCAAGGCACAGCGGTTCCATTTTCGCCCATTGGGCATCCGTCAATATCAAGCGATCCATATGCAGTTTAAAGCACATCAGGGACCTTGTGAAAAATCAATTCCAAACAGACCCTTCAAAAAGCTTTGAAAAAAGGCGACACCTTTCAAAATTTCTGCTGAAATTTTGAAAGGATTGCTTATTTATCCAGCCATCTAATGCCTCTTTCTTGTAAATATATCATTGCAATTTACATGCCTGTGAACGAAAGAAGGTGGTTTCCGGATAATCCCGCATCAGAGCACCCTGCCCGCTCCGGCGTGCAATGCCACCAATAAAACTGCCATTCGGCGCGTATCCCAGCGCCCTTTCAGGAGGCAGGTCGTGTCGAAGCCGTCCGGGCCATCTTCAGCCTGTTTTTAGGGAAAACGCGCAATGCCGCAGGTATGATCCTGTAATTCTTCTCCGCTTGCCGGGTCAGCACGGGTCGGGTCGGTGCGGTCATCAAGTAAAACAAACTCCACTTGTCCATCGGGCCGTGTGATGGCGCTGACCACCAGCGTGTGGCGCCCCATCTCGTGCACGGGGTCCGCCATGTCACGCATCAACAGCCGGAAGGGCCGAATACCCGCAAGATTGCCCGTTCCCACAAGTCGCGCCCGGTAGGCATGGCCCGCAAGCGGCAGCGGCGTCCATGCCGGGCCGAGCCGGGGCCGCGCCCAGTGCAGCGCCACTTTTACATCGGGGCGGATGCAGTCCACATGGATATGCAACTGGTTCTGGCTGCGGCCATAGGCCGAGTTGATGGCCAGGGACAGGTCATCGGGCGGCAGGGTGCGGCCAAGATGCTGGCTGACCCGATCGGCCTGCCGCCAGGCATAGGCAAAGTAATCAGGTGCATCGGCGCGTGTAATCAGCGGGTCTTCCATGCCGGTCAGGCGCCGGGTGGGAATGAGCAGGTACTGGCTGGCCCCCACGCGATCCTTCAGCACGGCATAGCGGTGATTAACTGTAACACAGGGGCTGACGGAATGATCAGGGCCATGCGGGCGGCACTGTTCATGCACGATATGCCATAACGCATCCGGCCCGGCCCAGGCGTGCCGCATCCCTGCCAGCAACAAGACCGGTACCATGACCCGGATACAGCACAGGCGCAGCATGCTGCCAGCCTGATGGAAAAACATGGCCTGCCCTCGATACGATGACCCGGCCAGTATAAGCAGAAAACCCGATCCGCGCCGCTGTATGAATTTTTCATGAAAGACAGGCCCCGAGCATTTCCTTCCCCAGCCGGTTTTTCCTATACATAGGGCTTTACGCTGACAGTATTCGAGACCTCATGGCCCACCTGACCCGCACCCTGCTCCGCTCCACCACGCTTACGGCCCTGCTGGTGGCCATGATGGGCGCCCGTAGCAGTCAGGCCGCACCTGCGGGCATGGAACAGATCGAAACGGTCGTGGTCATTTTTGCCGAGAACCGCTCCTTCGATAATCTTTATAACGGCTTTCCCGGTGCCGATACATATGGCGACCGGGCCGCGCAGGTCCTGCCCCAGCGCGACCGTGATGGCAGCGTGCTGCGCGAACTGCCGCCGGTTTGGGGTGGCCTGACAGCCCGCGGCGCAGCCGATCCCATCACCCAGGCCATGAGCGCGCACCTGCCCAACCAGCCCTTCCGCATTGATGACCCGCAGGGCTTCAACCGCCCGCTCAGCACGCTCACGCAGGATCTGTGGCACCGCTTCTACCAGAATCAGATGCAGATCAACGGCGGTCGCAACGACATGTTCGTGGCCTGGGCCGATTCCGGCGCGCTGCCCATGAGCACCTGGGATGGATCGCATATGGAGATGTGGCAGATCGCCCGGCGCTACACGCTGGCGGACCATTTCTTCATGGGGGCGTTTGGCGGCTCGTTCCTTAATCACCAGTGGCTGGCCTGCGCGTGCGCGCCGTTCTACCCGCAGGCCGATACCAGCCCGGCGCAGCCGGTCATTTCCGCTGTTTCCCCCTCGGGCACCGCGCTGCGCGTGGCCGCTGATTCACCGCGTTCAGCGCTGGAGGGCATTCCCAAATTCGTGCGCGATGGCAATCTCACGCCCGATTTCCATGCCGTCAACACCATGCAGCCCCCCTACCAGCCCAGCGCCAACCCGGCCGCACCCGGACAGGACCCGCGTTATGCGGACCCCGCGCGCGCCACTACCCTGCCCGCACAGATCACGCCCACCATTGGCGACCGGCTGAGCGAACGCGCCATAACATGGGCATGGTATGCAGGGGCATGGAATGAAGTGCTGGAGCATGGCAATCATTACCCTGCCCCGGCCTTCCAGTACCATCACCAGCCCTATAATTACTACGCCGCCTACGCCCCCGGCACGCCCGCACGCGCCGAACACCTGCGCGATGGCGGACTGGCGGGCACGCGCTTTATCGCGGCCATTGACCACGGGCAGCTACCGCAGGTCAGCTTCTACAAACCGCAGGGCAACCTGAACGAACATTCGGGCAATGCCGATATCCAGTCAGGCGACCACCATATTGCCGACCTCATTGCCCATCTGGAAAAAAGCCCCCAGTGGCCGCACATGCTCGTGATCGTTACCTATGATGAAAATGGCGGATTGTGGGACCATGTAGCCCCACCCAGGGGCGACCGGTGGGGGCCGGGCTCGCGCATTCCGGCCATCATCATCTCGCCTTATGCCCGGCGGGGATACGTTGATCATACGGTGCAGGATACAACATCGATCCTGCTGTTCCTGACCACGCGTTTCGGCCTGCGCCCGCTTGATGGCGTCACCGCCCGCGCGCACGCCATACAGGCGGCGACCGGCCAGCCCCTTGGTGACCTGACGGGTGCACTCGACCTGAAGTAACAGAAGTTTCCGGTGAGGCTTTTCTTGCAATAAAGGCTCCGCCCCGGAATTTTCCCTGAAGCAGATCCAGTTTGAATGAATCCATTCAAACTGCTGAAGATGCTCGATAAACAATGAGTCAGAGCAATTCCACTGAGCCAGGGTTCAGTGGAATTGCGCTAGTGGCGCAACGCCGGGTTGAAGTAACCATCCGTCAGGGTATGCAGAAAGACCACGATGGCGTCGATCTCGTCATCCGACAGGGCAGGCCGCCCATCGGGCCGGGGGCCGAAGGGCGGGTCCATGTTGATGTTGGCGTGGTAACGCGCGGGCAGATCGTTATAGACCTGCACCCTGCCATCAGGTCCGGTGGGGTACCATAGCGCGGGGCGCACATCACGCAGCGCATAGAACGCCACGGCCTGCCGCAGCGTATGGATCACCCCGTTGTGAAAGAACACATGCCGCAGCGCCACATTGCGCAGCGACGGCGTGCGGAACAGGCCGCAATAGTCGCCGCGCCCCGCAAAATCGGTACGATCGGGGCCACACAGGCCCATATCGTAATAGGCCGGGTCACGGTTCAGCCCGATGGCGCTGTTGCGCGGCACGCCAAGGGCCACCAGCCCGTAATCACTGAATTGCGGCGGCGTGCCATCATGCCCCGGCGCGCTGACATGGCATGAGGCGCAGTTGCCCCTGTCGGCCCGCTCAAACAGGTCCAGCCCCTGCGCCTCACGCGCGGAGAACCGCGCCCTGCCCGCCAGCACCGCATCGTATTTGCTGCTATAGGGGTAGAACAGGCGGGCATCCTGCTGGTAGGTGGCCAGGGCTTCGGCAATCAGGGCGAAGCGGGTCGCCACATTATCCGGCCGGGGCGGCAGCAGGGCATGCAGGCGCGCGCCATAGCCTGCGCCACCTGCGCGGCGCACCACGGCTTCAGGGCTGGCATTGGCCATCTCATAAGGGGCAAGCAGCGGTATGCCGGCCTGCCCCTGCGCGGTATCGGCCCGGCCATCCCATGTCAGGCCGCCGGTGGGGCCGTTATCGATGCTTTCATCGGCTTCATCTTCCGAATCATGAAAATGTTCGCTGAACTGCGGCACGGCCTGCAGATACATGAGCGACGGCACCGCCCGGTGCCCGCCCGGCTGCACCGACAGGTCATTGCCCGGCCCGAAGGCCGCCCTGTCCTGATGGCATGATGAACACGCCATGTGCCCCGAGGCCGACAGGCGGGGATCATGAAACAGGTCACGCCCCAACTGCCCCAGCGCCAGCGCGCGGGCACGGGCCTGCGGGCGCGACAGGGCGGGGCTGCCTGCGTCCATCCCCTGCCCCCATGCAACAGGACCGCCCGCCATGATAGCGACCGCCATGGCAAGGCCATGCAACCCTGCGCGATACAATGCCAAGCCTGCTCCCCCGTAAAAGACCAGCCTGCCGGGTGGCCAGATGCCCCCCGGCCTCCTGTTACGATAAACCATCAGCCTGCCAGACATCATAAAGCAATTCTGGACAAAGCCTTTTTCAATAAGGTCGGCACGGCGCTGCACGCCCCCGTGTCAGCCCGTGGCTATACGGCTTTGCCAATCCGGGTTCAATCGGGTTACGTGTGGCTGCCGGTGCGGGGGGCCATCAGGCCGCATGACCGGCCCCAGGGCGCGCATCACTGCCCCCCGCGCCCCAGTTACAAGGAGCGGATCACCGTGGACATGCGCAAGATCATCATCGATACCGATCCGGGGCAGGACGATGCGATTGCCATCATGCTCGCCCTCGCGGCCCCTGGCCTCGACGTGCTGGGCGTGGTCAGCGTGGCGGGCAACGTGTCGGTGCAGCACACCACCACCAATGCCTGCAAGGTGCTGGAACTGGCCGGGCGCACCGACATTGCGGTTCATGCGGGCTGCGCTGGCCCCCTGCGCCGCACGCCCGTTACCGCAGCACACGTGCATGGCCAGACCGGCATGGATGGCCCCACCCTGCCCGATCCCGTCATGCGGCCCCGTGCGCAGCATGGCGTGGATTTCCTGATCGACACAATCAGGGCACACCCGCCGGGCAGCATAACGGTCGTAACGCTGGGGCCAATGACCAACCTGGCCATGGCGCTGGTCAAGGCGCCCGATATCGCGCAGCGTATGGCGGGCATCGTCTCCATGGGCGGGGCATGGGCGCAGGGCGGCAATATCACGCCCAGCGCCGAGTTCAATGTCTATGCCGACCCCGATGCCGCCGATATTGTGCTGCGCCATGCCGCCGTGCCGCACACCCTCGTGCCGCTGGATGTAACCCACCGCTTTCTGGTCACGCCGCCACGCATGGCGCAACTCGGGGCGCTGAAGGGGCGCTGCGCCCGGGCGGCAGCGGAGATGCTGGGTTTTTCGGGGCGGTTTGATCTGGCCAAATACGGGTGGGCGGGCGCGCCCCTGCACGACCCCTGCACCATTGGCTGGCTGCTTGCCCCCACCTGTTTGCGGGCCGCAGGGTGAATGTTTCGGTCGAGGTGGGCAGTCCGCTCATGCAGGGCGCCACCGCCATTGACTGGTGGCATGTGACCGACCGGCCCGTTAACGCGCTTTTCGTGAATGATGTGAATAGTGACGGGCTGTGGGCACTGCTGCTGGCGCATCTGGAGCGCCTGCCCTGAAACGGATCGAGGCGCTTTTTACAAAAGACGATTTTCTTCCAAGCTTTTGTCATTCAAGGACATTGCCGGAACCGGCTTTTCGCAATCCTGCCCGCATGCCGCCACGCGGGGCGTTTATTGCATTGCGTAAAACAACCATCGTGATCCTGCCGCAATCCGGGGCTTTTCTGCCAGCAGGAGGACGCCATGAAAAAGATGATCCTGGCTGCTTTTACCGCCCTGCTTTTACTCGGTGCCCATGGTGGGGCGCAGGCCCAGCCCTGGGGGTGGCATGATGAGCCACGCTGGCATGCGCCCCATGGCGATGGGCCACGCCGCGGCTACTGGCGCGATAGTGGCTGGCGCTATGACCGCCCGCCTCCGCCACGCCGGTGGGAATGGCGGGCACCGCCCCCGCCGCCCTATCCCTACCCTTACTGATGATGGAACCCGGCCTTGTGCCGGGTTTTTTCTATTTTACGCCATGCCTGCAAAAAGGACGGAGCAGCTTATTAACGATGAGGCTTGTGCCTGCACATAATTCCACGTAGATAATTGCACGCACGATGAATAATTCACTTTATTATGTCGTATTTTAGCGTCAGGCGATCAGAAACGGATACCCCGCCACCATGCCCCTGCTTGAGTCCATCAACCTGCTTTATGTTCTGTCCGGTCTTGGCGTTGGCTTCCTCGTGGGCATGACCGGCGTGGGCGGCGGCTCGCTCATGACACCGCTGCTGATCCTGCTGTTCAAGGTGCACCCGCAATCCGCCGTGGGCACGGACCTGCTCTATGCCGCCTTGACCAAGACGGTGGGCACGCTGGTGCACGGGCGCAGGCAGTCGGTGGAGTGGCATGTGGTGGGCCGCCTGGCGCTGGGCAGCATACCGGCAACCCTGCTGACCATTGCCGCCCTGCACTGGGCGGGCAGTCCCTCGCCCGCGGTCACGCATGTCATTTCGGTCGCCCTGGGCATTGCCCTGCTCATCACCGCGCCGAGCGTGCTGTTCCGGCAGAAGTTGCAGGATCTCTCGCGCCGCAAGGCCGCCGCCATGAGTCCCGCCACGACCGCGCGCCTGACCACGCTGCTCGGGGCGGTGCTGGGGGTCATGGTCACGCTGTCCTCCGTGGGCGCTGGCGCGATTGGCATGGCGGCGCTGATCTTTCTTTACCCCGGCCTCGAAATCCGCCGCCTTGTGGGCTGCGACATTGCCCATGCCGTGCCGCTCACGGCCATTGCGGGCATGGGGCACTGGTGGATCGGGGATATCGACATGCCCCTGCTGGCATCGCTGCTCTGCGGGTCTGTTCCGGGCATCATATTGGGCAGCCTGTGCATCGGGCTCATTCCTGACCGGGCGCAGCGGATCATCCTGGCCGCCATCCTGCTGACAGTGGGCCTCAAGGTGATCTGACGCATGCCCAGACTGGCCACGGCATGGGGAGAGGACATAATGCAGGGCCAGTCAGGAAAAAGGCTCCGGGAGCACTTTTTTCGATAAAGGGCAGGCCGCCGGGACTGTCTTCAACAGGAATTTTAAAAAATATCTTCTTGGTCCCGGCGGGACATCTGGTGTCTTCCGCCTGAGCGACCAACACAAAACGCCCGCTCCGTTACCGGGGCGGGCGTTTTGTGTTTACGTAACGGACCGGCTCAGACCAGCGTGTCGTCCGTGTTCTTCTTGCTGCGGCGCGTGCGGGTCTTGCGCGCAGGCTTTGCGGCGGGTGTTTCCTCGACTTCCTCGGCCACGGGTTCAACCACGACTTTACGGCCGAGCCCGATCTTCTGGGCAAGCGACGAGCGGTGCGCGGCATAGCTCGGCGCCGTCATGGGGTAGTTGGCAGGCAGGCCCCACTTCTCGCGATACTGCTCCGGCGTCATGCCGTAAGCGGTCTGCAGGTGGCGCTTGAGCATTTTCAGCTTCTTGCCGTCTTCAAGGCAGACGATGTAATCGGGGAAGACCGACTTCTTAATGGGCACGGCAGGCTGCAGCGGCGCGGGTTCAACCGCCTTTTCAGCGCCCAGGGCCTTGAGCGCAGTATAAACGGTCTCGACAAGGGTGGGGATCTGGTCAACGGCAACCGTATTGTGATTGGTGTGCGCGGCCACGATCTCGGTGGTCATGGATACCAGTTCGGTATGCGGGATTTCTTTATTATCCAATGTCGGTACTTTCCTTGGTGGTCGGGTCATCAGGGGATGATTAACCCTATGAGTAATAATCATGCGTGTATTATGCAACCGCAATAAAGCATTTTAATCCGTATTTTTTTGCCACTCCCATTACAGCCCCGCCTGCTTTTGCCGCCAGCATAGGTTGCATAGGGTGCGCCATGCTGTTCTTGCAGGTCATGATTACATCATAATAATCCAACCATTATCCCTCCGCCTGCACATATGCAATTATTTTGTTTATAATAATTAAACGTGGCAGGCGCAGCTAAGGGCGCGTTACTGCTTTTGCGTTACGGAATTTTCATTGCATCCGCCGCAATAACAGGAACAGAGTATAAACATGCGATGTTACGACATATTTTTATAATATGATGAAAATAGAACAAATTCTCGTCTGTCATGACAAACTGGCGGATCTGGCGTAATCCCCGCAGGCTATGGCGGTAACCGCCCCGGCCGGGCACCTGTCATTACATATTTCAAAGCTTCTTTTACATATCAGCATTTTTTCAATATCATGCTTGAATACAGTATTCATTATCGCGCCATGCCACCACGTTGCCCCTGCACGACATGACACCCCTGCGTGCAATACAGGTACCCCGCTTCATGCTATTGTGATGCACCATATAATGGGCTGCCTTGCAGGCATTGCCCATCAGCGCCTGTCCTTCAATATCGTTATGACAGGCGACGCGTTACTTGTGCGTCACCTCCGCCCGGCGCAGGCAGACGACCGAAACAACTTTTATGTAATGAATTGTAATTTTATCGGGGCCCGAATCCCGGCTTAACGCAGGCCATCAACCATGAGGTGGGGCAGGCCCCGGCGGCATTGTTCCGCCCCCGCCACACTATCATTAAGTCTGGCCCAGCGTTGCGGGCGTAAAATAACGGCCTGTGGCAACAAGGCGCCCTTCGCGCAGGATGACATCGTAGTCGCTCATTCGCACGGCAATATTGAGGTCATGCAGAACCATCACGGTCACGATCTGCCGTGCCGCAGTTTCGCGGCGCAGAATCTCCATCACCGCAAACTGGTGGTGCAGGTCGAGCGCGCTGTGCGGTTCGTCAAGCAGCAGGGCATCGGGCTGGCGGCCAAGCGCCTGCGCAAGCCCCACAAGCTGCCGCTGCCCGCCCGAGAGTTCATCCATATACCGCAGGTCCAGGTCGGCTATGCCAAACACATCGAGCAGATGCAGGGCGGCATCGATTTCATCGCCCTGCGCATCGGCTGGAACAATGCCGGTGGCGTGTCGGGCGGCGAGCATGGATTCCAGCACCGGCAGGTGCATCATGGCTGGCAGGGCCTGCGGCAGGTACAGGCAGCGCCGCGTGCGGGCGGCCAGCATGAGGCACGTCAGGTCATCAGCGCCCAGCCCGGCCATGGCGGCGCGCAGCAGCGTTGACTTTGCCGCTGCCATTGGGGCCAGGCAGCGCCGAGAAGACCTGTCCGGGCGGAAATGGCCTACGCTTATATTATCAGTACCGTGCGGCAGGTGCGTGCCCTGCAAGCCCCATGGCAAGGGCCGTGCCCCACAGGCCACGGCCCGCCATCAGTCCAGTATCCGCCCCCTTGTCTTGCCCCGCCTATTTCTGGGGATAGGCGAAGTTGAACGTCTCGCTGAACGGCTGCCAGAAGCCGGGCGTGCCGGTTTCCTTGTCCACATGGTGCAGGAAGCCGTTCTGCTCGGGCGAGGAATAGGTCAGCACCACCGTGTAGCGGCCGGGGCCGTTCATCTGCACGTTATCGGCATAATGCGGGCCGTCCTTGGCGGTCATGAAATGCATGGTGCCCTCGGCCTTCCATGCCGTGCCATCCTTGGTCAGCTTGTAGCCGATGTTCAGATACGGCACCCAGGCGCCATCGGGGTAGCCCCATACGTTATCGGCCGTGGCATGCACGTCGGTTTCAAGGTGGATGGTGTCGGGCCTGGTGTTGTCCGTCATGCCCGGCGGCATGGGGTCGACCATGATGCCGGTCAGGTAGCTTGAGGCGATCTCCATGTCATGTTCATGGACCGGGCCACCGATCGGGTATTCACGCGCCTGTGCGGCGGTGGAGAGGACGGGCAGCGCCGCTACGGCGAGGGCCAGAAGGGAACACTTCTTGTTCATGTGACGGTTTCCATACTTGTAAAAGAAGTTAAGTCCGGCCGCGTGCTGCCATTTAATTCTTTCGTGCAGTCGTGTGCGGGCCTGATCGCAGTTTCCCATCCGGGTGATTTCCAAGGTCTGATAATGATAATTGTTATCATTGTCAACGGATGGTATGCCCTCTCCAAGGTAACGGAGAGCCACCCGCCATGATCACCCACCCCTTCGCATTCATGCGCCTGCCCTATGCGGTCCTGATGGCGCTCGACAGCCGGATGTTCCACTTCTGGCTCCAGCCGGTTCATTACCTGATCCGCATCGTGCATATCGTCAGCATGGCCATGTTCTTTGGCATGGACATGCTGTTCGACCTGGGCGTGCTCCGGCCCCGCATGGCGGCCCGCATAGCACCCGCGGCCCAGCTCATGGTGCGGCCACTGCATGTCACATTCGCCATCGCCATGCTCTCGGGCGTGGTGCTGTTTTTTTATGACCCGGTGCATATCGGCAGCCGCGCCTATCTCACGCCCAAGCTGCTGCTCATTACGCTGGCCATGCTCAATGCGCTGTGGTGCCACCGCAGCGTCTATCTGCCCGTGCTGCGGGGCAACGCCGCCATGAGCCTGCGCGGGCGCATCGGGGCCAGCCTGTCGCTGCTGCTGTGGAGTGGGGTGATGATCATGTCCTGCCTCAACAGCGAGGGCGTGCCCAAGGTTTTCCTTAGATAATGGCAGCATTGCAATATGCGCATGGCGGTTTGAATTGACGGCTCCATGTCAAAATGTGATTGAGAACCATTATTAATGATATTGATTCTCAATACGGCGGACCCCCATGAGCCCCTCATCTCTCGCGACTGCCATTGCCAGACACGCTCTTTACCGCTGCCCGGCATTTCTCCCCTCCTGCCTGATGCGCCACCGCCTGCGCGCAGGGTCGTGCCTGGTCTGCTTCGGGCTGGCACTGCCGGCAACCGGCTTCGCGCAGGTCCAGACCCAGATTGAGGAAGATCGGGCCCGCCTTGGTAACTCCACCCCCCTTATTGAACAGATCGACCCCGCCACGGTGCGCGATTCCGAACGCGCCACCGCCGATGCGGAGGAAAAAGCCGCGGGTGATGGCGACAAGCTCGATACCAGCGGCAACCTGCTGGGCGATATGTGGGGCGCGCGGCCATGGCTGTACAAGCATGGCATCAGCTTCGACATTCAGGAGGTCGATGAAGTCTGGGGCAATGGCACCGGCGGTACGCCCTCAAGCAGTGACGGCTCCAGCGGCTCGGGCACCGGGCCTGCCTATGATGGCGTGACCATGCCCACGCTCACCGTCGATACCGAGAAGCTGTTTGGCCTCAAGGGCGGCCTGTTCAATGTCAGCGCGTTGCAGACACGCGGGCGCTCGATCTCGCAGGATCACCTGGCCAATTTCAACCCGGTCAGCGGGTTTGAGGCCGACCGCTCCACCCGCCTGTTCGAGCTGTGGTACCAGCAGTCCTTCCTCAAGGGCAAACTCGACGTGAAGATCGGCCAGCAGGATCTTGATACCGAATTCCTGATCAGCGATTACGCCTCGCTTTACCTCAACGCGAACTTCGGCTGGCCGATGGCCCCCTCGGTCAACCTGTATGGTGGCGGCCCGTCCTGGCCGCTCTCGTCCCCCGCCATCCGCATCCGCTACCGGCCGAGCGAGAAGTTTACCTTCATGTTTGCCGCAGCAGACGACAATCCGCCAGGCAACCGATACAACTCGCTGCCCATCCAGCAGGCCACCGGCTCAGACCTTGGCAGCAACAGCGATCCCACCAGCCAGACCTATAACGGCGCCAACGGCACGAATTTCAACATGGGCACCGGCGCGTTGCTGATGACCGAACTGCAATACGCACTCAACCCGCAGCCTGCCGATATGGCGAACGTGACCAAGAGCCCCGGCCTGCCGGGCGTGTACAAGCTGGGCGGGTATTACGATACCGCGAAATTTGCCGATTACCGCTACAATAACCTGGGCCAGGCACTCGGCAGCCCGAATGACACCACCGGCATACCGCGCTGGGACCGGGGCAACTGGATGGTGTACGGCATCATCGACCAGATGATCTGGCGGCCCTCGCTCAAGTCGGCCCGGTCGCTGGGTCTGTTCGTGCGCGCAACCGGCAATAGCGGGGACCGCAACCTGATCAGCTTCGCCATTGATGCGGGCCTAAACCTCAAGGCGCCGTTCAAAGGCCGCGACAACGACACGATCGGTCTGGGCTGGGGCATCGGGCGCGCGAGTTCGGGCGAGCGGCAGTTCGACCGTAACTCGGCCCTGACTGCCTACACGCCCGTGCAGGGCAATGAAAACCACCTTGAACTGACCTATCAGGCGCAGGTCACGCCATGGATGGTGATGCAGCCCGACTTCCAGTACGTGTGGAACCCTTCGGGCGGCGTGCCCGATTATGGCGTAAGCTACAACCGTCGCGTGGGCAACGAGGCCATTTTTGGCCTGCACAGCAGCATTACGTTCTAACACCTTGTGTTCTAACCCATCGTCCAGAAAACAGCCTGCAATCGAACAAGACCGTTCTGGAGCGCCGCCTTTTTTCAAAAGGCGGCGTTTTTTGGTATTCATGAGCATTTCATAAGCAGCATTTATCAAAATATCATGACAAACGATTGGACCCTTGCACAGGGCTGCCTTCATGTTCCGCCACACTCGGCCCTTCTGGCTGAACCCGGCACATGATGTAAAGGCACACTGACATGGGGGGACAGAGCACCGCATTTCCCCTGCACGGCGCCCCGGATACGGGCCTGCTGCGCCTTATCCGGCGCTTTTCATGGATTTACGCCCCCTCGCTGGTCGATCTGGGCTTTGCGGTGCGCACGTCATGCGCCGCCATCCTCTCGCTGCTCATCGCCATGTGGATGGAACTCGACAGCCCGCAATGGGCGCCGCTCACCGTCTGGGTGGTGGCGCAGTCCTCACGCGGGGAGAGCCTGTCAAAGGCACGATGGCGGATCGTGGGTACGCTGGCGGGCAGCGTTGCCGCGATTACGCTCATGGCCGCTTTTCCACAGGCCCCGGCCATGTTCTTTGTCTGCCTGGCGCTGTGGATCGGGTTGTGCTGCGCGCTTGCCACCCTGCTCGACCAGTACCGCGCCTACGGGCTGGTGCTGACGGGGTTCACCTCCGCCATCATCGCCACCGGGGCCATCGTGCAGCCCGATGATGTGTTTGCCGTAAGCGTGGCGCGCAGCAGCTACATCATACTGGGCGTGCTGTGCGAGGCGGTGCTGGCCGTGCTGTTCATGCCCAACATGGTCGAACGCACCCGCGCGCAACTGCTGGCCCGGCTTGATGACACATTCGGCGCGACATGCAGCGCCATCCCTACCTTGCTGGGCGTGACCGCGCCCGCCGCCCGGCAGGCCGCAACCGGCAGGCTGCTGGACCGGATCATGGCCTTCAGCGGGCAGATCGAGTTCGCGGCCCTTGAACTCGGGCCGCGCAACCGGGTGGGCGATCATGCCCGCCGGGCGCTGGCGGGCATGCTGGTCATGCTCGCCCATGCCCGCGCGTTGCAGATCCTCTCCCCCCGGCCCGATGCCAGCCCCCTGCCCAACGGTGAAGCACCCGGGCGCGCGCTGGCCACATGGCTGCATGAGCATGCGCCCCCACCCGACCCCAATGACATGGCCGCACGGGCCTGGCAGCCGGTTGCCGCGGCGCTGACGCATGAAACCACACTGGTGCATGATGAAATGCGGGCCTGCCACGCCACCCGCCATGGCGACCGCTTCCGCTTCAGCCTGACCTCGCGCCGCCATGCGCGTGAGGCGGTGCATAACGGCATCCGCTCCAGCGTCGCCATCATGGCGGCAGCGGTGGTATGGGAGATCACGGCATGGCATCACGGCCCGGCCTTCATCTCGTTCGTGGCACTGATCTATGGGCTGATGGCCACGCGCGAGAACCCGCTTGTCGCCACCCTTCCCTTCCTCAAGGGCGGGCTGTGGTGCACGGCCACCGCCGCCGTCATGGCGCTGTGGGTCATCCCGGCCATCACCGCGCCGGAGGTGCTGCTCGCGGCCCTTCTGGTGCCCATGACCATTGGCGGGCTGGCCGCGCGCAGGCCGCAGCTTGCGGGTTATGCCTTCTCGTTCAACATGTTCCTGCCCGTGCTGATCGGCCCGATGAACCAGGGGCGGTATGACGAGGTCGCCTTTGTCAACAACGCGCTGGCCTTCGTGGCCAGTATCGTGTTCGTGCTGCTGACCTACCGGCTGGTCATTCCCTTCCGGCTTGACGTGCATATCCGCCGCACCGCCGCGGCCATGAACCGGCGGCTGCGCCATCTGGCCCAGAGCCGCGACGGCACCAGTGCCACGGCCTGGCTTGGCGCCTGCGCGGCCAGCCTTGTGCGCATCGTGCATCAGGCCACCGCCGTGCCGCAGCCGACCGTCAATGCCTGCCTGAGCCAGCAGATCGGGGCAATGACGGTGGGGCTGTACATCATCCGCCTGCGCGACATGCTGCGCACCGGCGCCCTGCCGCCACGGGCCGCGCGCATGGTGGCGCTTTTTCTGGCGCGGTGGCAGCGCGGGCAGGCTGGCCTCACCACCGCGCATGTGCTGGCCTGGCTGCACCATGAACAGGCCCGCGCTGAGGAAGCCCGCGACCGCGCCAGCCTGGCCGAGGCCCTGGCCTGCCTGCACATCATTGCCGCAAGCCAGCATGAGCACGTGCCGGACGTGCCATAGCAAGGTGACAAAATATGTCGTATCGGATATGCCATGAACGCATTATTCGCATTCATGCACAAAAAGGGTCATTTCATGCGTAAGATTGTTACCGCCGCTGCCATCGCAGCCATTACATGCGTTACCGCCACCGCACAGGCCGAGCCCGGCGGCTGCCTGAAATATGGCGCCGTGGGGGCCGTGGGCGGCCATGTGGCCGGTGGCCACAGCGTGCTGGGTGCTGCCGCCGGTTGCGTGACCGGCATGTACAAGCGCCATGAATACCGCAAGGAAGCCAAGGCCAAAGCCAAGCTGTATGACCAGGAACACCCCGGCTCGAAGGGAACCTACATGGAGAAGGCAACCGCCTATGACGTGGAGCACTCGACCACGCCGGGCAAGATGACGCCCGACAACACCCCCGCCACCACCACCGCCGCGCCGCAGGGCAACGCAAGCATGTAAGCCGCCGGGTCCGCAGGCAGGCACCGCGCCGCCTGCGGACACTGTGCCAGAACAGATCATCTGCCCCTGCCCCACACGGCCAAGGACCACCATGCGTGCCATTACATTCCTGTTTCGCTCGACACTGGCCGTCGTGCTGGTGGCGGGGCTCGTAGGGTGGCTGGCCGGGCCTTTCTTCCACATCCCCGCACTTGGCGTGGCGCTGGCCGTTGAAGCCGTGATCTTCTGGGTGTGCGGGCTGCTCTATACCGAGGATTATCCGCACCACATGACCACCTTCGTGGGCATGACCATCGTGCTCGGCCTGCTGAGCATTGGCGTCATGCTGCCCTTTGCGCGGCAGTATGTGATGATTCACCCGGCCTGAACGGCACGGACAATTATTTTTTTACATTGGCTCAATCAAAGGAAAACTATTATCCACAAATGGAGTTAATGGGGCGTGGCTTTCGTGACACCACAACGTCTCCCAATCCCTAAACTTGGCGTCCCGCCCCGGCGGGACGCCCTTTTTTTTGCTCAGGCTTTCTGCAGGCCCGGCTGGCCGCGTTCCACTACAAAGCTGGCATAGGTGGACAGCCTGCCGTCGCGTTCCATCACCCTGTCGAGCACCTTGAGGTCGGCACGCCATACATCCGGCCCCACATCGCACAGCACATAGCCGCGCTGGTCGGTCGTGGCCTTGAGGTGCGGGTTTTCGCGCCGGACGGAGCGGCTGAAACTGTCATCATCACCCACGCCATCCGCGCCTGAGGTGATGGAGGTGGCCAGGAACTCGACCGAGACCGGCTTCTTGTGGTCCGGATCAACCAGCAGATCCCCCGCGAAGTGGCGGTGCGCATCACCTGTCACGTTCACCACATTGCCGGGGCAATGCGCGCCAATGAACTCGAGCAGGCGCTTGCGGCTGTACATGTAGCCCGACCACTGATCCATGCTGTACAGCAGTTCGCCCTGCGGGGCGCGCCGGTGGGCGAGGTTCATCATCATGACCTGGTGCGCCAGCAGGTTCCACCGCGTATCGGACCGGCCCAGCCCGTCAAACAGCCATTGTTCCTGTTCCGCGCCCATCATGGTGCGGTCGGGCGACCAGACATCGGCCCCCTGCACCGACGCGCCATCCCCATAGGCCTGGTCGCTGCGGTACTGGCGCGTATCGAGCACGAAGGTGTTCATGAGCGTGCCATAGCGCAGGCTGCGATAAAGCTGCATGTGACTGCCATCAGGCAGGGCTTGCAGGCGTAGCGGCATGTGTTCGTAATAGGCCTGCATGGCGGCCTCACGGCGCAGGCGGAAGATCTCGGGCGGCGTGCCGTCCTGATCGGTGTCGCCTGCCCAGTTATTATCCACCTCATGGTCATCGGAGGTGACGATCCACGGCACGGCGGCGTGGGCGGCCTGCAGGTCGGGGTCGGTCTTGTACTGGGCGTAGCGGCGGCGATATTCATCAAGCGAATAACATTCCGGCCCGATATGGCGGCGCAGGGCCTGGAAGGGGCGGCCGTTCATGTCATGCACGCGGCCCTTGCTGTCCGGGCCTTCGTAAATGTAATCGCCATAATGGAAGACGAAATCGATCGGCTCATTGGCGATGTTGCGCCAGGCGGTATAATATCCTTCCTCATAATGCTGGCAGCCTGCGGCGGCAAAGCGCACCCGCGCGGGTGATGCGCCGGGCAGCGGAAAGGTGTGGCTGCGGCCAGCAGGGCTGTCATACCCCGCAATACGGAAACGGTACCAGTACGGGCGGTCCGGCCTGAGACCCGTGACTTCGACATGAACCGAATGCGCCAGTTCAGGATGCGCCAGCGCCTGCCCTTTTTTAACGATGTGGCCCAGTTTTTCATCCTCCGCCACTTCCCACTCCACCAGCACGGGGCGGTTGCGGTGCATGCCGCCCTCGAGTTCAAGCGGACGCGGGGCCAGGCGGGTCCAGATGACAAAACCATCGGGCGCAGGATCGCCCGAGGCCACGCCAAGCTGAAAGGGGGAGACATCGAATTTCGGCTTTTCGTCCAGATTGCGCGGGGTTGCCGCCCGCAAGGCCCGCACCTGCGCTGAAAACAGCAGCCCCGTGCCCAGCCCCGCGAGTATCTGCCTGCGCTTGAGAAACACCATGGAACATATCCTTTTGCATCAGGGCCAGCCGCATGGCCCATATTTTTGCATGACACATGATTTGCATGACACTTGACCGGACGCGCCTGCCTGCGCCGGGCGGGTTTTGTCATCAAAGTTTCATACAGGCGCGATTTCCAGCCCATCAGGCGCCTGCACCAGGCGCACGGGCAGCAGCCGGGGCAACATGTGCAAAAAACTGTCGCCACGGCTGATGCAATAGACCCCGCTCTGTTGCTGCCCGCTCAACAGGGGAGCCCGGAGCGTGATCTTTTGCGGCCTGTAACGGTTGATCTCGGCCACCACCGCGCCCAACGGGCAGTTGCGGAACACAATCCGCCCCTGCTGCCAGGCCAGCAGGGCATCAAGGTCGGGGGTATCTTGCAACGCGCGGCCACCGGCAAAGAAAGACAGCCTCTCCCCCGGTGGCAGCCACGCCCTGCCGCCCGCCAGCGATGGATCATGCACCAGCAGCCGCTCGCGCAGGGCGGTGACATGCACGCAATCGGGATCAAGCCGGATATTGGCCGCCCCCTGCACGCCAAGCCGCAGGTTGACCGCCCTCGCGAACAGCCATAGCGGCGGTGGCTGCCCTGACGCGGAGAGTATGACCTGCTCTTTTTCCAACCGGGTGCACGCGCTGTCTGGCAGGAGGACAAGCCGGGTATCAGTATCAAGTTCGCAGCGCAGCGCCCCTGCCAGCATTGTGCCGGCAAGACGGCCCGCCGGTGTTTGCAGCACGCGGGCCGCCTGGGCGCGCCGGGGCATGGGGGCAGCAGCAGGCCTGCACCCACAAGACCGGCAAGCACCTGCCACCGGGTGGGCCGCACGATGCGGGCGGGCGCATGCGCAGCGGATGCCGGGCCGCGGCTGCCGCCAAGTTCCCATAATTCGGTCAGTTGCTCGAAGGCGCTGGCGTGGCGCGGGTTGCTGTACAGCCATTGCCGGAAATGCTGCCTTTCCGCCTCCGTACAGTCATCGGCGTGCAGCCGCGCGATCCAGCGCGCCGCGTGATGCCGGATCGAGCCACGCCACCACAACAGGCTCACTGCGCCATCCATGCGGAAAGAAAGACCAGCGCTCTGGCAATATGTTTTTCAACACTGCTTTCGCTGATGTCCATCAGGCGGGCGATGTCGCGATAGGTCATTTTTTCAACGCGATGCAGCACGAAAGCCTGCCGGGTGCGGCGCGGCAGGCGCTGGCAGCCCGCATGGAAACGGATCATGCGTTCACGTGCATGATAGACTTCCTCCTGCGTGGGCGCGGTATCGCGCGCATCGCCAAGCGTGTCATCCCAGCCGCCGGGCGCTATGCAGCCAACCTGCTCGCGCCTGCGCGCATTGTGCGACAGGTTGACCGCGCTGCGCGTAATATAGGCCTCCGGGTGGCCAATACTGCCATCGGGGCGTTCGAGATACTTTACGAAGGCACTCTGCAGGTGATCTTCCGCGTCATAGCGGCGTGTGAGGGATCTCACGCGCCGGTAAAGGCGAAGCCACTCCTGCCGACAGGGCAACCATTTTTCGCTCAACGGCTTCCTCATCCCATCCGGGGCTGCTGGAAAAGACCGTTGCTGTGTAAGGGATTTTAAAAGGAAACATTTGTGACAGTTTCATGAAAGTTGCATGTCCATGGCGGGACGGGCATTTTCTGCTTCAGTCATTGTGTCATGATCCGCCAGCAAATCTCACCGCTTGCCCGAACCCTTTTCGCCCTTCGCAACCCTGAGTTGACCAAGCCACAGCATGACCCGATCCAGCCTTGCCGCTCCCCTTTCCCGCCTTGTGTCATGGCGGGGCCTGCCACTTCTGGCAGCGCTGCTTGCCACGCCCTGGCTTGCCAGCACGCCGGGCCACGCGGCTGACCCGCTTGAGGCCACGCCGCCCGAGGCTGGCTATTTCACCCCCGCCACCCAGCCCGACTCAACCGCCTACCTGCCGCCCCCGCCACAGCCCGGCACGGTGCGGCAGGCCAATGATGACCAGGCTTTCGCCGCCACCCGCGCCTTGCGCGGCAGCCCGCGCTGGGCGCTGGCCACGGCGGATGCCGACCTGCATGAAAATGCGCTGCTGCATAGTTTTTCCTGTGCCGCAGCGCTGCCGCTGAGCAGGACCGATGCGCCAAAGCTCAGCGCGCTCATTCACAAGATGGATGTATCGGAAATTGCTGACATGCGTAAAAGCAAGGCCTACTGGCACCGGCCACGCCCCTTTGTCGGCAACAGCCAACCCATCTGCACCGAAAAGGACCGGGCACACCTGGCCACGTCAGGCTCCTATCCATCAGGCCACACCATGCTGGGCTGGAGCACGGCACTTGTACTGGCCGAACTGCTGCCAGACCATGCAACGCAGATCCTGCAACGCGGCCGGGTCTTTGGCGAGAGCCGGATCATATGCGGCGTACATTGGGAAAGTGACGTGCAGGCAGGCTACATGCTGGGCGCGGCCGAGATTGCCACCCTGCATGGCAGCTCCGCCTTCCGCGCGGATATGGACGCGGCCCGGGCGGAACTGGCCGCCCTGCGCAACAAGGCCCCTATGGCTGCAACACCGTCATGCAGCCTTGAGCAGGACGCCGCCCGCCATTCGCCCCTGTAACTGAATCTGCCTTTTGCCGATTGCCGTTTTATCGCGCGCCCGGGTCCATAAGGAGCATTACGTCAGGGCAGGATGTGGATTTGTGAACACAGGCCAGGGTCAAACCACGCCGGGAGCGCCACCTGTCAGGGCGGCGATATAGGCAGTGCGCCTGCTTTGTAATAAGATCGCCCCTGAAACGATCGGAAAGCCTGTTCTCCCACGGCTTAAAATAATTGCCATATCTGGAAACGATTGATGAAAAAAAGACTGCTGGCCGCCCTCTTCTCCCTTTCCCTCCCCACCGGGTCCGCGCTTGCGGCTGATGGCGCGGGCCTGTTCCAGGCCAATTGCAGCGCCTGCCATCAGGCCGATGGCCAGGGCGTGGCGGGGCAGTTCCCGCCGCTTGCCGGGCGCGTGGGCAAGATTGCCGCGACACCGGAAGGGCGGCAGTATGTCATTGCCGTGGCGCTGAATGGCCTGATGGGGCCGATTACGGCTGCGGGCAATACCTATGCAAGCTTTATGCCGCCCTTCAAGACCCTGCCCGATGACCAGATCGCAGCCGTGCTGAACCATGTGGCGGGCCTGCCCTCAGGCCCCGATGCAACCGTGTTTACCGCTGATGAAGTGGCCACCGCCCGCAAGGAAGCCCTGACGCCACCCGCCGTGATTGAAAAGCGCAAGGCGCTTGATGCACAGCATCCGCTGCCCTGAACGACCGGCACAAAAGGGGGATCTGGACGATCCCCCTTTTTTTTCAGGCGCATGCCCTGAATACTGTATCGCTACAAAAAGCCGCCTGTTTTCAGAAAGGCGATGTCTTCTGAAGCTTTTTGAAAAAAGCTTCACCAAAAAATTTCATAATTTCAGAGCGTTATGGCGGAGACGGCGCATCAAGCACATGCGACATATCTCTCCACTTAATATTTGACGGAAATGATGTCTGTTCAAAAAACGCTCTAAAAGCTGATACAACATCATCGATAAATAAGATTTCATCGGGCTGCATTGTAATGTTCCCAGCGCCGCACATCACTGTCTGCTCGCCAGTATAACAAACATGCGGAATAGGCAGGTAAGCCCGAAGATGCCTGCCTTCCTGTTTTTCCCGAAGTTCAAGAACGCATGTGACCCTTCCACCGGCAACCTGTATGTAAGAGCCATCACCATTCTCTAAAATGGCATAAGAACATGGCCCATAGCTTTTTAATGACCTGAGATATTTTTCTATTCTGGAGAAATTCTCTACTTTTACCGGCTCTTTATTCTCCATCTTCATTATCATTGCCATATAACGCTTACCCCGATATTCAAAAAAAATGCCGCCTTCTTAAAAGGCGGCATTCAAAAACTTTTACTGGTTTTTCAGTAATCGCTTATTTTCCCGGTGCGCGCACGGCCGTGGTTTCAATTTCAACCAGCCATCCCGGATTGGCCAGATGCGCCACGCCAAAGGCCGAGCGTACCGGCAGGTTGGGCTGCTTGGCCGACGGGCCATAGAACTGGGTATAGGCTTTCATCATGCCTTCAAAGTCGAGTTTGCCCAGCTTGGGGTCTTCGACCATGTAAACATGCATCTGCACCACGTCACCCATGCCCAGACCCAGCTTTTTCAGCTCGCCCTGAATGCGCTGCAGGGCCGCATAGGTCTGTGCCTGCGTATCACCATACGCAGCGAGGCTCTTGGGGTCGGCCTTCTTGTCCTGCACCGGCGCGCCCATGCCGCTGAGGTAGATGGTGGTCGCGCCCGCAGGCACCTCGATGGCGGAGGAAATGGGGAATTTCCCTTCCCCATGCCGCACGATGCCATCATCGGCATAAGCCGGCATGGCAGCTGCCATGCCACCAAGAACAGCCATGGCGGCAACGGTTTTCTTAAGGTCGAACATTCTCTTGCTACTCCTGGGGTGTTACAGGCGGCCGCTGGGCCGCAACGTCAGATGCACTTACGGCATCGGTATAGTGATTGCCAAAATGGGTGCGGATATAATTCACCACATTGGCGATCTGGTCATCTTTCAGCACGCCTGAAAACCACGGCATGCCGCCATACCCATTCAGGATCACATAGACCGGGTAGGCGCTGCTCTGCAGCTTGGTGTTGCCTGCAAAGGCCGGGAACTGCGCACCAGCGCCCACCGCGCCCTTGCCATCAGGCATGTGGCACCCCTGGCAGACATGGCGGTACACGTCCTCACCGGTATTCATGGGCTGTACGTTGCCCACCACGGAGGCGGCGCTATCGGCGCGCGCGGGGCCGGAGGGGGCGGCAAGCAGCGGCAGGGCCGCGAGGGCAGACAGGAGAAGGATCTTACGCATCAGCTGGCTCCCTGCGCGCGCTTGTGCAACTGGGTTACGGCATCGAGGGCGGAAAGAATGGCGCCTTCCTGCCAGCAGCCCACGTAGGATGCATGCTCACCGGCCAGCACCACGCGGTTATCCATGGCGCAAAGGGCCTTGTAGTGGGTCTTGCGGGCCTGCTCGCTCCACATCGAGCAGCAACCCATGGTCCAGGGCACGCGGCTCCAGGCGAAGCTCACGCCGTTGGAGAATTCCTTGCGGTAATGCTTGGGGTGGAACGCCTCGCCCTGCGCGAGCGCGTGCTCGATGCGCTCCTGCGGCGTCATGCCCGCAAAATCATAGGCGGCGGGGCCGAACATGTAGCCGCCAAGCAGCACCGCCGGCCCGCGTGAGAAGCAGCCGTGGCTGGGATAGGAGATCTGGCTGATCGGCTGGTCGGTAAAGCTGATGCCGCCGTAGATCTGGTCCTCTTCCTCCCAGAAGCGGCGCTTGAACTCCAGCCCGAGCTTGACGGACGAGGCATAGGGAACCGCCATGATCGCGGCCTTGAGCGGCGCGCTGACCTGCACGTCAAGCTGCGAGAGCACGGGCAGCGGAATGGTGCACACGCAGTAATCGGCCTTGGCCTCGCGCACCGCGCCGCCATGGTTCATGTCGTTATAGGTAACGCTCACGCCCTTGTCGTCCTGATGGATGGACGTGACCTTGCAGTTGAGCGTGATGAGATCGTGCACCTGGCGGTTGAAGCCCTTGCCGATCATGTCCATGCCGCCCACGGGCTGGAACATGGTGGTCTGCATGTCGAGGCGTTCGTGGAAGGCCATCCACGTCCACAGGCCCGAATTCAGCACGTCCTTGCGGTCGAACGGGTCAGAGGGGACCGGCTCGCCATTCAGGCCGCCACCAAGCGCCTTTTCATAGCCACGGCATTCGGAGCTGATCACGCCCTTGCGGTAGTTCAGCTTGGAATCAAGGCTGCCCCACTGGCGCATGGCCGTAAGCAGGTGCGCGCGTTCATCGGCCGAGACCACATCGTCAAGCTTGTGCTGGTCGATGGCCTTGCCGAGCAGTTCGGCGGTAAAGCCGTTGAAATCGGAGGCATATTCGCGGTAGCGCACGGCCTTGCCGCCAAATGCCTTGCTCGAGTGCAGCCACGCATTGTGGTTGAGTTCGACAAACGGCTCGAGTTCCACGCCAAATTCGCGGCAGTAATGCAGCAGGCCCTGATGGTGGTAGGGAATGCGCCACGGGCCGGGATTGATATAGTTGCCGGGCGCAAAACCAACCTTCTGGGTGGCGCCGCCGAGTTCGGTTACGGTATCACCGCCACGCAGGCTGATGTTACGGCCACCGGCGCGGCCCTGGAACTCCAGGATCTGGACCTGATAGCCTGCCTTGCGCAGTTCGTAGGCGGAGAGCATGCCCGCAAGCCCTGCGCCAAGCACCAGCACGCGGGTGCCGCGCTTTGCACCGGACAGGACGGGTGGCGCGGTGAAATCCGTGCCCTGTGCATGCCCCATGGATGTCATGGCCTGATACAGCGCAGCACTACCAGCCAGAGTACCGATACGGGTAAGGAGTTGCCTACGCGTGGGGGCTTTACGCGGATGAGCGTTTGTCATCAAGAAATCCCAAGCAATCAACGAAAACAGTTTCCTACTCTTAACCAACAAAGCGGGGGGCAACCATATCCGTTCCGGAATATTTTCTTTTAACAACGATTGATGTTGCTGTTATGCAACATCAATCTGCAGCCTTGCGCCCCGCAGGGCCGCCCTTTTCCGCCATGGCAGAAAATAATGCTTACATTACTGTAAATTTTCTTGCTTCGTGATACGCGGCATGTGTCGGCCTGAATCCCTCACGTTCCGGCGGCGGCATGGCGGAAGCAGCCTGCCTCATGGTCATGAATCATGCCGGCAGCCTGCATCCAGGCATAGGCCGTGACAGGACCGACAAAGCGGAAGTGCCGCGCCCGGAGTGCGGCTGCCATGGCCTGCGACAGGGGTGAATCGGTCCGGACCGTGGGGGCTGGCTCATGCACGGCCCTGCCGCCGGGCAACATGCCCCACGCGAAGGTGGCAAAGTCCTCGCCCGCCGCGCGCATGGCGACATAGGCCCGCGCATTGCCAATCGCTGCCACGATCTTGGCACGGGCGCGGATAATGCCGGGATCGGCCATCAGGCGGCTGACATCAGCCTCGGTAAAGCGCGCGACGCGATCGGGATCAAACCCCATGAAGGCACGGCGAAACCCTTCACGCCGCCGCAGGATGGTGCGCCATGACAGCCCGGCCTGAAAGCCTTCAAGCACCAGCATTTCCCATAACTGGCGGCTGTCATGCACGGGCACGCCCCATTCCTCGTCATGATAGGCCATCATCATGGCATCGGCCTGCGCCCATCTGCAGCGCGGGCGGGCCGGGTCGGGTAGGGTCATGTCTGTTTTCATGTGATCTTATGCCAGGGCAAACCCCAGCACAGCGGCAAGATGCCTGCGATACCGCCCGATATCGGCCTCGATCGACGGGTTCTTGATCACGTCAGTGGCAAGGAAGGTTGGCAGGGGCGAGAGCGCAAGAAACTGGTTGGCCTTGTGGAAAGGGAAATAGACGCCATCAATCCCCCTGCCCTCAAAAAACTGGGCGGGGTCGACAAAGGCGTCTTCCGGGGCGTTCCATGTCAGTGAGAGCATATAGTGCCTGCCCCGCAGCAGGCCACCGGAGCCATATTGACGCTCGGGGTGGGCACGGCTGCGGCCATCATTGGCGTACAGAACGCCATGGCCTGCGGTAAAGACCTCGTCCATGTATTTCTTGACGATCCACGGCGCGCCCATCCACCAGCCCGGCATCTGGTAAATGACGAGGTCGGCCCACAGGAAGTTCTGCACCTCTTCTTCAATATCATAGCCTGAATCAATCTTTGTCTGCCGCAGGGCAAGGCCTGCCGCCGCCAGCGTCTGTGCCGCGACGGCCTGCAAGGTATCGTTCAGCCGACCATGCGAATGGGCAAATTTCTTCCCGCCGTTCAGAAGAAGGATGTTTTTCACGCTCTGTCCCCTCATGTTCAGCCATCAGGGATAGGACCTGCTTTCATGCCAGACAACGGGCAACGCGAAGCTGGCGTGCAAAACACAAAAAAACCGGGGCCGCATTGCACGGCCCCGGTCGGGTCGGTCAGGTCATGCCCGATCCGGTCAGTTCACGTTATCCAGTGCATAGACCACAAGGTCATCCGTCACCGGCGTCATCATGAAGTGGTGGCCACCGGCCATGATGGCGACATACTGCTTGCCCTTGTATTCATACGTCATGGGAGTGGCCTGGCCGCCACCGGGCAGCACGTCGTTCCAGACTTCCTTGCCGGTATGGATATCGAAGGCATGGATCATGTTGTCGGTCGTTGCGGCAACAAAGATCAGCCCGCCTGCGGTAATGACCGGGCCGCCATTGTTGGGCGTGCCGATGGTCAGCGGCAGGTGCGTGGGCAGGCCGAACGGGCCGTTGGCGCGCGCGCTGCCCAGCGGGTGCTGCCACAGCACTTTCTGGGTGTGCATGTCGATGGCGGTGATCATGCCATAGGGCGGGCGGTTGCACATCATGCCCGTATATTCATCCCAGAACGGCGAGACCACGATGCCGTAAGGCGTTTCCGCCATGGCGCCAGCGCCTTCGGCACCGCCACCGCCGGGCTTGAAGTTGGGGTCATCGACCGGCATCAGGCCAAGCTTGTCGGCCTTCTTGCGGCTGACCAGCTGGTCATACATCGGGGTATTGTTCCAGTTGGCGATCAGGATGCCGGTCTTCTCGTCATAGGCCACGCTGCCCCAGTCCGAGCCACCGTTATAGCCGGGATATTCCAGCCAGGGCTTGTCGATGCTGGGCGGGGTGAACTCACCCACGTAATGCGCGCGGCGATACTTCAGGCGGCAGTAAAGCTGGTCGATCGGCGACATGCCCCACATGTCCGATTCCTTGAGCGGCGCAAAGCCAAGACGCGGCATGCCGACCGACCAGGGCTGCGTGGGCGAGCGCGGATCACCCGGCACCATGCCCGGCGAGGGCGCGGGCCGTTCTTCAACCGGCAGCACCGGGTCGCCCGTGCGGCGGTCGAGCACGAAGGTCTGGCCACGCTTGGTGGGCATGATCAGGGCCGGAACCGTCGAGCCATCGGGCTTGGTGAAGTCCATCAGCGTGGGCTGGGAGCCGATATCGTAGTCCCACACATCCTTGTGCACGGTCTGGAACACCCAGCGCGGCTCGCCGGTCTTCACGTCAATCGCCACGACGGCGGAGGAGACCTTGTTTTCTTCCGGGCTGCGCATGGCGCTGTAGTAATCAGCCGCCGAGTTGCCGGTCGGCACGTAAACCAGCCCCAGCGCGTTATCGCCGATCATGGCGGCCCAGGAGTTCGGCGTGCCACGGCTGTAATGCTCGCCTTCCTTTGGCTCGCCGTGTTCATGCGGGCGGTTGACATCCCACGCCCACAGGAAGCGCCCGGTCTCGGCATCATACCCACGGATCACGCCCGAGGGTGCCCAGCGGCGCTGGCCATCGAGAATTTCCTGGTTGGTGATGATCGCGCCATTGACGATGGGCGGCGGCGCGGTCTCGGCCACGAAGCCGGGCACCGATTCACCCATGCCCTTCATCAGGTTGACCATGCCGTGCCAGCCAAAGCCCTCGCACACCTTGCCGTCCTCGCTGTCCACCTCGATCAGGCGTTCATCGAGCGTGGCCTCGAGAATACGGTGATGGCAGTGCTCGCCTTCGGGCACGGTAGAGGAGGTGTAATACACCACCGCCTTACACGCCGCCGTGTAGGGAATGCTCTCATATTTCTCGTTGGCGTGGAAATGCCAGATTTCCTTGCCGGTAGCGGGGTCGATGCGCATCATGTCGTTCAGCGCGGAACACATGTACAGCCCGTCGCCAACCTTGATGGGCGTGGTCTCGGCTGCCCATTTGTTGGTCTGGCCCGGCCCCGGCTTGCTGCCGGTGTGGTAGATGAAGGCGCGCTTGAGGTGCCCGATATTGGATGGCGTGATCTGGTCAAGCGGCGAGTAGCGGGTCGCCCTGTCATCACGCGCGTAGCCGGGCCAGTCATCATGCGCGGGGTTGGCCGTGACCTGGTCCACCATGGGTGTGGCTTCGCTGGGCTCGGCAGGCGGTCCGTCGGGAATATTGGCGGCGTTCACGCCGGGAGACTGCGGGGCATTGGGTGATGGCGGCGAGAATGCATCCGCCGGCGGCGCAGGCGTGCCGGGCGCAACTGTTGCGTTGCCGTTACCGGGCGGCTGGTCGGCTGGGGGCACCTGCGCGAAGGCTGCCGTAACGGCAGTGCCCGCAATAATGGTGGCACCGAGCAGCAGGGTGCGGAGCATGGGGGTTCTGGCGGACATTATGCGACCTCCCGCACGGATGTTGAATGGGCATTTTCCATGCGGCGCAGGGCGGGCAGGCAGAGTGCGACGGCAATGGCGAGGAGGGTCGGCCCGAACACGCGGGGCAGCAGGCCCCAGCCATCAAACCCGACTTCCCAGAAAGCCCAGAGCCATGTCACGCCAACAGCGGCCAGATACAGCATGGCCCCCGCGGCCCGGCCCATGGCCATGAGCACGCCCGCTGCCGTGACGGCGATGCCAATAATGACATAATACCAGGAACCGCCAAGAAACATGAGTTCGGCACCCATATAAGCAAGGGGCAGCCCCAGAAGAACGATGACAACCGCAAGACCCAGGATCGCCCACGCGATGGGGGTCTGTGGTTTTATGAAAGCTGACATGATGGATATTCCTCCAGTATCATGTAACGGAAACTAATACCGTTAATATCACGCATGAAAAAACTTAATCGTGAGGTCGGTAACGGATTTATTATAATTGTATCAATAGTCACAGTAATCCGCTAAAAAAACAGCAGACTCATGCCTCTTTCGGCAGCCTGCCCTGCAAGGGAAGCGTAGTGGAGAAATATTTTTTACTTCAAAGCGCCTCCTGATGAAACCATTCCGGTTTTACCGTAAAGCCGTCGCGCGCCATTGGCCGCATCAATGGGTCATGCCCGTGGTTGTTGCGCTGCCCGCGCGCCGGAGTATCAGGAGCGATAAGGCGCAGGGTTTCCAGATGGTGCCGGAAAGGCATAATGCAAATAAATCTACTTGAAAACGGGCATGCCAAGGCCGGTTTCATGATGCAGGCAATTAAAAATGATACCAAAGAGCGACATTGCAGATGGGTACAAATATTTTCTTTTTTGTTGATATCCGTCAGCCAGATGGCACATGGCAGGCCCATGACAGGTTTACGTGCGGGCATGATGAGGACGGACCTTGCATAGGCTGCGACACCCGCCTTTATGATGGGCGAAACAGCACTCTTTTCACCATCCTGGGTTATGGCCGTGCATCGCATGCCAGCAAGGCAGGCATCGTGCCTGTCAGCCCCGCACGCGGCATACCTGATGACGCAACACCCCAATACCGCCAGTTCGCGGCCGAATGGGGCGAGGATGGGCATAGCCACTCCTATCTCACGCTACGGGAATTGCTGGATTATGACTGGACACACCGCGTGCGGCTTGAAGGCTGGCTCAACCTTGGGGAGTGGGTGACATGGACCGGCAATAACAGGGCAAAAGCACCGGACACCTATTGCGCCGGCATAATCGGTCGTTCCATTCGCCATGTCAGTACAGGCACAATGGAAAAACTGCTTGAACGGTATCATGCCCTTTCAGCCGGCCAGGAGCGCGCTTCCTTTCTGGCGGAAAATGCCGACACGTACGCACAGGCGACATGGCAAATCCCCGCTTATGCCGCGATCGACTACTTCTGGGCAGAAACCGTGCCGGTTCTGCTGCACATCGCGCGCGGCACTTCAGGGCTCGACAGGGTACGGATCGTGTTTTTCTTCAACAACTGACCTGCCGCTGGCGCCGCGGGCCAGCCATCAAAGGCTGGTTCGCGGGCAACAGGTCCTGATCAGCATCCGTCTATATACGTACATATATAGTCAATGACAGACCAGTCCCTCGTCATGCGCTGTCATGTCAGGCAGCCTGCCGGGGCAGAAGATCGTGCAGCGTGGTCTGATCAAGCACATCAAGGAATGCGCCAAGCGACCGGGCCAGCAGATGACGCAGGCGGCACATATCGGCCAGCACGCAGGCCTGCCCGTATTCTGGCTGGCACGCTTTCATGGAGAGCATGTCAGCCTCCATCATGCGCACGATGTCGCCTATGATGATTTCATGCGGCATGCGCGGCAGTTCCAGCCCCCCTGCCCGGCCCCGACGGGTATCGATAACCCCGTTTGTAGAAAGCCGGTTGACCACCTTGACAAGGTGATTGTGGGAAATGCCATGATTTTCCGAAATCTCATGCACGGAAACGCGCCGACCAGGGTTTTGCCCCAGATAAACCAGAACACGGATGGCATAGTCGGTATGAAGGGTCAGGCGCATGGTATTTCGGCTCTGGCTCCCTGTCTTGTAGGGCCTGCCCGCAGGATGCGGGGGCAGGTATCGGGCCAAGGCGACGGCGTGCGGGGCATGGTATTCCTGTGATTACACGTTGTGGGCCAAATTCCTCATGCTACAACTAAAAAGACTGCTGCCGTCCTTATTGCAACCGGAAAATATGGTCTTCCTGTTATATAAATAAATATTATATTGTCATAAGCTGAAGTTATTACAGCACTGCATGAATCATCCCGATACACAGGATTTTTCGATTCCACGCGCACCACATGGCCAGAAAATCATAGGCATCCGCCATGCCTGCATGGGCCAAGTTTACAGTTTCTTAGGGTCATGCAGGATATCATGCAACGTAATGCGATCGAGAACCGACATGAAGGCATTGACCGATTTGGCAAACAGCCCGCGCAGGCGGCATGCATCCGCCAATACGCACGCCTGCCCGTTTTCAGGATTGCAGGACACAATTTTGCCCATATCTGCCTCCATAAGGCGGATGATGTCACCAATAACGATCTGGTGCGGCGCACCGGCGAGTTCCAGCCCGCCACTGCGCCCGCGCCGCGCCAGAATGACACCGCTGCTGGACAGACGGTTCACCACCTTGACCAGATGATTCTGGGAAATGTGGTGCGTCAGGGCAATCTCCTGAATCGAAACCCGTCTGCCCGGGTTCTGCCCGAGATAGATGAGGGTACGAATGGAATAATCGGTGTAAAGAGTAAGACGCATGGCGTGTCATGACGCCTGTAGCGTGATCTCGGTATGATCTGGCGCAATGATGTGCTCCGCAAGCACAAGATTCGCAGCAGAAATCGGGGGAGAAATATAAAAACCCTGAATCCGGTCGGCACCGATCTCGCGCAGCACGTCCATCTGGCCTTTCGTTTCCACGCCGCTCACGGTCACGCTCAGCCCGAACGCATGGGCCAGGCCGATCAGATGCGCCACGACATCGCGGCTCTGCTGGTCGGTTTCAATCTCCTTGACCAGCCTGCGTGATATCTTGGCCTGCGTGAAAGAAATCGTGCGCAGGACCGAGATGGGCAGCGTCGCCAGCCCGAAATCATCGAGAGTCAGCTGGAAGCCAAGTGCGCTCAGTTCCTGCAGGCGTTGCAGCACGCGATCGGAGCGCCTGCCCGCCAGCACGCTTTCCGATACTTCCAGCACGTAATCGGATGCCTTGCCGCCCTGCCGCTTTATTTCAGCCTCAAGGTCATTCTGGAAGCCGATATTGAGCAGGTCCAGCCGCGAGAGATTGATGGTCAGGTTGGGATACGCATCAAGGTTTGTATTCCACATCCGCATGTCATTCTGGAAAGACTTGACCAGACGCGGACTCATGACCTGCGCCAGGGCGGCATCAAGGAATACATCGCGGAAGCTTTCGGCCGCCAGCAGGCCGCGCTGCGGGTGGTGCCAGCGCAGCAGCGCCTCGATCTGGTCGCACTTGCCGGTGCTGAAGTTCATGATCGGCTGGTAGTAAAGCTCGAACTGGTCCTTCATCACTCCTTCACGCGCATCATTGAGGATCTGGGCCCGCTCCAGCGCATGCTGGTGCAGGGTAATGTCGAACATGCGCGCCTGGTGGCCACCTGCGCGCTTGGCGGCATAAAGCGCGATATCGGCATTCTTCTGGAGCGATTCGGCACTTTCCTGGCTGGCGATGGGGCTGACCCCGATGCTGCCAGACACGTTGACCATGGTGTTGCCCACCTCGATCGGCGCTTCAAGCTCGGCCAGCAGTTTCTCCAGCATGAGGGAAAGCGGAAATTTGTGCAGCGTATGGTTGAGGATGAGCGCAAACTCATCGCCGCCCAGCCGGCAGACTGCATCTTCAGGGTGAACAAGGGCCAGAAGCCGGTTGGAAATCACCTTCAGTACCACATCGCCCGCATGGTGGCCATGAATGTCGTTGATCTGCTTGAAGCCATCAAGATCGAACATGACCAGCATGATATCGCGGGTGATGTTCTGCGCCTTGTCCTCCACCGCCGTCTGGAGCACGTTATTGAAGCCACCACGGTTGAACAGCCCCGTCAGCGGGTCGGTCGCGGCGAGCGACTTGAGCCGGTCACGGGTGTTCATGAGTTCGGTAATCTCGAACCGGGTCGCGACATATCCCTCCACCGCGCCCAGCGAGTTGTGCTTTGGCATGATAGTGGTCGCCACCCAGTACAGCGTGCCATCCTTGGCCCGGTTGCAGATATTGCCGCGCCATATCTCGCCAGCCCGGATGGTGCGATACATCTGCCTGAAAAAGCTCGCATCATGATAGCCGGAATTGACGATGCGATGCGTCGCCCCCAGCAGTTCTTCACGCGGGTAGCGGCTGATCTCGCAAAAGCGGTCATTCACATAGGTAATCACGCCGCGCACATCTGTAATGGCCACGATCAGGACATTATCCACGACATCGGCCCAGAAATCCGAATCCTGGTGAGTCAGCGCGCGCAGGCGGTCATCGTGCTTGAGTGACATGGCGTATGGCTCCATCTATCCCGTAGCAGATCAGGACTTTGCAGGGGTTGCGGGGCTTGCAGCAGCAGGCTTGGCCGGGGGTGTGGCGTCTTTTTCGCCGCCATTGCCGGGCTTGCCATCCTTTTTGGCGCGGGCGGCGTCAATCTCGCGGATGACGGCAGGCGCGCCGCCACGGCGCACCCAGGCTTCAAGATCCTGCGGCGCCAGCGGCTTGGCGAACAGGTAGCCCTGCATCACGTCGCAGTTGAGCTTTTCGAGCAGGTCGCGCTGCTGCTCGGTCTCCACGCCCTCGGTCACCACCGTCATGCCCAGCCGCGAGCCGATGCCGATCACCGCCATGGTCACGGCCTGGGCATTGGTGTCGTATTCAAAATCGTTGATGAAGCTGCGGTCGATCTTGATCTCGGTCAGCGGCAGGCGCGTGAGCCGCGAGAGCGAGGAGTAGCCCGTGCCGAAATCATCCATCGACAGGCCACAGCCGATATTGCGGATCGACTGGAGCACTTCCTCGGTGTCGCGGCTGTTATCCATCATCACGCTCTCGGTAATTTCCACCGTCAGGCGCGCAGGCTTGAGATTATGCTCCTTGAGCAGGGCCGCGATATGCTCGGGCAGCGCGCGGTTGCGGAAATGCACGGCGGACAGGTTCACGGCCACGGTGGGCACATGAATGCCGTCGCGGTCCCATTTCACGATCTGGCGGCACGCCTCGAGCAGCGACCAGCGGCCGATGGCCTCGATCTGCCCGGTCTCTTCCGCCACGGCAATGAAGCGCGAGGGGAAGATGTTGCCCAGATGCGGATGATGCCAGCGCGACAGGGCCTCGACCCCGCTGAGTTCAAGCGTGTGGGTGCGCACCTGCGGCTGGTAGTGCAGTTGCAGCATGCCCTGCGCCAGCGAATCACGCAGGGCCGAGCCAAGCACCAGCCGGTCCTGCGCCACCTGGTTCTTTTCAAGGTTCGCGAAGCGGAAGATGCCGCGCCCGTCTTCCTTCGCCTGCCGCATGGCGGTATCGGCATGGCTGAGCAGGGATTCGCTGTCCGGCCCGTTGGCGGGGAAGGTGCTGATGCCGATCGAGCACGAAATCGACAGCGTGTTCTGCCCGATCTGGAGCGGGCGGCCAATGGTTTCGAGCAGCTTGTGGGCAATTTCCTCGATCTGCTTGCCTTCGCAATCGGGCACCACCACCACGAACTCGTCGCCGCCGGAGCGGCTGAGCACGTAATCCTCCTTGGCGATGGAACGGATGCGACCTGCAATCTCGACAAGGAACTGGTCGGCATAGACATGGCCGAGCGCATCGTTGATATCGCGGAAGCGGTCGATATCGAGCATGAAAATGGCCAGCGTGCGGTTGCCGGGCTGGGCGATGATGTCTTCCATCACGCGATGCAGCGCGCCACGGTTGAGCAGGCCGGTCAGGCTGTCATAGCGGGCAAGCTGGGTCAGGTGGGTCTTGGTGGCATGCTGCTCGAGCGCCAGCGCGCAGAAAGGCAGGCACGCGCCCACCAGGCGCTGCGGCCACGCGCCAAGCTGGTTGGGCTCGCGCAGGTACAGCGCGAAGATGCCCGTTACCCGCCCGTCACCGGCCATGACCGGTGCCGCATAGCACGACTGCAACCCCAGCGAGCGGCACATGGACTGGTAGTTGTTCCACACCAGGTGGCCGGTATAGGAGGCATTGGCCTTGAGCTTTTCCACATCCGAAGGTGACGGCACGGTGGTTTCAAGCGCATTGCGGATGCGCGGCGGCAGGGCGGAGGTGCAGATCACCCGCCAGGGCTGCGCATCATCGAGCACCAGCAGGGCCGCGACCGAGTTGGGCACGAAGGCTTCGACCTTGCGGCAGATCAGCTCGCCAATATCCTGGATCAGCATGTCGCTGGCCAGCGCCTGCAGCACGTCGTTCTGCAGGATCAGGATCTTGCGGCGCTGGCTCTCCTCCGTGACATTCTTCATCACGCCCATATAATAGGTGAGCCGCTTGTCTCCCTGGCCGATCTGCACCTTGGACAGCGAGAGTTCGCCACAGATGTATTCCCCATCGGCACGGGTGAATTCCACCTCGCGCGAAGTACCGACAATGCGGTTATGCCCGGTCTCGCGATTGCGGTCGATATAACGGTCGTGCTCATGGCGCAGGCGCGTGGGCACCAGGCAGTCGACATTACGGCCGATCACCTCCGCCCGTGGTATGCCCCACAGCGATTCCGCCGCCTGATTGTAGAAGATGATCTCGTTGTCCTGCCCGATGATAACGGTCGCATCAATGGCCTGTTCAAGGGCGGGCAGCAGAATTTCTGTGGTGAGGGCTGTGATGTCGGGCATCGTCGTGCGGTCTTTCTTCGCTGTCATTCGGGATGGGCCACGATCGCCCGCAAGCGGTCAGGATCGAGAATATGGATGGCGCGACGCTCACGGGAAATAAGCTGCTCGCGGTGGAATGCACTGAGAAGACGGCTGACGGTTTCGGTTGTCAGCCCAAGGAAGTCGGCCATGTCCGCACGTGATATGGCAGGATCGACAGGCCAGAGTGCGCCCGGCCCCATGCGCGTGCCCTGCCCGAGCAGGAAAGTTGCAAGGCGCTCGCGCGCGGTCTGGCGGCCAAGCATGAGCAGCCGGTTATGCAGGCTGACCAGAAGCTGGCGGGCGGAACTGAGCGAGGCCGCGCACGCGCCGGGCGATGTTTCATGCAGCTGGCGCATATGGGGCGCGGGTATGCACACCACCTGCAGGGTGCGCATGGCTTCGGCGCTGCAATGGTAGTGGGTGCAGGGATAGGCGGGGAGCACATCGCCTTTATGGGCAAAACCGATAATCTGCCGCCGCCCGTCAGGCAGCGATTTGAAAAGGCGCGCGCCTCCGGCCACCACATGGAAATGCATGCTGGCGGGCATATCTTCCGTCATGAATTCCTGACGTTCGGCAAATGTCCGTTTCATTCCATCAGAAGACAGAGAGGGCTGCACAAGAGACATGTTAATCTTTTTCTGTTCTCGACACGATTACGAATGATCTCATTAATGACATATTTTCGCCATAAGTTAATTTGTAAAACATATGCAGAATATCCGACGCTGTTTTTCTGCCTTTTTGGGACAGTTTATACTTTCGGTTAATGGTTAACAGGATACCAGACCGGATGATGTAAGTGTCCATAACGGATCAGGACTTCACTTACTCCCATACGTAGCCGCCCGTCGCGCACTGCAAACCGACACGTCCTGGCGCGCCTGCGGCACGTGACCTGAAGCGGGCACGACATGTCATGGGCATGGCTGCGTTATCATTGATACCGATCATTGCGGCCAGGGGTCGCCGCCGCTCAGGCGGATGAAACCCTTGTTCTCTCCCATGGCGCCCCTGACGGAACCGGGATTGCCTTTGCCTTCTCCTGTCAGGTCCGGGCGGGGCATAATCCGCTATCCGGCACCTGGTGGGTTGCCTCGCCTGTGTGCCGCAGGGCGTGGGCCCCGTGGCGTTCTGCGGCTCCCGGCGTGGCCTGTGGTTACAGGAAGGACCCCGGAAGCCCGGCCGTGCACACCCGCGTGGTCAGTGTGCAACGGCCCGGATACGCCTGTCAGCGCGCCGTCATGCCCTGCGGGCGGAAAACAGACAGTCATATCAGGCCACGTGGTCCCTGACCGGCAGGCCGTCCATTCCCCTCCCCCATGGCGCAACCATGAGCCTTCAATCTCAAGGAGATGATTTAAGATTTTATGAAAGTTTTGGAAAATTTCCAAAATATAAAATATGTAGCATATAATATGCATCTTACTGAAAAGGTGGGAAGTTTTTCTAAAATCCCCGAAAACCGCCATAATCTTCAAATCGTATTGCAACGGTCTTTTTTTTTAAACAACAGGACGTGAACGGTCCGCTATCCGCCCAGCAGCTCACTTCCGCCCGGAGGCGCCTGTGGGCAGGCCCGTGAGAATCATGGCCGTGGTGGGGCGTGTGGCCGCGACATAAAGCAGTTGCTGCGCTTCAAGCACATTGGTGGCGGCGCGGCGGCTGATATCGCCCACATCCACGAACACGCGGCCAAACGTACTGCCCTGCGCGGTATGCACCGTCATGGCGTAAACCGCCTGGAGCCGCCCGATGGTGCGGCGGAACACGAAGCGGTGCTGCCAGCGCGCACGCTCAAGGGCGGCCTCGCGCTTCAGGCGCTGCTCGATCGCCCCCATATCCGCGCCGGGGCGCAGGATGGCCACCGGCGTTTCATCGCCCGCCAGGGTGCGCAGCACCACATCATATACCGGCAGCTCGGTGGTCCATCCGGGCACCTTTGAAGTGGCCGGAAAGGCATGGCGCAGCACGCCGGGGCGGATATCGGCAATTTCCGCCTCCTCGTTGGTGGCCACCATCACGCGGCGGCCTTCCACATCCATGACCGGCACGCGGGCGATCACGCGCTCGCCCACCACAAAGGGCATGGGCGTCTCGCCCCCGTGTAGCCACCGGCGCACGGTGCGGTTGACGGCCTCCACCCGCGCGTTGGTCCAGCACAGGTAGCGGAATGCGTCGCTATCGGCCTTAAAGGCATCGGAGGTGAAAGCACGCTGCATCCAGGCCTCGGGCGTGCGGGGCACGAACAGGCCCGCGCCCTCGTGGTGGCTGGCGCGGCACCATGACCAGTCCAGCGGGCCGCCCTGACTTTCGCGGATGGCGGTGGCGGCAGCCACCAGCGGGTTGTCCGCCGCCTGCCGCACCACGGTTTCAAGATGCGAGGCGGAGCGGATGGCAAAGGAGGGGCTGATCGCCTCGCCTACCGGCGGCAACTGCGCCGGGTCGCCTACAAACAGCACGAAGCGGTCTGGCACGAGGTCGCGCACCCAGCGCATGAGTTCGGAACCGACCATGGAACATTCATCAATGATGATGACATCCGCCGTGATCGGCTCGGGCCGGTCGGCACGCTGCAGCACTTCGCGGCCATCCTGCACGCCGGGCTGGAGCGAGAGCACGTTATGAATGGTGCGGCATGGCGCAAGCCTGCCCACCCGTGCCTTGAGCACGGCAGTGGCCTTGTGGGTGGCGGCGGTAAACACCACATCCGCCCCCTGCTTGTGCAGCGCACGGGCCACCTGCTGCATGAGCGTGGTCTTGCCCGTGCCCGCGTAACCGGTCAGCAGATGCGTGGCCGAGACCCCGCGCGCGGCCAGGATTTCGGCCAGCGCCCGCTCCTGGCACGCGGTCAGGACCGTGCGGGACATGGAAAGCTGGCTCCTTGGGGGTGGCGGGACGGGCGCATCGGGCGGTGAAGCGTTCCTTCAGGGCGGGGCA
>NZ_JABJWC010000035.1 GCF_013155395.1 Komagataeibacter melomenusus | reverse complement strand
TGCAGAATGCCGACTGTCGATGTCGGAAACCTGCCAAAGGGCGGCATGATCTGGATGGACAGGAAACTCATGGCCTGCCCATTGCCCCATCGCCACAGATATCCCAGGAGGATTTCCAGCAGGACTAAACCATACAGGCTGTATTCCACGCAGCGCGCCAGCATGGCATCAAGCCAGCGATCGGCGGCGCGGATCTGCCGTCCCCAGCCTAGTCGCCATAGCAGGCGTGCGGGAAACAGAACGCTCAGTACCATGCCTGCCGTCAGGTGGGTCACCACCAGTTGATGGTGTAGCGGGTTCCGGAACAGGCCCCATAAATTCGCGGTTGCGAACTGCAGTATGATAATGGCCGTGCATCCCCAGTGGAAAATGATTGTTGGTGCGTCATAACGTGCTGGGGAAAGGCCAGATTTGTATTTCATCCGAACGATCATATCACTCAAACATGACGCGAACCTGAACGATTGGCCGCCTTGCCGATACCTGCGGTCCGTTAGTGTTCAGACTGTAAAAAAAGAATGGAGATGGTAAACCCACGACGACACCGGCAGCGAGCAAGGAACCTGTATCCAGATAACTGTGTGGCGCCCGTGACCTAATGACATCGCAGAATATGTGCAAGCTACGGCCATTTTCGGTAAACCGGATCGCAAATGTGATGGACTGAGCTTGTTTCCCCGTTATGGAATGGCACGCTTCCCCTGTGCGATCCGGTTCGCCAGATCGCCCCATAGGCGTGCTGTTGCAAGGTTGATGTCTGCCTTTACCGAAAAAGGAGACTGGGTGCGTGAGAAAGGAGAGAGGGACATCCGTTCGCCGATAACGAAATGCCCTTGTGAAAACAGCATGATGGACAGCGATCCCTGCTGGCCCTGCCCGATGGGGCGCATGACGGCAATACGCATATGGGGCGGCGGTATCGCAATGGTATGGAAAGCGCGTAGTTCTGCATCCCCCGAAGGACAGGCTACGCTCTCCAGCACCGCATCACGCAGGACGGAATGGGGATATCCGCCATACGTGCCGTCGACATGCAGCCGGATACCCTGTTCCACTGTCTTGCAAATACCGTTTGTTTCTGTTTCTGTTTCTGTTTCGGCGCGCGCCACACAGCCGGATATGCTGACTATCATCAGGATTGCCAATCCGTAATGCACTATCGATCTCATAATATTTGTCCGGCCTCCTGGCACCTGACCCTGGCCATGCCATCATGCCGATGCTCGCTGTTCTTGTAACACGCAGACATGACGTGAACCTGAACACGGAAAATAAGGTCACGGGGGAGACGCTGCTAGCAAGAGATCAGCCGTTATGAGCAATGGTAGGGCGGCCAATCCTTGTAGCAGGCAGCATGGTACTCAGTATTACCACGCATGCCGGCGATCATTTTGTGCAGGCAGCCAAAGTGAAAAGTCTGAATTGTTTTCCATAGAAGCGGCAGCCGCGATAATTTATTTTCCGCTATGTGTTTTCGTCCATCGCCAAAGCAGAATAGACACCTTTTTATGACCTTCAGGCATATTTTTTAAAAATAATAAATTAAATTACGAGAACGATATAATATCACAATTCTCTTTTATTCACATTGTGTCTTTAACAAAAACATCATGTTGTGGAAAGAAGACCGGGTATATGATATCTGTCTGGATTACGACCTTTTTTACGATAATATGAGAAACATTTGCGACCGTGCGAACTGACATCACGCAGGATTCCGGCGGTTTGCGTTACCCGATTGTCCCGGCGTGTATGTGAGGGAATTTTCTTCTGGGGCATCGGCGGTTTCATCTCCGTTGCGGGGCAGGCCCAGACCGCCATTGCGGGTGGGCAGGCCCATCTGGGCGCCAGTACACCTTTCTTGGCCCAGATTGACCCGGCGACCGTGCGTGATTCCTGGCAAGCAGGCGCAATCACGACCAGCCACAGCCAAGATACGCCGTCTGCCGGTGGGAGCCTGCTGGGGAATATGGGGGGATTGCGTCCATGGCTGGCCCGCTACGGCCTGACGCTGAGCATTCAGGACGTCAACGAGTTATGGGGTAACGCCACGGGCGGGATCGGCAGTACCAATGGCGATGGCAGGGGATCGGGCACGGGCCCTTCCTATATCGGCATTACCATGCCGACCCTGATGGCGGATCTGGAAAGGATGATCGGGCTTAAAGGCGCGACAATCAACATCAGTGCCCTGCAGATCCGGGGACGTGCCGTCACTCAGGACCATCTGGGCAATTTCAACCCCATCAGCGGATTTGAGGCGGATCGCTCCACCCGCCTGTTTGAACTTTGGTACCAGCAGTCCTTTCTCAGGGGCGCGCTGGACGTCAAGATCGGCCAGCAGGATCTCGATACGGAATTCCTGATCAGCGATTACGCGTCCCTGTACCTCAACGCCAATTTCGGATGGCCAATGGGTCCTTCGGTCAATCTTTATGCTGGCGGTCCTTCATGGCCGCTTGCAGCTCCCGCAATCCGGTTGCGCTACCGACCCGGTGAAAAATACACATTCATGTTCGCGGCGGCGGATGACAATCCGTCGGGTAATCAGGATAGCAGTGTCTTTGGCGTGACCGGAAACCCGGCGGACCCCACCAGCCAGACCATAAGGGATGGAAGTGGCACGCAGTTCAATATGGGAACCGGCGCGCTACTGATTACCGAAATTCAGTATGCCTTCAATCCTCAATCTGGCGACAGTGGACGCGCGGCCAGTCATCCGGGCCTGTCAGGCGTTTATAAACTTGGAGGCTATTATGATACGGCACGATTTCCGGATTATCGATATAACACACAGGGACTGTCTCTTGGCGCGGATGGTGGTACACCCCGCTGGGATCGGGGAAACTGGCTGATTTACGGGATAATCGACCAGTTGATCTGGCGTCCGTCGCCTGATGCATCACGCGCACTTGGCCTGTTTGTCCGGGCGACGGGTAATAGTGGTGATCGCAATATCATAAACTTCGCCATTGATGCCGGCCTTAACCTGAAGGCGCCCTTTTCAGGCAGGACGAATGATACACTTGGTCTGGGCTGGGGTATCGGTCGCGTCACATCAGGCGTGCGTGCCTATGATCGCGCGCGCGGTGCGCTGGTGCAGGGAAACGAAAATCATTTTGAACTGACCTATCAGGCCCAGATCACACCATGGATGGTCGTGCAGCCCGATTTCCAATATGTCCTGAACCCCTCGGGCGGCACGGGAGATCCATCCTGTCCGACGCGCCTGATTGGTAATGAAGCCGTATTCGGGTTGCATACCAATGTGAATTTCTAGATGAACCTGGAATGAAAAGGCGGGGCAACACAGTCTGGTCGGATCTTTTCAAAAAAACCTTGTACAGAATGGTTCAGAATGTTACGCTGCTATGCAGACCGAAGATGGCTTCGTCATGCACATGCTGCCCTTTATTATCGAGAACACCACCACTGGGCGATATGATGCCCTGAATATCAGGCTGAAGCATGAACCATGGCGTGATTGGGATCTGATAGGTCAACTCCAGATGATATTCGGTGCCCTGCATGGGCAGGCCAGAACGCCGGTCCGCCTGGGCAAGATAGGGACTAGCCGCCCCCAGGCCCGCACCAAACCCCGCCATGTCGCCTGCACGTCCAAACGGCCCCTTCAGGGTAAACCCAGCATCTGCGGCATAGACGATCTGGTTGCGGTCGGTGTCCGCTGTTCAGTTCCCCCGAATGAAAGCGTCAAGCTCCGTTATTCGCCCGAAATGCTGCAGCGTCTGATCCGCAATGGCGTAGACGGCCCAGTTGGTTTTATGGTTTTTTCTGAGATCGGACTGGTCGGGAAAGCGTCCGGTATCAAAGTAACCGCCAAGTTTATATGTGCCCTGCCTTCCGTACAGGGTCCGCCGGTACTGGACCTCCCCGAAGAAAAGAGCGCCCGTGCGGAAACTGAAGCGCGTGCCACCGGGGTCGCGGTTTTGGTTCCACGGGTCCTTCGCGTTGATGAAGGGGCCGCCCACAGGATTGTCATCGGCTGCCGCGAACAGGAAATTCCAGTGTGGGGACAGGGTATAGCGCAACCGTATCGCAGGCGTGGCCACGGGGGAGACGGGGCCTTGGTCATACAGGTCATTATCGGGCATGATGGGCCAGGAAAAGGACGCGTTGAGGAAGTTCAGCCCGACGCTGCTGACCATGAAGTCATGCCCGAGATCCAGCTTGCCAATCCGGAAGGCCAGGCGTTCTCCCATGAATTTCTGGCTGTACCACAGTTCATATAGCCGCCCGTTATCATCCGCTTCGATATTCGATGTCTGGTTGAAAACATACAGGGGCGTATTACTGAATGGTCGCCCACGGATTTCCATGGCGCTGATGTCAAATGTACCCAGTGGCAGGCCCGTCAGGGTGTGCAGATCCGTCACCATTTCAACCGCGGCGGACCCGATGTAGTTGCTGGATGCCTGCGCGCCCCCCACCGGGTTGGACCAGAATTCATTGGTATCCGATATACGGATATCAATTCCCTGTGCCAGCAGCCGGTTCCGTATTCCGCCCCAGTTGCCGGACAGATGGGTGCGCGGGTCAATATGGTCGGGAATATTCTGCTGTGGCGTAACGCCCGCGCTCAGCACGCTTACGGGAACAGGCTGGGCATATGCAAAAGAGAAGGTTTTCAATAATATGATTGTAAATAACCATATATGATGATTATGCCAGATGCGCCTCATTTTTCGAGAAAATATCGTATAATAAAATTTAAAACAAATTATTTATTGAACAATTCTTTTCATTAATTCAATATATATTTTGATAAGTGGAATAGCTTCGTTATGTCGGAATTTATACGAAATGCGCTTTAACAGGCAGTGCATATTAGCGCTTTTATTGTACATCATGCATACTCCTTCATCTTCCCTTAACACGGTTTAGACTGGCACGAGTTCTGCCTTGACATGACGTACAACGGGCGGCACGTGCCAGCGGCCCTGGTCCACATCCGCGATCTCGCGGTCGATCTCGGCAATGACCTGGCGTGAAAACGGGCCAAGATGCAGGTAAAGCGCGCTTGTCATCACCACATAGGGCAGCGCGCGCGGGTTATGCAGGGCGCAGTCCAGCATCATGCGCCAGAACTGCCCGGCCGTTCCCGGCCCCGCACGGTGGATGCGGAACATGAGCCGGACAAAGCTGCGCAAATCACCCTTTATCATCCGGTGCGCGCGCTTGCGCCCGAGCATCCGGCCCAGCCTGCGCACGCGGCCGAAATAGGCGACTGGGTCATAGATGGCCGCAAGCACCGTCCTGTAATCGTTCAGCACGTCGCGACGCGGGCGTTTTGTCTCGAAATTCAGCCCCGCCGTGCATTGGTCGCCCGACTGCGTCTGTTCACTGCCGGAAAAAAGGCGGCCTTCCGCCAGCAGGCGCCGCGTCAGCTGCGTCGTGGGCAGGGCGTAAAGCAGGCCGACCATGCAGACTGGGATGGACGTATCCTCGATACAGTCGATCATGCCCTGGGCGACACTGCCCTTTTCGCTGTCGAAACCCACGATGAAGCCCGCATTGACGAAAATCCCGGCCTTGTGGATCGTCTCGATGCTCTGCTGCAGGCTGCGCCGCGTGTTCTGCTTTTTCTGCATCAGCACGAGGGAGTCTGTATCCGGGCTTTCGATGCCGACGAATATGGCGAAGAAATTGGTATCGGCCAGGCTGCGCAGCAGGTCGGCATCATCGGCAAGGTTGATCGATGCCTCGGTCGAGAACTCGAATGGAAAGTTCTTCTCGTTCTGCCAGCGTTTCAGGTCGGGCAGGAATTTCTTGAGCGCCTTCTTGTTGCCAATCAGGTTGTCATCGACAAAATCCACATGTCCGCGATAGCCAAGCGCGTACAGGGCATCGAGTTCGGCCATGACCTGCGCATTGGTCTTGGTGCGCGGCACTCGGCCATAGAGTTCAATGATGTCGCAGAACTCGCAACTGAACGGACAACCGCGCGAGAACTGGATGCCCACGTGCAGGTACTGATCCAGCTTGAGCAGGTCAAAGCGCGGCAATGGGCTTTTGGTCACATCCGTCTTGCCCATGGGAGCCTCAAACATGCCCTGCCGCACGCCGCTGTGCCAGACGGCGATGAAATCATCCATGATCTCTTCGGCCTCGCCCAGAACCTGAAAATTGGCGGCGCTGTAAAGCGATGGGCTGGAGGTCACGTCGGGGCCACCCACCACCACCGGCTTGCCGCGCGCGCGGCAGGTCTCGATGATGTGCAGCGCATCATTGCGCTGCGGCAGCATGCCGCCGGTCATGACCATGTCGGCCCAGTCGTAATCGGCATCCACAAGGTCTTCGGTATTGCGGTTGACCAGCCGGACTTCCCAGTCCCGGGGCAGGAGGGCTGCGACCGTGACCAGGCCAAGGGGGGCCGCCGGATAGCGTGCGCCCGCAAGATCGCAGGCTTCCTTGTAGTTCCAGAATGAATTGGCGTTGAAAAGCGGGAAGATCATCAGGACCTTGCAGGTTTCGGTCATCATGCAAGGATCCATTGCTGCAAGGACTGGTCATGATCAAGACAGATGCCTTCCCGTCCATTTCGAGACGTGGCAGCCTCAGGCAGGGCGCAACTCGACTGTAAGGGTGACATGGGGTGAACCCCTTTCGTAGTGGTGTCGGTCAGGTGGGCCGGTACAATATCGGTGACCGCCACTATTGCTTTTATCCTGGTAATCTCGAACGACCGTGGCCAACGGCATGAGCAGGCTATGATGCCCAGGCACATCAAGGCGGTATAGGACGATCGCTATATGCGAAATCAGGACACGGTGTTTGTCTTCACGTCAGGAGGGTGTTGACCACAAGAACCTTGGTAGTTTCTTGTGGATTGTGACGGATTTTACTGTTTATGGAGGTTTTCAATTGGAAAGATTCCATAACGCTATGTTCATGACAAAGTATTTCTTTTTGTTTTTACAAGAGCTTTGATAAAGCGACAAGATGGTCGCACGAAGATTGGGGTTTATTAATCCAGATCACAGGATCACGGATATGGTAAGCCTGAAGTGTTGCCGCTTTGGCGTTGGCTGGAGCGTAGCAGGCTTACGGCCCCGCAGCATGGCCGCCATCCGCAATCACCACGTTGAACGGTTCCGTCCCGTCCCGGCCTCACCGCGCTTCAGGCGGGCGATGGTCCTGCCTGCGCTCGCTATAGCGATCAACGAGGTAATCGGCCCGGTCCCGCAGCAGCCATGTGAACTTCATCAGTTCCTCCATGACATCCACCATGCGGTCATAGAGCGGGGAGGGCTTCATCCGGTCATCATCACCGAATTGCGTATAGGCCATCGGCACGCTGGACTGGTTGGGGATGGTGAACATCCGCATCCATCGGCCCAGAACCCGCAGGGCATTGACGGAATTGAAGCTTTGCGATCCGCCTGAGACCTGCATCACCGCCAGCGTGCGGCCCTGCGTCGGACGGATCGAGCCTTCGGACAGTGGCAACCAGTCGATCTGGTTTTTGAACACAGCGGTTATGTTACCGTGCCGTTCGGGGCTGCACCAGACCTGGCCTTCCGACCAGAGCGAGAGTGCGCGCAGTTCCTGCACCTTTGGATGGGTGGCAGGTACGGAATCCGCCACCGGCAGGCCGGTCGGGTCGAATATCCGCGTTTCCGCGCCGAGGGCTTTCAGGATGCGCTCCGCCTCCAGCACCAGCAGGCGGCTGAACGAGCGTGGTCGCAGCGAGCCATAGAGCAGCAGGATGCGGGGCGGATGGTCAACCCGTGGGTGTGGCTCAAGCCGCGCGAGGTCAACCCGTTCGAGATATTCCGGATGCAGGGCGGGCAAGTCAGGTGCGGTCATGGAGCGGTTCCCTTCATGCGTTACGGGTGGCTGACCCGGGGCAGCCACAGGGCCAGCGCGATGAGCGTGGCCAGCAGGACCGGCGGGGTGATGGCCAGCCCGACCTTCATGTATTGCCCCCACGTGACCCGATGATTCTTGGATGCCAGCACATGCAGCCACAGCAGTGTTGCGAGACTACCAATGGGCGTGAATTTCGGCCCGAGGTCGCAGCCGATGACGTTGGCATAGATCATCAGGTCGCGTGTCAGCGGCGTGATGTCGTGAGCCTGCTGGATCGCCAGCGCCCCGACCAGCACACTCGGCATATTGTTCATGATGGACGACAGAACAGCCGCTAGAAAGCCGGTGCCGATGGTGGCCGTGAACGTCCCTTGATGACCGAGCCAGACCAGTGCGGTCGCAAGATAGTCGGTCAGCCCGGCATTGCGCAGCCCATAGACCACCAGATACATGCCTAGGGAGAAGATCACGATCTGCCACGGGGCACCCCGCAGCACCTTGCGAACAGAGATCACCCGGCCATATCCGGCGACGAGCAGCAGGATTGCAGCGGCCAGGCAGGCTACGACACAGACCGGGATATGAAACGGCGCGGTCAGGAAATAGGCCGCCAGAACCAGGGCTAGCAGCGGAAATGCCGCTCGGAATACATGAGGGTCACGAATGGCCGTGGCAGGTGCGGGCAGTTCGGCGACGGGATAGGTCGCAGGCACCTGCCGCCGGTACCACAGCCACAAGACGGCCAGCGTTGCACCAAGTGCTACCAGATCGACAGGGACCATGATCGTGGCATAGCGATCGAACGCAATGCCAAAGAAATTGGCGCTGACGATGTTCACCAGATTGGAGATGACCAGCGGCAGGCTGGTGGTGTCCGCGACGAAGCCGGTCGCTATGATGAAGGCCAGGGCTGCAGTATGGCTCAGGCGGAGTTGAGTGAGGATGGCGATGACAATGGGCGTGAGCAGCAGGGCCGCGCCGTCATTGGCGAAAACCGCTGCAATGGCCGCTCCCAGCACCACGATCAGCGGGAATAGCGTCCGGCCTCGCCCTTTGCCCCAACGCACCGCGTGCAAGGCGGCCCAATGGAAGAACCCGGCCTCGTCCAGCAACAGCGAGATAACAATCAGCGCGATAAAGGTGAAGGTCGCGTCCCAGACGATGTGCCAGACGACCGGAATGTCGTGCCAGTGGATCACACCAGCCGCCAGAGCCACGGCGGCACCTGCCATTGCGCTCCAGCCGATGCCCAGCCCCCGAGGCTGCCAGATGACAAAAACCAGCGTGACAACGAAAATCAGAAGCGCCAGCATCAGACGATCCGCTTTCCGGATTCATCGACGGTTTTCTCGTTGTCCACTTTGACGAATGCGCCCTGCTGTGGGTTGGGCAGGATGTCCAGAACCGTCTCGGACGGACGGCAGAGCGCAACGCCGAGCGGGGTGACGACGATCGGTCGGTTCATCAAGATTGGGTGTGCGATTATGGCATCGATCAGCGCGTCATCGCTCAGGGCCGGATTATCGAGGCCAAGTTCGTGAAAGGGCGTGTCCTTTTCCCGCAGGACCGAGCGCACCGGAACGCCCATAAGGGCAATCAGATCGACCAGTTCCGCACGATTGGGAGGCGTTTTCAGATACTCGATAATGCGAGGCTCCTCGCCGCTGTTGCGGATCAGTGCCAGCACATTGCGCGACGTGCCGCAGGCCGGGTTGTGATAGATCGTGATGGTCATGAGCAGGATTGGGGGGACGGACAGCAGGAGGACAGGGTCGCGATCAGGGGCGCACAGAGTTCGGGACTGCCCGCACAGCAGTCCCTGACGAGGAAGAGCATCAGGTCCTGCAGGCGAGAAAGACAGGCGCGATAGACGATCTGCCGACTGTGGCGTTGCGCGCTCAGCAGGCCGGCACGTGTCAGGATCGCGAGGTGGGTCGAGATCGTGTTCTGCGGCATATCAAGATGGCGAGCGACATGTCCGGCGGGCAGGCCGTCCGGTTCATGGCGCACAAGCAGGCGGAAGATAGCCAGCCGCGTGGACTGGGACAGGGCGCTGAGCGCGGCAAGGGCCGATTCCATATCCATATATCTTTGATTGTGGATATATAAAATAATGTCAATCCCTGTCCTGGCGCGGGGGGGGGGGCGTACGTTCATGCATAAGCCATGAGAGCCTGTGTTCCTTACCCTGCTTGCCGATGGAGGCACCATGATAGATCGATTTCCGGCCGCCATCCTGTCAGCCTGCCTGATCCTGACCAGTGCGACGGCCCGTGCGGATCCGCCATGGGGGCATGGCGGTCATGACCGTCGTGGCGGGGAGCGTGGCCATGGCCATATGAGGGACTGGCGAAGGGGGGAGTATTATGTCAACTGGCGGTCGCGGCAGTGGCGGGGCCGTGACTGGCGGCGCTACCATGGCCTGTGGGCACCGCCATCAGGCTATTACTGGATGCAGTCCGGAGCGCAGTACCTGCTTGTGGCGGCGGTAACCGGACTGATCGCGGGCGTGGTTGCTGCCACTACAGGCGTGGCGATGCCTGTACCGGTCGTGCCTGCTTACCCGACGGCGCCCTATCCGGCAGCACCAGCTTATACGCCACCTTATTGAATGGGCCGTTGATCGTGAATGACCTGTAGCCGACCTCGAACCCCTTCGTCCCTTGCGTGGCGACCGCGTCGGCGCCCTTTCCCAGCCGCTGGAGTTCGGCTACCGGGTCGCCCGCAAGCGCACCCACCGCCATGTCGCCGCCACGGCTGAAGAATGGCGCGAATTCCTTCAGCACAAGGAATATCTCGCGGTCATGGGCGCCAGGATTATCCTTCGGCTCGATATAGACCAGCCCGACCTGCCCGGTATAGGTACCACGGTTGAGATCGCCCCCGGCCATGCCAATGCACCAGTTCCGGCGTATCGGTATCATTGAAGATGTCGATCACGCTGAGCCTGCCTTCCTCAAGCCGCAGCAGGGGGCCGGGAAACTGGCCATTATAAAGCGTGGTTGAAATGATGCGCCCGGGGGCAAGTTCGACCTGTCCCGTGGCGATCCGCAGCGTATGGTCCGCTTTTCCACCCATGACGGGGCCAGCGCCACGGCCCCGGCGCGGGATCATGGCCGCCGGCGTCGTTCGTCCGGACAATGCCAGAAAGGAACGGCGATCCAGCATCATGGTAATATCCGATTATGGGCAAACAGGCAGGGTTCCCAACGCCTACAGCGTTGGCCGGTTTCATCGGGCTGGCGCGGGGGCAGGCCGTCCTGTCGCCGGGACCTGTCCATAAATGGACCGTAGCCCGGGCCATGCACACCGGCGCGATGCCGGTCGCCATGTCCGGCGAGGATATAATATTTCCTCATATCGAGAAATTCAGATATGAGAAAAGGCCCGGGACTGGACGCAACGTGGCTGATGTCTTCGCGCGAACGGGCAGGGATGGCTGTTCAGGAGGATGGATGACTGTAGCGACAGATCAGGCCAGGCCTGTGGCGCTGGAGGTACTGGCCTTGCGCAGCGTCCATGGTGGCCCGTTTGCATTCACTGTCCCGGCGGGGGCGTGCGTGGCGATCACCGGGTCATCAGGCAGCGGGAAGTCGGTACTGCTGCGCATGATCGCGGATCTTGACCCGCATGAAGGCGATGCACGCATCGATGGACAGGCCTGCTCGGGCATGCCTGCGGCGCAGTGGCGCCGCCTGGTGCAATATGTCCCGGCGGAACCCGCGTGGTGGTCCGATATCGTGCTGGACCACATGGTGGATACGGACGCGGTGCGCGCGCTGGTCGCGCGCCTTGGCCTGCGGGAAGACTGCCTGCGCTCGCCGCTGTCACGCCTGTCCACGGGGGAACGCCAGCGGCTGTCCCTGATCCGCGCCCTGCTGCTGCATCCCCGTGTCCTGCTGCTTGATGAACCCTGTTCGGCGCTGGATGCCGCCACGACGGACAGGGTTGAAGCCGTTCTTCAGGAGGCAAGGGCGCAGGGGACGGCCATTGTCCTGGTCTCGCACGACATGGGGCAGGCGGGGCGCATGGCCGGGACGCGGTTCCGGATGGCACGGGGACACATGGAAGAAATCGCGCCATGACACCCATAGTGCTGACGACCGGGGACATGCTGGTGGCCGCTGCCCTGATCGCCATCGGCAGCGCGCTGTCGTTCCTGCTGTCGCTGGGGTTGCAGCGGGTGCTGCTGGTTTCCGCCGTGCGCATGGCGGTACAGCTTGCGCTTGTCGGCAGTGTGCTTTTGTTCGTGTTTGGTCATGCCTCCGTGTGGCTGACCATCGGGCTGCTGGCCTTCATGTTCACCGCCGCCGCCCGGGAAGCCGGGTCACGCCAGCAGGTCCGCCTTGGTCTGTGGTGGCATTTCGGGATCGCGGGTGCCTCCACGGTAACAGGGACGGTCATCGTGGTGCTGATCGGGCTGTTGACCGGCCTCCAGCCCCACCCGTGGTATGTGGCCCGCACGGCCATTCCCCTGACGGGCCTGCTGCTGGGCAATGTCATGAATGCAACAAGCCTGTCGATGAATACACTCCTGTCCGCCATCACGCGCGAACGGCAGGCCATCGAGGCGCGGATCATTCTCGGCGCGACCCGCGCGCAGGCAATGAACGGCCTGATTCGCCAGGCCATCCGGACGGCCCTGCTGCCGACGCTGAACCAGATGGCGGCCGCCGGGATCATTACCATGCCCGGAATCATGACAGGGCAGATCCTGGCGGGGATGAACCCCTTGGCAGCCTCAAGGTACCAGGTCCTGCTGATGTCACTTATCGTCAGTGGCAACCTGATCGGCGCGACAGCCGCGGCCTACCTGGCAGCCTGGCGGCTGACGGACAGCCGGGGGAGGCTGCGGCTGGAACGCCTGCTTCCCTGATTGCAGAAGGGGTGAGGCGGTGGAACCACGTATCATGGCATGACAGCGCCGATCAGGGTCATACAGATGCGGAGCCTGTTTCCAGATCATGATCCGGGCTGCACATATGAACTAATTGGACGAAGGATAGCGCCGCATCAGCCTGAGTTGCCGCCACCATGCCGTGGCCAGCGCCATTGCGCTGATCGGGACCGCGCCATCGGCCCGCATCCGGGCCGCCAGCGCGAACAGGGCCGCCTGCTTGGCGAACACGCCACGATAGGCATCCCGCAGGCGCATCGTCGGGTCCCAGAACTGGATGGCTTCGGATCCGGCGCCGTTGATTTCGATAATCCGGAACTCTCCGCGTTGCAGGGCCGCCTCGCTGCCAAAACGTACGTCCAGGCGACCGAAATGGAAGCCGTGCATGGAGCGGGCTATGGCATCGACACGGTCTTCAAGGGCAGGGGTATTGAGCCGCATGGCATCCTCATAGCGGCCGCCCACCCGCAGGGACGCGACCGTGCCAAGGATGACGCGTTCGCCACGCATCGGAACATGGTCAATCCCTCTGGTGGAAAGGGCGCGCCGGTAATGCCCGATCCGCGAGCACAGCCGTGGGTCGGCGGCCATCAGGGCCGCGATGGAACGCACGCCGTCGCCCGTGACCTGTGGGGAATGCCGGATGGCGAGACCGATAAGGCGGCCATGGGCTTCGGTCGGGCCACGGCTGTAGAACAGTCCGGCCTCAAAGGGGCCGGGCACGAATTCCTGCAAGAGGAAGCTGGCGTCGGGGGGGAAGGCCGCGATGTAGGCCGTCAGCCCATCTACGACATCGATCCGTCGCACGCCATGGCCGCACCAGCCGATATCGGGCTTGGCAACCAGCGGGTAGCCCAGTGTCCGCGCCATGGACGCTGCCGCCGGGATGTCAGCGGGGGAGACGAGGACGGTACGGGCGACCCATGGCGCATGCGCCTGACCGATCCGGGCCAGGCAGGCTGCTTTTGATTCGCCTGCCAGTCCCCCGGTCTCGATCGCCGGATTGACCACCGATGGCAGCGTCAGGCTGCGATAGCGTAGCCCCAGCCATAGCCACTGCAGGACAAGGGGTATACACAATACCGGCTTCGGAAGCTGTTCCATCGCACCAAAGCTGCAGGCGTTGCCAGCATGGTGGGAACAGGCGTAATTCGTGCTGCGTTGGGGCTTCATCATGGACAATCCTATCTTCCCCGCGGCAGTTCGGGATCACGCAATGCAACAGGTGGGGATCACGCTGTTGCGATCAGGCTACAGGTTTGTCTGCCCCACGCCAGAGACCCAGCGCCGCGTCAACGCGCGACCGGGTAATGGGTGGGCGGCGAACCCCGTCGATATCTTTGGCTGGAGCCGGCCCTTCCGGCGTGATGCGCTGCCCGTGTCCCTCTTTGCGCAGGCGACGGAAGCAGGGATGCTTGTCGCTGATAACGGGGCCTGGCGCAGCCGGTTCCGGTTCTCCACGCTGGGGGGCAACGGGTTCTTCCATTCCGCCTTTCCCACCGTGGCGGCGGATGCGGTGTTCTTCGGCCCCGACAGCTACCGGTTCGGCGCGGTGCTGGCGGCCCACCTGCGCTCCGCCCCGCCGCCCGTGCGGGCAGTGGACATTGGCTGCGGCACGGGACTTGGCGCGATCATGATTGCACAGGTCTGCCCGTCAACCGAAGTGGTGATGGTCGATATCAACCCCGACGCATTGCGGCTGGCGCGGATCAACGTTGGTCTTGCCGGCGTCGGCGGCATCATGGCGTGGCAGGGCGATCTCCTGTCGGGGCTTTCGGGTGCATTCGACCTGATCATCTCCAACCCACCCTATCTGCCCGATCCCGGTTGCAGACTGTACCGAGATGGCGGCGGCAGGCTGGGGGCGGGCCTGTCACTGGCGATTGTCAGAACGGCCATGGAGCGGCTGACGCCCGGCGGGACGTTGCTGCTCTATACCGGGACCGCAATCATCAATGGGGACAATCCCTTCCTGCGCGATGTGGTGGCCCTGCTGGATGGCCGGGAGTTTACGTGGGCGGCCACTGAGCTCGATCCGGATGTCTTTGGTGAGGAGCTGGAGAATGGTCCGCTATCCACGGCGGAGCGGATCGCGGTGATCTGCCTGACCGTGACACGGCGATAGCAGGAGAGGAATGGTGTCAATGAACAATATCCTGACGGGCAAGAGTAGCGACCGGGCGCAGCGGGAACTCCATCTGGCACTGGCCGGGCTCAATCGTCTAAGGCTGACGCCGTGCCTGCCCGAGGAGGACGGTGCGGCGGGACTGGATCTGCCCCGTCTGCTGGCGGAGGAAGCGGGTTTTCTGCGCTCCCTGCGCGAACAGGTCGCACCGATCGCCGCCCAGGCTCCCCGGGAGCCCGCGGCTTTCCTCGCATGGTTCGAGGAACTGGAACAGACCGGTCCCGGCCAGCACGACAGCCTTTTCCCCTGGCTGGCGCATGATGCATCCCGTGAGGCCATGGGCTGGTTCCTTGAACAGGAAGCCGCAGGGGAAGCGGGTTTCGAGGACCTGACGGCACTGGTCCAGGTCCGTATGCCAACGCGCCCCAAGTTGGAATTGGCGCGCAATTACTGGGACGAAATGGGTCATGGCCGGGAAGCCGGCATGCACGGTCCGATGCTGGCGCATTTGGTCCATGCCCTCGGGCTGCGGTCCCAATCGGAGACGACGGTGTGGCAGTCGCTGGCCCTAGCCAACACCATGTCCGGTCTGGCCTGCCGCCGGCATCTGGCGTTTCACGCGGTCGGCGCGTTGGGCGTGATCGAACTGACCGCGCCGGGTAGGGCGGCCATGGTCGCGGCAGGGCTGAAACGATTGGGCGTGCAGCCCGATGACCGGCATTATTTCGACCTGCATGCCGTGCTGGATGTGCGCCATTCCGCAACATGGAATGCAGAGGTTATCAGCCCGCTCATCGCGGAAGATTCGCGTCGTGCCCCGGCCATCGCCGAAGGCGCCCTGATGCGGCTGGAATGTGGCGCGGCCTGCTTTCGCCGCTATCGGGATCATCTGGGCCTGAAGTGACCCTACCCCGAGCGTGCCCTCAGTTTTAAGTTAGGGTCTGTGGGTTGCTGTATGCCTTGTCGGTGTGTTGAGCGAAAACCTCTGGGGTCATGCCCCCGAGGCTGGTGTGGGGCCTGACGGCATTGTGGTCAGGCCGCAAGTCCTTGATGACCGAACGGGCGTGGGCGAGGTTGCGGAACAGGTGCTCGTTGAGGCATTCGTCACGGAACCGGCGGTTGAAGCTCTCGATGAACCCGTTCTGCTGCGGATTGCCTGGTGCGATGTAGTGCCACAGCACCGACCGTTTTTCCTGCCAGGCCTCGATCGCGTTCGAGGTCATCTCGGTGCGGTTGTCACGGACGATCATCATGGGAAAGCCGCGCTGTTCCCCGATCCGGTCGAGTTCGCGGCCGAGCCGTTCGCCTGGCAGCGACGTATCCGCTACCAGCGCCAGGCACTCTCGCGTGTAGTCGTCCACCACTGTCAGCACACGGAAGCGTCGTCCGTTGTTCAGCGCGTCCGAGACGAAGTCCAGGCTCCATCGCTGGTTTGGCCCGTCGGGCAGCATCATCGGCGAGCGCGTGCCCATCGCCCGTTTACGGCCGCCATGCTTACGGACTGACAGCCCTTCCTCGCGATACAGCCGGAACAGCTTCTTGTGGTTCATCACCAGCCCCTCCCTGTCGAGCAGGATCTGCAGGCGCCGATAGCCAAATCGTCGTCGCTCTGCAGCCTGTTCACGCAGCCGCCCCCGCACTGTGGCATCATCCGAGCGGCGTGACGCATAGCGCCAGGTCTTCGGATCCATGCCAATAAGCCGGCAGGCCCGTCGCTGCGAATAGTCTTTCTCCCGGATCGCGCAGGCCACGGCGTCCCGCCGCAAACCGGGCGTCACGAGTTTTTTGCCAGCAGGCCTTCAGCGTCGAGACGTCCATTACGCTCTCCGCCAGGAGCCGCTTCAGCTTCGTGTTCTCTTCTTCAAGAGCCGTCAGCCGACGCGCTTCCGACACTTCCATGCCGCCGTATTTCGACCGCCAGGTGTAGAAGGTCGCGTCGCTGATCCCGTGCCTGCGGCACAGATCCGCAGCCGTCGCGCCCACCTGATGCTCCTTCAGGATCCCGATGATCCGCTCCTGTGTGAAACGTGCTTTCTTCATCGTCTGTCTCTTATGGACAGACCTTACTTCAAATCGAGGGTATTTCAGGGGGCAGGGTCGATATTCCCGAACTGGGAACACTGGGAAATGGACAGGTTGTTGGGCTCGCAGACCAGGCAGTGAGGAAAGTGGCAGGGTAAAAGCTTTATTCGGGTTGGTCGGATTCATGTCAGAAACGCTCTGTACATGCCTACTCTGGTTGCCATGCGGCATAACCCTGACCTTCGAAGCATCTATCTTACGGCGTGTCGTCAGTTAAGCCCTGAATGTGGCACGTGTGGGTTGTACTTTATGGCTGCGTGTGCTGACTGTTTTCCCAGTTTTGGGGGAGACAGAGGGATGCGGCGCTATGGTTTACGCGATGACCAGTGGGAGCGGATAAAGGATCTTCTCCCCGGTCGTGAGGGTTATGTCGGCGGCACTGCGGCGAACAACCGTCTGTTCGTGGAGGCGGTACTGTATCGCTATCGCGCGGGCATTCCATGGCGCGACCTTCCTGCCCGTTTCGGGGACTGGAAAAACGTGCACCGGCGTCTGCGCCGCTGGTGTGAAAGCGGTGTCATCGAACGGATATTTCGTTATCTGGCCGCTGATCACGACAACGAATACATGATGATCGACAGCACAATTGTCCGGGCGCATCAGCATAGTGCCGGAGCTCTCAAAAAAGGGGCACGGATCAGGCCATCGGACGATCACGAGGCGGGTTGACTACAAAGATCCATGCCATCTGCGACGCTCTGGGCAATCCGGTGGAACTCGGCATCACACCGGGACAGGACGCAGATATCACCCAAGCGGAACCGCTTCTGGAAAACATCGACCCGGATGCTTTCCTTGCTGACAAGGCGTATGACGCGGACAGGTTGATCGATCGGCTGATACAGCGCGGGATTACCCTGGTCATCCCGCCAAAACGCAACAGAACAACACGACGGAAAACCGATTTTTCCCTTTACAGCGAACGAAACCTTGTTGAGAGGTTTTTCAATAAACTCAAGCAGTTTCGCGCTATCGCAACCCGCTACGATAAACTGAAGTCAACATTCCTTGCAGCCGTGCAGTTCGCCTCAATCATGATCCTGCTTAACTGACGACACACCGTAGCTGGGCACTTTTAAGGTGCGCCTTGGCGAAGCGCTTGCCGACTGTATGGACGAGGTCGGAAGACATCGAGTAGCCGCGTGTATGGCTTGCCCGAGCACCGTGGCTGACATCCTACAGCGCGGGGCACGGCGATCACGGCTTCATGGGACACGAGAGATGGGCGGACGGCCGTGTCGTTGAGACCGTGCGCGACTGGCGTACCGAGGAGATGTCGCTCCACGTCGTGCGCCTGACATATGCCACGCGCCCACGCGTGCGGAACTCGTGCAAAGCTTCATGGTCTACCTGACGCGACGCTGGATCGAAGGTTTCGTCGGAAGAGATGCGATGGACTAAGACCACGAACGTCCGCTCCCGAGCAGGTTAGACGGGCGGCGGCGCGTCTTAGATGAGGGAGATAGCGGACCAACTATATGGAACCAGCATGGTGCGGGTCCGTAGGGCGCCGAGCCTAAGCGCATTGGTGACGACCGTGAGTGGGATGGCAAGAGCGGGGGCCACGATCAGGCGGTGCGTGAAGTCCTTCAGCTCCGAATTGTCGTCAGGCTGTTCGGTCGGTTCCTCCGCCTCCAGCGCAATGCCGCAAAGCGCGCAGTTTCCAGGATGGTCCTGCCGGATCTGCGGACGCATGGGGCATGTCCAGATCGTGTGGCCACCAGTAGGCGGCCAGGCAGCGGTCTGGGGCGCATGGCGGTTCTGATCATGGCAGGCCATATCATGAATCGCCTGGTCGTGGCCCATTCCCTTCTTTGGTTCCATAGTATCGGGGCTGCTCATCGGCTGAAGTGTCATACCGCATATCGGGCATTTGCCGGGATGCGCTTCCCTGATGTCCGGATGCATCGGACAGCTCCAAACGGCACCAGATGTGGACGTATGCTGACCGTCCATCTGCTGTTTTCCTGACATGCGGTCTCTCCCGATGGACGCAACGGGTAAAGACGAGGAAGAAGAGGCGTCTCGGTCAGACATTTAGAATGTCATGGTACATCCGCAGTCGAGCCGAAGGAAGAGTAAAGGGTCTGAAGCCGTTACCCTATTGATTGGATATGAAAACGTGCCTCAAGGAGGCGTCATCGGTGTGGGACCCGATTTGGTCATGGCCAGTTTCTGCGACTGGATCTCTGTCTCTAACCATCAGGGGTTACGTGGCGTCGCCACGCGGGATATACTGTTGGGAGAAGGGCAACGCGGATATGCCGAGCTAGTGTCTGTACAGAAACTGCAGGCTTGTTCTCTACATTCTCTTGTGTCACCCGTTTAAAAAAGGGGATTAGCGGAGTTCCCACAAACTAGTGTATGAGTATAGCTGGTACTGTAACAATATTCGGGGGCTTTTGGCATTCTGTTGGGCGGGGCAGTCAGCCCGTGATCATTGGGAACTGGGACTTGATCAATGACTGAGACGTGGGTTTCGGGTCCGGGAGATTTGTATGATTTACAAGATAAAAGAAAATAACTTTCTGATATATGACTTATTAAATGGTGTAAAAAATAAAAGGAGTGGAAATCAATGGGTATTGAGCACGTAGTTGTATTAATGCTAGAAAATCGGTCATTCGATAGTATGTTTGGACAGTCGCCATCGTCCACCGATCCGATCGACCGACTAACGGGAACGGAGACTAATCCCTGGCATCATCCGGACGGCTCCGTCGAATCGATAGCCGTGTGGACTACGGACGGAACCGACCGTCAGGTGGTGCGCATTCCAGATCCTGATCCCGGTGAATCATTTAAAGACATTTACGAACAGATTCATGGACGCCAGGAAAAGGGCAGCTTGGCTTCGAAATTACCAGACATGTCAGGATTCGTAGATAATTATATGGCCCAGCCTGATCGCCCGGGTTCGCGTAGTCCTGAGTCAGTCATGCATTTCTTCACCCCCGATCAGCTACCTGTATTGACGACGCTGGGTCGGGAATTCGGCATTTCAGACCGTTGGCATGCATCTGCGCCATGTCAGACATGGCCAAACCGTATCTTTGCGCATACGGGCACGTCTGGTGGATGGGTCAATAACTATCCGGACAAGCTCCCGTTTGAAATGCCCACCGTATTCAACAGATTAAGGGAGGTTCATAAGGATTGGAAAATATATTTTCATGACTTTGCGCAATCGACGACTTTGTCCTCTCTTTGGGAATTCTCGCTCTCGAATTTCAAATATTTTGAGGAGTTTGAGAATGATGCGAGAAAAGGGACTTTACCCGCGTATAGTTTCATCGAGCCGCGATATTTTGCTCACCCCATTTTGAGAAAGATGCCCAATGACCAGCATCCGGCGCACGATGTCGTATACGGGGAGGAACTCATTGCATCGGTCTATAATGCGGTTCGCAATGGTCCCTTATGGGATAAGACACTTTTAATCATTACCTACGATGAACACGGAGGATGTTATGATCATGTGACTCCACCAGCAGCAGTATCACCCGACGATAAACATCAAGATGGTTTTAATTTTGATTACTTCGGTGTCCGTGTCCCTGCAATAATCATCTCACCATATGTAAAGCCGGGTCACGTATTCAGGCCACAAGGCAATACCCCTTACGATCATACGACAATAATAGCGACACTTAGAAAACTATTTGGTATTCGTTCTCTAACCAAACGTGACCAGGCAGCGCCGGACTTTCTTGATGAGCTTCTTAAAACACCTGACAATCAAGGTCCAAGCAGCGTTCAGGCTTCAACGTCTTATTCGATGCGTGATTCGATTGATGCCGTCAAAGAGCCTTTAAACAGCCTTCAGATCAGTCTGGCGCAGGCAGCTAGACAATTGCCAACCGCTGGCGCTGATCTCGCGCTTCACAACAAGCGCGTCGCGGCGATGACTACTGCTCAAACGTACCCGTCGACCGTTGGAGAGGCATCTCTCGAAATTCAGGCTCATATGAACGCATTTACAGGACGGAATGCATAATTGCCGCTTGGTTGTTTGTCGCTCCTCAAAAAGAGGGGCGCCCGTTGTTATGGTTGGTGATCGACGTGACGTAATGGTCCCAATGGCTTCCGTTGGGACTTTTAACCGACTAATATCGTCGCAAGTCCTTCATTTATTCTCGGTTTACGACCATGACGTTGCGGTTGCTGGCAAACGCTTTTCATCGTCGATGACGGTTACGCGGGAGGGTAGACTGTCTGACCACTGCCAGAAGACCAGCTTCCTGTCATTTTCCATTGCTCCGGGGGCAAAACTCGGGACGATGATGCCAGCCACACCATTGGCTGTGAGCATTTTTGCGAGTTCCCACGAGGGCGGCATCTTGCCCTGATCGGCAAGATCTTCCCAGGGGCAGGGGAGGAGAAACCGCGATTATCAAGATTGGACGGGTCGGTCAGATCGAGGACGGGTTCGCTATCGACGTCATAGCCACAGATGGTCAAGGGCTGAGGCTTGAACGGGAAGCCTTGCTGGGCCTCGAGCCAGGCAGTCTCCATCCGCAGAGATGTGTAAAGGGCAGGTGTGCCGTCCAGGTTGAACCGGCCTCCATGAAGCGCCGCACCGTCGCCTGACAGTGGGGTGAAAGACCAGCGGGGATTATGAGCCCGGAACACCCGTCCGGTAAACCTCGCGCGTAACCGCCGGTTGCAATCCGATCGAGATAGCGCGCCGGACGGCGTCGGCGTATCTTTCCCGAACGAGCGCCTCGGCAGTCTGATCACCGAAGGAGGGCAGGGGCTGTGACCGATACCATGCGAAAGCCTGTTGGGCTGAGCCCGCCCATGGCCGGACACGATTGAGGATCTCGACCATGTCGCGCAGCCTCGCCTGGGTGGTGGGGCGGCCGAGGCGGGCACTTTTGGAGACGGCGTCGCGGGACAGGCCCAGGGTGGCAGCCAGTTCGCCACGAGTGATATGCAGCATGCTACTCAGCCGTTCGGCCGCGATCAGTCCGGACGGATCGTAGGCGTCAGTAGAGAAACGTGGTCTCGGACATGACAGGTTGCCTCATATATTGACCATAGAATGGGATTATATATGAGGCGGTCTGTCCATGACAAGGATTCCAATTGGATATGCCCATGCGTTTTGGCATGATTACCTTGTCACGCGGCGAGACGGGGTATCTTGCTGTCCGCTAATCGCAAGTATCATTGGTTGCCTTCCCGAACAATCAAACTTGTAAATCCCATAATATTTGTTATGCCAACAAACGATCAGGCATATCTGCAACGCTCATGACAAGACGCAGTGGCTGATAACAAGATAGATGGATCTTCACGTTCATAATCCATCTCGTGATCGCAACCCTCAATTCACGATATTTTCCAACGGTCCTCAGTCAAGGATCGATCATATCAGCGTTGTCGCCAGACCGACCTGAGGCCCCGCTTCGGCAAGACGACGATCCAGGGTGCACAGTGTTAAGCCATGATCCGCACAAACCGCCAGATGGAGGGCATCTCCGGCACGAAGACCCAGAGTGTACTGATCCGAGAACCGTGCCGCCGTCCGGAAGTTCTGACTGGTCACTGGCACGACACCAAAACTTTCTGCGCAAAGACGGGTGAACATGGCCAAGCTGTTCGCTCGGTCCGTGACAGTTATCTGGCCTGTGCGCAGCTTGATCGACAGGGCAGAAGACAATTCGGTGACCACCCAATCACTGACAAAAAGATCTTCAGGCGCTTGGGCACCGAGCCAGTCCTGCATTCGGGTCGTTTCTCCTTCATTGGTTAGAGCCGCCACAAGAACCGATGTATCGATATAAAGGCTCAATACCTTGCCTCATCACGCATGGCACGGACAGTTTCTGCAGCAGATTCCTTTTGCGGTGTCATAGCATTGGTCAGCAAGCGAAGAGCACTCGCGGCAATGGGTTTACGTACCGGCTCCGCCTTGACAAGTTGCGCAACAACCTTGCCGCGGCGAAGAATACAGACGGACTCTCCATCCTTCGCCAGATCAACCAGACGACTGAGATGGGCTTTGGCTTCTACCAGATTGACTGTCTGCATCCTTGGCTCCGAACCACTAAACTAGTCACTTTATAGCGGAAAAATGTCGCCTTACCTAACAGAATATGCGTCGGATATCCGATTCTGGCTAGCTGGTGGGAAGACTACAATACGGTGGTGGGTGTGCGCCCACATTCCCAACTGGGTGGCAGAATACCGGATCAGGTCGCCAGACAAGGGTCTCGGGGGCATGCTCCCGAGACCCTTGTCATCCAAACAACTTCAAGCCATAGAAAACGGGAACTCTCATCGGTCATCGTCAGGTCCTTCAGGTTCGTTCTTGCACTCGAACCCTATCAAAGACCGGCGGTGGCCGCCTCAGCAGCCAGCCTCGCTCCTACACCACGCTTCGGGACACGGCCGACTCAATAGCGGGCACGCTGCTCCTTGCGGATGATGAGTTTGCCCGATTGATCATTGCTTGCACGGCCCTCTCTCAAAAAGACTTACATCTTTCTCCTGTCCCGCAGCCTCACGATGACGACACGGAAAAACACGAAAGAACGCTGGACATTCGTCCTGCAACCATGCGGTTGATGATTGTTGCATTGTAGAAATTCTATGTTCCTATCTGACAATGCATACTACCGACAGAATTCTAAAATTCGCAGCCTTTGAGTTTGTGCCGCAGTTCCCGACCGCGTACGGTGAGGCGGGAGCGCTCCATACCCCACCGCGCAGAACATCCACCTGCAATAAAGCCCATTAGTACAAGAGATGACCTGATGCTTCCTCCATCCAGTAAGGTTCCATACCTACCGTCTTCTGGCAGGGAGAGAATGGCCCGCTTCTGCGCGGGAGTCAGGCTTTCCGATCCAAAATAAGATCGACCCGCGCCGGTTCGCTGGTTGCCGCCAAAATATGTACGCATTTCTCATGTTCCCCTTGTAGCGTTTGACGGGATTAGACCCGCGACACGCCATTGGCCAATGGATGTAATTCTTCAGAACTGGTCAGGAAAGAACACGCTGGATGGGGAACGCAGCAGATAAAACAGAAGACATGATTGCCACTCCGTCTGTCGGGCGCCCCGCCCGATAGAACTGGTTACGTCACAAAGGCAGGTCTCCTGGCTTACGGGTCCTTGATATCGGTTCTGTCTTCCCGGCCTGTTGAGCATAGCCAGTGACGGGTCCTGATTAAGAGGACATACGATCCGGTATCTCTCCGCTTACAGTTGCGGGGGCAGCCACCGACTTGTTCCCGGACCCTGATAAGTCCTGCCAGAACGCACGGCGTTCCCTATTAACCCGTTCGCACGGGGCCTTTGATGTAGAGGTAGTGTGACGCACGCCCGCGAGCAGTGCAAGTCTGCCAGCTTCCCGTCTGTGTGAAGGATACCATGCTCTTTCATCGCAGGTTTTTTGGAAAATCCATATTGCGTAGATCACGAAATCTGACGCATATTGCGACCAGCTTTTATGTCGGTGGTGCCGCGCAAGCGGATTAATAGGGAATACCGTAAGCTCTGGCGGGATCTGCGATGATCCGGGAGCCAGTCGGTAGCTGCGCCCGCAACTGTAGGCGGTATGTAGCCGGATCCGATCATCTGATGTCCGATCAGATGGGTCACTGCTTCCGGTAAGGGAGTGGGAAGACAGGACCGAGCTGCCATGATCCGTGAGCCAGGAAACCTGCTACCGTCGCAAACCGTGCTACCGGGCGGGACCGACCGGTGGCAGGAGATCAGCTATGACGCGTTCTTTTGCGTATCGATATATCTATCAAGCCTCCATATGTATGCGGATCGTTAGCCTGTGCTTGAATGAATCCCGGCTTCGTAAGGCAACCTTAGCAACAGACCTCGCGACCTGCGGCTTATAATTCGCATGTACTTTCCTGACCCCAGGACACAGGTACCTACGTTTTATTCTGATAAAAAGAAATATCCATGAACACAGATATGAGCATGGTACCCCCTTCCATTGCGTCGCGCCTAATGGCGACCATTACGGAGCCAGAGCCGGTTGTTGCAATTCGGATGCTTATTGCGGCCTGTCTGGATCAATCCTCGTCCCTTCGCCTGCGTCTGCCAGAGGTAAAGCAGCTTTTCGCCCGCTTTATAGCCGCCATCATGCGTGAAAGGACAGATGCTCTGGAGGCTATTGCCAGCTCGGTGGAAAAACAGATCACCGCGCTGTCTTTTCGTCCGTTTACGCCGCGACAGGTTCGACGGATTCTGGGGATCACCAACCAGGAGCGTCTTTTCTGGACACGAGACGGGCGCCTGCACCAGACAGGAACAATCCTGAACAATCAGCGCGGCCAGAAATTCAGAGTTCCTGTATACTGTGCCGAGAGAATTGGATGGCTCAGTCAGCACCCAGACATGATCGCGGCATGGCGTGACGAGGATGCTCGCATCCTGACTCAAGAAGGCCTGTCCGATGCAGATCTTTCCAGTTAATCCGCTCCGATTCCCGGTGAAACGAAAAATGGCCTCTCCCGTCCATTCGCCTGATTTTATTCTCATACAACAGCGGCGACGTCAGCGTTCTGTCTCGGTATCCCGCCTTATGGAATCCGCACCTCTGCGGGAAGATGTAATTCAGGCAATAGCCAAGACTGAACTCCCTGCCCCCAATCCGGAAGACCGCATTCGTGCGGATGGATTTGAAACATTCCTACGTCTGGTACCTTCCGCTGGCCGATTACCCGCTGCGCCGAAGGCGCGGGGCGACTATCTTGAGGAACTGTTTTCGCCCCTGCTATTAGAAGCTCTCGCCTATGTGGATACAGCCCGCGATTTATCGGACACGCACGGGGTCGAGGCGCTCATGGCCTTGCTTCAGGCCTATATTTCCGCGCAATGGACAATTGGCGCGCGTGACGCCGCCATGCACTTGTATAGCGCATCAAGCCCGAACGCGTGATTGACAACATAGTGGCTAACGCGCGGGCGTGTATCCCCGCCCGCGTGTTTCGAAGATGAAGACACTGAGTGACCTACACTTATTGGATCGGAGCGACAAGTTTGATTGGCATCAACAAGCTCTTCGTTCCATGCAGGCCGGCATCGCGTTTCGAGGAATTGGGCGTTCCTCTCACTTCGCGCATAATGGAATGAGACCCTTGATTGATGATGGCCCCGCGCGAGCGGGTTAAAAGGGAACGCTGTAACGCTCTGGCTGGACAATTCTGTTCCGGGAGCCAGTCAGCGGCTGCTCCCGCAACTGTATGCGGTATGCCACCAGTTCGTTCACCTGCGGGTGAGCCACTGTTTCCCTTGGGGAATGGGAAGGCATGAACTGGCTGGCCATGATCCGTGAGCCAGGAGACCTGCCATCGTCTGCAAACCACGTCGTCGGGCGGGATGCACCGAAGGCAGGAGATTTCCCATGCGTCATGGGAAGACCAATGCGGCCGATCAATGCCCCCCATGTTTCCTGTTTCTGGCGGAAACATCGTGATGCAGCATCGCGGGACCGGCGCGTTTCTGACAACCGGCCTGAAACGCCCGCATGTTGCTGAAGACCCTTACTGGGCCCTTCAAGCCGGTGCAGCAATGGGCAGCAGGCGCGACAAGGCTATCATGGAAAACGTCCATGGCGTAGATAGCACCCTCGCCGCTCATTCCCATGGCGCGCATCTCGGGGCATCAATCATGCGCTTTTCGATCCGAATTCTCCGATAGATCCGCCGATGTTCCATAATTTTAGTCATGTACGAAGCGACGAAAGACACATCATGAATATTGCGCAAAAAGCAACCTGTGTCTCGCTAATACTCAGTATCATGATTGGAGGGGCTGCTGTTCACGCACAAGTTCCTCCAGCGACAACAGTTCCGCCCGCCGTTCTGGGGCAATGGGTCACCAGAAATCACAAGGGTGTTTTCGAGATCACACGGTGTGGCGACCATCTGTGTGGAAAGCTGGTTGGCCTGAACTATAGTAATGACATCCCACGCGACCAGACGGGCCGTTCGGAATGTGGGTTGCCCATGCTGCGGGACTTCGTGCCGGATCCGGATCAACCAGACCGGTGGAACGGGTCCATTCTCGACCCCAATACCAATCATGTGTATCAAGCGCGCATGTGGGTTAACCAGTCCGGACAACTCAAGTTACGGGGCTATCTCGGGATTCCGATGTTCGGACAGACACAGACATGGCTTCCTTATAGCGGTCATATCGGCCCGAACTGCAAAATGAGCACCTGATCTGCGTGGTGCCTGGTCAGGAGAAGATGCCCATGCGCCTTGAGACGGGGCATGGGCATCTATCAGTTTATTATCCGATATCTTTCTGGGACGGCATACCATTCTGGATAAGCAGTTGGCGCAGCGCCATGATAACTGGAAAGACCTCCTGATTCCGGTCGCCGTCCTGCTCCCGCCAGGCCAGCTGCTCCAGTTCAACAATTTCGCGATCTTCTGTGAAAACACGCTCCGTAAAGGCGATCAGCAGCGGCCACGCCAGATCCAGTAAAAATGGTATTTTCAACCTGCGTATGGAGAGCAGGCCAAATACCCGGTTGATCAATTCTTCCCGGTCCTGTGGCACATATGCAATCCACAGTTCCATGACCGGTTCATCAATCCCCTCCGTCTCGATCCGCAATGTCTGATAGGGATACTGCGTGCGGATGGTCATGACATCCCGATAGGCAAAATCCCGGCCATCCTTGCGACGCTGCCCGTAAATCAGAGCCTCGCTCAGCGGCTGCCTGCCAGACGTGCGGGCAAAGGTATAGCGGGCCTCCACAAAATCCTCACCCCGATCCATGCCTAGAAACCGTGGCTTCATGCTTCCGACCAGTCGGCTGTGCAGAATCTGGTGGTTCATGTCCATCAGGTTTTCATGCATGAAGCTGTAGTGACATTGCACGACTTTTCCAAACCGGCGGGTACGGTAATGGGGGTCACGGACACGTGGAAAGTCCGGCAGCGCAATGCTATCGGATTTTTCCAGATCCCCCATGAACACAAAGATGAGACCATCCTTCTCGCGGCATGCCCATGTCCGCAGTCGTGGCGGTTCGTTTTCCAGCTTCATGCCGGGGGAAAAACACTGGCCACGCCGACTGTATTTCAGTCCATGGTATGCACAGCGAATGAAATCTCCACACACTTCTCCCTTGCTGAGTGGTAACTGCCGGTGGGGGCAAACATCATCCAGCGCAAAAATGGCCCCGGCCTCGGGCCTGACCACCACGATGGGTTGCCCCGCGTACCGTACGCCAATCGCCCTGCCCCGACGAAGCTCGCGAGACCATGCAACCGGATACCAGAAATCCGGATTGCTGCGGACACGACGGATGTCCTGTTGTGGCAAAGCAGCCCCATCCAGGGCGGCTGTTTCCGATGTATTTCCTGTCATGATATTTTCAATGTCTCACGCTGTTATCAGCGCATGGGACAAAACGGATATCATTTTCGCAAAAGTCGCGGATGGATGCGCTGCGACGTGCTATCGTGCGTCGGCTGGCTACGGCCACGATTTCGGACATTTTCTGCGGCAGGACGTTCGTAATGTCCGGATCGGTCAGGGCATTGCTGTCACTTAGCGCACCCGATGGCGCGATCATGAGACGATCCGGCCGATGCGAACGCAGCGTCTGTTCCACGATGCCGTGCGCCATGCCGATGTGGGTAGGCGCCGCGCTGCAGCTATCGACCAGCCCCAGCGAGAGCCAGTGATGCGCCGGGAAATGCTGCAGGACATACGGGAAATCGCGATAGCCATGCACAACGTCCACATGTAGGCCGCCAAAAGGTAGCTGCAGCACGAAAGGAAGATGTCGCCCGAAGCCCCCGCTCCCTCCGACCAGAACAAGTGAAGTGCCCCTTGATGCTTCACTGAGGACATGCCAGGCAACATCCATATGGGTCAGCGTGGCTGCGGGCAGGCCAGGATGGGCAAGGATTGGCTCATCAATCTGGATCCAGAAGCATCCCGCGTTGTTCAGTTGTTCGAAGCATTCAATATAGGCGGGTAGCAGGCGCATCAGTCCCTGGCCGACACTGTCTCCCTTTGTCATGCCGCATAACGCAAGGAAACTGACCGGCCCCAGCAGAACAGGCCGGGTGCTGATACCCAGTTGTTCCGCTGCAAGAAATGCGTCGCGGGGCCAGTTGCGCGCAAGATGGAACGCCTGCCCCGGTCTGAGGATGGGCTTTCTGTAATTGCCGTGCATCGGATCACAGGCTGTGACTGTATTGTCGGTGCCCACGCCAAACATGCGGGCAGTCTGCACAACTCTGTCCCGCCATGGGCTATTGGCCGTAGCGATATGGGAAATGCCTGCCGCGTGCTGGCATCGCACCCCACGCATCTCATCAGCATCGGGAAAACCAAGTGTCGCCGTAAGCAGTCTGGCGATATTCGGGAAGTGATCTATGGAATACTGGCGCGCAGGCACGCCTTCGGCCGTGCCATCATGGCACGCGGCTTTCTGCCATACCGGCATTAAGCTTCTCCCGCCTTCGGCACATCCCGTCCGACGGCTTGATATATGACGATGGCAGGTCTCCTGGCTTACGGATCATGGCCAGCCGGTTCTGCCTTCCCATTTCCTTTTCGGAAACAGTGACTCACCCCGTCCGGGTGAAATGAACCGGCGGCATACCGCCTACAGTTGCGGGAGCAGCCTCCGACTTGGCTCCCGGGTTCATGACCCGGCCGGAGCGTGACGGCGTTCCCTATTAACCCACTCGCGTGGGACCATCGACTTGATAAGACAACATTGTGCCCGAACCGAGCGGCCGGACGCAAGGTGTCATGGGCAGGATGTCCCAGCGGGCCGCACACGTTAGCGGCACAGGGACCACGGAAGGACCGCGTCCTCGACCCGCCGGACCGTTACGCCGTACACGACGCGCATGATATCATCATCCAGCACCTGCAGGGCCGGGCCATGGCGGATGACGGCGCCATCATCCATCAGCACCAGTTCATCGCAGAAACGGGTCGCCAGAACCAGATCATGCAGCACGACGACGATCCCCTTTCCCTGCCCTGCCTGCTGGCGGAACAGATGCATCATGGACAGGGCATGAGCGGGATCGAGCGCCGCAATCGGCTCGTCCGCCAGTATGACCGGCGTATCGGTCGCCAGCGCACGCGCCAGATTCATGCGAGCCCGCTCCCCGCCTGACAGGTGGCTGGCCGGACGGGCGCACAGGTCCTGCAGGCCAGTGACATCAAGGGCGTGGCCCACCGCCGGGTGACGGACGGCATGGTCGCCCGCCTGCCCATGCGGCAGGCGTCCGAGTGCGACCAGCGCACGCACCGGCATGGGTGGCGGCGTCCCCCCGTCCTGGGGGATGAAGGCAAGTTGCCGGGCGCGCAGCGCGGAAGAGATCTGGCCCATGCTGCGATCAAGAATCCGGACATCCCCATGATCGGGTGCCTCCAGCCCCGCCAGCAGGCGCATGAAGGTACTTTTCCCCGCGCCATTCGGCCCGATCAGGCCAATGACCCGTCCCTGCGCAAGGGTCAGGGACGCGGCCGAGACGACAGCCCGATCCCCGCGCCGGAGCGACACGTCGCGTGCCTGCAGCAGGATCATGACACGGTTCTTTTCAGCATGATGACGCGGGCGAAGAAAACCGGTGCGCCCACCAGTGCCGTTAGCACACCCAGTTGCAGTTCAGGCCCGACCGCCACCACACGCACCACCATATCCGCCAGCAGCAGCAGCAGGCCTCCCCCCAGAAATGACGGCAGGAGCAGACGCGATGGCTGATATCCCACAAGCGGCCGCAACAGATGCGGCACCACCAGCCCCACAAAGCCGATCGCTCCTGAAACCGCCACGCATGAGCCGACGGCTAGCGCCGCGCCCAGCACGATACGCGTCTGGACGCCGCGCGGGCCATGCAGCTGGAAGCCAAGGCTTGCGGCCACATCCTCCCCCAATGTCAGCGCATCCAGCGCACGCCCCGCGGACAGCATGAGCAGCGTGCCACACACCACACCCGGCAGGCAGATCCAGACATGGGTAAAGGTCCGGTCCGTCAATGACCCCATGAGCCAGTGCATGATCTCGAATGACGCATAGGGGCTGGGCACAAGGTTCAGCACCAGTGCTGTCAGGGCTGCGGCAAAACTGCTGAGTGCAGCCCCCGCCAGCAGCAGCACCAGCGTGCCACCACGTCCCACCAGTCCCATCAGCACGGCCGCCGCACACAGTGCCCCCGTCAGCCCACCCAGCGGCAGGGCCGCGATGGACACCTGCATGAGGCCGGTATAGAACACGCTGACCGCCCCAAGTGCCGCTCCACCTGATACCCCCAGGATGCCGGGATCGGCCAGCGGATTGCGTAGATAGCCCTGCAGAACCGCCCCCGACAGGCCAAGCGTCCCGCCCACCAGGATGGCCAGCAGGGTACGCGGCAGGCGCAGGCGCTCCACAATGATCGCGCCTGCGGTATGCCGCCCGGCCAGCAGGTCCGCCAGTGCATGTGAAAACATGATGCGGGTTTCTCCCCACATGAGCGAGGTAACAAACAGCCCCATGACACCAGCCAGAAGCATGACGTTCAGCAGCATGGTTTGATGGGCAGGTTTCATGGGGCGGACATTTCAAGGTTGTGCCGTGCGTTACGCAGCATGACGACACTATCCAGTGTCTGTGGCAGGCCACACAACCAAAGCCGTGCGGGCAGATCCAGATGATGCGGCCCGGCAAAGGCCTGCTTCAACGCCGGGTGATCCAGCATGGACTGTGCAAGGGACGTTCCCTTCCCCGAACGGTCAAGGATCAGGAGATCGGGTGGCCGTGCAATCAGCAGTTCCATGGAAAAACGGGAAGATGACTGGTGCCCCATGATCGTTGCGTAATTACGAAAGCCGGCATGGGCAAGGACATCATCCGGAAGCGAGCCCTTATGGGTGACAAAGCCGTTGGCCGCATAGACGGCTGCTGTGGGATCGGTGGAACCAGGCTCGACCGAAAGGGAGGCCAGGCGCGTGGCAAAGGCCATAGCCAGTTGCTGCCCACGCTCAGGAACGCCGATGGCGTTGGCGACCGTCATGATCTGGACCGGAATATCCGTCAGGGATTTGGCGGGTGGCAGGGCTACAACCTGTGCGCCCCCTTCCCGCCCCGCCTGCATCGCGACGGCCGCGGTATAGATGCCACCCAGCACGACATCGGGATGGGATGCCACGATGCTTTCCGCCGTGGGTCGCAATACGGGAGCCTGTCGTGCCTGTTCGCACAGCACCGCGCTCCAGCAATCCCGGGCGAGCGGCGTAATACCGACGATCTGGCCCGGTTCGGCCAGCAGCAGCAACAACTGGTCGGTGCAGAGATTAAGCGAAGCCACGCGCGGGAGAGCCCATGCCGGTGCCAACGGGACACAGGCAAGGAAACCGGCCATCATCCCTGCGACCACGCTTTTCATGTCAATAATTCAGCATGAAGCCGCCATAACCGGCGCGACCAGGCTGCAGATAGCCGATGGGGTCCTCGAACTGGCGGTTCAGCAGGTTGTCGGCGCGGGCATAGACGGAAACGTAGCGGTTGATTTTGTAATTGGCAGCCACGTCGATGGTGAAATAACCATGCCCCTTGGCGCATGTGCTGCAGGACTCGCTGCCAATAACCGGCAGATCACGCCAGCCACCGGTATACAGGATATTGCCCGAAAAGGTCAGGTCGCGAATGGGGGTCCATGTCGTATTGAAATTAAACTTGTGCTGGGGACGGCGTTGCAACTGGACGTCGTTCGTCTCATCCCGGGCGTGGGTCCAGGTATAGCTCAGGTTAAATTCCAGATTGCTCAGCGCCTTCCAGTTCAGGAAGGCTTCCACACCATACATCCGCGCCTTCGCCACATTGGCGTAGGAGTAGTTGTAGTCATATGATGAATCAATCGAAAGCGAGGACTGGATCAGGTTCCTGACCCGGTTGTCATACCAGGTTGCGCCGAAATTCAGACGGTCATGCAGCAGTTTCTGCTCAACACCCGCGTCATAGCCGATCAACTGTTCCGCCTTCAGGTTGGGATTGCCCTTTTCCGAATAACCCACACCCACCTGATTTGCGAATAACTGATACAGCGAAGGACCATGAAAACCGGAACCGGCGCTGGCCTTGATGATGGTTCCGGTGCCCGGCACATGGATTGCCGGGGCCACGCGCCATGTCACGTGGTTGCCGTAGCGCGAATTGGCATCATAGCGAATATTGGCCGCACCATACAGAATATGGTTCCAGTTCCCCTGATACTGCCCGTAACCTGCGGTCGTATCCATGCTGGCGGATGTATCGTATCCGCTGTCCCACATGCTTGAGGCCGTATGGCTGGTATTGAACGTATCATGGAAATGTTCGGCACCGATCAGAAGCTGGCCATACTGCTTGAAATTGAACGTGCCGTGCCAGTCCACCTTAAGTCGGCTGGAACGGTAATAATCCGGGTCTGGATTGACCGGGCTGCCGTAACTCGTGCCCGTCTCCGTCCAGCGGTTGCGGTTGGTCATGTAGCCAAGGCCAAGCACCTGATCAAAAAGCCCGTGAAAGGAAACCAGATGGGCCGTCCCGCGCACGATGGCCTCGTTCTGGTTGTTCTGTTCCCGCACACCCTTATCACCATACAGATTTTCACTTTGCAGGTCATACAGAGAGTAGGAATGATAATTGCTCTGTATCAGCCGTGCGGTCAGGCCAAGATCGAAATTATGGGTGACGTCATAACCCAGCCTGATATTGACGCCACGGTTGTCATTCCGGTTGCCTTCATGCCGCTGCTGCCGGTTGGCCCCATAATAACGCTCGATATAGGAAGGGATATTGTTGAACCCATCCATCCGGTAATGGGAGAATTCTACATTATAATGAAAACGTCCCTTGCTGCCGCGTGCGCCAAAGGTCTGATTGAAGGTACCATACCCACCGCCTTCGATACGGACAAACGGCTTGAAACGGCCCTGCCCCTGTGCCGTGGTAATGTCGATAACCCCCGCCATGGCGTCGGCGCCGTACAGGCCGCTCTGAGGCCCACGCAGTATCTCGATCCGGCCCATGCCGTCGGTTACAAACTGACCGGCATCGAACATGCCATTGGTGGAACTTCCGTCATTGATGTCCATGCCATCCAGGCGGACCTTGACCTCGTTGGAATTATTACCACGCATGAAAATGGATGACGTGCCCCCTGGGCCTCCTGTCTGGACCACGTTCAGGCCCGGCTGGCGTGCCAGAATATCCGTCAGGCTGCGCCGCTGCTGGGTCTGGATCTGCTTTTCCGTGATGATGGTCATGCTGGTGCCGATATCATCGGTGGAGGTCGGCCGACGGGCTGCACTGACGCTGATCAGTTCGGGAAGACCCGTATCCCCCAACGAAACAACGGCTTTCGATTTTTTATTCTCGATGACGTACTGGTTGGCGGACTGTTTTTGCGGCGCGTGCTGTCTGACTGAATCATCGGCACGCGCCACTACAACCCCCATGGTCATCAACGTGGTGGAAGCAATCAGCAGATTACGGAATAGGATCATCTGGTTCAGGTCTCGCGGTCACATCATCGTTGCCACGAGAGCGCGCTGCCACAGGATTTCCGATCTGCACGGAATCCTGTAACACCACACCGTCAGGACACCCCGCCCGACAGTTCCCGGTCGCAACCATCATGACGGCAGGTCTCCTGGCTCACGGCGTAGCGTCCTGCACAACCTTCCCGGAAAACCGCGGTTTCCAGTGGCCCGGACCATGACATCCGGTAATGCAAGGACAGACCGTTTACAGTTGCGGGGGCAGCCGGAGCATTGGATCGCAATCCGCACTCTGTTCCCTTTTCATCCCCCCGAAAGGGGACACCGTCGGAACGGTTCTGATCGGATGGGGTGTTCTTGTCAACCCGCATTCAATCTTTCAGTATCCTGTCAGGATTGCTGTTATTTTCAGCCTGATTGATGAATCACAGGATATTTCCGATGAAACGTATCACGCCTTCCATGCTGACTTCACTGGCGCTGGATCTCCGTAACGGCTGGAGCATTGGAACATTTGGTGCGATCGGCGAATTCCATCATGTTCCGGATGATAGGGTCTGCCTCACCCCATGTCCTGACGGGCTGGAGATCGTCACCCAACGCGGTGCCATACGCATTAGTCCCAGCGAACCCTTGCATGCCCTTGCGTGGGACTCTCTCGTCGGAAAAGGCAGACGCTGGCGGCATAGCATGGCGTTATGCGGCCCGTTACAACTGACTGCGAAGCATACCCTGAAGGTTCTGGGAAAGGATGCGGACGCTGTCCGACCAGAGGATCGTGATGCGTGGCTGATTGATCTTGGAATTGGCGTGGGCCGGGTCCGGATGTGCGTAAGGACAGAAAATGCCCGCCTGGTCGAAGCCCTTGCTGTTGACACGGATGACCCATTGGCCGTCGTCACAGCAGCATTTGCGCTTCTGATGGAAGTCCAGCCCCACAGGGTCATGCTTTCACCTGCTGGCAGACTGGAGGTCTACCAACCCGTTCCCGCACCTGATGGAGACTCTCCGCTCGGCGCCCATACCCACCTGCTGCCAAAACTGGTGAGGTTGAAACGACCCTGCTCCGCCCTCGATCCCATTCCGGAAGGCTGGCAGCCTTTCCTGACACTTCATCCGGCGGCACCGTTCCGACCGTCCGATGATGATTCCCATGATTATGACCGGCTTGCCGATCTATCCTTTCTGCCGTTGCTTGAGGAATTCGGCATGGAGGAAGACCTGCAGGTTTCAGGCACATTCCAGGCCCATGTTCGTCAACATGGAACACCGGAAAATCTGAAAATACCCGCTACAAGACGTGGTCGCGCGCGCATGCATATCGAACTGCTTCGCATGGCAGCCTGGGGTCACGAAGGCATGGAGCGATTTGTGCCTGCCGACACGATCAAGAGCGCTACGGACTGCGGCTGATTCCATGACAGCGATCATGTTGCAGGGCACGGGATCCGATGTCGGAAAGTCCGTTTTGACGGCAGGTTTATGCCGGGTTTTCGCTAACCGTGGCCTGACGGTCCGGCCTTTCAAGCCCCAGAATATGTCGAACAATGCCGCCGTGACGGTAGATGGAGGTGAAATCGGTCGGGCGCAGGCACTTCAGGCGCAGGCCTGCCGTATTGCCCCTTCCACCCTTATGAATCCGGTCCTTCTGAAACCGGAAAGTGATCATACAGCGCAGGTTATCGTCCGTGGACGCGCAAAAGGACACCTGCACGCTTCGAGTTTTATCGGTGGCCGGGCCGCATTCCTGCCCGAGGTTCTGACCGCCTTCAGGACATTATGTAGCCAATCCGATCTCGTGATTGTCGAGGGCGCGGGCAGCCCGGCGGAAATCAATCTACGTCAGGGCGACATCGCCAATATGGGCTTTGCCAGAGCCGCGAATGTTCCGGTCGTCATGATCGGCGATATAGACCGGGGCGGCGTTATCGCGTCACTCGCCGGTACCCATGCTGTTCTTGATCCAGATGACCGTGAGTTGATCAAGGGATTCATCGTTAATCGCCTCCGGGGAGACGCCAGCATTTTCCAATCTGGGTATGACTTCATAGAAAAGTTTACCGGCTGGAAGGGGCTTGGCGTTCTTCCTTGGATAGACAGTATACGTGAACTGCCTTCTGAAGACAGTATTCCTGAAGATGTTGACTGTTCCGCGGCCTCACGGATCGAGATAGCCGTCCCCCTTATGCCCCGCATTGCCAATTTCGATGATCTTGATGCGCTGGAAGGTGAAACGCATGTAAAGATCACACGGATCCGGCCCGGGCAGCCCCTTCCCGCGTCCGCGCATGTCGTGTTCCTTCCTGGTAGCAAGGCGACAATAGCAGACCTGCAATTTTTCAGGCGGCAGGGATGGGATATTGATCTGGCGGGACACGTCAGGCGGGGTGGATATGTATTCGGTCTCTGCGGTGGCTATCAGATGCTGGGACAGACCATAAATGATCCCGACGGAATAGAAGGGAACCCGACCACGATACCAGGACTTGGACTTCTGGAGGTTGATACCGTTCTGACCCGTGACAAGCAGATCAACCAGACTTCAGGCATGACGCTTTCCGATAGCGCGCGATTCAGTGGCTACGAAATTCATTGTGGGGAAACAGTTCGATCACATCACCGGGTCATGCCCCTAATCAGATGCGACGACGGACGGTTGGACGGAGCAATAAGCCCGGACGGTCGTATTGCAGGCTGCTATGTGCACCGTCTGTTTGACATGACTGGCCAACGCGCGGCATGGCTGGACAGATGGGGCGCACGCTCCGATGGACTGGATTACACAGCGCGGGTGGAACGCGCCCTTGAAACCGTTGCTTCCACCATGGAAAGCAGTCTGGATATTGAAGGGTTACTGGCTATTGCCAGATGATCTTCTTTCGGTCTCAGGGCCTTGGTTCGTCAGGGCATCCAGACAAACAGGACAGAGGCACCCTGCCTGATCATCCGTCGGAACCGGCAGGCCACGGGGCTTTTCCATGCACCAGCACGCACCTTCAGGCTGACATGAAAAATCAGCACCGCACTTTTTACACTTTATCATTCTGCGCCTTCCCGTTGTTACCATGACTGGATCAAACAGTCAGTCCGCTGGTTTGGCGTTCTGTCCGGGCCATCTCATGATGGAGGGCATGCCAGTGTGCAAGATTGTTTTTGGCTTCCTGCACGAATGCCGAACGACGAACGACCTTGAGAAACATACCCTGAACCAGACGGCCAACTCCGTATGTGGGCCGTTCAAACTGGATAAGCAACACTACCCGATGATCCGATGTATTGTTCTGGACTTCATGAGGGTATGTGTCGTCAAACAGGATACATTTTCCATCCTGCCAGCATAACGTTTGATCGTCTATCCGTATCCAGCAGAGGTGGTCCCCATTTTTCGGACAGGGCAATAAGCTATAATCCGACCTGAGAGAGAACGGGTTTTATGGGCAAGGTTACGCGCAAGAGGTATGCGGCGGAGTTCAAATCACGGGTTGCCCTGGAAG